>NZ_JBBDSR010000106.1:0-78203 GCF_040904845.1 Marinobacter sp. | reverse complement strand
CGCAAGGCTGCCCATGAATGTGCCGCAAATTCCCAGGATATGGATGTGCATGACCGGTCTGACCTCGTGAGTGGCCGTGAATGGCCGTAAAAAGGAACGTGCCAAGCCTCCCGTATACACCGCAGGCCGTCAAGACCTTCGTGATCCGCAATCCTGCTCATGAAAAAAGCCGGCATTTGGCGTATCATCGGCGGCCATTACTGAACCAGCAAGAGGCACCAGCCTGAGATGGCCATCAAAAACGCTTTTTACGCTCAATCCGGCGGTGTCACCGCCGTCATTAACGCCAGCGCCTGCGGAGTCATTCAGACTGCGCGCCAATATCCGGACCGCATCGGCAAGATCTACGCCGGCCGCAACGGCATCATCGGCGCTCTTAAGGAAGAGCTGATTGACACCAGCCTTGAAAGCGACAAGGCCATCCAGGCACTGATCCACACCCCCGGTGGCGCATTTGGTTCCTGCCGCCACAAGCTCAAGAATTTCTCTGAAAACAAGCGCGAATACGAGCGCCTGATCGAAGTATTCCGCGCTCACGACATCGGATACTTCTTTTACAACGGTGGCGGCGATTCTCAGGATACGGCCTACAAAGTGTCCCAACTGTCTGAAAAGATGGGTTATCCGATCACCTGCATCGGCGTGCCCAAAACCGTGGACAACGACCTGCCCTTCACCGATTGTTGCCCCGGTTTCGGCTCCGTCGCGAAGTACATCGCCACCTCAACCCTGGAAGCCAGCCTGGACATCAAGTCCATGTGCGAGACCTCCACCAAGGTGTTTATTCTTGAGGTAATGGGCCGTCACGCCGGCTGGATTGCCGCCTCGGGCGGGCTGGCCGGTCAGGGCGAGGGTCAGCCACCCCACATCATTCTGTTCCCGGAGATACCGTTCGACCGTGAAGCGTTTCTCGCGCGGGTGGAATTCTGCGTCAAAGAATACGGCTATTGCGTGGTTGTAGCGTCAGAGGGCGCGCAATACGAGGATGGTCGATTCCTGGCGGACGCCGGAGCCAAAGATGCCTTTGGCCATACCCAACTGGGCGGCGTGGCACCGGCACTGGCCAACATGGTCAAGCAGGCGCTGGGCCACAAGTACCACTGGGCCGTCGCGGATTACCTGCAGCGCAGTGCCCGCCACATTGCCTCCGCCACCGACGTTGAACAGGCCTATGCCGTTGGTAAGGCCGCCGTCGAAATGGCAATGGAAGGCAAGCAGGCGCTGATGGCGACCATCGTTCGTGATCAGGGAAAACCGTATCGCTGGCACATTGGCGAAGCTCCGCTGAGTGACGTCGCCAACCAGGAAAAGAAAATGCCGATCCACTACATCAGCGACGACGGCTTCGGCATCACCCAGGACTGCCGGGATTACCTTGAGCCGCTGATCTATGGCGAGAGTTTCCCCCCGTTTGACAATGGCCTGCCCCGAGTAGCCAGGCTGCAAAACACGTTGGTGGAAAAAAAGCTCAAGACCGACTTCCAGATCTGATCACCCACGCATAAAAAAAGCGCTTGTGGCTAACACCACAAGCGCTTTTTATTGCCGATCTTCAGTTCGCGTTGGCCGCATCCCACTGCTGGACATAACTGACAAATTCATCCGACCCGCCAATGTACTGCTGGCCCACCAGAATTTGCGGCACAGTGAATACCGGGCGGCCAATTCTGTCCGCGATGTCGTCCTTGCTGAGTCCTTCTGCCACCATGTCCACCCAGGTAAAGGGCATCCCCCTGGCTTCGCACAAGTGGCGGACCCGCACACAGAACCCGCAGGACGTACGGCCGTAAATCGTCACATGCTCCATAGCATACTCCTCAATCTCAGACATTCCGGCGGGTAGGCGCCGAGGCTCAAACTGCTGCCATGATGGCATGTCATCAAACCATCACAAAATTGATGCTCTGAATGGCCGCCATAGGAGAGGCTCATGCCACCACCCGCCCACCATCAGGTTTTGAGGCGGCCCAGCTCAGAGTCCAGCACGTTCACTTGCTCATCCAGGGCGTCACCGCTGCTCCGGACGCGCTGAGCAAGCTCACGCAAATCACTGGCGGCATCGCCAATCTGGGTGAGGTTACGGTTGATTTCTTCACTGACTGAACTTTGCTCTTCCGCTGCCGTTGCTACCTGGGTCACATGTTCAACAATGGTACCGATCCGCTCGACGACGGCAGCCAGGGAATGGTCGGCTTCGCGGGTACCTTCTACCGCCAGGGTCGCACGATCCACCCCGGCGCGAATAACCGAGACCGCACCATCAACGTCGCTTTGCAGCCCCTCGATCATATCGCTGATTTCATCGGTGGACTCGCGGGTACGAGACGCCAGTGTGCGCACTTCGTCGGCCACTACGGCAAAACCGCGCCCCTGCTCTCCAGCCCGGGCAGCCTCGATGGCGGCGTTCAGGGCCAGTAGGTTGGTTTGCTCGGCGATACCACGGATCACATCCAGAATGCGGTTGATGTTATCGCTGCGGCCTGCAACCTGGGTTATGGCGGTACTGGCCTGGTCCATGTCTCCGGACAAGGCACCAACGCCATCAACGGCGGTGGTCAGCGTGTCCTGGGTAAACCGCACGCCATCCTGGGCCTGACGCGCGTTATCGGCGGCCTCACCGGCAAAACCGGCTACCTCTCCGGCGGCGGCGCTCATCTCGTTCATCGCGGTGACAACGTTTTCAATATCCTGGTGCTGCCGCTCGGTCTGCGCGTCGGCTTCCCGCGCAATGCCACCGACGTCCGTCGCCTGCTGGCGGACCTGACCGTTTACATTTTTCAGGTCATTGATCATGACCCGTAAGCGCGCCAGGAAGGCATTGAAGCCACCCGCCAGTTCAATCAACTCGGCGTGCGTATCAATGGTCAGCTCTCGGGTCAGATCCCCTTCGGCACTGGCAAGATTCTTCATCCGGTCGCGGATTTCATTCAGCGGCCGCGTGACCGAACGAACCAGCAGAACCAGTATCAGGATCGCGAGAACCGACACCAGCACACCGACCATGGCCTGGCGGCCAGCGGTGGCGCTCACCTCATCGGACAGCAAGCCGGTAATCTGCGCCACTTCGGCCAGCGCCGTTTCCCGGGGCAGCTCAATCAGCAGCGACCACTGCGTACCCGGCAGTTCGATCCCGACCGGGTAAGACACCGCCAGGGTTGTTCCGTCATCGTAACTGCGCTCGCCACGATGCAGCCCGACGAATTCGTCAGCAAGCGCCGGCAATGCTTCCTTGAGTGGACGCCCCAAATGATCAACATAGTGGCTGGAGGCGGCAATCAGGCCTTTGTTGCTCAACAGGGTCACGCGGGACTCGCCCTCGTAGAGCGCCTGACTAACGTCGCGAATGGTCTGCTGCAGGGTAGACAGGTTGATGTCCACGCCCACGACACCGGCAAATTCACCATCGTTAACAATCGGCACCACCAGGCTGGTCATCAGCTCGGTGTAGCCCTCTTCGATTTCGTAGTCGTAGGGCTCCATGATGCAGGGAGTCTTGCTGTCTTTTGAGCACAGATACCATTCCGCCTCCCGAATACCGAATTCATTGCGGCTGTCGAGGTATTTGGTGGCGGGGTCCTCGGTTCTGCTGAACACCACTTCACCGTCGGGAGTCCGGTAGTAATAGATTTCCAGAGTGCCTTCATCGCTGCTGTGCTCTTCCACACCGCCGGTGAAATACCGGTCCTGGCCATCGTAGGCGTCCGGCTCGAACTGGGCATATACCGAACTCAGGCCTTTCTGTTCTTCAAGCACCGCCCCGATGGTTTCCTGCAGGTCTATGCGGCTGATGCGCCCGGAGCTGTCAGCCTGGATGTTGCGGATAATCACATTTCGTACCACTTCCGGCGTCCGGTAGGCTGCGGCAAACAGACCACTCACCAGCTCACCATACTTACCGGCGGTTGCGCTCAGGCGCTCCATCACAATACCCTGCACCGTATCGCGGGTTTCTGTCGTTATCCGGCCCTCCATGTCAGTCAGAGACAATTGGGCGGTGACCACAATACTGACACCCATGATCAGTAGCAGCGTAATCACCAGGGCATAGAGTTTCAGGCGTAACGAGAGCGTTTTCATGGTGATGGAACCTGTACAGTAGCGGTGTTTAACATGAGGCGACAGCTTGGCGTATCTTACCCTGTTTGTGACGGCATTTGCGGCGGCTACGCTGCTTCCGGCTTATTCTGAAATCATGCTGGGAACCATGCTCACCCAGGGCTACTCACTGTGGTGGCTCTGGCTCTGGGCAACGGCGGGCAATACGCTGGGCTCCGTTGTTAACGGGGTTATCGGCCGGCAAGTGGATCGCTTTAAGCATAAACGCTGGTTTCCGGTCTCAGCGCAACAGCTGGAGAAAGCGCGGACGCGGTTCAATCGGTTTGGTCAGTGGTCCCTGCTTCTGGGCTGGCTGCCCCTCGGCGGCGACGCCCTGACCCTCGTTGGCGGGATTATGCGAGTGCCATGGCTGAACTTCGTGATTCTGGTCGCCATCGGCAAAGGCGCGCGTTACGCCTTTGTATTGTGGGTGGTTATGGAAGCGGCCGGAGTGCCTTCTGAATCTGTCCCCTGACCGTAGAGGTAGGCCCTGAGCAGCGTTTCGCCATTGAACTCAGCATTGAGCACGGCAATAAAGGTGTACACGCCAATCAGCTTGCGGTTCAGGAACACAAATTCTTTCGGTGGTACCCGGAAATAACGGTTAATGGCGGACCTGGCAGCCTGGCGGGCGACCCTGGAAGGCAGATCGCTCTGTTTCCAGCGATATTCCCCATGCTCATTGACCGCGTGCTCCGGCCACTGCGCAGGATCTTTCGACAGCGGCTCAAGGACAGACATACAAACCTGCCCGAACTTGTCCAGCACGTCTTCAGGCCAGTCGCGACTCATAAAACGAAGCGTTACCCCACCATCGATCACGGCCGGGAGGTCGCCTTCGTACGACGCACGAATCATCTGGATAACCGGGTCAAGAAATTCGCTGGTGTAGGCCTGCACGGCACCGAAGTCCAGCAACACGATTTGATCGTAACCCGGATCGGCACCCTGCTCGCCGGCAATGCGGATACGGTAGTTACCGAAGTTCGGGTCCGTCTGAATCTCGCCCCAGACAAAAAGCTCGCGGAAGAACAGCTCCAGAGCCGCACGCCCCAATTCGGTACGACGCGCCAGCGGCAATTCCCGCACGGCCACTGAGCTCACCGAATGCCCATGCTCGTAGGTGGACGCAATCACATGGGTCGTGGAAAACTCCTCCAGCACACGCGGCACCACGAAGCGCGGATCGGCGATCAACATCTGGCGGAATTTTTCGGTGGTGCGGGCTTCCAGCCGATAGTCCACTTCCCGGTGCATCATATCTCGCACCTCTTCCAGCCAGTCGTTGAACTCCGGCCCGAAAGACACCAGCCTCGCAATTTTCAGCAACTGGGCCACTGCGTTGAGATCGCTGTCCACCGCATCCGCCACGCCCGGATACTGCACCTTGAGCACCAGCTCCAGACCATCCTCTTTGCGGCGTGCCCGATGCACCTGCCCCAGCGACGCCGCCCCTATCGGGTCCGGGTCCACGTCCAGCTCAGCCAGCCGTTCAGCGCCCAGTTCATCGTTCAGGACGCGCTCGATGGCGCTCCATTCCAGTGAGGTGGTCTGGTCTTCCAGGGTATGCAGTGCTTCGGTGACTTCATCCGGCAAAAAATGTTCGCCATAGAGCGCCATGACCTGGCCGATCTTGACCACGCTGCCCTTCAGCTTGCCCAGCTCGTCGACCAGAAACTGAGCCTGGCTGGACAGCATGGCGCGGTGTCGTTGATCACGGGTTTCACGACTGCTGAACCAGTTGGTCGCCATATGGGACGCCATCCGCGTGCCTGCAAACAATCCGGCCCGGGTGAGGGTGAGCCGGCGCTCAAAGCTTCCGGTCTTGATTCTTGAAACCGATGTTCCCCGTTTTTTGGATACCATCAAATACCTGCGCGGTTCATAAGTGTCAGCCCCTGGGCAATTACCACCATTATACGGACAGGATACGCCCCGAACCTAACTGGCTGGCCGGAGCCTAAGCGGCCTTGTGGCCAATGCTTTGCGCCTTCCCGACGTATATGAATGAAACGTTTTCAACTCTTTACGTTTTAACACAATCCAGCACATCGAATCCGGCTAGTATATTCGCACGGGTCTGTTCAGCGGCCCAACCATAACACCAGAACAACAAGACCTGAAAATGACGCCAGAAACAACAAAGCAATTCGGTGCCGATTTATCCCAGTTCCGGGTTAGAGGAGAGATCCCTGTACCCACCCTCATCGGATGGTTGACGCTGGCTGCTGTGCCGTTGCTGGCCTTATTTGCTTACCGGTCCTTTTTACAGGGAGACTCCACCACACCGACACTGCTGGTGGTGTTCGCCGGGCTGCTGGCAGCCAACGGCCTGGTCTATCTTGTTACCACGCACACCACGCTTCAGCGGCGCGGTTTTATTGCCATTACCACGGCTCTGTTTGTCTATCTGGCAGTGAGTGCGGCTGAGGATGGATCCGCCATCATCTGGCTGTTCGCGTATCCGCCGATTATTTTTTATATCAGTCAGTCGAAGATCGGGGTCATTGCCTGCGGCGGCGGGTTGGCCGCCGTCGCCCTGCTCTTCAGCCCAATAGGCGACCTGATTTTTGACTCCCCGTACACCACGAGCTTCAGGCTGACCATGCTGGCAGTTCTCGCCTTTGAGATGTCTACCTGTTATGTGCTGGACCAAAGCCGGCGGCGGAGCAAACTCAGCTTGCTGCGACTCGCCAACGAATTCGAGTACGCAGCCAAGCACGATGCGCTGACCGGACTGGCCAACCGCCGGGAACTCATGGCCCAACTGGAACACGAATACCAGCGTTACCTACGCAATGCACGCAGCTTCTCCGTCCTGCTGATGGACATTGATCTGTTCAAGAGCGTTAACGATAACTACGGGCACCATGTAGGTGACGACATAATCGTGATGGTGGCATCGACGCTCAGGGAGCAGTGCCGAAAGGTAGATACGTTATCCCGCTGGGGCGGTGAAGAGTATCTGGTGCTCCTGCCGGAGACAGGCACAAAGGAAGCGGTGCAGACTGCCAACCGGGTTCGTGAAGCCGTGGCCAGCCAGTCGGCGGATGCTGAGGGGCAGAAGATCACTGCGACGGTCAGCATTGGGGTGGCCACCATCACTGGTTCGGAATCCGTTGATCGGCTACTGCAACGTGCGGATGAAGCCCTGTACCAGGCCAAAACCCTGGGGCGCAATACGGTTTGCAGTTCCGAAGAACCCGGCAAAGGCAGTGAGTAAGCCGCTTACCAACCGCTGAGAAACTCGACCTGATCGTGCCCAAGACCCGCCACCAATTCTTGCGCCAGCTTGCCGGAAAAATCCGCAACGGTTGCCCCGGTCACAAAATCACTGACCTGGCACATGGGCATATCAACAAACCCACAGGGATTGATACGACGGAAGGGCTCCATATCCATGGCAATATTCAGGGCAAGGCCGTGAAACGAGCAACCACGGCGAACACGTAATCCCAGCGAGGCTATCTTGGCTCCACTCACGTAGACACCGGGGGCGTCCGGCCGCGGAGCTGCGGTTATTCCGGCTCCCGCAAGCACCCTCACAATCGCCTGCTCAATCTCATTCACCAGCGTTCGCACACCCAACTTCAACCGCTGAAGGTCTAACATCAGGTAGATCACCAGTTGGCCCGGCCCGTGGTAGGTCACCTGCCCACCACGGTCGACCTGGATAACGGGTATCGAGCCCGGCGCGAGAATATGCTCCGCTTTCCCGGCCTGGCCCTGGGTATAAACGCGTGGATGCTCAAGGCACCAGATTTCATCCGCCACGGCGTCATCCCGGCTCGCGGTGAGGGCCTTCATCGCCTCCCAGGTTTCCAGGTACGGTTGTTCACCGAGCGAACGAACTATCAGCTGCGTCATCCGGTCAAAGCACCATGTGAACCCGGCCGCTGGCCTTCAGATCCTCGAACAGTGCTTTCAACTGTGCCTCACCCGTCGCTACGATCGTCAACTGAACCGATGTATACCGGCCACCACGACTGCTTTTCTGTGAAACATCCGTTTCCTGGATGCCAGGGGCGTGCTGCTCGACGACTTCAACCACAAACTCGGTAAAATCCGGCGCTGCATCGCCTATAACCCTGATCACATAATCGCAGGGAAATTCTATCTTCGGTGCTTTGGGCTCACTCATGCCGGCATACTCCTGTCACATCGACGGCCGTCATTAAAACAACTGCACGAAAAACAGCTTGATGGCATCCCACAGGCGCTTGAAAAGCCCGCCTTCCGGTACATCACTCAGCGCCAGAACCGGCTGGTCCACGATGACATCGTCACCCAATTTGACCTGAACGCGGCCCAGCTCGTCACCGACCTTGATGGGTGCCTTAATGACGGAATCGAGATCCACCGTGGACTCGAGGGAATCGCGGGAACCTCGGGGGATGATGACATTGACTTCTTCAGTCACGCCAACCGCCAGTTCGTCATCACGGCCACCCCAGATGCGGGCCTCGATCAACTCCTGACCGGCACCGAACAGGGTTTCACTCTCATAGTAACGAAATCCGTAGTTCAGCATTTTCTGAACTTCCTGAGCGCGCGCACGCGTGCTGTCTGTTCCCATCACGACGGCGATCATGCGGGTATCGTTACGCTTTGCCGACGCCACCAGACAATAACCGGCCTCCTCTGTATGACCGGTCTTGAGGCCATCAACGCTGTTGTCACGCCAAAGCAGGCTATTACGGTTGGGCTGGCGGATATTGTTGTAGGTAAAATGCTTCTCCGCATAAAGCGGATAGTTCTCCGGGTAATCGTTGATAATCGCCTTGGCGAGTAACGCCAGATCATTGGCGGTTGAAAAATGATCCGGGGCTGGCAGACCGGTCGCGTTCTTAAACCGGGTGCTTTTCATGCCCAACAGTTGCGCCTGCTGGTTCATGATGTCCACAAACGCTTCTTCGCTGCCGGCGATGAATTCCGCCAGCGCCACCGAAGCATCGTTACCCGACTGAATAACGACACCTTTCAGCAGGTTCTCAACGGACACGGTCGTGCCTTCCTGCACAAAGGTCCGGGAGCCTTCAGTCTGCCAGGCGTTGACACTGATGGGCACCATGTCCGACATGGAAATACGCCCCTCGTCCAGCTCCCGCTCAACTATGTAGGCGGTCATCATTTTGGTCAGGCTGGCCGGTGGCAGGCGCTCGTTACTGTTCTCATCCATCAGCACCTTGCCGCTGAGAGGGTCCATGAGGACGTACGAGCTTGCCGCCACCTGGGGCGGAGATGGGATCAGGACTGTCTGAGCGCTGGCCTGACCAAAAAGTGTCAATGCCAGCAGCAAAGCGGAAGTAAGCGCGCGGAAAACTGAATTTATTACCATGGGTCCATTCATTCGTCGTTAGGGGTGTCTTTGGTTTTTCTAATGGGAATCGGTCAGCAGTATGGTCTGGCCAAACCCCCGGTTTTCAAGTCTTGCCTGAGCTTGTTTTGCTTCGTCGGGATTGCTGAACGGGCCAACCTGAACCCGATGGAAGCGACCGGACGCGGTGTCCACCGCCCTGACTCTCATCGGGTCAGCAATCGCATCGCGAGCCTTACCAAGCAGAATTTCGGCGGGGCTGCGACTGCTGAAGGAACCCAGCTGCACAAACAGTGCTGAGTCTTTCCCGGAGCTTTGGGGGTTGTCAGCAATCTGTTCTACCGGAACCGTCTCGCCTCCACCGGGAAACGGTTTGCCCGCAAGCGTCATGGTGCCATTTTTTGCCACCGAAATGGCCGCCACTTCTACTCGTGCCGTTCCCTTGCCCTGATAACCCAACTTTTTCGCCGCCGCATAAGACAGATCGATCAATCGGTCGCCATGAAAGGGCCCCCGGTCATTGACCCGGACCACCACAGAGCGGCCGTTGTCCAGATTCGTCACCCGTGCGTAACCCGGAATCCGAAGGCTTTTGTGGGCCGCCGTCATGGTATACATGTCAAACACTTCGCCATTGGAAGTTTTGTGGCCGTGAAATTTCTCGCCATACCAACTGGCAGTACCACGCTCCACATACCCGTCATTACTATCGATCACATGGTACTGTTTGCCCCAGACCGTGTAAGTCGATTTGTTGCCCGCCGATCTGGGCGCTTCATAACGGGGCTTGGCGTCCACCAGGCCGGAGGCATCAAAATCACCGCCCGGTGCCCGATCCTGAGAAATTGTGTATCGTGACGAAGGCTCTTTTTCGGGCACCGGCGACGATGCGCAACCCGATATCATCACTGACATCACTAACGCCATCCACTGCATCAAAAACGGACGTTTGATTACCACCGATCAGGGTTCCTGTGTCTGTTCGCTGTTATTTTCATGTTTATCCAGTGCTCTGCCGAGCTCTCCGGCCAGTTCAAAGACGGCCATCGCATAAAGGTGACTGTGATTGTAGCGGGTTATCACGTAAAAGTTATGGTACGTCAGCCAAAGTTCGGGCCCGTCCTTCCCCTCCAGCAGGATCGCCCGTGCCGGGGAGCTACGATCATCCACCAGTTCAGGCGTCAGCCCGGCGTTTCGATAGTCACTGACCGTGAGCTGCGGTTTCAGTTCCCCGGTTAACAGCGGGGAGTCCGCAGGAAGCTGCCCATCCAACGGTTCAGCAACCGGCCCATCCGGGTGCCAGTGATGAGCACTGAAGTAGTTCGCCACACTGCCGATGGCATCCACCGGATTGCCAAGAAGGTCAGCGATATCGTCGCCGTCGAAGTCGATCGCGAAATTGCGGTAGCTGCTGGAGATGAACTGACCGTAGCCCATGGCCCCGGCATAGGAGCCTTTCACCGCTAACGGGTCAAGCCCCTGCTCTCGCGTCATCAACAGATACTGCACCAGTTCACTGCGAAAAAACCGGCTACGGGGGGGATAGTCAAACGCCAGGGTCGCCAAAGCGTCCAGCACGCGATACTTTCCCTTGTAATTGCCATACCAGGTTTCAACGCCGATGATGCCGGCAATGACGGTGGCCGGCACGCCAAACTCAGCCTCTGCGCGGGCAAAAGCTTCTTCATGCTTCCTGAGAAATGCCGCCCCTTGCTCCACCCGTTCCGGCTTGATGAATATCTTCCGGTATTCGCCCCAGGTCAGGGTCCGCTCAGCGGGCCGACGAATCGACTCAAGAATGTCATCGCTACGGGCGGCGTCCGCCAGCAAGGCCTTAACCCGATCACCCTCGAAACCGTATTTCGTCTCCATTTCATCGACAAACGCACGCCCCTCCAGTGAGGTGTCATAGCCTTTGCCATAGACTTGAGGCGCAAGCAGGAGCATGGCCAGAAGAAGCCACCTGGATAAGTGATAAAAGCGTGGGATACACAACATTGTCATGACTTGCCTATGCCGTAATAGCCGTTCGGTCGGCGCTTCAGAGAAGACTCCGCCACCGCAGTCAAACCGCCGGTACAGTACCACGGAGCGCGGGATGCGAGTATTACCCACCGTCCATGGTCAGGCGCTGATCATCCGCCGGTGGGTGTGTATTGACATGAGCACGCCGAAGGCCGCCATCAGGGTGACGCTCGAGGTTCCACCGTAGCTGACCAGGGGCAGCGGCACGCCCACCACAGGAAGCAGCCCGCTAACCATCCCCACATTCACGAAAATATAGGTAAAGAACGTCATGGTAAGCGCCCCGGCCAGCAACCGGCTGAAAGAATCCTGAGCCGTGGCCGCGATGTACAGGCACCGAAGAATGATCAGCAAATACAGAGTGATCAGCGCCAGCATGCCGATAAACCCGAATTCCTCGGCCAGCACCGCCACGATGAAGTCAGTGTGACTTTCAGGCAAAAATTCCAGGTGGGATTGCGTGCCCTGAAGCCAGCCCTTGCCGTCGATCCCCCCTGACCCTATCGCGGTTTTCGACTGAATGATGTTCCAGCCGGCTCCAAGCGGATCGCTTTGTGGGTCGAGAAGCGTCAGTACTCGCTGCTTTTGATAGTCTCGCATGGCAAAAAACCACATCAGCGGTGCCGCCACGGATAGCATGCCAACGAAGGTTCCTATCAATCGCCAACTCATTCCGGCAAAAAACACCACGAACAGCCCCGCCGTGCCGACCAACAGCGAGGTTCCCAGATCGGGCTGCAAGATGATCATCGCCATTGGAAGTAGCACAATCCCCAGCGAAACGGCGACCGATGAAAGGCGGGGCGGCAGAAAGTGGCGGGAGAGATACCAGGCGGTCATCATCGGTACCACAAGTTTCATCAGCTCAGAGGGCTGAAAGCGTGGCAACCCCGGAATTGCCAGCCAACGCTGGGCCCCCTTTGCGCCTACACCGAACAGTAACACGGCTACCAGGCCGGCGACCCCGGCGAGGTACAGCCAAGGGGCCCAACGCTTGAATACAGCGGGGTCCAGTTGGGCGAACACGATCATCACCACCAGGGCGACCACCATGCGCACCCCCTGAGCTTTCACCACTTCGATGTTTTGGTCTGCACCGCTATAGAGCACCACCAGCCCGCCGCCAATCAGCAGCAACAGGAGTGTCAGCAGAATCGGGTCGATGTGGAGCGCTGAAAACAGGCCCCGGGGCCTGGTCAAC
This sequence comes from Marinobacter sp., assembly GCF_040904845.1. Classification (GTDB taxonomy): domain Bacteria; phylum Pseudomonadota; class Gammaproteobacteria; order Pseudomonadales; family Oleiphilaceae; genus Marinobacter. Next base: position 65,565 of record NZ_JBBDSR010000106.1, on the reverse strand, counting down.
GGATGGCTAGACGACTGCCCCAGACTTTTTCCGAGCATTACTCTGCGCCCTCTGCCGTGGTGCCCGTAACCAGTGCCTTGCCTTCCTCAGGGAAACCCAACAGCCAGGCGTCAAACAGCGCCCTTCCGACAGGCGCGGCGGTTCCGCTGCCACTGCCGCCATTTTCCACAATGATGGCAACGGCGATCTGGGGGTCATCGACCGGTGCAAAACCGACAAACAGAGCGTGATCCCGCAACCGCTCACGCACGTCTTCCTCTTCGTATTCCTCATCTTCCGCCAGGCTGAAGACCTGCGCAGTGCCGGTTTTACCCGCCATACGATACGGAGCGCCCCGGGCCGCACCACGGGCGGTTCCTTTGGTGCCATGCATCACTTCGGCCATCGAATCCACAACAAATTCCCAGTCATCCGGATTTTTCAGTATCAGCGGGTCATGATCCGACGGCGGCAGAAATTCCTCGACCGAACGATCACCCTTGATGTCTCTGAGCAAGCGTGGTTCAACCCAGTGCCCTCGGTTGGCGATCAGCGACGTAGCGGTGGCCAGCTGCAAAGGCGTAGCCAGCATGAACCCCTGCCCAATCCCCAAATTTACTGAATCACCAGGGTACCAAGGCTCATTGTGTACCGCCTGCTTCCAGTCACGGGATGGGAGCAGACCGCTGAGAGCACCTGACACGTCAAGCGTGGCATCCTCGCCAAAACCAAAGGCGGAAAGATACTCATGCATGGTGTCTATCCCCATTTCAACACCCATTTGGTAAAAATAGGTGTCAGTGGACTGAGCCATAGCATCCATCAGATTGACCCAACCGTGGCCTGTGCGCTTCCAGTTCCGGTAACGCCGGCCACCCTCTCGCAGCTGAAAGTAGCCCGGATCCCAGATTGCTTTCTCACGGGTAGTCACACCACTGTCCAGCGCGGCAATGGCGAGCATGGGTTTGAGCGTCGAACCGGGCGGATATTGCCCGCGGAGGGCACGGTTGAACAGCGGCTTGTCTAAATCTTCACTTAACCCGCGATAGTCTTTCACGCTGATGCCCGTCACAAGCTGGTTGGCATCGAACCCTGGCACACTGGCCAGAGCCAAAAGCCCACCGGTCTTCGGTTCAACGGCAATAATCGCCCCCCGCCGGCCATCCAGTAATTCGTGGGCAAGGCGCTGCAGTCTCAGATCCAGGTGTAGTTGTATGTTCTCCCCCGGTACCGGGTTTTGGCGCTCCAGCACCCGGAGCGTGCGACCTCGAGCGTTGGTTTCCACATGCTGATAGCCAACCCGGCCATGCAGCATGGACTCATAAAAGCGTTCGATACCGGATTTGCCGATGTAGTGGGTGCCGGCGTAATTCACCGGATCAATCCGCTGCAGTTCATCGCGATTAATCCGACCGACAAACCCCAACGCGTGAGCGGTAAGCTCACTATGCGGGTAATAGCGAACCAGCTCTGCGGACACCTCCACACCTGGCAACTCATGGCGATGAACCGCAAGGCTGGCAATTTCCTGTTCATTGAGGTCGTAGCGCAAGGGTATAGGCTGGAAGGGGCGACGTGGCTCTTGCAGGCGGCGCTGGAAACGCTCCAGGTCTTCGTCGGAGATGTCCAGAACGGTACCCAGCTTAGAAAGGGTCTCGTCCATGCCATCAACACGCTCAGGGACCAGAGTAACGCCGAACACCGGCCGATTCTCTGCAAGAAGTTCATCGTTACGATCGTAAACCAGCCCACGTGGCGGGGCCACGGACTGAACCTGAACACGGTTCTTATCAGACAGCGTCGTGTAAATATCGTGCTCAACGACCTGAAGCTGATACATGCGGGCCACCAGGAGGCCCAGCATAAGCAGGACAATAAACACCACGACCGTGGTTCGCCGCTGAAACAGGCGGCGTTCGGCAGCGATGTCCTTGAACTCTCCCCAGGGCATGATGCGTCCTAAGCCCGATGGTATGGATGGTTGCGAGTAATCGACCAGGCCCGATACAACTGTTCGGCCAGCACAATTCTCACCAACGGATGGGGAAGCGTCAGCGTCGAGAGCGACCAGAGCTGATCAGCCCGTTGGCGACACGCGTCCGCGAGACCGTCCGGACCGCCTACGAGAAAGCTGACATCCCGGCCATCCTGCTGCCAGCCCTCAAGCTGACTGGCCAGTTTTTCGGTCGACCACGAATGCCCCCCCACTTCCAGCGCAACCACCCGGTCTTTTGTCCCGGCAGCGGTGAGGATGGCGTCGCTTTCTTTTTGCATCAGCCGGGGAATATCCGGATTCTTGCCGCGGTGGGCCATGGGAATTTCCACCAGCTCAAGCGGCAATTCCGGCGGCATTCGGCGGGCGTAATCGTTGTATCCCTGGCTGACCCAGTCGGGCATTTTCTGCCCCACGCAGATCAGGCGCAACCGCATGGTTACTCGCTACCCGCAGCACCCAGATCCGGGGCATCGCGCCACAGGCGCTCAAGATCATAAAACTCCCGGGTAGCGGGCATCATAACGTGCACCACCACATCGCCAAGATCCACCAGAATCCAGTCGCTGACGTTGCCACCCTCTACGTTGCTGGCACGAACCCCCTGCTCTTTCGCCTCGGAGACGACAGAATCCGCCAGAGATTTCACATGGCGATTGGACGTACCCGATGCCAATACCATGTAGTCCGTCACGCTGGTGCGGTTCCGAACATCAATCACACTCACATCCTGTGCTTTAACGTCCTCAAGTGCGTTTATTACCAGATCTTTCAGTTGGTCAGCCTGCATAATCATCCTGTCGGACGGGCAGCGGCATCTGCGGCTACCCGAAAAGTCATATTCAAATGCGATTGTAGCACTAAACGTTCCCGTCAGGGCATGCACCGTATAGCCCGAGACGGCAAATTTCCCGCCAGACCGAATCCGGTAAAAGATAGCGAACCGAGCGGCCCTCCCCAATCCGCTCGCGGATGGCGGTTGCGGAGATATCAAGAAGCGGTGGATCCAGTTCCAGAACGTAACCCCAGGGTGACCGGTGAAGTGCTTGCGATTCGCCTACACCCCGCTCCCGGAGAAGCTTTGCGGGCACTCCCTGAGGGTCAAGGGGTGGGCCCGGACGGCGCACAACCACCACGTGAGCAAGCTGCACGATGGACTCCCACTCGCGCCAGCGATCAAAACCGGCAAACGCATCCGTGCCCACCACCATGACCAACGGCTCGTGAATGCCCAACTGACTTCTCAGTTGCCTGAGCGTATCAGCGGTGTATGAGGCCCCTTCCCGCCTGAGCTCCCGGTCATCCACCACCAGCCCCGACTCCTCCGCAACCGCCAGCCTGAGCATGTGCAGGCGCTGGGCGCTAGTGGCTCCGGTGTCACCACGGTGCGGTGGTATGTGGCTCGGCACCAGTGATACCTCCGACACCCCAAGCCTGTCCTTCAGCTCTATGGCCAGTCGCAGGTGACCGTGATGGATGGGATCGAAGGTGCCGCCGTAGATAACATGCATAGCCGATCAGGTCCGGATATGACCGTCGCCAAACACCACGTACTTCTGCGATGTCAGCCCCTCAAGGCCCACCGGGCCCCGGGCGTGAATCTTGTCGGTGGAAATGCCGATCTCCGCGCCAAGACCGTATTCGAACCCATCGGCAAACCTGGTAGAAGCGTTCACCATCACCGAGCTGGAATCCACCTCGGTTATGAAGCGCCGGGCGCGGCTGTAGTTTTCGGTAATGATGCTGTCCGTGTGCTGGGAGCTGTAACGGTTGATGTGATCAATCGCACCGTCCAGGCCATCCACCACGCGAATGGCCAGAATGGGGGCCAGATACTCCGCTTCCCAGTCTGCCTCGGTGGCCGCAGTCGCAGAGGAAACGGTGGCACAGGTGCGCTCACACCCGCGAAGCTCGACCCCCTTTTGCGCGAAGGCATCGGCGATCAACGGCAGTATGTCTTCGGCAATTTCAGCGTCCACCAGCAGGGTTTCCATGGTGTTGCAGGTACCGTAACGGTGGGTTTTGGCGTTCACCGCGACCTTGAGCGCCTTCTCGGGGTCCGCGTGACTGTCAATGTAGACGTGGCACACCCCATCGAGATGCTTGATGACCGGCACCCGCGCATCCCGACTGATCCGCTCAATCAGCCCTTTGCCACCCCGAGGCACGATCACATCCACGAAGGCGGGCATGGTAATCAGCTCACCCACCGCAGCCCGGTCGGTGGTACGGATCACCTGCACCGATGTTTCCGGGAGACCGGCCGCCGCCAGCCCTAGTGAAAGGCAGCGGGCAATGGCCTGGTTGGACTCGATGGATTCCGAGCCGCCACGAAGAATGGTGGCATTGCCGGATTTCAGGCACAAGCTGGCTGCTTCCACGGTCACATTGGGCCGGGATTCGTAAATGATGCCGATCACGCCAAGGGGCACACGCATTTTGCCGACCTGAATACCTGAGGGCCGATACGCCATATCGGTCAACGCACCAATCGGGTCCGGCAGTGCGGCGACCTGCCGCAGCCCTTCGATCATGGCGTCAATACGCTGCCCGGTGAGTTCCAGGCGATCCAGCATGGCGGCATCCAGACCGTTATCACGACCGCGGGCGAGATCCAGCGCATTGGCTTCAGTCAACTCCTTGCGGGCCGCGTCCAGCGCTTCGGCGGTCGCCAGCAGGGCACGGTTTCGAACCGCTGTAGATGAGCGGGCCACGGCGGTTACGGCGGAGCGCGCCTGTTGCCCAACGTCAGCCATGTAAGCTGCAATGTCCATTCGATTACCCTTCGTTTCGGTCGTCAGAAATACAATGAAGAGCGTAACTTTACCTTTCCCGTTTCAAGTACGCACCCCAAACGATTATTATATCGCGGCTCATCGACCTGTTGGCCATTTCACGACAGGCAACAGACGCAGGCTATTCCGATCAACCTGCGTTATGCTGACACAAACGGATGTCCGGGAGAGGATGGATACGATGGCCCAGATGGCCGAAAAATTCCTGTTAAGCCGCCTGTCGAGAGCTGGTTTTGTCACGCTGGCTGTGATCGCGCTGGTGGCGGGCCTTTTTGGAGCCCCCCTCACGGCCAGTGCCGCAGCCGCAGCCGCAGCGCTGGTGTTCACTGGCAGTGCGTTCCACCCAGGGCGAACACATAATCCGTGGCCGTTGATCCACCGCGGGCTTTTCTTCGTTCTCCTCGTGCTGCTACTCAGTAGCCTGTGGGCAGGCCCCCTAAGCCTCGTTCACTGGCTGTATACAGCTCCTTTGCTGGCGTTTGCACTGCTCTCGCTGACGCCTGCTGTCGCCGTCACTGCCGTTTGCGCTGTCCTGGCGATGGTCGCCACCTATTGGTCTATCGGGCTGGCCGAGCGCCACCAGATGCTGAGCCCATTTCTGCTGACCATTATGCTGTCCTCAATCCTGCTGTTCCTGCGGGAATACAAATCCCGCCAACTGGCACCGTTGCGCCGAACCGATGAACTGACCCAGGCCGCCAGCCGTGAATACCTGTCGGCCGACCTGCACAAAGAAATTCAGCGTAGTGAACGGGAAGGCACCGACATGTCACTGATCATCATCGGGCTCGACACCCACCTGAGCGACACCGACCCGGACGCTGACATTCGGGCCATACTGCCCAGGATTGGCCGCTATCTGCATAGCCAGTTACGGGATTTCGACAGCTATTACCGGGTGGCGGACCTGCAGTTTCTGATTATCCTGCCCGGTGTCTCCACGGCTGACGCTGCCACGAGGGCCGAAATCATTCGCAAGGGGCTCAGAGCACTGCTGGTATCCCATGGCCTGGAACTGACGGTCAGCGCCGGCATCGCGGGCCTCAACATCGGTGACGACGCCGACAGCCTGCAGCAATCTGCAGCCAACGCCCTGAGACGAGCCCAGTTACAGGGCGGCAACCGTGCCCAGTCCTACAGCACATGGTCTCACGTTCAGGCGTCTGAATCCGACATCGGAGGGCCTGCCGCATGATCGAAACCCGCCTGCGGACCTATACCCACCTGGCCGGATACGGCCTGGCGACCCTGTTTATTGCCAGCCTCGCCTTTCAGAACCTGCGATACGGCTTTTACGGTCTATTCTACCTCGCGGCGGGGATGGCCATTCTGACCCTGGCCGGCGCAGGCTATGCGTTTCTATGTCGGCGTCATCAACTGACGGCACCGGGCCACCTGCTCATCCTGACCACCCTCAATGGCGGGTTGGTTGTGGCCACCTACATCCTGAATGCGTCCGGAATCAGCCACTGGGGCATGCCGCTGATCCTGCTTAATCTGTTGATCCTGCCGCTTCGCCAGGGGCTCATCCTGTCACTGGCACTGCTGTTGGCGCTGGGCGGATTTCTTCTGTTCAGCCAACCACTGCAGAGCGCGGTGACGATCATAGCGGGCGGGCTGGCGTTGATTACCGTTGGCTCGCTCTACATCTGGCATTACGATCACATGGCACAATCCGCTGAAGATCTGGCCATTACAGATCCGGTCACCGGCGCGCACAATGCCCGCTTCCTTGATGAAACCCTGCAGAAGGAAATCAGCCGCGCCATTGCCACCGGCCATAGCCTGTCGGTGATCACTCTGGCGATCGACTACGCTGACGAGGCAGAAGACCTCCACGGCAAAAACGGCGTACAGACACTCTTCCGGGATATGACCCAGCACCTGTTCGGTGTCATCCGCGCGGGCGACACCCTCTATACGCTCAATAGTTCGGAGTTTTTCCTGATTTTGCCGTTCACTCCGGAAGAGGGCTTGCGCGTCATCGCCGAGCGAATCCGCCGGACCATTGCTGAGAATCACTGGGCCGTCGTTGGAAAGGCTTCCGTCAGCCTCGGCTGCACCACACGCGGCTCCGGTGACACCCGCACTGACACCTTGCGCAAGCGTGCTCGCCAGGCAATGGAAGACGCCCGCAAACGCGGCGCGGATTCAGCCTGGTTCCTGCCCGGAGACGCAACCAGGTCATGAGCGCTGACTGGCTGACTACACTTTCCACCTGGCTGGCGGCCCACCCTCAATGGCTCGCCGTCGCCCTGTTTGCCACCGCTTTCGCCGAATCCCTCGCCATCGCTGGTTTGCTGATACCCGGTGTCGCCATCATTTTTGCAGTCTCAGCCCTGGCCGGGAAAGTGGGCCTACCCTTGACTGACGCTCTGCTTTGGGCTGGCCTCGGTGCCATTATCGGCGACGGCATCAGTTTCACCCTCGGACGCCTGTGCCAGGGCAAGCTGGACAGCATCTGGCCTCTGAGCCGGTACCCGAAAATGATCACCAGGGGCGAGGATTTTTTCTATCGTTATGGCGGTGCAAGCGTGGTGATTGGTCGTTTTGTCGGCCCTGTCCGGCCCATCATTCCATTGATTGCCGGCGCGCTACTGATGCCCTGGCGACGGTTCCTGATGTTCAACGTCACATCGGCCGTGGGCTGGGCTCCGGTCTACGTCATTCCCGGCTACCTGGTCGGCAGCGCTTTGACCACGGATTTTCAGCCCCCCGCTCATTTCTACCCGGTTATTGCCTTCAGCCTTGGCGCGCTGCTTTTGATTTACCTCACCGTCTTCCGTTTCCAACTGGGGCTAGGCAACAATAGCCGGCTTTATCGTTGGCTGGCCGGAAAAATGGCGCGCTACGAAGCGACGCACCGATTCTGGCGCCTCTATTCCAGTGAGCGTCCCGCCCGGGCGGGCGAATTTCCGCTGCCGTCACTGTCCATGGCCATCAGCGCCACCGCGCTTTTTCTGATCTGGAGCCAGCTCGTCACCGGCACACATCTGCTGCAGCCGTTTGACCAGGCCGTATCGGAGTGGTTTTCGCCGCTGCGGTCACCGCTGTTCGATCCGGCGATGATTTTTCTGACCATCATGGCTGATATTACCGTACTGGCCGCCGCTGCGGCCTGCCTGGCACTGGCACTGGCTTTCCGGGGGTTCTATGGCGCAGCGCTTCACATCCTCGCCGCGTTAGCGATTACCTGTGTCACGGTCTGGGCGTTCAAGTCCGGCACTGCGATCGCGCGGCCGGATCAGGTGCTTGCCGCTCCGCCGTCCGGCGCGTTTCCCAGTGGCCATACCACCGGAATCACCGTGCTTTGCACCCTGATTGCCGGCTTCGTTGCCCGCGAAAGCCGCCGCCACACGCGCTGGCGAACCTATACGCTGTTCAGCATCCCAATTGTGCTGGTTGCCATCAGCCGGCTTTACATCGGCGTTCACTGGTTTACCGACGTGGTCGGGGGATTATTCCTGGGGCTTGCCATCACCGGTTACATCCGGGCCAGCTACAGCCGATATGATCGAGTACCGCTGGCAAGAGACACCACGCTCGTGGTCGCGGTACTACTCTGGGGGGGCTTCACCGCGGTTTATATCTGGCATCAGTGGCACGAAGCCATTCTTTTCTACTCTCCGGTATGAACCAAGCGTTCGGGCTCAGAGTCAGTCCTGCTCCAGCGCCTCCAACAATGTCTGGAGCCGACTGAGTCGCTCAAGGGGGTCCTGAAGCTCCACTAAACGTTGTTTTTCCTGTTTATCCAATGGCAGCAACTCGGTCAGACGCCAGCCCACATGCCGCGCGTCTTTGTAGTCCACTGCCATGTTCAGGTCCCGGATAACAGGATGACGGAACAGCGCCTTGAGCACGGCCGGCAGTTCCTTGTAGCGAACCGGCACGCTGCAGTCGCTCTCGTCCATCAGGGGCTCCACATCGCCCAGGTTGAGGCCGTCGGATGCCTGCCAGCTGCGAACAACCGTCACCTTGCCCTCCCCCTCTACCGTAATGCCCAGCAAACCATTGTCGAGCTGCTGAAAATCGATGATTCTGACGTAAGTGCCAATGTCATAGAACGCCGCCTCTTTTTTGGTTTCCAACCCTTCCCGAAGGAGCACCACAACAAACCCACGATCCTCCTTCAGGCAGCGCGTGAGCATGTCGATGTAGCGCGGCTCAAACAGCTGTAGCGGTATGCGACCTTTCGGCAACACAATCGAATTCAATGGAAAAAGAGGTACGTTCATCAGGGCACCGGGCACCTTTGAGTTAACGCCGCCATAGCGGCCCCGCAACGTCAGTGAATGGATAACAATCTGTGAACTCCGTCCACCCGCGCGCGGGCTTCCGACAGAAGTTGCAGACTGCGGGATGCGTGCAATTCCAGTTCGCCCAAGCGCCGATAGGCCGGGACCTCATCAAAAGCGGGCAGACTGGCATTCTGACCGGAACCGATCATCGAGTGCAACTGCGCCCTCAATCAGGAAGAGATCCCGCTCCCAGAGGCTACGGTGATTTGCCACTGTCACCTATTGTAAGCACGGACCCGCAAAACAGCCATGCGCCGGAGAGCGAATCTGGTATCCTCTGTGCTTTCCTATCCGAACACAGGCTACCCAAGAGAGAACAGAACCCCATGCCTCAGTATCGTTCGCGGACATCCACCGCAGGTCGCAACATGGCCGGTGCCCGTGCGCTCTGGCGCGCCACCGGCATGAAAGACGGCGATTTCGGCAAGCCGATCATTGCCGTTGCCAATTCCTTTACCCAGTTTGTACCCGGCCACGTGCACCTGAAGGACCTGGGCCAGCTAGTCTGCCGTGAAATCGAAGCTTCCGGCGGCGTCGCCAAGGAATTCAATACCATTGCCGTGGACGATGGCATCGCCATGGGCCACGACGGCATGCTGTATTCATTGCCATCCCGGGAAATCATTGCCGACTCGGTGGAGTACATGGTCAACGCCCATTGCGCCGATGCCCTGGTGTGCATTTCCAACTGCGACAAGATCACCCCGGGCATGCTGATGGCTGCCATGCGCCTGAACATTCCCACCATTTTTGTTTCCGGCGGCCCGATGGAGGCCGGCAAAACCAAACTGTCCGAGCACAAGCTCGACCTGGTGGACGCCATGGTCATCGCCGCCGACCCCAACGCCGACGACGAGACCGTGGCCGAATACGAACGCAGCGCCTGTCCCACCTGCGGCTCCTGTTCCGGCATGTTCACCGCCAACTCCATGAACTGCCTGACCGAAGCCATCGGACTGGCATTGCCGGGCAACGGCTCGCTGCTGGCCACCCACGCCGATCGGGAACAGCTGTTCCTGAAAGCCGGCCGTCAGATTGTGGAGAACGCGCGCCGCTACTACGAGGAAGACGACGCCAGCGTATTGCCACTGAGCATCGCGTCCATGGCCGCCTTCGAGAATGCCATGGTGATGGACGTCGCCATGGGGGGCTCAACCAACACCATTCTGCATCTGCTGGCGGCAGCCCAGGAAGGTGGCGTGCCATTTACCCTGAACGAGATCGACCAGCTTTCCCGCACAGTGCCACAACTGTGCAAGGTGGCCCCCAATTCGCCCAAATATCACATGGAAGACGTGCATAGGGCCGGCGGCATCATGGGCATTCTGGGTGAACTGGAGCGTGGCGGACTGATTAACACCGATCTGCCGACGGTTCATAGCAGGACCATGCGCGAGGCCCTGGAAACCTGGGACATCATGCGCAAACCACCAGCGGAGGTTGTCGAACTCTATAAGGCCGGCCCTGCTGGCATTCCGACTCAAACCGCGTTCAGCCAAAGCACCCGCTGGCCCTCGCTGGATGGTGACCGCGAGACCGGTTGCATCCGTTCCGTGGAACACGCCTATTCTTCCGAGGGCGGCCTGGCGGTGCTGTACGGCAATATTGCGATGGACGGCTGTGTCGTCAAGACGGCGGGCGTGGATGAGAGCATCTACGTGTTCGAAGGCAGGGCGCGGGTCTTTGAAAGTCAGGATTCCGCGGTCGCCGGTATCCTGAGCGACGAGGTCAGTGCCGGCGAGGTAGTCATCATCCGCTACGAGGGTCCCAAGGGCGGTCCCGGCATGCAGGAGATGCTCTACCCGACCAGCTATCTGAAATCCAAAGGTCTCGGCAAAGACTGCGCACTGCTGACGGACGGTCGTTTCTCCGGTGGCACCTCTGGGCTGTCCATTGGCCACGCTTCTCCCGAAGCGGCGGCAGGCGGTGCCATTGGGCTGATCGAGAACGGCGATCCCATCCGCATTGATATACCCAACCGAACCATCAACGTTGAGCTGGATCAGCGCGAACTCGACCGGCGCCGCGCTGAGCGTGATGCCAAAGGCTGGAAGCCAGCGTTGGCACGAGATCGCAAGGTGTCCGCCGCACTCAAGGCGTATGCCTTGCTGGCCACCAGTGCCGACAAGGGCGCGGTACGGGACCTCAGCAAACTGGACTGAGACTCGGGATGACCACAAAAAGCCCGCTCAGGCGATCCACCTGGCGGGCTTTTTTGATGGGACCGAAATCACCAAGGCCACCAGCCGCCGTCGTCACCCTCTTCCACTGCGCCTTCTTCCGGCTCAGCTGCGGTTCAGCATGCGCCCGGGAGCGTACCACATCCGGTCACGACCGACTTGAACCGGCATCACGACCAGAAAACTCCTGCTCCGATGTTTCCGACGTCATTGCTGGCGTTTGCTCACTGAATTCGCGAATGAAGATACCCCAGAACGACATGAATAGCGCTGCCACCAGCGGACCCATAACAAATCCGTTGATGCCAAACATCACGATGCCACCCAGGGTAGACAGCAAGACGATGTAATCTGGCAGCTTGGTGTCCCGGCCCACGAAAATGGGGCGCAACACGTTGTCGGCCAGCCCGATAACAATCGCGCCGTAGGCCGCCAGCACAATCGCCGGGACCACGTCACCCACCGCCGCCAGGTATATGGCTACGGGCACCCAGACCAGCGTCGCGCCAATTGCCGGGATCAGTGACACGATTGCCATCACCACCCCCCAGAGCAACGCACCGGTAATGCCCAGAATCCAGAAAATCAGGCCACCCAGCGCACCCTGGATAATGGCAATCAGCAGGTTGCCCTTGACCGTTGCCCGGGTCACCTCGGCAAATTTGGCAAACAGCAAGCGCTCACGGGCATCGCCCAGCGGTAGGGCCTGAATCAGTAAATCCACCAGTTTGTTGCCATCGCGCAGCAGGAAGAACGCCAGATAGACCATCAGCGCGAGACCGAGAAAAAACTGAAAGGTGTTCTGGCCCACACCCAGCGCCTGTTTGGCGAGAAACTGACTGCCGCCCAGAAAGGCGTTGACGGCGCGATCCCGCAGTTCACTGAAATCAATATTGAACTGCGCCAGAAATGCTTCAATGGCGGGAAACGACTGATTGACCTGGTCAATATACTCACCGGGCCGAATCTCTCCGCTCTGGATTTTCTGATAGAGACCCAGGCCCTCGGCCACCAGAGACGTCACCAGAATCACCACCGGAATCACCACGATCACCATGCAGATGGTGAGCGTCAGCAGTGCCACGGAATTGGGGCGATTCCCAAGCTTTCGAGCCAGTGCCTCCCGCACCGGGTGAAAAATCAATGCAATGGCCACCGCCCAGAATATCGGGCCAAAAAACGGCTTCATCAGTAGAAGGAAGGCCAGGGACACACCCACCAACATTGCAAGAAAAGTCCGTGTTTCCAGTTTTGCGTACATACCTTGAAGGTTCCCGATTGAAAGTTCCTGCTGGCAAACCATAGCCTAACATGGCCCGTGGCCACTTCTGCCTTTTTCAGGGTATAGTGGTCGGTTATTGATCAGCAATAAAACAGGTCAGACTTTTGGTATACGAAGAGTTCAGTACTGAAACCGCACTGGATGCCGCTGGTGCCCTGCACAAGGTGCTGGCTGCCCGCATGCACCGCCGCAAGGTCATGGGTCAGGACGTTTGGGTGCCCGGGCAGCTCGGCGAGGCACTGCACTTGCCGCGCATCATTCGCCGGTTGCAGAGCAAGCAACAGAAACAGCGCGACCAGGGGCTGGACGAGTTCCAGGAACTCTGGCTAACGCTGTCGCCGGCAACCCGGAACAACGTGCTGGAGCGCATTGGTTGGTATAACCCCAAGGAGCTGGACTGGGAAGACAAACGCTCGAACCGCAAGCCAGTGCCGGATGCCGATGCCTGATGCCAGGTGCGTCGTAAACGGTAGGCGACATTGAGACCTGCCGGCTATCGGTTAATACGGAGGGCCAGGGTCTTCCACTTGTCACATTGGACCCTTATGTTAGGAAGATTGAGGAGGTCTACCATGAATAAACAGGAACATTACAACGCACTGGCTGCAGAAGGGAGCGCAGTGCCCATGCTGCTCTGCGGGCATTGCCACTCGACGCTGCCCAGAGCGCGTATTTTTCGCAATGAAGGCGAGCATTTTCAGGGTATCGGCTGCCAGACCATCGGCCTGTGCTCCGCCGATGACTGTGGTGCCGTCAACTGCTGTGACGAGGCGCTGGCACAACTGGATGACCCCGAACTGCTGTTCCGGGTCGCATCCTGATTCAATACGGCAACGCTCTGTTACCTAAACCAAACACACAAAATTTCCATCTGATTTATCCTGTTCTGAGTTAAGGCTGCTGCTGTTTTTTTTTGCAGCCACGCAACCACTCAGTCAGGACAATCGATGGGCATGCGCATTCTCAGAACCGACGAGACCCGCTTCGAGGGCCTTCCGGATTACCCCTTCAAACCTCATTATCTGGACGTAGAGCCAGGCCTGAGAATGCATTTCGTGGATGAAGGCCCCGCCTCTGCTTCTCCGGTGGTCATGCTTCATGGCGAGCCATCCTGGTCCTACCTGTACCGGCACATGATTCCGGCCGTTTCGGCAGCCGGCCATCGCGTCCTGGCACCGGACCTGATCGGTTTTGGCAAGTCCGACAAACCCGCGTCCGTAAGCGACTACAGCTACGAAGGTCACATTGCCTGGCTAACCCGCTGGCTTGAGTCGCTGGACCTGCGAAATATCACGCTAGTCTGCCAGAACTGGGGGTCCTTGCTGGGGCTGAGACTGGCCGCGGAACACCCGCACCGGTTTCAGCGGATCATCGTTGGCAACGGCATGTTGCCGACCGGTGAAAGCGCTGTTCCGCCCGTCTTCACGATATGGAAGGCCTTTGCCACCCATAGCCCGTGGTTCCCGGTGGGCAGGATTGTCCAGCTCGGGACCGAGCGCACCCTGAGCAGAGCCGAATTGGCGGCGTACGAAGCTCCGTTTCCGAGCTCCGAATACAAAGCCGGTGCCCGGGCCTTCCCGAAGCTGGTGCCGGTCACACCGGACGACCCCGCCAGCGAGGCCAACAAGGCCGCCTGGAAAGTGCTGGAGAAATGGCGTAAACCCTTTATTACCTGTTTCAGCAGCGGCGACCCGATCACCCGGGGCGGCGACCGCTACATGCAACGGCGCATACCCGGCGCACTCGGCCAGCCCCACATCACGCTCAGGGGCGGGCATTTCCTGCAGGAAGACTCCCCCGACGATTTTGCCCGCATCATCAATGACGCCTTAAAGTCTGAACTGGCAGCCTGAGCGGCTGTCAGTTCCAGCGACGCAGACGCAATCAGCCAAACACCGTCACCGTTTGACGACTCAGTGCCACCAGCTCGCCTTTGCGGGTCCAGATTCCGGCTTGGGTATGGCCGTAGCCCGCACCGGCCTGATCAATCGTCGCGCGGTACAACAACCAGTCTCCCGGTTCCATCGCAGGACGAGGATGCACAATATCCAGCGCCCAGCTCAAGGAACTGGCGGGAACCCGCTCCTTCAGGTGAGGCAGGACCGCCGGAGGCCAGGCATCCACCAGGGCAACAATGTGCGCATCGGAGAGTTGCTCTGGCTGCTCACGGAACTGCATCCAACCGCCCATCTCGCGACCGCCTTTACCACTGAAAGGAAGCGAACCGAACGCCCAACGCATTTCAATATGCTGGGTGAATTCCGGCGTCATCCCTTTGACGTAGGGTAGTCCCTGGCACTGGCCCACTGGTGTCGCCTCTGGTGCGGGCAGCGGGCTGACATTCGCCGCTGATTCCCGGTCACCACCGAAGCTGGCCAGACACACCAGCTTGACCTCACCTTCCTGCAGAATCCTGCCCTGCACCTGGCTGACCGCCTTACCTTCCCGGAGAATCTCCGCCTCGATTTCAACAGGTACTCCCGGGGTCACTGGCCCGACAAACGACACCTGCATAGATCGCATGGCGCGACCCGGAGCCACCACTTTTTCCATCCGATCAAACACCAGGGCAGCACTAATGCCGCCAAACGTGGCACGCCCCTGCGCCCAGTCTGGCGTAAATACCAGTTCCCCTTCAGCCTGGCTCGCTGCCAGCACATCATCAAATTTCATCGCGATTTCCTGTTAGCTTACTATCTGAAAGAATGAAAGACTGCCCAATATCACTCCGCAACGCAACGATCCTCACCGGCAACTACCTACGATCACCTTGCTATTTTGCGTGTTAAAGCATCCAAAAACGGCTATAATGTTTGCACTTCATGCATTGCGTGCAATGCTTTACCCTTCGAATTCCGAGTAATTTAATGTCAGAATTGTCTTTTGCCGAGCTTGGCCTGGATCCCGCTGTACTTGAAGCTGTGACCGCCGTCGGCTATGAAACCCCCACCCCTATCCAAGCCCAGACGATCCCAGCTTTGCTGGCCGGCAAACACCTGCTGGGTGTTGCCCAAACCGGTACGGGAAAAACCGCCGCTTTCGCACTGCCATTGCTGAGCCGGGTTGATGCCTCATCCACAGAGCCGCAGATTCTGGTGCTGGCACCCACGCGGGAGCTTGCCATCCAGGTGGCAGAGGCCTTTACCACCTATGCCAGCAAATTCCCTCATTTCCATGTACTGCCGATTTATGGCGGCCAGGATTTCCATCCGCAGATCAAGGGCCTGAAGCGTGGCGCACAAGTCATTGTGGGCACACCGGGCCGCATGCTTGACCATCTGCGCAAGGGCACCCTGAAGCTGGGCAACCTGAAGGCACTGGTACTGGATGAAGCCGACGAAATGCTCCGCATGGGCTTCATTGACGATGTGGAAGCCATCCTGGCGAAAACACCACCCAACTGCCAGCGCGCGCTGTTCTCCGCCACCATGCCGGCGCAAATCAAGAAAGTGGCCCAAACGTATCTGCGTGACGCGACCGAAGTAAAAATCGAAAGTGAAACCCGTACGGTAGAGCGCATTTCCCAGTTCGTACTGCCGGTTTACGCCGAGCGCAAGCTGGACGCCCTGACCCGCATCCTGGAAGTAGAACCGGTTGATGCGGCCATCATCTTCGTGCGCACCAAGGCGGAAACCACCCTGTTGGCCGAGAAGCTCTCAGCCCGCGGACACGCCGTTGCACCGCTGAACGGTGACCTGAACCAACGCCAGCGCGAGCAGACAGTAGAAGATCTCAAGCGCGGCAAGAAAGACATGATCGTGGCCACCGATGTCGCCGCCCGTGGATTGGATGTGCCGCGGATTACCCACGTCATCAACTACGACGTGCCTTACGATACCGAAGCCTATATTCACCGGGTTGGCCGCACCGGCCGCGCCGGTCGCGTTGGTAAGGCAATCCTGCTGGTCACTCCGCGCGAACGCAGCTGGCTGCGTACGCTGGAACGGGCAACCAACTCGCCCATGCAGGCCTATGAGCTGCCGTCCCCCACGGATCTGAAGAAGATGCGTGAGCAGCAGTTTGAGGCACAGCTTTTGGGCTTTGCCGAGGACCGCAAACTGGCCAAGTCGATGGCTTTGCTGGATGACATTGCCGAGCGCAATGACATGGACATGGCCATGGTCGCCGGTGCCCTGGCGTGCTGGATGGAGGCTATGCAGCCCGGTTCCATGCCGTTGGAGCAACCGGATGCCATCCCGGCAGTATCCGCTTCAGCACCACACCGTGACCGCAAAGGCGGTGGTGGCCGTCCGGGTGGCAAACCCGGCTACAAGCCTGGTTTCAAAAAAGGACCGAAAGGTCGCGGTGGTCCAGGTGGCCCCGGCCCAAAGGGCAAGCCTCCTGGCAAGGGTGGCAAGCCCGCCGGTAAGCGCCCGCCCCGTCAGGCCTGATTCAGGCGCTGATAGACGACAAAGCTGTAGTCGTAAGGGTTGTTGTCGGACGCGGAGAAATCCTCCCGTCCGATTTCTTCCCACTCATCCCAGTTCACTTGCGGAAAGAAGGCATCCCCTTCTATGTCTGCGTGTACCTGAGTGATGTAAATTCTGTCCACCGTCGGCAGGGCTTCTGCGTAGATCTGCCCGCCCCCGATGATCATCACCTCGTCACCCCCTTCGATTTCCGCCTGAGCCTCAGCTTTAACCAGCGCGTTTTCCAGTGACGTCACCGCGACGGTACCGATGGGAGCTTGCCATTCGGGATTGCGGGATATAACCACGTTCATTCTTCCCGGCAGGGGCCGTCCGATGGAGTCCCAGGTCTTGCGCCCCATAATGATGGGTTTGCCCATGGTGGCCTGCTTGAAGTACCGCAGATCGCCCGGCAGGTGCCAGGGCAGCTTGTTGTTGCGGCCGATGACCCGGTTTCGGGACATGGCGACTATCAAGGCTTTTCTCATTTCTTGACCTCTTGGTTCGGAGCTTCTGACCATAGACTTTGGGGGCTGCAAGAGGGCGGGCATGGATGCCTTGAGGCGTTTTTCGGAAAGCCCCACCCGCTGTCCTGCAGCCCCCAGAACTATCGGACCAAGCACACCCAAGCCAGAGTCAGATGGCAATAGGTGCTTTTATACCGGGATATGGGTCATACCCCTCAAACTCGAAGTCTTCCAGTTCATACTCGAAGATAGATTCCGGCTTACGCTTGATCACTAACCCAGGCAACGCACGCGGCTCGCGCTTCAACTGCTCGAAGACAATGTCCTCGGTCAGGTGATTCTGGTACAGATGGCAATCACCAAAGGTATGCACAAACTCGCCAACGTCCAGGTCACATTGCTGGGCGATCATGTGGGTCAGCAAGGCATAGGAGGCGATATTGAACGGCACGCCCAGGAACAGATCCGCACTGCGTTGGTACAGCTGGCAGGACAGCTTGCCGTCAGCCACGTAAAACTGGAACAGGCAGTGGCACGGGGCCAGCGCCATACGGCCCTGGCGGACATTGTCCTGGGGACCGATGGACTCGTCCGGGAGTTCGGCCGGATTCCAGGCGGAGACGATTAACCGGCGTGAGTTCGGTTTGTTACGGATCTGGTCGATGACGTCGCTGATCTGATCGACGGTGCTGCCATCCGGGCACTGCCAGCTGCGCCACTGCTTGCCGTAGATCGGACCCAGATCGCCGTTTTCCAGAGCCCATTCGTTCCAGATGGACACCTTGCGGTCTTTCAGCCAGTTGTTGTCGGTAGAGCCCTGCAGGAACCACAGCAGTTCCTGGATAATGCTGCGCAGGTGGACTTTCTTGGTGGTCACCAGCGGGAAACCGGCCTGCAGATCAAAACGGATCTGGCGGCCGAACACAGAGCGGGTGCCAACACCCGTGCGGTCACCCCGGTCCAGACCGTTGTCCACCACGTCTTTCATCAGGTCGAGATAGGCTTTCATTCAGTACCTCTGCGATAAGCAATCAACATAAGACCGGCACCGGCCAGGATCATCGGGAACGAAAGCACCTGGCCCATGGTCAGCCAGTCGAATGCCAGGTAGCCAAGCTGTGGGTCTGGTTCGCGGACGAACTCGACCAGGAAACGGAACACGCCGTAACAGATCAGGAACAGGCCGGAGACCGCCATTCGAGGGCGGGGCTTGGAGGAGAACCACCAGAGAATGATGAAAAACAACACGCCCTCAAGCGCAAACTGATAAAGCTGCGAGGGATGGCGCGCGAGCGTGTCCGGGGCCTGGCGGAACACCATGCCCCAGGCGACATCCGTTGGTTTCCCCCACAACTCGCCGTTGATAAAGTTGCCGATACGGCCGGCACCCAGGCCGATGGGCACCAGCGGCGCTACAAAGTCCGCCATACGCCAGAAACCGCTGCCGATCTTGCGGCCGTACCACCACATGGCAAACATCACGCCGAGCAAGCCGCCGTGGAACGACATGCCGCCTTCCCATACCCGCAACAGCCAGAGAGGATCGGCTATAAAGGCGTCAAAATTGTAAAACACCACGTAACCGAAGCGACCGCCCAGGATGACACCCAGGGCAATATAGAACACCATGTCCCCGACCTGATCTTCATTCAGCGGTGACCAGGGCTTGCGTGCCCGCAATCGGCCCAGCCACCAGCCGGCAACAAATCCCAACAGGTAAGTGAGGCCGTACCAGTGAATTTTCAGTGGCCCCAAAGAAATGGCGACGGGGTCTATCTGCGGATGCTGCAGCATCAGTAACCTCTCAACTCAGAAGAAAGCGGATGCCGACCAGAATCAGCATGATGGCGAAAATTCGTTTTAATAACCTGGCGTTAAGACGATGTGCGAGGTTCGCCCCCACCCGCGCGAACAGGACGCTGGTGAGGATAATACCCAATAAAGCGGGCAAGTAGATGAAACCGAAACTCAGCTCGGGTAAATCCGGGTTAGCCCACCCTGTCCAGATATTGCCCAGGGCTCCGGACAGGGCAATGGGGAGCCCGCAGGCAGCAGAGGTGCCAACGGCCTGCTGCATTTTCACATTGCACCAGCTCAGATACGGCACCGTCAGCGTGCCGCCGCCAATCCCGAAAATAGCGGAGGCCCAGCCAATCCCGCCTCCGGCCACCCCGAGGCCGGTCGTTCCTGGCACCACTCGCCCCGGTTTGGGATTGGCATCAAGGATCATCTTCACGGCGACGACGATGACAAAAATACCAATCACCAGTTCCAATGCCGGCCCGCTCAACAAAGAGGCGGTCCAGGCACCGATCAAAGCGCCAACAACAATACCGACGGTCATGGGTCTGAAAATATCCCAGCGCACCGCCGCGTGCAGATGGTGGGAACGAATGGAACTGAGAGAGGTAAACACGATGGTCGCCAGTGACGTGCCAACCGCCATGTGGGCAGCGACTTCTGCGCTAATGCCCTGCAAGCCGAAACTGAAGATCAGCACCGGTACAATGACCAACCCGCCACCGATACCAAACAGCCCTGCAAGCGTTCCGGCAAAGGCACCCAGCACCAGATAGAGGACAAATACACTCAACAGGGTCATGCTACCGTTACACCCGGATAAAGAATGAGGCTGGTATGATACACATCCACGTCATTGAGTTCATTAGGAGAGCATTCCTGCCGCCATGTGCCTGATCGCCTTTTCCATCGGACAACATCCTGACTACCCACTGGTCGTCGCCGCCAACCGTGATGAGTTTTTCCGCCGGCCCACGGCCCCCATGGCGTGGTGGCCGGATGCGGATCAGCCGCCCGTGCTGGCCGGCAGGGACCTGCTCTCCGGCGGCACCTGGCTGGCGATCAATGTCGAGGGAGAGGTTGCTGCCGTCACCAACATTCGCGAAGGCACCGCCGAGGCGGGCCGGATCAGCCGGGGCGAACTTCCGCTTCGCGCTCTGGCTCAGACCGGCCCTGACCTTCAGCATGACCTGGTGAAACAACAGAATGAGTATTCAGGGTTTAATCTTATTCATCTAACGAGCCAAAGCGGTTGGTATTTCAGTAATCGCGACGCCCACCCTGGCCGCACCCTGCACCGTGGAACCTATGGTCTGAGCAACCACCTGCTGCAAAGCCCCTGGCCCAAATTACTGAGACTGCGAACGGCAATGGCAGCCACACTGGCAGCAACGCCTGTCGGTGCCGCTGACCGTTTGCACCAGGCACTGATCCCTCTGCTACAGGACACTTCACCCGCGCCAGACCGGGATCTTCCCGACACCGGTGTCGGGCTGGAAACCGAGCGCTTTCTGTCATCACCGTTTATTGTCGGTGCGGATTATGGCACCCGTGCCACCACCATCGTATCGGTCAGCCGTGCAGGGGAAGTCCGCGTAACCGAGCAGACCTGGGGCCCAATGGGCAAAGCTGGCGAACAACAACGGTTCTGTTGGCAGCGATAGTCCCTAACCTTTGATATAATCCGCGAAAACCCGCTAAGCAACCGGAGGCCCCGATGGCCGGTGAACAAGGCACAGCATCCATCGCCGACTTTGAAAAGTCCCTTGATGAGCTTGAAAAACTGGTCCGCGACCTGGAACAGGGAGAGCTTTCGCTGGAACAATCCCTGACCGCCTTTGAGCGTGGCGTAAAACTGACCCGCGAGTGTCAGCAAGCGCTCAAAACCGCGGAGCAACGCGTTGACCAACTGATCCAGAGCAATGACGGCACACTGGGCACCCGTCCTTTCACCCCGGACGAATCCGCCTGATGACCGCACTGCCACTCCTTGCGGAACGCTTTCTGGAAATTTCACGAGCCCAGGTCGATGCCGAGCTGGCCAAGCGCCTGGACGCCGGCAGCCAGGCCCCTGACAAACTGCAGCAGGCCATGCGATATGGCGTATTGGGCGGCGGCAAGCGAATTCGCCCGGCACTCTGCCTGGCAGCAGCCAGGGCCGTTGGCCAGCCCGCCGACAAAGCGCTGGTTCCGGCCTGCACGCTAGAGCTGATTCACGCTTACTCGCTGATCCATGACGACCTTCCCGCCATGGATGATGACGATTTGCGACGGGGCCGCCCGACCACCCACATTGCCTTCAACGAGGCCACGGCTATCCTCGCGGGCGATGCCCTTCAGGCCATGGCGTTCGGCTGGCTGGCGGAAGCACCCGGCCTGGCGGACTCGGCCCGGCTAGCGCTGGTTCGCGAACTGGCATCGGCCAGCGGGCATCTTGGCATGGTAGGGGGGCAGGCCATTGATCTGTTCTCTGTCGGCAAGGCTCTGGCCATTGACGAGCTGGAAACCATGCACCGCCAAAAGACCGGTGCCCTGATCGAAGCCAGCGTGCGCATGGGGGCCATGACGGCAGACAGACTGACGGAATCACAGTTGGCTGACTTAAGCCGGTACGCCCGCGCCCTTGGCCTGGCCTTCCAGGTTCAGGACGACCTTCTTGATGTCGAGGGCGATACCGCCGTCATCGGCAAACCCCAGGGATCGGACCTGGCACGAGGAAAGCCGACGTTTCCTTCCCTGCTGGGCGCAGCGGGTGCCAGGGAATACCTTGCACAACTGACCAGACTGGCTCATGACAGCCTCGGCAACTTTGGCGACGACGCACAGCCGCTGCGCGCCATAGCGGATTATGTGGTGGCCCGCACCCATTGATTGACCCAAGGCTGGAAGCGCACACTATCGTTCAGCGACTCGTTACACACAGACCGGAAAGACCCGAGCAGATGCAGGACACTTATATTTTCAAGGAAATTCCGCCCCAGCGGCCTAATACGCCGCTTCTGGACAGGATTGCGACGCCGGACCAGTTACGTTTGTTAGCGGCCGAAGAGCTGACGCAACTGGCCCGTGAACTGCGGGCATTTCTGCTGTGGTCAGTCGGCCAGACCGGGGGCCACTTCGGTGCCGGCCTCGGCGTGCTGGAGCTGACCGTTGCGCTGCATTATGTATTCAATACGCCAAGGGACCGCCTGGTCTGGGACGTTGGTCATCAGGCCTACCCTCATAAGATTCTGACCGGCCGCCGCGAGCAGATGGGCACCATTCGCCGCAAGGGCGGTCTGGCGGGTTTTCCCAAGCGCGCCGAAAGCGAATACGACACTTTCGGTGTCGGCCACTCCAGCACGTCCATCAGCGCGGCGCTGGGCATGGCTCTGGCCGCACGTTTGCAAAACACCGGACGCAAGAGCATAGCCGTTATCGGTGACGGTGCGATGACCGCCGGCATGGCGTTCGAAGCCCTCAATCACGCCGGCCATCTGCACGCGGACATGCTCGTGGTGCTGAACGATAACGACATGTCGATTTCACGTAATGTCGGCGGGCTATCCAATTATTTTGCCAAGCTGCTCGCCAGCCGCACCTACAATCAGGTGCGCGACAGCAGCAAAAAGGTTTTGCAGGGCGCGCCCAACCTGATGGCACTGGCCAAGAAAACCGAAGAGCACTTCAAGGGCATGATCGCACCGGGCACCCTGTTCGAGGAGCTGGGCTTCAATTACATTGGACCGATCGATGGGCACGATCTGCCCCTGCTCATCGACACTCTGGAAAACATTCGCGAGCTGGACGGCCCCCAGTTCCTCCACGTGGTAACCACCAAGGGCAAGGGTTTTGCACCGGCCGAAGCCGACCCGATCGGCTATCACGCCATCAACAAGATCGAACCGGTACCCGCCAGCAAACCGGAACCGGTGAAGCCAAAGGCTGCCGGCCCGAAATACGCCAATGTGTTTGGCCAGTGGCTGTGCGACGCGGCTGAACAGGACGAACGAGTGGTGGGCATTACCCCGGCGATGTGCGAAGGGTCTGACTTGCTGGCGTTTTCCGAGCGTTTTCCGGAGCGCTACCATGACGTGGCCATAGCCGAGCAGCACTCGGTGACACTCGCGGCCGGACTGGCCTGCGACGGTGCCAAGCCCGTGGTCGCGATTTACTCCACTTTCCTACAGCGAGCCTACGACCAGCTCATTCATGACGTGGCAATCCAGAATCTGGATGTGCTGTTCGCCATTGACCGGGCCGGTCTGGTGGGTGAGGACGGCCCCACCCACGCCGGTGCCTTCGATATCAGCTACCTGCGCTGCATCCCCAATATGGTGGTGATGACGCCCTCGGACGAAAATGAAACTCGCCAGTTACTGCAAACCGGCCTGATGTTTGAAGGCCCGGCCGCCGTTCGCTACCCCCGCGGAACCGGCCCCGGGGCCGCCATGGCCGATGCTCTCACGCCCCTGCCGTTAGGCAAGGGGCGAGTGGTGAGAGAGGGTCGTGATGTGGCGATACTCAATTTTGGAACCCTGCTGGCACCGGCCATGGAAGCGGCCGAAGCGCTGGGGGCGACGGTTGCCGACATGCGGTTTGTAAAGCCGCTGGACGAAGAGCTTGTACTGGATCTGGCGGCTCGCCATAGCTTGCTGGTTACACTGGAAGAAAATGCCGTGGCGGGAGGTGCCGGGAGCGCGGTGACCGAATGCCTGAATGCCCGGGAGCTCTGTCTGCCGGTACTTCAACTGGGGCTTCCTGACACGTTTATTGACCATGGCAAACCCGGGGAATTGTTGAGCGACTGCGGACTCGACGCTGACGGCATCCACGAAGCCGTCAAGGCCCGTCTTGAACGACTGCGCCATCAGACTCTGAAAGCGGTCAAGTAAAGACCAGCCCAACCCGCGCACTGAGAGCACTGGTTGGGCTACCTCCTCATTCTTGCGGATCGTCGTCCTGGTGCGTCTCAAGCCAGTGGCCCAGCTTGCTCTGCTTGGTGTTGAGGTAATGCTCGTTATGAGGATTACGACCAACGTGGAGCGGCACCCGTTCAGTGATCTCAATGCCGTAGGACGTCAGCGCATCGACCTTGCGCGGATTATTGGTCATCAACCGCAGGCTATTGATGCCCAGGTGCGCCAGCATATCTTTACACATGCTGTAGTCCCGGAGGTCTGCCGCAAAGCCGAGTCTCTCGTTGGCTTCCACGGTATCCGCACCCTGATCCTGCAGATTGTAAGCCCGAATTTTGTTCAGCAGACCGATGCCACGACCTTCCTGCCGCAGATACATCAATATGCCCCGGCCTTCCCGGGCAATGCTCCGCAAGGCTTCTTCCAACTGGTACCCGCAGTCGCAGCGCATGCTGTAAAGCGCATCACCCGTCAGGCACTCGGAGTGGGTGCGGGCGAGCATGGGTTCACTGCTGTTCAGGTCACCGAGGGTAAGCGCCACGTGCTCCTTACCGGTGTCCGGCTCTTCGAAGCCGTGCATGTCAAATACCCCAAACGGGGTGGGCAACCGGCAGGTCTGTATGTAACGAACAGCCACAGTGGTTCCTCGTGGTTCAGTCAATCGGGCCGCGCATTCTATCACGGGGCCGGCGCGGAAGCAGACCAATGCCCGCTGCGGCCGCCTTTTTTCTCCAACAGGCGTACTTCTTCAATCACCATGCCCCGATCAACCGCCTTGCACATGTCGTACAGAGTCAGGGCGGCGACACTTGCCGCCGTTAACGCTTCCATTTCAACGCCAGTCTGCCCAGACAGCTTACAGAAGGTCGCAATATGAACCGATGCGTCGTCGTGGCCAGCTTCCAGCTCGACTTTTACCGACGTCAAATTCAGCGAATGGCACAGCGGAATAAGCTCGTGTGTTTTCTTGGCCGCCATAATCCCGGCAATACGTGCAATGGCGAGCACATCGCCCTTCGGATGCTGCCCATCCACAATCATTGCCAGAGTTTCAGGGGCCATACGAATTCGGGCCTCAGCGCGGGCCTCGCGCTCAGTCACATCTTTGGCGGTCACATCCACCATGCGGGCTTCGCCTTTATCGTCGAGGTGCGTCAGTTTGCTCACCGGCTCTCCTGTACCCGGTATGACCGGGTTGCTGGGGGGATTCAAAGGGGTCTGAAGGCACAATGATACCAGACTGCGAAGGCAGGCAACGTGGCGAGGGCTGTCGAATTACACTCCCGGCCACCACAGGCTGATCCCGGCAATGCCCTGGCCACCTTTCCGGATGGCGACTTCGCGGTCGTCCGGTGTCAGCCCACCCAGCGCATAAACCGGCATTCTGGCCGCGTCAGTCTGCGCACGAAATGCCTCCCATCCCATCGCCGGCGCGCCCGGGTGTGAGGGTGTGGGGGACACCGGTCCGAGGGTCAGGTAATCCGCTTGCAAGCTGTCGGCGTGACGGATTTCAGCGTCATTGTGGCAGGACACACCCAGCCATTTGTCTGCCGGGATCGGGCGGGAGCCGCATGCTCCCGCTTCACGCCAGGGCAAGTGCAACCCGGCAGCCTCGGGCACCAGATCCAGATGCTCGGGGCCGCCATGCAACAGCACCTCCACGCCGTAGTCCCGGCCTATCATCACCAGATCGCGGGCAACCGCCTGATATTCCCATGCCGGCAACTCTGGTGCGCGCACCACAACCAGAGACGGCCGGGCGATGCTCACTCGTTCCTGAAACTGATTCACCAGATCTACCGGAGTGCGGTAGCGTCCAGTGATCGCCAGCCAGCAAGGCAGCCTGAGAGCCCGGATGACAGGCCGGTTGGCTGCGGGGAAAGCGTCATCCTGTAACGCCTCAACCGGCAGCCACTGAACCGGCTGCCCCTCCCGACCTTCAGCTTCACCGACGGCGGACTCAGTACGCCAGACATCGAGAAAAACCCGCTTATCGCCATAATCGTGACGGATGCCAATCACCGGGCGCAGCGACGTTATAGGCACCTGAAGACCGGTTTCTTCATGAATCTCCCGCACCAGCGCCTGTTGCACGGTTTCTCCAGGTTCCACCTTGCCACCCGGAAATTCCAGCAGCCCTCCCTGATGCGCGTTATCCGGCCGGCGGGCAATCAACACCCGACCTTCGCGAACGATCACAGCGACCGCGACATGAATGTCTTTACCAGCCATGATCAGGTGCGGTACTCGGCGTTGATGGTGACGTAATCATGAGAAAAATCACAGGTCCACACCCGCTCGCTCACCTGACCCCGTTTCAGGTCGATGGCGATGGTAATGTCTTCCCGGTCCATCACCGCCTGCCCGCGCTCTTCAGAATAGTCATCCGCACGACCGCCGTTACGGACCAGACACACATCGCCAAGATGAATTTCCAGGGCGTTGAGATCCAGCCCTTCAACACCGGCTCGGCCAACCGCCGCCAGAATTCGCCCCCAGTTGGGGTCAGACGCGAACAGCGCAGTCTTCACCAATGGCGAATGCGCGACGGTGTAGGCCACATCCAGAGCCTCCTGCTGGCTGGCCGCTCCGCTCACCTCAATGGTGACAAACTTGGTGGCACCCTCCCCGTCACGCACAATGGCGTGAGCAAGATCCAGGTAGACCTGCCGCAGCACTTCCCTCAGCGCCGGCAGCAGCGGGCTGTCCCATGTAATTTCGGGGCCGTCGTACTGGCCACTGGCCATCAGCATGCAGGCATCGTTGGTGGAGGTGTCGCCATCAATGGTAATGCGATTGAAAGAGGCTTCTCCCAGCTCATGGGCCAGTGTCGACAACACATCCGGAGCGATGTTCGCATCGGTGGCGATAAAGCCCAGCATCGTCGCCATGTTGGGGCGAATCATGCCGGCCCCTTTACTGATGCCAGAGATCGATACGGTGTGGCCACCCAGGTCCACCTGGCAGGAAGCCCCCTTGGGGCGCGTGTCGGTGGTCATAATGCCAGACGCCGCCTCAGCCCAGCGATCCTCGGAAATATCACCCACCGTGGAGGGCAAAGCCGTTACGATTTTCTCTACCGGCAGCGGCTCACCAATCACCCCGGTGGAGAATGGCAGCACGACCGAAGCCTCAACACCTGCGGCGTCCGCCAGGGCCTGACAGCAGGTCAGTGCATCGCTCATGCCGCGCTCACCAGTGCCGGCGTTGGCGTTGCCAGTGTTAATCAGCAGGTACCGTGGTGAACGTTGGGCCAGATGCCGGCGGCACACGATTACCGGAGCGGCACAGAACTGGTTTTGGGTAAATATACCCGCCACGCGGCTACCCGGAGCCAGCTCAAAAACCACCAGGTCCTTGCGGCCTGGTTTCTTGATGCCAGCGCTGCCAATGCCAATCCTGACGCCGGGGATCGGAAAAAATTCGGGCAAGGTACCGGGACCTACCGCCATGCTGCCTCTCCTTCAATGATTCAAATTCCGTGACTGTATAACGAAAAACCCGCAGCCTGGTACTGCCAGGCTGCGGGTCATCGGGATTATCGCACAGCGGCGGAGCTTAGCTGATCTTACCGCAACACTGCTTGTACTTCTTACCAGACCCGCAGGGGCAGGGTTCGTTGCGGCCCACCTTGCGCTCCTGTCGGACGAAGGTGTCCGGTGTGCCCTGCCGATTGTCATTCTCACCGTCTTCGCGCTGTTTCTGATCAGTGGCGCTGGTTTGGTCATGGCGCAGTTTCGCCTGGGCCAGCTCTCGCTCAAGCTCCTCTTTGCGGCGACGCTCAACTTCTTCCATTTCCTCACGGCTTTGCACTCGCACGTGGCTGAGTACGCGGGTGATGTCCCGCTTCATGGTCTCAAGCATGGCCTCGAACAGGTTGAACGCTTCCCGCTTGTATTCCTGCTTCGGGTTCTTCTGGGCATAGCCCCGCAGATGAATACCACGACGCAGGTGATCCATATTCGACAAATGCTCTTTCCACAGCGTGTCCAGCACCTGCAGGAACACCTGCTTCTCGAACTTGCGCATGGACTCAGCACCGGCGATGGCTTCCTTGGCCTGGTACTCACTCACAATGGCGTCAAGAATCTTCTGGCGCAGGTTCTCTTCATACAGTTTGCTGTCTTCGTCCAGCCACGTCTGAACCGGCAGGTCGATGGCCATTTCGGACTGGAGCTGAGCCTCCAGACCGGAAACATCCCACTGTTCCGGCATGCTCTGGGGCGGAATATAGTCACTGACCAGCGCATCGACCACGTCTTCGCGGATGGTGGTGATCATCTCGGATATATCGCCCGACGACATGACCTCATTGCGTTGATCGTAAATGACGGTGCGCTGATCGTTGGCCACGTCATCGTATTCCAGCAGGGTTTTGCGCATATCGAAGTTGCGGCCTTCCACCTTGCGCTGGGATTTTTCGATGGCGTTGGTCACCATCCGGTGCTCAATCGCCTCGCCCTTTTTCATCCCCATGGCCTGCATCAGGCTCTTGACCCGATCCGGGGCAAATATTCGCATCAGGTTGTCTTCCAGGGACAGGAAGAAACGAGACGAACCTGGGTCACCCTGACGGCCGGCACGGCCACGCAGCTGGTTATCAATCCGGCGGGATTCGTGGCGTTCGGTACCGATAATGTGAAGGCCGCCAGCATCGAGCACCTGATTATGGCGCTCGGTCCATTCAGCCTTGAGGCGGGCAACGCCCTCCTCGGTGGGGTTTTCCATGCCCGCGACCTCGAACTCCCAGTTGCCACCCAACACGATATCGGTACCACGACCGGCCATATTGGTGGCGATCGTCACGGCACCCGGGCTACCGGCCTGGGCAATGATCTGGGCTTCACTTTCATGCTGTTTGGCGTTGAGGATCTTGTGATCAATACGCGCCTTCTTGAGCAGCATGGACAGCAGCTCAGAGGCTTCAATCGATGCGGTACCCACCAGAATGGGGCGACCTTCCCCGGTAACATCCTTGATTTCATCGATGATAGCGTGGAACTTCTCTTCCTGCGTGAGGTAGATCAGGTCGTTGTAATCGGTCCGCTGGATCGGCTTGTTGGGTGGAATGACAACCACGTCGAGGCCGTAAATCTGACGGAACTCGAACGCCTCGGTATCGGCGGTACCGGTCATGCCAGCCAACTTGTCGTACAGCCGGAAATAATTCTGGAAGGTGGTGGAGGCCAGGGTCTGGCTCTCGGCCTGAATTCTCACCCCTTCTTTGGCTTCAATAGCCTGGTGCAGCCCTTCACTCCAACGGCGCCCCGGCATGGTACGGCCGGTATGCTCGTCAACAATAACCACCTGATCACCCTGGACAATGTAGTCAACGTCCTTCTGGAACAGGTGATGGGCCCGCAGAGCCGAATGCACATGGTGCAGCAGGCTCAGGTTAGCGGCGGAATAGAGGCTTTCACCCTCTTTCAGCAGGCCCTCTTCAAGCAGCAGCTCTTCGACTTTTTCATGGCCCACCTCGGTGAGCTCAACCTGACGGGATTTTTCATCAATGGTGAAGTCGCCATTGGGCTCGCCTTCCTCGCTCATCTCTCCCATTTCCAGGCCTGGAATCAGGGTGTTGATCGCGCGATACAGCTTGGAACTGTCTTCCGCCGCACCAGAAATAATCAGCGGTGTACGGGCTTCATCGATCAGGATGGAGTCAACCTCATCCACAATGGCATAGTGCAGTCCACGCTGAACCTTGTCTTCGGTGCTGAACGCCATGTTGTCGCGCAGATAATCAAAGCCAAACTCGTTGTTGGTTCCGTAAGTGATGTCAGCCTGGTAGGCCGCACGCTTTTCTTCCGGAGCCTGGCCGGCAACCACCACGCCCACTTGCAGACCGAGAAACCGATAGAGCTTGCCCATCCACTCGGCATCCCGGCGAGCGAGATAATCGTTGACGGTAACCAGGTGCACACCCTTACCGGACAACGAGTTCAGGTACACAGAAGCCGTTGCAACCAGCGTTTTACCTTCACCGGTTTTCATCTCGGCGATATGGCCTTCGTGCAGAGTAATACTGCCGACCAACTGAACGTCGTAGTGGCGCATACCCATGACGCGACGGCTGGCCTCACGAACCGTGGCAAAGGCTTCCGGCAATAAGGCCTCGAGCTTCTCGCCATCTTCAAGACGGCGGTGAAACTCAGCGGTTTTGCCTTGCAACTCGGTGTCGGACAGATTGCCAAACTGCTCCTCAAGCTCGTTAACACGCATAACTGTTTTGCGCATTCTCTTGATTTCTCTGACGTTTTTACTGCCGAACATCTTTGTTGCAAGCTTTGTGAACATAGACCACTGCTTCTTTGATTCATCGGAGGAAGCCGGCATTCTAACCTTATTTGCCAGCAGTACAAAAGGCAGGGCTCACACCGACGTCATTTGCGCCCGCGACATGCCCCGGCCTTGGGTAAGATTCTGATATTACGGGAGTGGTTGTGAAAGGAAAAGATGATGAGCGGCATCCGCCGCTCTCGCAAGAGACAATCAGCGACTGGCGCGCTGGATATAGGTTTCCGGGTTTTCAGACTTACCGTTGCGGAGCACTTCAAAATGAACGTGAGGCCCCGTAGAACGGCCGGTACTGCCCATCAGGGCAACCACCTGACCTTTTTGCACCACATCCCCTACGCTGACTTTGATGGACTTGGCATGAGCATACCGGGAAACCAGGCCATCGCCATGATCCACCTCAACCAGATTTCCGTAGCCGTGACGCTCGTCTGCGTAGGTAACCACACCACCGGCCACCGCGATAATATCGCTGCCATCCTTACCAGCCAGATCTACTCCCGCGTGCCAGGTGCGCTTCCCCGTAAAGGGGTCGGAGCGATAGCCATAGCGGGACGACAACCAGCCCCAGGTAATCGGGCGACCCTCGAGAAACAGCTCGTCCTCCAGTTTTTTTCGGGACGCCACCTGGTCGAGCAGGCGCAGCTGTTGCTCCCGGTCATCGATACGACGTGCGAGCTGATCAATCATGTAGGTCAGCTCGGGAGCGGTGAATGAGCCGCCCGTCAGACCTTCATCTTCAGGGCCGCCAACGGCGGCAGGCTGATCGAAATCGAATTCGTCGCTGGCAACCAGGCCGGTCTCCACAAATCGTTGGCCCAACGCATCCAGCCGAAGCAGGCGGCCCTGCATTTCACCCAGACGCAACGTCAGGGCATCTACCTGCCGCAGCACGTTCTGCTCAATCGATGCCAATTCAGACTTCTGGTTTGTAAGCTTGCTCTGCCATTGCACTACCAGTTCTGACGGTGTCGGCTCCGTAACCTCAATCTGACTGACAGCCACCCGGTAACCCGACCAGCTTGCCAACGCCAGCAATCCGATAATCACCACCAGCACGCCGGCGGCAACCGGCGCATTCATCGCGACCACTCTGGATTTTCCGTGGCGTTTGCCAACGAAGATAATGTTCATATCGTCTTCTGGTTTCATAGAAGAGCCGCAACCTGATCCTGTAGTGTTGCGCCTCAGACGTTCTGAGTGGGCCTGCTATCCTTAGCAACAACTACGTACTGAAATTATCGCAGCCGCCCGTGGACATTCACACACGAGACCATGTAAAAAGAGTGTAATACAGAGGCTGCTTCCATACCGTGCCGAAGTGTAACCAATCGTAACCGGAGTCGTCGAGAAAAGTCGTCGAAAAACCGCGACCATGAAAAAGCAATCAGACCTCAAGTTGACCCCGGATACGTTCCGTCGAGCACCCGTTCTGCGTGAACTGATGAGCAAAGCGGAGCTGCATCAGCAGGCCGAAGCTATTGTGCTGGCTGCCCTTCCCGACCATCTCGCCCGCGGGGCGCGATTCGTGACCTGTCACGATGGAGAACTGGTGGTGTCCGCTGAAACCGGCGGCGCGGCCAGTCAGATCCGCTTCCGCCAGCATGAAATCATGGAGCAACTCAGGAACAATGAGCTGTTTCGGTTCGTCTGGAAACTGAAGGTGAAGGTGGCACCGGCCCGATTCCGCGAAAAGCCGAAAGTGGAAAAAATGCCCCTCAGTAACGAAAATGCCCGGCTCCTCAAAGAGGAAGCCGGGCACACGAAGGACAAACAATTACGCGAGGTTCTCGAAAAACTCGCAAGCCACGTCCGGGATTAAAGCATCCAGCTTTAAGCCTGGGCCGCCAGCACAGGTTTCATATAGGAAATCGGGGCAGTCGCTTCGTCGTCGAAGGTGACCACTTCCCACGCATCCTCTTCCGCCCTAAGCTTGCGCAGCAGCTTGTTATTCAGGTCATGACCGGACTTGATGCCGCGGAACTCACCAATCAGGCTGTTGCCCAACAGGTACAGGTCGCCAATGGCGTCCAGCACCTTGTGCTTGACGAACTCATCCTCATAACGAAGACCGTCTTCGTTAAGAATCTTGTAGTCGTCTACCACAATGGCGTTGTCCACACTGCCACCCAGCGCCAGGTTCATCGCACGCAGCTTTTCGATATCACGCATGAAACCGAAGGTGCGGGCGCGACTGACTTCCTTCACGAACGACGTGCTCGAAAAGTCGACTGTCGCGGACTGGGCGCGCCCCTTGAATACGGGGTGATCGAAATCGATCCCGAAACTGACCTTGAAGCCTTCAAACGGCAGGAAGGTGGCCTTCTTGTCGTCTTCTTCAATGGTCACTTCGCGCTTGATGCGGATAAACCGCTTGGCAGCTTCCTGTTCGGCAATACCAGCGGACTGCAGAAGGAACACAAATGGACCGGCGGACCCGTCCATAATAGGTACCTCGGCAGCACTGAGCTCTACAAAGCAGTTATCAATCCCGAGACCAGCCATGGCCGACAGCAGATGCTCTACTGTTGCCACACGGACACCGTCTTTTACCAGCGTCGTCGACAGCATGGTCTCACCCACATTTTCCGCGCAGGCGCGAATCTCAACCATCGGGTCAAGGTCGGTCCTGCGGAAAATGATCCCTGATTCAACGGGTGCGGGCTTCAGGGTCAGATACACCTTCTCCCCCGAGTGCAGGCCTACACCGGTCGCACGGATAGTGTTTTTGAGTGTCCGTTGTCTGATCATCGGTTCATCATTCCGTCACAAATTGGCGATATTCTAGGCAAAAATATGCCAAGAGAATACCAGAAAGTCAGACTGAGTACCATTTAACCAATCTGGCTTTGCCTGAAATTTACAATAAGCCAACACATGGCAATCAGTGCACGCTTCATCCGGCGTGCTGGTACCCTTATTCTCTGGGAATAAGGTACCGGATCACACATGTACCAGTTTATCAGTCAGCCTGACGGCGAAGGAATGCGGGAATATCGAGATAGTCGACACCCTGCTCCTCGCTTTCTTTGCTCTGATCAATCGCCACATTACCATGGGCCACTGCGCGGCGACGCAGCACGGCGGGCCGATCCAACTGATTGTAATCGGTCTTGCCGTCCAGCGTGCGGGTATTGTCCACCACTTTGGTCGGCTTTTCGCGATCACCACCCAGGCCGGTCGCCACCACGGTTACCTTCAGCTCGTCGGTCATTTCCGGGTCGATCACGGTACCAACCACGACAGTCGCGGAATCCGATGCGAATTCACGCACAATGTCGCCAACCTCGGAGAATTCGCCCAGGTTGAGATCCATGCCGGCAGTGATGTTGACCAGAATGCCCTTGGCACCCTGCAGGTTGATGTCTTCCAGCAGTGGGCTGCGAATGGCAGCTTCGGCCGCTTCGCGAGCACGGTTTTCGCCGGTCGCACGGGCGGTGCCCATCATCGCCATGCCCATTTCGGACATCACGGTTTTCACGTCGGCGAAGTCGACGTTGATCATGCCATTACGGGTGATCAGGTCGGCAATACCCTGAACCGCGCCCAGCAGTACGTCGTTAGCGGCAGCGAACGCGTCCAGCAGGCTGGTCTTCTTACCCATCACCGCCAACAGCTTCTCGTTGGGGATGGTGATCAGCGAGTCCACGCTCTCTTCCAGCTCTTTCAGGCCGCACTCGGCAACGCTCATGCGCTTGCCACCTTCAAACTGGAACGGTTTGGTGACCACGGCAACCGTCAGGATACCCAGTTCGCGCGCAACCTCGGCAACCACTGGTGCCGCACCGGTGCCAGTACCACCGCCCATGCCGGCCGTGATAAAGACCATATCCGCGCCTTTGATGGCTTCGGAGATACGGTCGCGATCTTCCAGCGCGGACTGACGCCCGACTTCCGGGTTTGCACCGGCACCCAGACCTTTGGTGATGTTACCACCCAGCTGGATGATCTGGCGGGCATCCATGTCGGTCAGCGCCTGTGCGTCTGTGTTGGCGCAGATAAACTCTACACCTTCAATGTCACTGTTAAGCATGTGACGTACGGCGTTACCGCCTCCGCCACCTACACCCACTACTTTAATGACAGCGTTCTGCTGGACATTATCGACGAGTTCAAACATTCCCCTACTCCTTCGTGCTGTTTTCAGCCTTGTTCCAGGCTGTTTGTTCGAGATGGTGTTTTCGAGATACCTTCGTTTCGTTCTTTACTAGCTGCCCAGCCCCGTCAGAAATGTCCGGTGAACCAGGCTTTCATGCGCTCCAACAGCGAGGGTGCGTCTTCACCCTTGAGCACCGGTGCCCGCCCCAGATCCATCTGGCGGAAACCATGAATCAACAGCCCCACGCCCGTGGCGTAAATCGGGTTGTTGACTACCTCCGTCATGCCGGAAACCGCCTGCGGACAGGCCAGCCGGACCGGCATGTGGAAGATCTCTTCGGCCAGCTCCACCACACCTTCCATGGTGGAGGAGCCACCGGTAATCACGATGCCGGCGGGAATCAGGTCCTCGAAACCCGACCGGCGCAATTCTGACTGCACGAGGGTAAACAGCTCCTCGTAGCGAGGTTCTACCACCTCGGCCAGGGCCTGGCGGGATAGGTCACGCGGCGCGCGATCCCCGACACTGGGCACTTTGATGGTTTCGTCCGCACCGGCCAACTGGGTCAGCGCGCAGGCATACTTGATCTTGATTTCTTCGGCATTCTGCGTCGGCGTGCGCAACGCCATAGCAATGTCATTGGTGACCTGGTCACCGGCGATGGGAATCACCGCGGTGTGACGGATCGCACCGCCGGTGAACACCGCAATGTCGGTGGTGCCGCCACCGGTATCCACCACGCACACACCCAGCTCTTTTTCATCTTCGGTGAGGATGGCGTGGCTGGAGGCCAGTTGTTCAAGAATGATGTCATCCACTTCCAGGCCGCAGCGCTTCACGCACTTCTCAATGTTCTGCGCCGCGTTGACCGCGCAGGTCACCAAGTGGACCTTGGCCTCCAGACGCACACCGGACATGCCCATCGGCTCCTTGATGCCCTCCTGGCTATCAATAACGAACTCCTGGGGCAAAATGTGCAGGATCTTCTGATCCGCCGGTATTGCCACCGCCTGAGCGGCGTCGATCACCCGGTCGATATCCGCCTGGGTCACTTCCCGGTCACGGATGGCGACAATGCCGTGTGAGTTGAGACTCTTGATGTGGCTACCGGCAATGCCAGCGTTCACCGAATGAATCCGGCACCCTGCCATGAGTTCGGCTTCTTCAACTGCGCGCTGGATGGCCTGCACCGTGGTTTCGATGTTCACCACCACACCGCGCTTCAGCCCTCGTGACGGATGCGAGCCAATCCCCACCACCTCAATGGTGCCGTCCATCTTGCGCTTGCCGACAATCGCAACCACCTTGGAGGTTCCGATATCGAGTCCGACAATCATGTTTTCCGTTTCAACCGATGACATGTGTTCCACCAAACCGTAGGTCTGAATTTGACGTTGCTATGATTTCTTTCCGGAGCCGGACTCGTCCGACTTCCACTTAACCGCCACCCCATTGGAGTAGCGGGCATCCACCTGGCTGACCTCGTCTTCACGGGAAATCAGCCGGCTCTCGTACACGGTGAGAAATCGCGCAAAGCGCTCCTCAACCTGATCCCGCCCCAGTACAACCTCTATGCCGTTCGCCAACGACAGCGTCCACGCGCCCCGTTGCTCCAGAGTCAGCCCGGCAAATCCAAGGCCATGGCCACCCAGCGTGTCGCTCATGGTTCGGGCCATGCGGATCACCTCTTTTACCCGCTCGTCTGGCCCCGCCAGTTTTGGCAGCCGCCCCGCTACCTCCGGGTTACCAGGCGAAAACAGCTCACCGGAACGGCTCACCAGCCGGCCATCGTTCCAATAAGCCAACGGTTTCTTTTCGCGAATTTCGATTTCCAGCCGATCCGGCCAGACCCGGCGTACCGCCGCCGACTCAACCCAGGGACGCTGTTCAAGTTCGTCTTTTATGTCGGACAAGTCCGTGGCAAAAAAGCTTTTGCCGATCCAGTCACCGGCCTTCCGCTCCAGCTCGGTGCGGTTCTCGCCAACCAGAGTGCCCGTCACATCAATGGCCATGACCTGACGATCCATCGCGCTGAGCACCTGGCCGACACCCCAGGGCACCATTGCCGCCGCCAACACAATCGCTGAACCCATCCCGACCTGCAGCCAGGGCACTGCAGCAAGCACCGCCCTCAGCAATCCAAACCGGTTCCGCTCGGGACCGAGAGTCGTTGCCCCTCGTCTGCGAGGGGGGTCGGACGGTGCCGCCCGGCTCCGGATCAGAAGGCCGTCAAGCATGGCTGCCCTCCAGGGTGTCTTTGAGAATCCGCACCACCAGTTCTTCAAAGCTGATGCCTGCCGCTTTGGCCGACATGGGCACCAGGCTGTGGTCTGTCATCCCTGGCACGGTGTTGACCTCCAGCAGCCAGAAACCCCCGGCGCTATCCTGCATGATATCCACTCGCCCCCAGGTGCGGCAGCCGACCACCCGGAACGCCTCAAGCGCCAGGTGCTGCAGTTGCAGCTCGGTGTCCGGATCAAGCCCACAGGGAATGCGATACCGGGTATCGTCGGCCTCGTATTTGGCCTCGTAGTCATAGAACACATGATCGGTGCTCAGCCCGATGGCCGGCAGCGCCTGGTCCTGCAACAGACTGACGGTAAATTCCGGGCCTTCCACCCATTCTTCCACCAGCACCAGGGGGTCAAGGGCACTGGCCTCCAGGTATGCTTCCGCCAATTCGTCACGGCTGGTGACCTTGCGAATGCCAATGCTGGACCCTTCGCGGGAGGGTTTGACGCTCAGAGGCAAGCTCAAACCACCCAGAATATCGTCGACTTCACTCACGGCACCCATGGCCCGGAACTTTGGTGTCGGCAAACCGCACCCTTCGAACACGTACTTGGTGCGCAGCTTGTCCATGGCCAGGGCCGACGCCAGCATTTCACTGCCGGTATAGGGAATTCCGGCCTGAGACAGAATCGCCTGCAAGGTGCCGTCTTCGCCGCCACGGCCATGAAGCGCGATGAATACCCGGTCAAACTCTGGATGATCCACCGTGCGCAACAGGCAACCCCGGACATCCACGCCGTAGGCATCCACACCAGCGGATTGCAGCGCGGCGAGTACCGCGTTACCGCTTTTCAGAGACACGTCCCGTTCCGCGGAATCCCCGCCCATGAACACCGCCACGCGACCGAGCGCCCGCACCATGTCCGGTGCCGCCTGATAACCTTGTGTATCCATGCGCTTTGCATCACTCACGGGCAATCACTCCCGCCGCCGCCAGGCGCGCAGCTACGCCACCGATATCGCCCGCGCCCTGGGTAATCAACAGATCCCCGTCCCGCAGCGTATTGGTCAGCAAATGTTCAATTTCGTTATTGTCTTCCACGAACACCGGCTCCACATTTCCGCGTTGCCGGATGCTGCGACACAGGGCCCGGCTATCAGCGCCGGGGATGGCCGGCTCACCGGCTGAATACACATCCATTAGCAGCAGCCCATCCACTTCCGACAACACCCGCACGAAATCCTCGTACAGATCGCGGGTACGGCTGAAACGGTGCGGCTGGTAGAGCATTACCAGGCGGCGCCCCGGCCAGGCATCACGGGCGGCCCGGATCACCGCATCCACTTCCGTCGGGTGATGCCCGTAGTCGTCCACCAGCGTGATATTGCCGTTCGGGGTCTGGTAATCCCCATACACCTGGAAGCGGCGGCCAACGCCAGCGAATCCGGCCAGGCCACTGCAGATGGCCGTATCATCGACACCTTCATCGGTCGCCACTGCAATCGCCGCCAAGGCATTGAGCACGTTGTGCCGACCGGGCATTTTCAATTCGACTTGCAGATCCGCTCGACCACCGGGCCGGCGAACCAGAAAATGCGTGCGCAGTCCGTCGGAATGAA
Organism: Marinobacter sp.; assembly: GCF_040904845.1. Classification (GTDB taxonomy): domain Bacteria; phylum Pseudomonadota; class Gammaproteobacteria; order Pseudomonadales; family Oleiphilaceae; genus Marinobacter. The sequence goes on along the minus strand of NZ_JBBDSR010000106.1, from coordinate 27,216 downwards.
TCTGTTCGGCACGATAATCCGCCTCGGGATTGTCGATGCCATAAGTGATCATCGCCCGGGAGATGCGGGGAATAATTTCCCTGACGTAGGCATCGTCCACGCACATCACCGCAATGCCGTAAAAAGGCAGGTTGTGAAGGAAGTCGACAAACGTCTGTTTCAGCCTCCCCACATCACCACCGTAGGTGTCCATGTGGTCGGCTTCGATGTTGGTGACCACCGCAATAACAGGCGTCAGATGCAGAAACGATGCGTCGCTTTCGTCCGCTTCTGCCACCAGATACCGCGAGCCACCCAGTTGGGCATTGGTACCGGCGCTATTCAGCTTGCCGCCGATCACAAACGTCGGGTCGAGCCCGGCCTCGCCCAAAACCGAGGCGATCAGGCTGGTGGTGGTGGTCTTGCCATGAGTGCCGGCGATGGCAATCCCGTGGCGATAACGCATGATCTCCGCCAGCATTTCGGCACGCGGCACGATCGGCACCCGGCGACCGCGGGCGGCCGCAACTTCCGGGTTATCACCGGACACAGCCGTGGAGACCACCACCACATCGGCCTTGGCACTGTTCGATTCCCGGTGGCCAATGTGCACCTCAATGCCCATCGCCTTCAGGCGCTCTGTCACCGCGCCTTCACGAATATCCGAACCGGAGACGTCGTACCCCTGGTTCTTCAGCACTTCGGCAATACCGCTCATGCCTGCGCCGCCGATACCCACAAAATGGATATGACGAATCCGGCGCATCTCAGGCACCTGATAAACCAGCGGCGGATTGGTTGCATCAACCATTGGCGGCCTCCAGACAGTAATTCACGACTCTCTCCGTTGCATCAGGGCGAGCCAGCGATTTAGCCGCGGCCGCCATAGTCAGTACCCGGGCCCGGTCGTTTACCAGATCCCGCAGTGTTTCCGCCAGCAACGCTGGCGTCAGCTTTGACTGCGGAATCAACACCGCCGCCTGCTGACTCACCATTTGCTGGCCATTCTTGGTCTGGTGATCGTCCACCGCGTGGGGAAACGGCACCAGAATGGCCCCCACACCCGCCACGCACAGCTCCGATACCGTCAGTGCCCCGGCTCGACACAACACCAGGTCCGCCCAGTCATAGGCTTCCGCCATATCCTTGATAAACGGCGAAACCGTGGCATCGACCCCATGGGTCTCGTAGGCCTGCCGGGCCGCATCCAGGTGTCGCTCACCGCATTGATGCCGCACTTGCGGCCGCTCGGTTTCGGCCAACGCGGCAAGCGCCTCGGGAACCTGCTCATTAAACACCTGAGCACCCAGGCTTCCGCCAACGATCAGCAGGCGAAGTGGCCCTTCTCGACCAGCCAGGCGCTCTTCCGGCAGCCGCAATGCAGCCAGGTCCTTGCGAACCGGGTTACCCGTACAGCGGGTAACCACCTTCGCCCCAAAGCTGCCGGGAAAGGCCTCAAGCACGGTTTCCGCAAACCGGACCAGAATGCGGTTGGTCATACCGGCAATGGCATTTTGTTCGTGGATCACCAGTGGAATCCGGCTGAGCCAGGCCGCGACGCCCCCAGGCCCGGTGACGAAGCCACCCATGCCTACCACACAATCCGGCCGGATTTTTCTCACCACCGTAAAGGCTTCGCCCATCGCTCTGAGCAGCCGGAACGGTGCCGCCAGCAACGCCAGTTTGCCCTTGCCCCGAAGGCCTGAGACGTGGATCAGCGACAGCGGTATCCCGGTGTCTTCGACCAAACGTTTTTCCATACCGCCGGCGGAACCCAGCCAGAACACTTCGTGCCCCATGTCTTGCAACGCCCGCGCTGTTGCCAGTGCCGGGAACACATGCCCGCCGGTACCACCAGCCATCATCAGGAACCGACGCGACTCAGTCATAGACCGCCCCTCCCTTGACGCGCTTGCCACCTTTCTTGTCGTTTTCCAGGCGTTGCTTGTCCAGCCGCTCCATTTCCACGCGCGCCAGCACCCCCAGCGAAATACAGGTGATCATCAGGCTTGAGCCGCCATAGCTCACCAGCGGCAACGTCAAACCCTTGGTCGGCAGTAATCCGGTACTCACCGCCATGTTGATACCGGCCTGCAGGCCGATCAGCAGAGTAATGCCATAGGAAAAGCACGCCGCGAATGGCATGTTTGCCCCTTCCGCGCGCCGTGCAATCACAAAGCCCGTGACGACCAGCACCGTAAACAGTCCCAGAACAATCAAGGACCCCAGCAAGCCGAATTCCTCGGCAATAATCGCGAAGATGAAATCCGTATGAGCTTCCGGCAGATAGAAAAGCTTCTGAATCGAGTTACCCAGACCGACACCCGCCCATTCGCCCCGACCAAACGCAATCAGTGACTGGGTGAGCTGGTAACCGCTGTCGAACTGGTCCTTCCATGGATCGAGATAGCTGACCACCCGTTTGAGCCGGTATGGCTGGGTCAAAACCAGCACTGCGCCCAGGGTCACCAGGATGCCGATCAGAGGCATAAAGCGGCTAAGCCGGACGCCACTCAGAAAAATCATCCCTGCGGCGGCCGTAACCAGCACGACGGTTGCGCCGAAGTCTGGCTGGATCACCAGCAGTATCGATGCGATGCCAAGCACGACCAACGGCTTGAGAAAACCGGGCCATGTATTGAGCAGCTCTTCCCGGCGGCGCACCACATACCCCGCCAGATAAGCAATCAGACACAGTTTGGCAACTTCCGACACCTGAACATTGAACAACCCAAATGGAATCCAGCGGGTTGAGCCGTTGACGGTGCGACCCATGGGCGTTAGCACCAACACCAGTACCAGCAAGCCCACCCCGAGCATCAACCACCCACTTCGCTCCCACCAGGCAACAGGAACATTGACCGCCACCAACGCCAGGAAGCAGCCGATACACGCGAAGATCACCTGCCGGATAACATAGTGGTAGCTGTTGCCAGCCATTTCCGCAGCGATATCCATCGACGCCGAGGAAATCATCACAACGCCCATCACCAGCAGGGCCACGGAGCTGATGATCAGCAAGGGCAACGGCCGCAGATCACTCAATAAGGTCTGACGGCTGGGAAGCGAAAGGCCGACTTGCATCACAAACCCTCCACGTGTCGACGGAACTGGTCGCCGCGATCACTGTAATCACGGAACATGTCGAAACTGGCACACGCCGGTGACATCAGCACCCGGTCACCGGGCTGCGCCAGGTCCGAAGCCCGGGTAACCGCCTCAGCCAGGTTTTTCGCCGACACAATCACCGCAGACGTGCCGAGGTTGTCAGCAATCAGGCTGGCGTCCCGGCCGATCAGCACAGCCGCGCGACAGTGCAAAGTGACCGGCGCTTCCAGTGGTGAAAAATCAGCACCCTTGCCATCGCCACCCGCAATCAGCACGATCTTTCCGTCTGCTGGCACCAGGCTTTCAATGGCTGCGACCGTAGCCCCGACATTGGTGCCTTTCGAGTCGTTGATGTAATCCACCTCGTGAACCCGACGCACCAACTCACATCGATGAGGGAGACCACGAAATTCTTTTGCGACCGCCACCATGGTGTCCATCGGAAAACCCGCTGCATGCCCCAGCGCCAAAGCGGCCATCACATTACTGATATTGTGTTGGCCCAGCAGTTTCAGCTCACTGGCCAGCAACAGGTTGTCGAAACCGAAGGTGATCCAGGTTCCCTGGTCGTCATCGCGGGTGCTGAAGGTTTCCGGGTTGACACGGTGAAACCCAAAACACAGGAAACGCAGAGTGTCTCTGGCCATGGGCGTGCTCAACGCATCATCCAGATTCACGATGGCATTGCGGCAACCACGAAAAATACGTTGCTTGGCTTGAAAATACGCCATCTTGGACGGGTAGCGGTCCATATGATCGTCGCTGACGTTCAGCACCGTCGCAGCGAGTGCGTTCAGCTCTTCGGTCGTTTCCAGCTGGAAACTGGACAGCTCCAGAACGTACAGATCGGCCCCGCGCCCCAGCAGATCCAGCGCCGGGGTACCAATGTTCCCGCCCACCTCAACTCGTCGGCCACAGGCCCGCGCCATCTCACCCACTAACGTGGTGACGGTGGTTTTGCCGTTAGAGCCGGTGATTGCCAGGATCGGAGCATCCGCCGCTTCGGCGAACAGATCGATGTCACCCCGGATCTGCGCGCCCTGAGCCTGAGCAGCCCGGATCGCCGGTGCCTCAATGCTGATACCCGGACTGACCACCAGTTCATTGAAAGACCCAAACAGCTCCGCGTCGAAGGGACCAGTGTGCACCGGAACGTCTGGCCATCCAGCTTTCAGTGCGTTCAGCCCCGGGGGATTCTGACGACTGTCCGCAACGGCGACGTCCCGCCCCTGTTCGCACAGATAGCGCACGCAGGAAAGCCCGGTTTTACCGAGCCCTACGACCAATGTGCGGCGATCTGAAACGATGACACTCATAGAGACGTCATTCCCCTATCGAAGTTTCAGACTGGCGATGCCAATCAGAACCAGAACCACTGTAACGACCCAGAAACGCACGATGACGCGTGGCTCGGGCCAGCCTTTCAATTCGAAATGGTGGTGCAAGGGGGCCATGCGGAAGATTCGCCGGCCTGTCAGGCGGTACGACGCGACCTGCAGAATCACCGACACCGTCTCCATCACGAACACACCGCCCATGATGAACAGCACGATCTCCTGCCTGACGATCACCGCCACCACGCCCAGCGCGGCTCCCAGCGCCAGCGCGCCCACATCCCCCATAAACACCTGGGCGGGGTATGTGTTGAACCAGAGAAAGCCAAGGCCCGCGCCCACCAATGCGCCACAAAACACGATCAACTCCCCGGTGCCTGGCAAGTGGGGAATCAGTAGATAATTGGCGAACTGGGCGTGGCCCGACAGGTAGGCAAACAGGCCAAGGGCGCCCGCAACCATCACCGTCGGCATGATCGCCAGGCCGTCCAGACCGTCGGTCAGGTTGACAGCATTGCTGCTACCAACGATGACGAAATAGGTCAGCAGGATGAAAATGACGGGGCCCAGCGTCAGCGATACGTTCTTGAAAAAAGGCACATACAGCGACGTTTCCTGGGGCAGTGAAGAACTGAGAAACAACACCACGGCAGCCGTAGCACCGATCAGAGATTGCCAGAAATACTTCCAGCGACCCGGCAAACCGCGCGGATTGCGCTCAACCACTTTGCGGTAATCATCCACCCAGCCAATGGCACCAAACAGCAAGGTCACCAGAATGGTCACCCAGACATAGCGATTGCTGAGATCCGCCCATAACAGGGTGCTGACCCCGATGGCGACGAGAATCAGCGCACCGCCCATAGTGGGTGTACCGGCCTTGCTCAGGTGTGTTTGCGGGCCGTCATCGCGCACCGCCTGGCCAATCTGGTACTGGCTCAGTTTTCGAATCATCACCGGACCGATCACCAGCGAAATAGCCAGCGCCGTCAGCGTGCCCAGAATGCCCCGCAGCGTGAGGTACTGGAACACCGTCAGCCACGTAAAATATTGTGATAGAACCTCTGTTAGCCAGAGCAGCATTATTGTTTCACCTTGTCGTTCATTCCCTCCGCCACGCGATCCATGGCGGAACCTCGAGAACCCTTGACCAGAACAGTCAGCGGGCGCTGAGAGTCCGCCAGGAGGCGGTCTACAGCATCGTTATGGGCGCTACAGATTTCAGTGCTATCACCAAAACCTTCAATGTACCCTTCACACCCAGGCCCCACGGCCAACAGGCGCTCAATCCCACTGTCCCGGGCAAATGCTCCAATCTCCTGATGCAACGCGTGGCTGCCGGGACCGAGCTCCGCCATCGCGCCGAGTACGGCAACACGAGTTCCGGGGCGAGACGCCAGAACACCAATGGCCGCTTTCATGGAGGCCGGGTTGGCGTTGTAGCTGTCATCAATCAATGTCAGGCCGGGCATTAACTCCACCACATGCAAGCGCCCCCTGACGGCCTGCAGCGCTTGCAAACCGCGCTGTATGGCGTCATCCGACACACCCAGTTCGCGGGTGGCAGCAATCGCCAGCAACGCATTGGTGATATTGTGATCACCATGCAGCCTCAGAGTGACGCTACACTGCCAGCCATGGCGATCCTGTGCGATGAAACTTTGTCCATCGGTGTCAGCACTTACCGCCGACGGGAAATAATCCGCCAGCGCACTCGAATGCCGGCAGACAGCCGCGACCCGACGTTCACCGGCGCGTTTTTTCCAGATATCAAAAGCCGGATCGTCACCATTGAGGACAACCAGCCCGGCAGCGTCGACGCCGTCGATGATTTCGCCCTTGGCCGACACTATGTTGTCGTAACTCCCAAACCCCTCCAGGTGGGCCGAGCCGGCATTGGTGAGAATGCCAACCTGGGGCCGGGTGATCGCCACCGTATGGGCGATTTCCCCGAGACCACTGGCACCCAGCTCTATGGCACCAAAACGATGCGCTGGCGTTAACCGGAACAAGGTGAGCGGAACACCAATGTGGTTATTGAGGTTGCCCTCGGTGGCCAGTGTCGCCCCCACCTGGGACAGAATGGACGCGACCATCTCCCGCACCGTGGTCTTACCGCTGCTGCCGGTGACCGCCACAAACTGCGCGTGGCTTTCATTCCGATTGCCCGCCGCCAACCTGGCCAGCGCGGCCACCGTGTCTTTCACAGCGATTTGCGGAAATGCCACGTTCTGATCCTGGGAGTCCACCACCGCGCCAACTGCGCCAGCACTCCGGGCGGTTTCCAGGAAACGATGGCCGTCAAAATTCTCACCCCGCAGTGCAACGAACAGGTCGCCCTGATGGATATTCCGGGTATCGGTTGATACGCCCGAATACACCTGCTCCGCTGCGGCCACCTCATCGCAATGGCCCAGCGTGAGCGCCGCAGCCTCGGCCAGCGAGAAATCGCGCATCATGCCACACCGCCATTGAGCTGAAGCGCATGGCGCACCTGCTCGGCGTCGCTGAAATGTACCCTCTGGCCGGCAATTTCCTGATAGGTCTCGTGGCCTTTTCCCGCGATCAGCACCACATCACCTTCAACTGCCTGGCGAAGCGCATAGGCAATGGCTTCAGCACGGTCATGGATCACCGTTACCACGTCCGGATGGGCAAAGCCCGAAAGGATATCTCTTGCAATTGCCTCCGGCTTTTCGGTGCGGGGGTTGTCATCCGTCACCACCACTGCATCGGCACGCTTTTCTGCCTCGGCCGCCATCTCCGGGCGCTTACCGCTGTCTCGGTCACCGCCACAGCCAAACACACACCAAAGTTTGCCACTGACATGTGGGCGTAACGCAGCTAACGCGTTGGCAAGCGCATCCGGTGTGTGGGCGTAGTCCACGATGACCCGCACGCCGCCTGCGCCGGTAAAGGATTCAAGACGCCCCGGAGGTGGTTGCAGGGTTGTTACGGCCTGCTGAACCCGATCCACCGGCACCCCAAGTGACAGCACCGCCGCCATGGCTGCAAGCACATTACTGGCGTTGAAGCTCCCCATCAGTGGCACGTCTATATCGAAAGCTCCCCACTCGCCGTCGATGGACGCAGAAAACCCATGCGACGACGGCTCGAACCGGGTCAGCCAAAGCTCGGTCTGCGCTTCATGCAGGCTGTAACGGACCCGGTCGCATTTTCCGGCAAGCTGACCATAAAGTTGTCGCCCAAAGGGATCGTCAAAATTCACCACGGCGAAATGCAGCTCCTCACGCTCAAACAGCTTCGCCTTGGCCGCTCCGTAGGCACCCATCGAGCCGTGGTAATCCAGGTGATCCCGGGTCAGGTTGGTAAACACGGCCCCGGTCATCGCAAGCCGGTCTACCCGGCCCTGATCCAAAGCGTGGGAGGACACTTCCATCGCCGCAGCGCGGCCACCCTGAGCAATAATGCGGGACAGCACGCGGTTCACCTGAACCACATCCGGCGTGGTGTGTGAGGCGACCTGCAGCGCCCCGGGCATACCGTACCCCAATGTACCCAGCACTCCGCAGGGTGTACCGGTATTCTGCAACAGGTGTGCGATGTACTGGCTAACGGATGTTTTGCCGTTGGTGCCGGTGACGCCTATCAGCCGCAACCGTTGGGACGGGTGTTCAAAGAAACGATCTGCGATCTTGCCAAGCCTGGCACGCAAGCCCTGGACCGGGACCACTAATGCGCCATGATGCTCGCGGCACTCTCCTGGCTCTTCCGCCTCCAGAATAATGACTGAAGCACCGGACTTCACGGCATGGTCCACATAGTAATCCGCCGGAGTATGCTGTCCGGACAGCGCAATAAAGGCATCTCCGGACGTCACCTGACGACTGTCTGTTTGCAATCCATGGATGGTCACGTCAAAGACCGAGGGCACTGGCGCAATGCCCTGCATTAGTGTACTGAGTGAAGTGATACACATACCCTTACCCCCGCTCCCCGGGTGTTTTCGGCTCTGTTTTAGCGTCGCCAACGTCTAGCTCCGGCTTCACGTTCAACAGTCGTAATGCATCGCTCATAACCCGCGCAAACACCGGCGCGGCTACTTCACCGCCGTAGTACTCACCTGATTGCGGCGCATCCACCGCTACTACAGTGACGATTCTGGGATGATCAATCGGTGCCATACCCGCAAAAATCGCTTTGTACTGACTATCTTCGTAGCCGCCCTTGCCGACCAGGTGGACCGTACCCGTCTTACCACCGGCGGAATAAAAGCCGGGCTGCGCGCGTTTGCCGGTACCATGTTCAACCGCCTCGCGGAGCATATTCCGCACCTGAAATGAGACCTCTTCCGACAGCACTCGTTCCCCCGGCGGCCGCTCGTCAACCTTCAGCAAGCTCAGGGGATAACGGATGCCACCATTGGCCAGCACCATGTAAGCTTGCGCCAACTGCAGGGCGTTGAGACTCATGCCATACCCGTAAGACAGCGTCGCCTCTTCAACCGGCCGCCACTTCGGGGGCGCTGGCAGCACACCCACCGCTTCGCCGGGAAAGCCGATACCTGTCGGTTGCCCAATGCCCACACGGGCGTAGAGATCACGGATGGCGTCGCCGCCCAGCTCGGTCGCAATCCGGCTCATCCCGACGTTACTGGATTTCGCGATAATATCGGTCAACCCGATAACGCCGTAGTTCGCGCTGTCACGAATGGTAAAACGACCAAAGCGCCGGTAGCCCGGTGCCGTATCAATCGTGCTGTTGCGGTTGAATTTGCCCGATTCCAGTGCCGCCGCCATAGCGACCGGTTTGATGGTTGACCCGGGCTCAAAAAGGTCGGTTATAGCCTTGTTTCTGAGCCGGTCAGAACTCAGCTGACTACGATCATTCGGGTTGTAGGAGTGCTGATTAACCATAGCGAGCACTTCGCCGGTATCCACATCAAGCATGACCAGCGTTCCACCCCGAGCTTTATGCGCACCGACCACCGCTTTTAATTCCCGATAAGCCAGGTACTGCAGGCGAAGGTCCAGGCTCAGCACAAGATCCCGGCCAGGGCGGGCTTCCCGGATCAGAGTCAGGTCTTTAACAACCCGCCCCCGATTGTCTTTGAGTACGCGCTTCCGACCACTTTCGCCACTGAGCCACTGATTGTAGGCAAGCTCAATGCCTTCCTGACCACTTTCATCGATATCGGTAAATCCGACCATATGGGCGGTCACCTCACCGGCCGGATAATAGCGGCGGTATTCCTGCCGGCTATAAACGCCTGGAATACCCATGCCCAGCGCGCTTTCAGCCAAGGTTGGCTGAACTTTCCGGCGCAGATAGATAAACTCCCGGTCGGCGTATTGTCTCAGACGGCTACGAAGTTTCGCCTCGCTGATACCCAGCAGACGGGCCAGGTGCGACAACCGCGGCTCATCGGCATCCATTTCAGAAGGGTTCGCCCAGAGCGTGTGGACCGGGGTGCTGACGGCCAGGGATTCGCCATGGCGATCCGTGACCACGCCCCGGTGTGCATCAATGGATTCAACACGGATGGTCCGCACGTCGCCTTGCTTGCGCAGGAACTCGTTATCCACGACGTGAAGGTCAACCAGCCGCCACCCCAGAGCGCCCACCACAACCAGAAAAACACCCAGCACGGTGCCGTAGCGCCAGGCTTTCAGCCCGGCAGCCAGTCGCTGCCCCCATGTTGCGTGTTTTTCCTGATCGGACAAAACGGTTACTCCGAGTTTCTTTTTCTCGCTTCCAAAAATGGGCTACCGGTGTTTCAAGTACCCGCAATCGGTGCCAACAGCGGCACCAGAACGATATCTTCCTGGCCTGGCACCAGCATTCCGAACCGCTGGGCGGCCAGACCCTCGACCCGACTGTGAGCACTGAGCGCACTCTGCTCCAACAGTAACTGACTCCATTCCCGCTGATACATATCCCGTTCGGCGTGCAACTGAGACAGCCTGTTAAACAGCTCCCGGTTCTCATAAGATCCGGCGACCACGCCGACCGCCGACGCAATCAGCACCACCACCAGCACCATCGAAATCATCACGCGCTTCTGCTGGAGCGCTTCAAATACCTGTTGAGACACCCGCACAGCACTTGCCAGGCCGTCTTTCACTTTTTGTCTGTTCAGACCGACATTTTTGACCGTCGGTTCAATCGCTACCGCGCCCATGTCACGTGCTCCCCTGATGATTTTGTTCGTTGTGAACACGTTCGAGCACTCTCATCACTGCACTGCGGGCTCTCACGTTGTCGTTGATTTCTTCCTCATTGGCCTTGCTGGCCTTGCCCACCAGGCGAAACGCCGAAGCTTCCTGAGCCGCCGTTACCGGTACCCCTTTAGGAAGCCGAGGCCCACGGGCAAGATCCCGCATAAATCGCTTCACCAGCCGGTCTTCGAGGGAGTGAAAACTGATCACCACCAGTCTCCCGCCTGGTGCGAGCCGTTGTGCGGCCGCTGCAAGCCCAGCCTCAAGGTCTTCAAGCTCCCGGTTGATAAAAATCCGGATTGCCTGGAACGTCCGGGTTGCGGGGTGCTTGTGCTTTTCCTTTTTGGGAACGGCTTTGCTGACCAATTCGGCCAGTTCATGGGTCGTGCTGATCGGCGACGCCTGCCGTTGCGCAACTACCGAGCGCGCAATACGGCGAGAGAAACGCTCTTCTCCGTAACGAAAGATCACGTTCGCAATGTCTTTCTCTTCTGCCTCTGCCAACCACTGGGCCGCACTTGGGGCCTGCAGTGGGTTCATTCGCATGTCCAACGGCCCGTTTCGCATGAAACTGAACCCCCTGGCGGCATCATCCAGTTGCGGTGATGACACGCCCAGGTCCAGCAGCACACCGTTGACGGCTTCCCAACCTTGACCAACAATCGCCTCATCAAGATTAGCGAAGGAACCGTGGTAGCAGAAAAACCGCTTGTTTTCGGCAGCCAGCTCTTGGGCAGCACGAATTGCCTCAGGGTCTTTATCGATGCCCAGCAGGCAGCCAGAGCCACCCAGTTTTCCCAGCACCAGTCGGCTGTGACCACCGCGACCGAAGGTGCCATCGACGTACACGCCTTCGGGGTCGGTCACCAGATAATCAACCGCCGAATCCAGCAACACCGAGCGGTGCGAGAATGCCTGGCCTTCAGCCCCCGGCTTACGTTCGGAGGTCATAGGGACAGTGCCTCCATTTCCGGCGGCATGTCTTCGTCGCCGGCGGACTCATCCAACCAGGCGAACCAGCGTTCTTCGCTCCAGAGTTCCAGCTTCTTGCCCTGCCCGATTAACATCAGCTTTTTTTCCAGATGGGCGTACGAGCGAAGCGTTGGTGGAACCAGAATACGGCCAGCGCCATCCAGCTCCATGATCGCCGCATTACCCAGGATCAAACGTTGAAGGCGACGGGCCGCCTTGTTCATATTGGGTAAGGCTTCGATTTGTGGACGCAGAATTTCCCATTCCGGCTCTGGATACACCAGCAGGCAGCGCTCTTCGTCAGCATTGGCCGTCATCACAATGCGCCCACCACAGGCCTGCGCGAGCTCTTCGCGCACCTTGGAGGGGATCGCCAAGCGACCCTTCGCATCCATATTGATGGCATGACTGCCTAGAAAATTGCTCATTCGCACCGACTCTGGGGTTCAGAAACCATTAAAAACCACTAAAAACCACTTTTTCCCACTTGTGCACACTATAGAAACACGCAATACACAATGCAAGCGCCGCCAATGGCGTCGCACTTGTAAAAGTTCCTTTTATGACAAGAGGTTAGAGGGCAGGGTTCGCGCGAGAGGGGAAATTACCAAAAAGAAAGAGAGCAAAATCATGAACCTGCAAAGAGGTCTGAAGATGGCAAGTGAGGTTTAAGATTGTTTGGCTATAAAAGACGCTGCCTGAGAATGACAAGCATCACAAAGGCAGGACTGGAAAAGAAATGAGCTCGCCGGTAAGCCGGGTTTTGTCGTGGACAGTCATTCATCTAGGACCTGCGTCACCACAGGCCTCAAGCAACCTACCCGAATCCAGCGCGGGCCACGCCATAGGATTCCTATTTGGTCTTGCTCCAGGTGGGGTTTACCATCGCCGTGAACTGTTGCCAGTCACGCGGTGCGCTCTTACCGCACCGTTTCACCCTTACCGGCACCCGAAGGTGCTTAGGCGGTCTGCTTTCTGTTGCACTTTCCGTCGGCTCACGCCGCCCAGGCGTTACCTGGCACCTTGCCCTGTGGAGCCCGGACTTTCCTCCCCCAGCGTACTGGCGGCGACTGTCTGGCGAGCTCGGGCACGACAATACCTTCGCAACCCCCACTGTGCAAGGAAAACCGGGCGACCACCGCCAACAGTATTACTCGGCCTTCAACGACAGGGCTCGCTGATACAGTTCGTTTTTCGGACGCCCGGTCAGCTCCGCGACAATTTTGGCCACCTTCTTCACCGGCAGTTCCGCCAGCAGCAGGCCCAACAGCTTGTCAGTGCTGACCTCGCCTGCATCGTCCTGATTGGTTTCCCGGGACCCGCCAACCATGACAACAAACTCCCCCCTCGTACCGTTCGGGTCTGCATTGATCGCGTCGCAAACCTCATCCGCACGCCCGGCATAAAAGGTCTCAAAGGTTTTGGTCAACTCACGGCCGAGCACCACCTCTCTTTCCGCTCCCATGACCTGTTGTATTTCAGTAACCGTTTCCTGAATCCGGTGCGGGGATTCATAAAACACCAGGGTCGCCCTTTCCGAAACCAGGGACTCAAGCTCTGCGCGACGCGCGCCCCGCTTTGAAGGCAAAAACCCGGCAAAGAGAAAGCGATCAGTCGGCAATCCTGCAGCGCTGAGGGCCGCGACCAGCGCACAAGCCCCGGGGATGGGGCTGACCCGCACGCCCCGTTCACGAGCCTGGCGAACCAGCACATAGCCCGGATCGGAAATCAATGGGGTGCCCGCGTCTGAGATCAGGGCCACATCTTCGCCGGCCTCCAGCCGGTCCAGAATCTGAGCCGCGCGATCCCGCTCATTATGATCGTGAAGCGCCACCATGGGCTGATGAATCCCCAGATGGTTCAACAAGCGCCCACTGTGCCGGGTGTCTTCTGCGGCAATGACAGAAACAGCCGCAAGCACCGATGAGGCTCGCGGTGACAGATCCTCCAGGTTGCCTATCGGTGTTGCCACAATATAGAGCGTGCCCGTGCGCGCATCAGGGTCCGATTTCACCAAATTGCCTCTCTTTACCAGGGGACCATGACACCTACGTCATGTGAAATGATCCGGGAGCTGTTAAACTTGCCATCCTGAGAACGATACAGGGAAACCCGGCATAGCCGGGACTCCCGGCATGATGCCGCCGTTTATCCGGCGTCACAAGCGTATTTACCCGGAGTTCGTGAGCTTGCCATGACCAATTGCCGTCTGAATCTGAAATCATTTGTCACCCTCATACTGCTAACGGTGCTGGCTGCAGGGTGCGCCAGCGTCAACCTGGACCGCCATGTCGCTGAAAGCGCTGAGCAGGCTCTGGAAACCGCCAGTAAAGAGGGTGACCGCCGGGAAGCGCAACAATACCTTCTCCGGTCGGCCGACCGGTTTCAGGACAGCGATGACCACACGTCCGCACGCAGAATTCTTCTCAGTGACCGGCTTTCGTCTCCCGAGGCCGATCTTCAAGACCAGTACCTGTTACTGTCCATGGCCAGCGCCACCGCTCTCGAGGATCGCGACTGGGCAGGCCAGTTGACCGACCAGCTGGAGCGCGACCAGTTTCTCAACTACGAACGTGGGCTAATGGCGCGAGCTGCCAACCTTCAGGCCGACACCCAGCAACTGGCTGGCGACCACCTCGCGGCCGCTGCCACCCTGATCACGCTCGCGCAATCCGACTCCCGCCAGGATGTCCAGTCCATCCACGATCGCATCTGGCAGGCGCTCAAAGCTACCTCAGACGCGCAACTGGCCGAGGAAAGCGGTTCCGTCATCGGCTATGAGGCACAAGGCTGGATCGAGCTGGCCGGCATCCTCCGGGAGCCAGGCGTGAACCTGGACGAGCAAAGCCGGGTGGTACGGCAATGGCAAAACAACTGGCCAGGGCACCCAGCCGCAAGCGCCCTGCCTTCTGAACTGGGGCTGATTGCCAGCCTTGCGGAAACCCGCCCGGAACAGATCACGCTGGCGCTGCCTCTGGAAGGCCCGCTGGCCAGCGCCGGCAAAGCTATTCGTGATGGCTTCTTTGCCGCTTACTACAGCGATGAATCCGCTGACCGCAATAAAACCAGCATACGGGTAATCAACACAGCCGGCTCGGATTTCCGCAAGCTTTATGAGGACATTTCCCGTGACGGCCAAGACCTGATCGTTGGGCCACTGGAAAAAGAAGGCCTGATTGCGCTGACAAAGCTGAAATCGCTTCCAGTGCCAGTGCTTGGGCTTAACTATCTTCCCGACAATAATGACGCTCCTTCCGGGCTCTACCAGTTCGGCCTGTCCGCCGAGGATGAAGCGCGCCAGATTGCCAACCGCCTGGCTCTTGAAAGCAACGACCAGGTGCTGGCGCTGATCCCGCAGGGCGACTGGGGCGACCGCCTGGAAAACGCCTTACTCGACCGTATGGCCGAAAATGGCAGCGTCGCGCTGGATATTGATCGGTATTTCAAAGAAGACAACCTGAGAGCGGTGACCGCAGACCTTCTTGGCATTACCGCATCCCGGGAGCGGGCGATTGACGTAGAGCGCACCGCCGGCATTAATGTCGAATTTGAGCCACGTCGCCGGCAGGATGCCGATGCCGTGGTTATGGTTGCAGAGCCAACGATTGCAAGGCAATTCAAACCACTGTTTGCCTTTTACTTTGGCGGAGACCTTCCCGTTTACTCCACTTCCATGGTGTATGAAGGAAACCAGGACCCCTCTCGGGACCGGGACCTGAACAACGTAATCTTCACCGACATCCCCTGGGTTCTGGACGATAACAATGACTTCCGCGCGACTGCCAGCGAGGCGCTACCTGACATGAGAGGCCAACTTGGTCGTTTGTTTGCGATGGGCGCGGATGCCTGGAACCTCAGTAAGCGCCTGCCATTGTTGCGTCAGGTTGAGGATGCCGCTATCAATGGCCAGACAGGCGTCCTGACCATGACCCCGCAAGGCAGCATTCACCGCGAACAACTCTGGGCACGTTTTCGCAGCGGCACGCCGGAACTGCTCACCGAGCTGCCCGAGGAAGAGATAACCAGCGAGGAGTAATCCCGACACTCAGTACAAGGATCACACGCCATGGACGGCAAACACGGCAGCAAAGCCATTGGAAACCAGCACGAAGCCGTGGCTGCACGCTACCTGCACAGCCGCGGCGTGACTATAATTGAGCGCAACGTGTTCAATCGTGGGGGAGAAATCGACCTTATCGGCCGAGACGGGGATGTCCTGGTCTTTTTTGAGGTTCGATACCGCGGCCGGGGGAGCCTTGCCAGTGGGGCGGAATCGATCACCCCAACAAAACAGAGGCGGCTGGTGAAGGCCGCCTCCTTTTATCTGCACCGCAACGGGCTTTGGACCATAGCGAGCCGTATTGATGTCATCGCTATCGCGGCCGGCGATGTAAAAAAATACCGGATACAATGGATTAAAAATGCGATTCAGGCGTGAATATGACCGACACTGAACAGACAATCAACCAATGGTTTGCGACCCACATGGAGCATACCGCCCAGGCTGCCAGCACGACGGTGCCCGCTATCGAACAGGCGGCCGAAGCATTCGTAAACACCCTGCTCAATGACGGCAAAATCATTGCCTGCGCCAATGGCAACGCCAATATTCTGGCCCAGTATTTTTGCACCGCACTGCTGAACCGGTTCGAACACGACAGGCCGGCACTCCCGGCCATCAACCTCGGCGCAGACGCCACCTCCTACTCCGCGATCTGCCGTGACAACCGCTTCAACGACACCTTTTCCCGACCCGTGCGGGCTATCGGCAAGGCAGGTGACCTGCTGTTTGTGATCGTCGATGATGGGCACAAAGCCAACCTGATTCAGGCCATCCAGGCAGCACACGACAGAGAAATGGACGTGGTGGTGCTGAGCGCAAAGGAAAAGTCCGACATCACCTCCCTGCTCCAACCCGAGGACCATGAGATTGCCCTCGACAACCTGTCTGCCAGCGCAGCAGCGCCGCTGTTGCTGGTGATCATTAACGCCCTTTGCGGCCTGATAGACGACAAACTTTTTGGCGGGTAATAAAAAACCAGCACGAGGCTGGTTTTTTACGGAATCAGAGGGATGTCATTTGACGACTTTGAGTGTTGGGCGACCGGATGGACGCTCACCACCACTCTGACTGGTTCCCGAGTCTTTTGGACCATCACCATCTGGGTCCGGTGAGCCGGGCTCGCTGCCAAACACCATACCTTCGCCGTTTTCCTTGGCGTAGATGGCCATAACCGCCTGCAAGGGGATGAATACTTGCATCGGCACGCCGCCAAACCTGGCACTGAATTCGAGCGCACCGTTCCCAATCACCAACGTACGCACCGCTCCCGGACTGACGTTCAACACGATCTGACCATTGGCTACATGCTCAGTCGGAACCTGTACACCCTGAACGCCTGCATCCACAACAATGTATGGGGTGCAATCGTTCTCGAGTATCCATTCATTGAACGCTCTGACCAGATAGGGACGGCTCGATGTCATGGTTACTTTGCTATCAGGCACTGCCTCTCTCCTGACCCGTTATCCAGGCCCTGCGTGGCTAAATCAGCTACGGATGTCTTCTTCCAGATCAGACAGGCTCGCCTTGAAGCCTTCCCGACTGAAGATGCTGTCCATGTACTTATGCAACGGCTTGGCCTGCTTGTCATCGAGCTCAATGCCCAAGGCCGGCAGACGCCAGAGAATCGGAGCAATACAGCAATCGACAATCGTAAACTCTTCAGACAGAAAAAACGGCATTTCAGCGAACAGTGGCGCAGTGGCCAGCAGGCTCTCCCGCAGTTCCTTGCGCGCAGCGTCAGACGCCTTGGCACCAGGCTGGGCGAGAATCTGGTCAACCAGGCCACACCAGTCTTTCTGAATTCGGTGGATCATCAGGCGGCTGTTTGCTCTGGCCACCGGGTAAACCGGCAACAGAGGCGGATGCGGAAACCGCTCGTCCAGATACTCCATCATGATATTGGGCTCATAAAGCACAAGGTCACGATCCACCAAGGTAGGCAAGGCATTATACGGATTCAGGTCCGCCAGCTCGGCCGGCGGGTTGTCCGGATCGACATCAACGACGTCAACCGTGACACCCTTTTCAGCAAGAACAATACGCACCCGATGGCTGTACTGACTGGCCGGGTCCGAGAAAAACGTCATTGATGACCGCTTGGTCACAACGCCCATAAAACTACCTCACGAGTAAACAAATCAGAATGATCCTGAAAACGCAAAAATCCAGCGGGCCGGCAACTGCCCGCTGGAACTCAGGACCACGGATTATACCTGAAATCTCAGTGTACGTCCTTCCAGTACTCACGATTGAGCAAGTAAGCAAAGATGAAGAAGATCGCCACAAAAATCAGTGCAAACATCCCCAGACGCTCACGCTCCAGTTTTACCGGATCGCCCATGTACGACAGGAAGTTGGTCAGGTCGTACATGGCCCGATCAAACTCCCCGGAAGACATGCTGCCCTCAATGGCGTACTCGGGGCACGCATCTGCATTGTTGACGTTACCACTGAGCGGGTCGACGTTGGCACCTTGGCCAATCCTCGGCTCGACAGCGCACAGCCCTTGCAACCCAACCATGACATGGGGCATGCCCACATTCTCAAAGACGACGTTATTCACGCCCAGAGGCCGAGAATCATCCTTGTAGAAGCCGCGCAGATAGGAGTAAATCCAGCTTTCACCACGCAGACGGGACTCCAGAGTCAGATCGGGTGGCGGCGCGCCGAACCAACCCGCAGACTGGTCCTTGCTCATGGACACCTGCATTAACTCACCGATTTTGGCACCGGTGAAAATCAGGTTTTCTTCGTACAGCGCCGCTGGAATGTTCAGGTCATCTGACACGCGTTTGTAGCGGGCATACTCCGCTGAGTGACACCCCATACAGTAGTTAGTAAACAAGGCGGCCCCACGCTGCAGCGACGCCTTGTTGGCATGATCCGGCTCCATGGTATCCAATGGGCCACCGGCACCGGCTGCCAGCCCGAGCGCTGGCAGGATTGCGATGAAAAGACCAAAAATCAGCTTTCTCATTATCCTGTCACCCTCTCTGGAACTGGCTTGGTTTTCTCCATGCGCGTGTAAAATGGCATGAGAATAAAGTAGAGGAAGTACAGCGCTGTCAGGATCTGGGCTGTGATGGTACGCCCCTCAGTCGCCGGAACGATGCCGAGATACCCAAGAACGACAAAACTCACTACAAAAATCGCCAATGCCACCTTGCTGATCCAGCCCTTGTACCGCATAGAGCGAACCGGGCTACGGTCCAGCCAGGGCAGGACAAACAGAATCGCGATGGCAGCGCCCATGACGACAACACCCCAGAACTTCGCATCCAACCCAAACAGGTCCACCGTGACGGCACGGAGCATCGCGTAGAAGGGTGTAAAGTACCAGACTGGGGCAATGTGATCCGGCGTCTTCAACGCGTTAGCCGGCTCAAAGTTCGGCTTCTCGAGGAACAGGCCGCCCATCTCCGGGAAGAAGAACACCACGATAAAGAAGATAAAGAAGAACACCCCAACACCCAGCAGGTCATGCACGGTGTAGTAGGGATGGAAGGGAATACCATCTTTCGGTATGCCGTTCTCGTCCTTGTTTTTCTTGATATCAATACCGTCAGGGTTGTTGGAACCGACTTCGTGCAGCGCAAGAATGTGCAGAACCACCAGACCCAGGAGCACAATAGGCAGTGCCACCACGTGAAGCGCAAAGAAGCGGTTCAGAGTAATACCGGAAATGAGGTAATCACCACGGATCCAAAGCGACAGGTCGTCACCGATGACCGGGATAGCACCAAACAGGTTAACGATAACCTGCGCGCCCCAGTAGGACATCTGCCCCCACGGCAGCAGATAGCCCATGAAGGCTTCAGCCATCAGCACGAGATAGATCAGCATGCCGAAGATCCAGATCAGCTCGCGGGGCTTCTGATATGAGCCGTACATAAGGCCGCGGAACATATGGAGGTAAACTACCACAAAGAACGCCGACGCACCGGTAGAGTGCAAATAGCGGAGCAGCCAGCCCCACTCGACGTCCCGCATGATGTACTCCACCGAGGCAAAGGCACCTTCACCGGAGGGGTTGTAGCTCATGGTTAGCCAGATACCGGTAATCAGCTGATTGACCAGCACCAGCATCGCCAAGGAGCCGAAAAAGTACCACATGTTGAAGTTTTTTGGCGCGTAATACTTGCCAACGTGTTTGTTCCAGGCGTCTACAACCGGTAGGCGCTCATCAATCCAGGATACTAATTTTTGCATTACGCTGCCCCCTCCGGATCAAGACCGATGGTCAGAGTATTCTCGTCATCGAAGCGATACGGAGGAATCTCCAGGTTTTGCGGTGCCGGCTGAGCGTCATAGACACGTCCGGACATATCATACCGGGACCCGTGACAGGCGCAGTAAAACCCACCCAGCCAGTCCTCGCCCAGGTCGGCAGGTGCCACCTCGGGACGAAATTTCGGCGAGCAGCCCAGGTGGGTACAAATACCAACCAAAACCACATACTCTTCCTTGACGGCACGGTAAATGCCCTCGATATAGGAAGGTTGGGCCGCTTCCTGAGACTCAGGGTCTTTTACTTCGTCGTTCAGCTTCTCGATATTTTCGAGCATCTCCGGGGTACGGCGGACAACCCAGACCGGCTTACCCCGCCACTCTACTGTCATCTGCTGACCCGGCTCCAGTTTACTGACATTAGCGGTAACCGGTGCACCAGCTGCTTCTGCTTTGGCGCTGGGATTCCAGGACGCCACAAAAGGAACTGCCGCACCGACGACGCCGACTCCACCTACCACCGACGTAGCACCGATCAGAAACCGGCGCCGGCCTTGGCTCACGTCGCCATTACTCATTATGGTTTTCTCCCATCAGGCGAGGCGCAGAGCACCGGATTCTGGCGCTACCACACTTCAAAAAGGACTTCACAACCCAAAATTATAAGCGAGCAAATGGTAATGAAATTACCCACGCCTTACAAGTCGGAAAGCAGTGGCAGACGGACGATCTCTGTCACAGCTCCAATTTACGCTCTTTGGGGAGGCAATAAAAAACCCGGCCGTGGCCGGGTTTATCGGGCAATACTCCAGCGAAATTAACGCTTGGAGAACTGAGGACGCTTACGCGCCTTCCGCAGACCCACTTTCTTACGCTCTACTTCACGTGCGTCACGGGTAACGTAACCCGCTTTGCGCATCGATGGACGCAGAGTTTCGTCATAATCCATCAGCGCACGAGTCAGACCGTGGCGAATTGCGCCGGCCTGACCACTGATGCCACCACCCTTAACGGTGATGTTGATATCAAATCGATCAGTCGATTCGGCAACAACCAGGGGCTGACGAACGATCATGCGCAAGGTCTCACGACCGAAGAAGTCTTCGATAGAGCGACCATTGATAGAGATGTTACCGCTTCCCGGCTTGATAAAAACCCGAGCCGTGGATGTCTTGCGGCGACCCGTACCGTAATTTTGTGCTACAGACATATCCGCCTTCCGTTAAATATCGAGTTCTTTGGGCTGCTGGGCTGCATGGGGATGCTCAGCACCGGCATAAATTTTCAGTTTTTTGAACATGGCACGGCCCAAAGGGCCTCTCGGAAGCATACCTTTGACGGAATGCTCGATTACCTGCTCAGGCGCCTTATCAACCAGCTTTTCAAAACTGATCGACTTGATACCACCCGGAAAGCCGGTATGACTGTAATACATCTTGTCAGATGATTTTTTGCCAGTAACCCGCACCTGACCGGCATTGATAACGACAATGTAATCGCCGGTGTCTACATGGGGGGTGTACTCAGGCTTATGCTTGCCCCGCAGACGAAGGGCGATCTCGGTTGACAGACGACCCAGCGTCTTGCCGGCTGCGTCTACAACGTACCAGTCACGTGTTACTGTTTCTGGTTTCGCACTCAGAGTCTTCATTGATTCCGCCTTGAACGCTATATAAGAAACGTTAAAAACCACCACCGGTAACTCTTGGCATCCGGAGGGGCTCTATACCTGTAATGATCGGCAGTGACATCATTCGGGGCTGAGATGATGGCATCGCCTTGAAAAGCCAGGGCGCGAAGTATATCCAAACCGCTACTGAAAGCCAACCCCAATGCAAGCGGTTTCGTTAATCCCCTACGGTATTCGCAGACCAGCCATACAACCGGCAGGTATTCCTGAGAATTTGGTCAGCCAGGGCCTCCCGGCTGAACGCTCGCAACTCGGCCAACGAGTCAAGGATAACCGGCAGGAATTCCGGCGAGTTACGGCCTTTTTCCACGCCTTCAGGGGGCATGTCTGGAGCATCGGTTTCCAGCACCAGCGACTCAATTGGCAGGCGGGCAATGGCGTCACGGGTTTTCCGCGCTCTGGCATAAGTCACAACACCGCCGACGCCAATGTAGCAACCGAGATCAACCAGTTTACAGGCCTGCTGATAACTCCCGGAAAAACCATGGATCAGCACTCGCCCGGCAAAACCCTGCGCCTTCAATATGCCGCAGACCTCATCATGCGTCCGGACGGAATGAACAATCAGTGGCAGCCCCTGGCGTTTGGCAATACCAACCTGAGCCTCGAACCAGGGCACCTGTTGGGAAAGTGACCCTTTCAACCGGTCCAGCCCACATTCGCCCAGCCCCACGCAATGGCTGTTCGCTTCAGCCAGCGCAGCTTCCAGAGATAGCAAATCGACCTCATCATGATCCCGGACATACCAGGGATGGATACCGAGACAGTAAAAAGTGCCAGGGAAATTCGCAGAGGTTTCGGCCACTCTTCCCCAGTCATGCCGCCTTACACCAGGTATGACGACCCGCGAAACACCGAGGTTTTTGGCGCGCGACAAGACCTGTTCCCGCTGCCCGTCAAAGTCGGAAAAGTCAAAATGGCAGTGCGCGTCGACGAGGTTCATGGCAATGTCAGGTACTCAGTGCTCCCGGGTTTTATGGAAGCTGATGTCCGGGTAACGCTCTTGCGCGAGCTGCAGGTTCACCATCGTTGGCGCGATGTAGGCCAGCTGGTCACTGCCATCAAGCGCCAGAAAGTCGTTATTCTTGCGCCGAAATTCGTCAAGTTTGCGCTCGTCACCGGCAGTAACCCAACGTGCCGTCGAGACGTTGATGGGCTCATATAACGCTTCCACCTTATATTCACTCTTCAGGCGGCTAACGACAACATCAAACTGCAGCACACCGACAGCGCCCACAATCAGATCGTTATTCTTCAGGGGCCGAAATAACTGAACCGCACCTTCCTCGGACAGCTGAATCAGGCCCTTCTGAAGCTGTTTGGATTTCAAAGGGTCTTTCAGGCGAATCCGACGGAAGAGCTCAGGGGCAAAATTCGGAATCCCGGTAAACTTCATATCCTGACCACCGGTAAAGGTATCACCGAGCTGTATCGTGCCGTGATTGTGAAGACCGATGATGTCGCCAGCAAACGCCTCCTGGGCGTGCTCCCGGTCCCCGGCCATAAAGGTCAGTGCATCGGAGAAACGCACGTCTTTGCCGATACGGACATGACGAGCTTTCATACCCTGGTTGTAGCGGCCGGAAACAATACGCAGGAAGGCGACCCGATCACGGTGCTGGGGGTCCATGTTCGCCTGGATCTTAAAAACAAACCCGGAGAAGACATCTTCTGCTGGCCCGACGAGGCGCTGGTCGGTTTCCCGGGGTTGTGGCTCCGGTGCCCACTCAATCAGGCCATCCAGCATATGATCGACGCCAAAGTTACCCAGCGCAGTGCCAAAGAACACGGGCGTTAATTCACCTCTGAGAAAGGCCCCGTGATCAAACTCATGGGAAGCGCCCTTCACCAGTTCAATTTCATCCCGCAACTCCGAAGCGTAGGTGCCAAGCACCTCATCCAGCTCGGGGTTGTCCAGACCGGAAATCACCCGGCGCTCCTGAATAGTGTGGCCCTGACCAGACTGGTACAGAACAACTTCATCCCGAAGCAGATGGTAAATACCTTTGAAGTTCTTACCCATGCCAATGGGCCAGGTCACCGGTGAGCAGGCTATTTTGAGGATGTCTTCGACCTCATCCATCAGCTCTACCGGGTCCCGGGTATCACGGTCCAGCTTGTTCATGAAGGTGATGATCGGGGTATCACGCAGGCGTGTGACTTCCATCAGCTTGATGGTTCGCGCTTCAACACCCTTGGCGCTGTCGATCACCATCAGGCAGGAATCGACAGCGGTCAGTGTGCGATAGGTATCTTCCGAGAAGTCTTCGTGGCCTGGCGTATCCAGCAGATTCACCAGCCGGTTGGCATAGGGAAATTGCATCACCGAGGTGGTGACCGAGATGCCCCGCTCTTTTTCCATCTCCATCCAATCGGACTTGGCATGCTGGCCTGACTTCTTGCCCTTGACGGTCCCGGCTTTTTGAATGGCCTGACCGAACAGCAACACCTTTTCGGTAATGGTGGTTTTACCAGCATCCGGGTGCGAAATGATCGCGAAAGTACGACGGTTGGACACTTCTTTTTCGAGGGTGGACATAATGGACGGCAACCTGATTCAAATACACTGAAAAGGCCGCCATTATAGGGGGAATAGACACAAGACGCGAACGATGCATCCGCACAGAAATCGTGGATAGTTCGTAGGCATCCTCTAAATCACGCAGAGGTCAATCGCCATCACTGACGCGTCCTCACGGCCGTCCGCCGCCGGGTAATATCCGGGACGCCGGCCGATCCCCCGGAAACCTTCCGATTCATAAAGGGCTATGGCTGAGAGGTTCGACACCCGGACTTCAAGCAGTGCCTGTTTCATGCCTTCATGGGCCGCCCGGGCAATCAGATAACGCAGCAATTGCCGCCCCACTCCTTCTCGGCGTCGTTCTGGAGGAACACAGAGATTCAGCAGGTGCGCCTCATCAAACAGGTAGGCAACGATGGCGTATCCGCCCAAGGCTGCTCCGCAGTCACAGGCGTACAATCGATAGTCTGGGCGGAAGCAGTCCCTGAAAACCGCTTCGCTCCATGGGTGGGAGTAACTACGCACCTCCATTTCCAGAACATCCGCCAAGTCCTCAGGCACCAGAGCACGGATAACGCTGTCAGTGCGGACGACAGCCTGATACGTGGAGGTCACTCCGAACCCCGCGCCAGTGGCTTGAGCTCCCTCCATACCGCTTTCTTAAGCGCAGGCAGTGCTGCCAGCTCGGCAAGTGTGTTGGGGAAATCAACAACCGGTGTACCAAGGGTCCGGGCAACCCAGCTGTCGCGGTCTTCGGGCCACTGCGCCTGCGATACCCCCATAAGTATCAGTTGGCACCCCTTAAGACTTTCCATCTTCGAGGTCAGCACATTGGAGAAATCAGAAAAACGGTTGCCGGGGACCAGAGGGTTGGCAAACACTGGCCAATGCACATAATCAGGCTTGACGTCAGGAGAGCGGCCCAATGCGGTGAGGATATTATTCGCCAGCGCATCCTGTAGGCGCTCGCTTGCATCCGGGGAGATACTGCTTACCAGAAGCATATCTTCCGCTGTCCAGAACCCCAAAGTGAGCCGCAGGCCGGAGACCAGGGCCGGCTCCTCCGGCGTCGCTTCTGGCTGCGGCTCGACATCGGGACCTGGCACATCGGCCCGTCCACGATCAACCGCCGTTTCCGACTCAGGTGCAGCGGGACCTCCAGAACTGGTCTCCGGATTGCCCCCTGCCATCAGCGCCTGCAGGTGCGCAATCTTTTCGCTGGCGTGACTTGGGTCCACATTCGGCTGAATCCGTCGGGGCAGCGCAGGTTGAGCCCCAGGTGCCGAAAAAGACTCGGCAACAGCGGTACGGCTTTCCTCTTCCCACGACACATCAAACTCCGGGCTGGGTGCCGCGCCAGGGAGAGGCTCCCGGGCGTACCACAGCCGGATACCGGCCATCGACAAATAGTACTGCCTGTCAGCCTCAGGATAGGTCATAGCGTCGTCCCGATGGATTAGTTCAGACATCAGCAACCTGGGGGTGCTGGCGTATGCCCCCACGACTAATAAGATTGAGTGCCTCTATGTAAGCTTTGGCAGAGGCAATGATAATGTCAGTATCCGCACCCACTCCATTCACAATGCGACCACCTCTTTCCAGCCTCACCGTCACTTCGCCCTGAGCGTCTGTGCCACTGGTGATGTTGTTGACTGAATACAGTTGCAGGTTGCACCCGGAGTCCACCAGGGACTCAATGGCCTTGAACGCAGCGTCCACGGGGCCACTTCCTTCTGCTTCCACCTGGTGCTCCTTGCCATCCATCAGCAGAGTAAGGCTGGCCTTGGGCACCACGCCGGTTTCCGAGCAAACCTGCATGCACACCAAGCCAAACCGACCTTCTTCTTCCTTCTGACGCGTGTCACTGGCGATCGCCTGCAGGTCCTCATCGAAAATCTCATGTTTGAGATCGGCCAGGGCCTTGAAACGGGTAAAGGCTTCGTTCAGCTCTGTTTCCGTTTCAAACTGAATACCCAACTCGAGCAACCGGGTACGGAATGCGTTGCGGCCGGAATGCTTTCCCAGTACCAGGCTGTTGGTGTGCCAGCCTACGTCTTCTGCCCGCATGATCTCATAGGTTTCGCGATGCTTGAGCACACCATCCTGGTGGATACCAGATTCATGGGCAAATGCGTTTGCGCCTACGATGGCCTTGTTGGGCTGTACCGGAAAACCGGTAATGGTCGACACCAGGCGGGATGACGGCACAATGTGGCGGGTATCAATGCGCGTGTCCAGAGAGAACAGATCCTGTCGAGTACGAACCGCCATGACAATTTCTTCCAGTGACGCATTGCCGGCCCGTTCTCCAAGGCCGTTAATGGTGCACTCTACCTGCCGAGCCCCTTGACTCACAGCAGCCAGCGAGTTGGCAACTGCAAGCCCCAGGTCGTTATGGCAGTGGACAGAAAAAATCGCCTTGTCCGCGTTAGGGATGCGGTTCAATAGCTGTCGGATCGTCTCGCCGAACTGTTCCGGGATGGCATAACCAACGGTATCGGGAATATTGATTGTTCGCGCACCGGCAGCGATGGCCGCTTCAATAATGCGACAGAGGAAGTCCAGCTCCGACCGGCCAGCATCTTCACAGGAAAATTCCACGTCATCCGTATGACTCCGCGCCCGTTTCACTGCGCGCACCGCTTGATCAACCACGTCGTCTGGCTGCATCTGAAGCTTGTGCTTCATGTGAATAGGTGAAGTCGCGATAAACGTATGAATGCGACCGCTTTGGGCCGGTCGGATGGCTTCGGCTGCCCGATCAATATCGCCATCCAGTGCACGTGCCAGGCTGCAAACCGTGGAGTCCTTGATGTGTTCGGCGATCGATTTAACGGCCTCGAAATCACCCTGGCTGGCAACGGCGAACCCAGCCTCAATAACATCCACACGGAGCTTCTCCAGTGCCTTGGCAATCCGAAGCTTTTCCGCCTTGGTCATGGTCGCGCCCGGACTCTGTTCTCCGTCCCTGAGCGTGGTGTCAAAAATGACCAGATGATCGGTTACAGGCATCGGATTACTCCCTAAGAGATATTTGGCTCATTATCTGCAAAAGTATACCACCGGCCAAGGTTTTCCGCGGCCCCAATAAAAAACCCCAGTATCTGGGATACTGGGGTTTAGGGTATTAAGAGCCTGAC
>NZ_JBBDSR010000105.1:0-17326 GCF_040904845.1 Marinobacter sp. | reverse complement strand
CGGAGAGGGCTTCGGTCAGCTCGAAGCCAACCACGGAAAAGTGATCGGAGGAAAATTCGCCAATGGTGGCGGTAAACTGCAGTCCGCTTGCCTGGGGCATGTCTTCGGTCCCTGAAGAATGTGATGCGTCAACGTCTCAATATGATCGCCGCCCGGCACGATCCTGTGCAGGGCGGCCCACAGTCTAATACAGACTGCGTGGTATCTGATACCCCGCGAGGAGTTCCTGTGTGAACGGGTTGGTATTACTGGCCGCATGGAGCCGATAACGCATCTGGCCACTGTCCAGCTCAAACTTTACGTCCACCGAGCTGTTGCTGACCCCGGTAATATCGGCCTTGTCGAGCAGCCGGAATAACGCCCAGGGGCCGTTTTCCGAGAGGCTGCGGGGTGACCGGTTAATTTGCGTCGGCACCAGGGTAACCCGGCTTTCCGCACTGTCACGCAGGGTGTTCGGCCAGACCAGCGGTATGCTCTGGCGGGGGCCGTGGCTGAATTCCACCAGCTGGCCATCCACATTCACTACGCTGCGGCGTTTGTTGGAGGACAGGTTCAGGGGCTCCAGCGCAAATTCCACATCCAGCGACCCACCACGGGTAAAGAAGGCCCGGCGTATGGTTTGTGCTTTATCCAGCGCGGCCCGAACGTCTGCGCGTACCAGGCCGGCGCGCCGGGACTCACCCACATGTTCCGGGTGGTCTTCCAGGAACAGCTTCAGGTTCTCCGTGTAAAAGGTATCCAGCACACCCTCGGGCGCGAAGAACTCTTCAAAATCCTGCAACGCTGCGTCACGGCCGGCACCCGGGTTGAAGGGGTAATGTCTGGCCAGCGATTGCTGGAATGGCTGGTACACCTCGCGGTACCACTGCCGTTCCAACTGCGCTACGGCCTGATCCAGCACCACGCGCCAGCTTTCTTTTGCCAACTTGTCCAACATCCGGTCCAGCGGTGCCGGCTGATTGTCCGCCAGCCGCTGTAGAGTGAAGATCGGGTCGGCCCCCTCAAGTCCCATACGGGCACGGGCGGCCTGCAGTGCTGCCTTGCCCCGGTCCGGGGACTCCTGGATACCACGCATGTACTCGTGCAGGTCGCCAATCACGGTCATCACCTGTTCCATATCAGACGGGTTATCGCCATCTTTCCGATTGAGGTCGTTGAGCTCCGAGAACTGGCGGTCGATCTCCTGCATCATGGCGAAATGAGAGGACTGCTCCAGGGCTTTTCGCGCCGCTTTGGCGCGGGTGTCTGCTTCACCGTCGACCCCCGGAATCAGGCGGGTGTTGCCGGCGACCTGCCCGAACAGCTGCTGCAATGGCTGGTGCCCACTGGTGAGGTTTTCCAGCACCCGCACACCGTGATTGAAGTCATTAAAGCTCTGGATATCCATCCGGCTCAGGGCTCGCCGCCAGGTGTCAGCGTAATGGTCGGCGTACAGCGTTTGCAGTTCAGCGGTCAATTGCGCCTCATCGGATTCGCTGAAATCCACGTTGTCACGACGGCCGAGTACCCAGGCGTCCACCAGAGCGAGTTCCGTCACTGTGCCGGACTTTCTCAGGAACCAGGTATTCAGGCCGTCCCGGGTCAGCAACGATGGAATCACCAGTGGGTCGTCCTGCCCTGCCTCCGGCTCCAGCGGTTCGCCATGGCCATCCAGCTTGGTGAACACCGTGCTGAACGCCGGGCCCGACGATCGGGCAAGGTCCAAGGGCGAACTGAATTCCCGCGCCGCTTCCTTTTCCAGGTCATCATAAACCCGCTCGGTCGTCGCGATACGGCCGAGATCCTGCTGCGCCCACTGCACGCTGCTGCGGAAGGGTGCCAGTGCCATGTCGGCGGTGGCATCACCCTGGCGGACCTGATCCGCCAGGTCGATATGGGCCATGGCGTAATCCAGGTGGCGGTTCAGGCGCTGCTGGGTATCACGCTGACCGGGGAATCGGCTCTGCCAGTATTCGCTCATGTACTCGGTAACAATGTCATCACGGCGGCCGCTGGCATCATAGAGCATGCGCAGCACCCGCAGATGTTCCAGGCGCTCGGAGCTGTTGTCCGGGGCTTGCCCCATCTCCCCCATCACGCCCAGCATCAGTGCCGGCAGGTATTGGTAGGCCAGCATATCCAGATAGGCGGCTTCCACTTCCGGCCCGACACGCTGGCCCTGATACAGCCCCATATCGGTGACCAGCGGCCAGTGCTGCCGGTAATCTCCGAAGGCCAGAGTCGCCTCGCGAAGCTGGTCCAACGGCTGTAGCAGATTATTTCCGGTGGTGTCCGGCTCATAGCCCACCGGTCGCCAGTTGTCGATAAAGCTACGCACTCGCTGCTCAACGGCCGTGGCGGCTTCGGCGTTTTTGATGAAGTAATGCTGCCAGCCCGCCGTCATACCAACACCCGCGCATATCGCCACAACCGCCGCGACGGCGATCCTGCGCTGACGGCTGCGGACCACCCGGCGATTATCACCCGCCAGGCCGGATTCGCGATAAATCACATTGGGGAACAGCCCCTGGGTGAACAGGCTGGCAGACTGGCCGCTACGCTGTGCCGGCTGGATCGGGCCGGATAACTGATAGCTGGCCGCTGCGGCAGACACAAACGCGTCCTCCGGGACGCCTTCCTGAAGCACGGACGTAAAATAAGTCCCCCGCACCAGAGCCGGTGTGGAGAAGGCGTCTTCGGACAGCAGGTCGGTGAGGAACTGCTCCAGAACCGGCTTCAGGCCAGCCAGCTGTCGGCTGAACGAGTACACAGAGGTGCGTTCCTCGGCATCGCGGGTGGCCGCCATCACATCCGGCAAGCGCTGGTTCAACTGCTCGACCATGGCACTGAAGCGATCCGAGAATTCCGCCAGCCAGTCATCGCCTTCCAGCAGCGTTTCCAGCGGGAAGGTATAACCCAGCGGTTGCTCACGTTCGGCCTTGGTCAACGTTCGCATGAAGGGTCCGAAGCCATAAAGCAGATCCAGCTTGGTAAAGCTGACATACACCGGCAGCCGCGAACCGAGGGTTTCCATCAGTTCCCGCAGGCGGGTTCGAAGCAGGATAGCCTGGGTCTGCCGCTGCTGTTCGCTGCCGGTGCTAAGGCGCGCAATATCGACGGTCAGCACCACGCCGTTCAGCGGGCGCTGTGGCCGGTTCCGCTCCAGCCATTGCATGAAATGCTGCCACAGCCGCTGCTGCATTTCGGAGGCAGCCCCTTCGCCCTGATTCTGGCTCAGCAATTCGCCATCCGGATCGATCAGCACGCCGTGATCGCCGATCCACCAGTCGAAGCCCATGGGGTTTCGGTCTGCCCGCTCATTGCGGGTCACGTTGGTCAGGGTGTAGGTTTGCCCGCTGCGTTGAATCAGGCTGGTCTTGCCGGCATCTTCCAGCCCCATCACCAGATACCATGGCACGCGATACAGCCCTTTGCGGCCCGCCAGGTTACTTTTCAGCGCTTGCAGCTGGCGGTCCAGCAACCGTTTCTGACGTCGTTCCAGCGGCAGGATGGGGTCTTCTTCCTCGCGCTGCTCGTCGGCTTTGGCAGAGTTGATTTTCCCCAGCTTTTTGGCCAACAGGCTGGCCCATACCATGGCCACCAGCAAAACCACCCCGAGCGTCACCAGCGCCCGCATTTGCCAGGCTGCCAATGGGTACTCGCCGCCCATTTCCAGCCAGGGGCCCAGCCACCAGGTGGCAACCAACAGCATAATAACGCCGAGCGCCAGAGCCACCGGCACGGCACTGCGCAGGTAGGGAAGAATTCTTCGACCGATGAGTAATGCTTGTCTCCACATGGCATCCATTCCTGATAAAAAGTGTACTGACGGCGAAATCCGTTAAACCAGTTTTTCGAGTTTGGAAACCAGCCCCGGTTCCCAGTCTTCCAGGGCCAGGCCCCGGGTCTGTTGATGTAGATCCTGAATCTGTTGACCGGCCAGGCTTTTCAGCCCGCTGTCTTTCAGCAGCCGTGCGCTGGCCAATCGCCAATAAAAGCGTTCGCGAGGCTCGCGTGCTCCGGCAAGGCCGTCTTCCACCAGTTGCATGGCCTTCGCCAGCCCTTTCTGGCTCGCGAGTTCCCGGGCCAATTCATAGGCCTGTTCCCAGGGACTGGCTCCGCTGGAACCTGCTGCACCGGCTGGCGCAGTGTGCATCCAGTCTGCCGCGTCCGTGCACAGGAACGGGGTGCCGTCGTTAAAGGTCATCTCCGCCAGCTGTGGCAACCGCTCCACAAAGTCCGCAACGGACAACCGGATGGCTTCGCTGCAGTGGCTGTACCCAAGCGCCTCGGCCACCCGGGCACTGAGCCAGTGGCCATCCAACCAGAACGGGCTGACTGACAGGCTCTGTTCGATGCGTTTCCACAAGTCCATGTCCGGCGCTTTTTCCAGCGCCTCGTGGTAATCGGCAATCCGGTCGGCGCTGACTGCGGCCAGATCGGTTTTGACCCCGTCGCGGGACGGGGGCACCGTGGCAATGCCGTGCCAAATGGCGTGCCGGCGCAGCTGGTAGCCCAGGGCCGAATCTGGCCCGGTTTCCACGAGAAGATCCGCGACCTTCAACAAGCTTTGGCGGGTAGCCCGTTCGTTGGCCGGGTCCAGCGTCAGTTCGCCCAGAGACGCCTGCGCGGCCACCTTGCCCGACTCCTGGGCGGCACTGTGCGCGGGCTTTGCTGTTGGCTTTGTTTGGTCGTTGTCAGGTGCCGGTTCAGCCTCCGCCGGCAGTTTCTCCACCGTGCGTTTGAGATCGTAGAGGCCGTCATCCGCCAGTTGATGCTCCGCAGCCTGGGCAAGCAACTGCTTGATCGTGTTCAGGCAGAAGCCGCGGCCATCGCCGATGCCACCGTCGAATGACAGGGAATTCACCTCCTTGCCTGCGCGCTGGAGCATCTGGGTAAACATCATTTTGCGGGCGCGTTTGCCCTTGTCGCCGGGGTAGGGCCAGGCACTCTCCCACCAGGTCTCCAATACCCGGTGCAACAAAAACAGAGACAACGCAAAGCGTTCGCCGCTGCCGCCACGCTGTAGGCTCAGCAGCAGAAAGCCAAGCACTTTCAGATCTTTACTCTGATCCGACAGCAATCGCAGCGACTCGCTTTCGACCTTGTGCCAATCAATATCCGTATGCGCCAGGGAGCCCACTTTCATGATCTCGTTTTCCAGGAACTCCAGCGTGACGTCGTCCTCCAGCGGACCACCCACTCCGTGCTCTCCGTCGAGTGGCGTCAATACCTGTTCCACGTACGGATGTTGTTCAACCACCTGCATGTTAATCCTGCCTTTCCCTTTGCATAAAACCGGTTTCAATTACCAGCCACATTCGGAGCGAAGTGGCTCAATGGCAGCGCGGAAACCCTCAAGATCAAACATCAGACCATCGACCGAGCCATTGGGTGATGTGATCTCGGCATCCCCTCTGGCCGCCAGCGCCTTGGCCACCTGGATTGCCGGCAGGCCCCGCCCGCCACTGAGCAGGTAACCGTTATCCCGCACCCGCCATAAATCCTGGCCGGCTCCGAACCCGATGGTGACCCGCTCTTCGTCCAGGGGATCGGGCAGCATCAGCGACAGTTCGGTGATGTTGTTGTGGCACTGCAGGGCCAGCACGGGCCGCGGCGGCTGGCTCCCAAGGGCAGCCAGAGTCACCAGATGGCCGGCCTGGTCGCCGGTGTTGTTGTACAGAGGGCCGTCCCCCGGCGTGCGCCCCTGTTCCTGGGCGTAAGCCTGCCGCCACCGCGCTGGGCGCTCAGCAGCGGACACCGACAATGATTCCGCAGCGGCCAATGGCGTGCCGAAGACACCATCGAAACAGGCAAGCCGTTTCAGGCGCTGGGATTCAAGCGCGCACTGGCGAGCCTCATCCATCTGGCCGGCGGCAACTGGCGTTGCCATGCAGCCGAGGGTGGTCAGCATGAGGATGCGATGACGCCACGAAAAACGCCACCTCTTCATAGTTCGGCTACCTGATATTTGAGGCATTTATGGGCCAGCGTGCGCTTTGGTAAGCCGAGACTTTCGGCGGCCTGGGCCCGGTTGCCGTCGTACTGTTTCAATCGTTCCCGAATCACTGCTGCCTCGAATGCCTGAGCGGCGGCTTTCAGGTCATGGATCGTGGCGGCGGCAGGCACGCTGGCTATGGCGCTGCTGCCTGCCGCCGGCAGCCCTTGGGCCGGTTCTGCAAACGGGTCGTCCAGGCGCAGTGTTTCCGGCTGGATATCGTCGCCGACCGGAGTCTGCAGGCACGCCAATTCGATGACATTGCGCAGTTCCCGCACATTGCCCGGGAAGGCGTATCGGGTCAGGGTATGCAGGGCATGGCTACTAATGCCCATCGGCCCGGCACCTTCACGGGCCTGATAGGCCGCAATGAAATGCCGGCTCAGAGGTTCAAGATCTTCAGGGCGCTCCCGCAGCGGTGTGACGCGCAATGGAAATTGGCTCAGGCGGTAGAACAGGTCGCGGCGAAAGCGCCCTTCTTCAATGCCTTGCTGCAATGGCTGATGGGTTGCCGCCACCAGGCGGAAGTCGGAGTGCTGTTCCTGCTGGGCCCCCAATGGTCGGAATTGCCGGCTTTCCAGTACCCGCAGGAGTTTGGACTGAAGCGCGAGAGGCATGTCGCCAATCTCGTCAAGAAACAGCGTGCCACCATCGGCCTGGGCCAGCAGCCCTTCTTTGGCTCTGTCTGCGCCTGAGAATGCGCCTTTGGTGTGGCCGAACAGTTCACTTTCCAGCAGGGTTTCGGGGATCGCGGCACAATTGACGACCACCAGCGGGCCCTGCGCACGCCCGGAGAATTCGTGAATGCCCTTGGCGACCAGGTCCTTGCCGCAGCCCGTTTCGCCCTGTACCAGGACTGAGAGCTGGGAGCCGGCAGCGCGGATGATCTGGACGCGGAGGTTGGTCATGTCGGCGGAGTTGCCGACCAGGCTACCGGCGAGGTGTTCGCAGCGACGGCGCACGGTTTCAGCGTCGTGGAGATGATCCAGTGATCGTTTGAGCAGGCGGCGCTGCCAGACCTGGTCCCGGCTCTGCAGCTGGCTGATCCACTGATGGGTCAGCAGCTGTTTGAGGCCCTGGTAGAGCGGCATGGCGGTGATGCTGTCCCATTCTGGCTGGTCGGCACAGAGGGCGAGGATGCCGAGGGTGCGGCCGTCGCCGCCGGTGATGGGTTCGAGCCAGAAGGACCGTGGGCGGTCGCTGGCTTCGAGCAGGGCCTGGAATCCGCTGTGATCGAGGCGGTAGCTGGCGGCGCGGGTCAGTTCTCTGGCTTTGCCACTTTGCAGTATGTGGGCAAAGGGGTGGCTGAAGTCGCTGCAATCGAATTCGCCCAGTTCGGCGAGTTCGCTGCAATGCAGGGTGCGGCCGCTGAGGTCGAGTTCCAGTGCCCAGCAGCGGGTGAGGCCGAAGGCGTTTTCCAGCTGTCTGGTGGCGGTTTTTAACAGATCCGGCAGGTTATCCTGCTGAATCAGTGCCACCGCCAGATCGATGCCGGTGTGCAGTTCCATCTGCATCCGTCCCATGTTTCTTTTCCTTAGTCTTGTTTTCGCCGGCCGCACACCGTGCGGTTCTGCTTTCCAAAACACGCCGTGAATACATCCCTGTAGGCTCCGCTCCGCCATCCATGGCTCCGCAGGGTTTTGGAAAGCAGAACCCCACGCCGCGCTACTTCACAGTTATCCTAAGCTACCCTTCCTGAGAACTTGTTGCCTTCAACCCCCAACGTGACCTTCGTCACCGGCTCTCTAGCCGCCAACTTCTCCAGCAGCGCCAATGACACCGGCGGCAACAGTTCACCTTCGATGATGGACTCCAGCATCCTCGCGCCGTTTTCGCTTCTTGTAGCACGGCTGCGGATGGCTTCCACCAGGCCGTCTTCCAGCACCACGTCGGTGTGGTAACCATCTTTGATCTGGTCTGCCAGGCGCTGGAGTTTGTCGCCGACGATGCGGTTGAGGGTGTCGTCGCCCAGGGGCAGGTAGGGCACCACTTCCATTCTTGCCAGCAGGGCTGGTTTGAAGAAGTTCGCCAGTTCCGGGTAGAGGGCTTCTTCGATTTTTCCCGGTTCCGCGGCGTGGTGGACGATGGTCTGGTAGCCGAGGTTGGAGGTAAGGAAGAACACCACGTTTTTGCAGTCGATCAGGCGGCCTTCGCCGTCGGCCAGTTCGCCCTTGTCGAAGGCCTGATAGAACAGGTTGAGGACTTCCGGGTGGGCTTTTTCGACTTCGTCGAGCAACACGACAGAATAGGGTTTCTGGCGGATGGCTTCGGTGAGGATGCCGCCTTCGCCAAAGCCGACGTAGCCCGGGGGCGAGCCGATCAGGCGGGAGACGGTGTGTTTCTCCTGGTATTCGGACATGTTGATGGTGGTGAGGAACTGGCGGCCGCCGTAGAGCAGTTCGGACAGTTGCACCACGGTTTCGGTTTTGCCGACGCCGCTGGGGCCGACCAGCAGGAACGCACCCATGGGGCGGCCGGGGCGACGGAGGTCGGCGCGGGCGGTGAGCAGGTGTTGGTGCAGGCAGTCGATGGCGGTGTCCTGGCCTTTAATGTGGGCCTGCAGGTACGCCGGCAAATGGGTGATTTTTTGCAGTTCGTCGGTGGTCATGCGGTTGACCGGGATGCCGGTCCAGTCGGCGATGACTTCAGCCACCTGGCGGGCGTCGACGCGCGCGTGCACCAGCGGTTCATCCGCTTGCAGCTTGGCCAGTTCCTGTTCGATGGCGGCGGCTTCGCTTTTCAGGTCCGGGTGTTCTTCGCCGTCTGCTTCCGGGGTTTCGGTGGTTTCGGCGGCGGCCTGGTCGTCGTTGAGCAGCTGTTCGCGGATCTCTACCAGGCGGGTGACCAGTTCACGCTGATCGTTCCAGCTCTGCTCCAGTTCTGCGGACTCTTCCTTCATTGTGGCGATACGGGCGTCGAGTTCGCTTTCACGCTCACCGTCGACACTCTGGCCGAGGGTGTGTTCCCGGGCGAGCAGGTCCTGCTCCATGGCCATCTGGTGCAGCTCGCTACGCACGTGGCTAAGCCGGCGCGGCGGGGTGCTGAGGTTCAAACTGACCCGGGCGCAGGCGGTGTCCAGCACGTCGATGGCTTTGTCCGGCAGCTGGCGGCCGGCCAGGTAGCGTGCGGACATTTCGGCGGCGGCTTTCAGGGCGCTGTCGGCGATCAGCACTTTGTGGGCTTTTTCGTAGACGGTGCGCAGGCCACGGAGGATGTGGACGGCTTCGCCCGGTGTGGGTTCGTCCAGGGCGACCGGCTGAAAGCGACGGCTCAGGGCCGGGTCTTTTTCGAAGTATTTCTTGTACTCGCGCCAGGTGGTGGCGGCGATGGTGCGCAGTTCGCCACGGGCCAGGGCGGGTTTCAGCAGGTTGGCGGCGTCGGAGCCGCCTTCGCTGTTGCCCGCACCGATGAGGGTATGAGCTTCATCGATGAACAGGATGATTGAAGTGGCGGAGCCTTTGACGGCTTCGATGACGCCTTTCAGGCGTTTCTCGAATTCGCCTTTGACGGAGGCACCGGCTTGCAGGGCTCCCATGTCGAGGGTCCACAGTTCTACGTCGTGCAGCCGTTCGGGCACATCCCCTTGTACAATGCGCAGCGCCAGGCCTTCCACCACGGCGCTTTTGCCCACGCCGGCGTCGCCTACCACGATGGGGTTGTTCTTGCGGCGGCGGCAGAGGATGTCGATCATCTGGTCGATTTCGGCGTCCCGGCACACCACTGGGTCGAGCTTGTTGTCCCGCGCGAGTTTGGTGAAGTCGGTGGCGTAGCGCTTGAGCGGGTCCATGTCGGTTTCCGCCAGTGGCGCTTGGCCATCGGCCTGGTCCAGTTCCGGCCGTTCGGCGGAACCGGCGGTCAGGGTGTCGAACTGGCGGCGCAGCTGTTCGCGGTTGATCTCCCGCAACGGCTGGCTGACCTGCGGCATCAGGTAACGATCGGCGTTCATCAGCAGCGCGAGAAAAAGTGCGCCAGAGCGCAGGTCGCGGTGGCCCAGTTCGGTAGAGGCCAGCAACCAGGCATCCTGCAGCAGGTCCACCAGCAGCGGCGAGAATGACGGATAGGGCTCGGCGGTCTGGGGTTCGCCGTTGAGGCTGTCGCCTACCAACGGCTGGAATTCCAGGTGGCTGATCCCGGCGTTATCGAGAATCTGGCGAACGTCGGAAAACGGCGTTTCCAGCAATTTGAACAGCAGGTGGGCCGGGGTGATTTCCGCACCCTGACGGCTGATGCACAGTGCCGCAGAGGCTTCCAGTCCCTGGCGGCAAATGTCGTTGAGGCGCCCAATCAGCGCCGGCAGTTCTACCCTAATCACAGTGATATCCTTATTTAGGCAGTTGTTCCAGAACGCTGAGCACATCCCTGATGCGGTCATTCAGCGCCATGTTGTAGAGCGAATAGATTCCGGCCAGGGCCAGGGCAAACAGGCCACCAATGCCCCAGATCGGCAGACCGCTGCGCAAGCGGTTGCGGGCCGGGGTGACGTTCGCCAACGCGTCCGCCAGCGGTTGTTCCTCGTCCGAGTCGCGCAGGCTTTTCAGCTGTTCGTGCAGACCACGGATGATCTGTTCGTACTCGTCGCGGCCATTGGTCATCACCTTGTAGCGGCCCTCGAAGCCAAGACACAGGCACAGGTGAATGAACGCCAGCATGTCCCGGTACCGCAGTGGCTCCTGCTCCATACGGGAGAGGATGGCAAACACCTTCTCGCCACCCCAGGTCTCGTTGTGGAAACGGGACAGCAGCGAATGCTGGGACCACACGCTGTGGGCACCCCAATCGGTACCCAATACGGCTTCGTCGATAAACGCGCAGAGCACATAGCGATAGGCCACCACCGTTGGGCGCTCATAACCCTGCTCCACCAGTTCCCGGTCGATGGCTGCCACTTCGTCCACCACTTGCCGGTAGAGGGTTTCCACTTCCCGGAAATCCGTCAATCGGCGCACGCGTATCACCAGGCCCAATAGTGGCGTGGCAGCATCAATCAGCCGGTTGTCTTCCAGTCCGCGC
This sequence comes from Marinobacter sp., assembly GCF_040904845.1. GTDB lineage: Bacteria > Pseudomonadota > Gammaproteobacteria > Pseudomonadales > Oleiphilaceae > Marinobacter. The sequence goes on along the minus strand of NZ_JBBDSR010000105.1, from coordinate 6,339 downwards.
AGTTGAAACTGGTCATTGGCAAACTCGCGGTTGGCGTTGCGATCGGCTTTATTGCCATCCGCAAACATCAGGTCACTGAACGCACTGCTGCCGGCGTCGCTGTTACCCTGATCGCTGTAGCGGGAAGAATCCTTCACCTGTGCATCGGCCATGATTTAACTCCTGATTGCCCAGAACTGCATTTCCATGCCCGGGAAGCTGCCGGCCACGTGGAAGGCGAATCCGCTGGCGTTATCCAGCATCTGCCAGGCCTGGCTCTGGTCGTCCAGGCGGAAGTACACAAAGCCGGCGTGGTACGGCAACTGGCGCGGGGCCACCGGCAGCGGTGATAGCGGAATACCCGGCAACTGCAGGCTGATCAGGTCGCGGATCTTCTCGACCGACGCTACCTTGCACTGCTGGGTAAACTGCTTGCGCAGATCGTCCAGCGGCATATCGGCTTTCACCGCCAGAATGAATTCGGCGTTGCCGATCAATTGGGTGTCCTGAATCGGCGCGACCGTCAGGCCGTACTGGCGTTCCTGCAGTTGGATCGCCAGCGCACGCGGCTCCAGCACCGTGCTCAGGGACTGTCGCAACACCTGCATCAGCGGGGTGAACGAGCCTTCCGGCAGGTCGTGATCGTAAGCGCTGTACTCGCGGGGCAAGCGGCTTTCGTCGGTGAAGGTCACCAGCTCGCCACACAGTTCCAACAAGGCTTCGTACAGGCGTTCCGGATGAAGCTGCCGCAACCGCGCAAGGTGCATAAAGCGCGGATGCGCCCGGTTGAGCATCTGCAGCAGCATGAAATCCGCCACATCGGCCACGCCGCCCTGCCCCGGTGCCCCTACCCGTTCGGCAATATTGCGGGCACGCTCTTTCATCCGCCCTGCCATTTCTCCAACGAACCGCTGCAGCCGCGGGGCTGCGCGTACGCTGAGCATGGTGGGCATGAAACTGGGGTCCATCACCAGGCTGCCATCGGGGCGCTTCTCCAGAATCCGGCCGATGGCCAGAGCGGCGTAGGCGCTGCGGTCGTCCCGTTCCAGCAACAGGCGGGGAGCTACCCGGGCCACGTCGATGGTGTGGGCGTCGCCGTCGATGGAATGCAGGTCACGGATTTCCTCACTGTGAGCCCGGAATCGTCCAGATACCGCGGCCTCCGGCCACTCCACTTCCGCCAGCGCATCGCTGCCCAGTGGCAGGGCGAGATACACCACCTGATTGGCTACCGAAGCGTCGGTAATTTCCAGTGGCTCCGGCATCACGTCATCCTGGGGCAGGCTGAAACGGGTACCATCGGGAAACAGCCCGCCCGCATGCACCAGGCCGATGCGGCCGAAGCTCAGATACTCATCATTCAGCGCCAGGTCACTGAAACCGTACAGATAGTCCGAGACCGCCAGCGCCCGTTCATTGATCTGGTGTTCCAGATACCGTTGTTGCTGCTGAAAGTGCTGGGGTTTGATGAACAGCCCATCACTCCAGACTACTCGATTGGTGACTGCCATCAGGATTCGTCCGACCGTCTGATTTGAACTTCCCGCTCACGCAGGTTGACCAGCACGTGGTAGCGCCCGCCGATGGGGTCTACTTTGACCACCTTTTTCCACTGGGACAGGTTCGGGTAGGCGTAAAACGCAATGATGCCGATGAAGCGCGTGTCACTGTCGACTTCGAACGACTCGATGAAACGGAACTGACCAGGCACCAGGGAATAATCATCGTGGTCGATGTAATTCTGGCCCAGGGAGTCCTCCAGATCGTTCAGCAACTGGTCAAAGTCCCCAGCCATCAGCATGGAGCTGTCGCGCATTTCGATCACCTGGAAGGCGATCGGCGTAGGGGCCAGCGACTCATTCGGGTTCACGTCCGGCTCTGCCAGCATGGTGAGGTCCACCCGGCTGGGCAGGTCCTCCGGGTAACCCACCGGGATATCCGGATTCCAAAGCACTTTGGCGGTTTTCGATACGGCGTTGTAGGGCGTGCTGCACCCCACCATGGCAAACACGACGGCCAGTAAGATCCCTTTACTGTATTTCACGACAGGTTCTCCCTCTGTAGTTTACGCAAATGTTGGTCGTACGCCTGATCGAACACCTCCTGAAAGAGGCGTTCAAAACCCTGCTGACGACTGGATTTCAGTTCACGGTAGTAATGCTCGTACATGTCCCAGGCCCAGCGGCCTTCGTCTTCATGTTTCTGTAACCCCCGGCGGTAGCCGTGAAAACGGCGCAACAGAGCTTCCGGTGAGAAGGCGTGGAGAATGGCCTCCAGCCCTTCACTGATGGCTTCCCGGGTTGCCAGTTGATGGTGACGCAGGCTCTGCAGGCTTTCACTGACCGCCGCTGGCGCGGACAGATGCACCGGGCTGCGCTCGCTGGCAAACAGCGTCTGCACCGTGTCCTGGTAGTCCTGCCCCAGGCGCAGCGGGTTATCCTCAATCGGTTGCAACCGTGTGCGCAGCGCCTGGTGGCGGCTGTCTTCACTCTGGTGCAGGGCCAACAAGCCTTCCACCGTGGCTTTCAGGGTCTGGCCGGCTTCTTCGAGAAACAGCCGCATATCGTCGCTGTCGGCGAAGACCAGGTCAGCGTCCATGCCCTGAAGCATCGGTGCGCCGCTGATGTGCTGGCGGCTGTGGTCGTTGGTGTGTTCGTTTTCTGGTGCGGTTGTCTGTTCTGGCATTCTGTTCTGCGCTCCCTGCCTGACCGGCAAGCCCATCGCCACATCGCGATGCTCCCGGTATTGATCGGTCACTTCACCCTCCGCTGCAAACCACTCGGTGCTGTTTGCCATCAACGCCTGCTCCTGCTGGCTGTCTGAAGCGTTCTGCCGCGCGGGTTCCTGAGTATTCCAGTGGTCCATCGGGTCATCCCTGACCGGCTGGCCCGCTGCCGGTGCCAGCCCCGTCAGCGGTTCATCGCCTTCGGTCTGCTGCTGCCGGCGCTCCGCCCGGAGCAACGACGCTTCCTTCACGTTTACCAGGGTATGATCTTCTCCCGGTTCCGGCGCTAACGGGTCGGACGGGCTCTGATGGCCCCCAAGCTCGGCGCGAATCCGATAGCGGCCGATGGTAATGACATCGCCACTTTTAAGCCGTGCCCGACGCCCCCGGCCAATGGGCTGGCTGGCACTGTTGATATAGGTGCGACCACTGCGGTCAATCAGGCAGAACACGCCATCGATCAAGCGAACTTCGGCATGGCCTGGCACCGCCCCGGTACGGTGGGAAGACAGTTGCCAGGTATCGTTGCTGGCGGTGCCGATTGATCCGCCTGCAGCGGTAAATTCGTGCTTCGGCAACAAGCCACTGCCAACGGCGGTGGGGTTGTTTATCTGCAATGTCAGTGACTGACGCTTTTCCATGTCCGGTATCCTTGTGCGGTGGTCAGCGGCGAATCTGCAGGCGAACCGCCGGCAACTTACGGGCTTTCTCTGGCGTCACAAACGAGTTCCAGCCCAGGCGCACGTCCACGCCGGTTCGCATCGGCTTGACGTCTTTCGGCCGCATCTGCAGTTCCAGGTCATAAGCCAGCTGTTCGCGGGTGGTGAATTCCACCAGTTTCACCAGCCGCTGGTGATCCTTGCCATTGGGCAGAAAGTCGGCAAATCGCTGGCGATCCAGGTTGCGGATACGCAGGATGAATTTGCCGCTGCGGTCGCCGATTCCCGAACCCACTAGCGTGTCTTCACCCAACGTGGCGTTAACGTGCCCCAACCGGGTTTGCTGATCCTTCGGAATGGCCACTCGCCGCAGTACCCACTGCTCAATGCTGACGTCATCCAGATCAAAACAATGGGCGACGATGCCACTGACCACATCCGGTGAGCGGCTGCGACCCGCCATCAGCCCGGCATAGGCCAGCATTTTCGACCAGTTGACCGGTGTGGCATCCCGCAGACGGCGATCACCCAGGCCGGCCAGTGCAAAAATGTGTTCGGAAAATCCGTCCGATGCACCGGGGCGGAAGCGTACGTAGTAGCGGTACTTGCGCCACGACCGGTGAAACAGGGTCACCAGCCGGTGATTGAAAAAGTCCAGGAAGTGGCGACGGATGCCCAGGTCCTGCCCCGCTTCCCAGGCCAGGTCTTCCAGGTAGTAACCCGGCAGTGGCGATTGCGAGCCGTGCAGCCCCAGAAAGCTCACTTCCATCTGGTAAGGCGCGTGTTCGTGTTCCGGCGAAAACGCCGAGACCACGTCACTGCCTGGAAAACCCAGTCCGGCGGAGGCTGAAAAACGGATGCGCTCGCGCCGGGGCTGATCGTCCTGGGCGCGCTCCAGATCGTCTCCGTGGTGCCGGTGAATCAGGTCCACCAGCTGAAAAAAGCTGTATCGCCGTGCATTGCCCAGAACGGGTTGCAGCTCGGCTACATCAGCGGCTGCTGACCTTGCTGTAACGTCCATGTGTACCGTTCCTGATTGTCTGTGTTCACCACTTCCAGTTGGTGAAAGGCGTTGATGCTCGCGTAAAGCGCAAAGAATTGACTGAGAACCGTGCCGAACAGGTATAAATCGCCTTCCGAGGCGAACGCCGTCTGGTCCAGTTTCATGACGGACCGAATACCCCGCACGGGCAGGCCACGCACCATCCGGTCCACCGGCGACGTTTCAATGCCGGTTATGCCGGACAGCCGCTTCTGCGACACCCGCTCCGCCTGGCGGTCCACTAGCGCGCGAAAATCATACACCCGCAGGACCGTGCGCAAAGCGTCCACATCCAGCATGGACAGGTAGTTCAGCGACAGGTTGGAGATCAGTGTCCACAACAGGCTGCCATCCAGGGTCGGCCGCAGGGTGGCGGTGGGCCGGGTAATGTTGCTGAAGGTGGCGAACGCCGGCGTGCTTTCGGTCGCCATGCAGATTTCGCCCACCGCCAGCTGGCTCGGTAACTGTCGGTTGGTGCAGGTGAGGGTCAGGGAAATCGCTTCCTGGCGGCTCATGCACTCGGATTCGTCGCCCCGCACAAATGACATGTAGTGATCAAACCCGTCACCACGAACGCTGTCTCGCGCCCGCACCCGGTAATACAGCGCGGTGCGGCCACGGTCGCGCTCCACTTCGTGCTGAAAGCTTTCAAACGCGGTGTAAATGCGCGGCTCGCCCCGTCCGCAACGGCCTTCCAGCCAGCCCTCTACCTGCTCGATGCTGAACACTTCAAAATGGTCTGGCGAGCGGCTGGACGGTGAAATCCGGTACTCGGTCTGGCGGCCATTGAGATCCACCGGTTCGCCTTCGTGGGTGAACAGGTTCACTGCCGGCGTGCAATACAGCTGGAAGTTGTCTTCCCGCACTTTGGCGTCCGGCGGCAGAATGCGGCTGAAATGAAAGCGCAGGCTGATTTCGTCCGCCTGCACCGCCGGCAGCCGCCGCCCCAGGCCATGAATATCCACAAAGCGAAATGCTTCGGGGAAACTCAGGTATTCCTGCAGAATGCGATACCCGGGATAGGCGTTTTTCGGATATGGCAGCAGGGCTTCGTCGCTGGCAAAGCCGACCGGTTGCAGCAGGGTGGCCGGCACCCGGTAAACAGACTCGCCAACGATCAATTCGATCCGTTCCAGGTAGTGGTTCAACCACAGGAACAGGGTTTCGGAGATGTGGCTCTCGCCACCCAGGTAGAACCGCAGGCTGTCCATGCCCAATGTCGACAGCGGCTGATCGGTGTGCAACGCCAGGTCGACGGTAACGGAAGACACTTCCCGCGAATGTTCGGCATGGGCTGCCGCCACACTGACCGGGAATACGTCGACGGCGCGGCAGGTGCGAAACCGGCACTGGGTCTGGCGGGTGACATCGCCCAGCGGTCGGCTCTTGATTTCAGTATGACGGTCCACCCGCTGGCGCTCACTGATGGCATGCAATTGCGGGTCAAAGCGCATAATGGTGCAACTGGGCACCGGGCGCAGGTAGTTCGGCCACAGCATGTTCAGCAGCGAATGGGTGATTTCCGGAAATTCGTCTTCGACTTTTTCACGGAGCTTGCCGGTCAGGAAGGCGAAGCCTTCCAGCAACCGTTCGACGTCCGGATCGGTGCTTTGCTCCGATAGAAACCGGGTGAGCTGCGGATGGGCATCCGCGAATTCCCGGCCCTGCAATCGCAGAAAGCTCAACTCGTCCCTGTAAAACCGATTTAACTTCATAGACTACTGCACCAATGTCCGGTTAGAGGGGGTGGGGATGCTTTTCTGCCGGGAAAAAAGATGTCTGAGCGCAGCGAGTTGTTTTTTCCCAGAAGAAAAGTGTCGCCATCTCCTCTTGCTCCGAGCAGGGGTGTCGGTGGGCATTCCAAAAGACGCTGCAAGCCCTTCCATGGGGCGCTTGGGCTCCGCCATCCATGGCTCCGCACACTTTTGGAATGC
>NZ_JBBDSR010000104.1:0-17377 GCF_040904845.1 Marinobacter sp. | reverse complement strand
ATCCATGGCCTCCTAAATTTTTTGGCAGTACCACCAAAAAAGGCCAGGATAGTTCAAAGGTATATCGACAGCAGCCGTATGTCAGATTAGCCGAGCGTAATCCAACCAACATTTCGATCTTACTGCCAATATATCGGAGGTGTCCGGGGTGGTTGTGGTTGCCCCCTCCCAAAAATGTGCGGAGCCAGGGATGGCGGAGCCCAAGCGCACATGGATGTGCTTGTAGCGTTTTTTGGGAGGGGGCAACCACAACCACCCTCCCCCACAACCAACAGGCTACCGGGCAAAAAGAACAAAAATCAGATATCCCGCCGCATATCCGGCGGAATAGGAAAGTCCGGCATCCCGGGCCGATCACCGCGCCCTTTCCGGAACTGTCTCAACTGGAACACATAAGCCAATACCTGGGCGATAGCCATGTAGAGCCCGTCGGGAATTTCCCCGCCAACCTCGGTGTTGTGGTACACAGCACGAGTCAAAGGCGGCGTCCGCATCAACTCCACCTTGTGCTCGCGGGCAATCTCCATGATCTTGAACGCCGTTTCGTCAGCCCCCTTCGCCACCACAATGGGTGCCGCCATGGATTTCTGATCGTACTTCAGCGCCACCGCGTAGTGAGTCGGGTTGGTGATCACCACGTCTGCACCCGGCACATCCTGCATCATCCGGCGCTGTGCCATTTCGCGCTGGAGCTGGCGGATGCGCCCTTTGACTTCCGGTTTGCCTTCGGTGTCTTTGAACTCGTCTTTGACCTCCTGCTTGGTCATGCGCAGTTTTTTCTGATGGTCAAAAATCTGGAAGGGTACGTCGATCGCGGCGATGATAATGGTCGCTGCAGACAACAGGAAGAAGCTCCAGGCCAGTGTCCAGAGCACATGCTCCATCGCCGGAACCAACGGTTCTTCGGCGATGCTCAGCAAATCGTCAGTGCGCAGGTTCAGTATCAGTATGGCCACCGCCATCACCAGCGCCACTTTGAGAATCGCTTTGACCAGCTCAATCAGCGAGCGCGCGGAAAACATGCGCTTGAGGCCTTTAAAGGGGTCCATGCGGTTAAGTTTGGGAGCGATGGCTTTGCCGCTCACGAGTAGGCCACCAATGCCGATAGAACCCGCAATGGCGGCAATCAGTAGCAGGATCAATAGCGGTGACAGGGCGAGCGCCGCCTCTTTGGCAGAGGCGAGAAGCTGGATGCTCATGTGACGGGTGTCGAAAATCGCGGAGCGTTCGATCACAAAGCTGTCGCGCATGATGCCTTCAAGGGCAGCACCCAAACTGGCACCAAACACAAGCAGGCCACCGGCACCGGCCATGAGCACAGCCATGGTGGCCAGTTCTTTGGAGCGGGCTGTCTGGCCATCTTCTTTGGCTTTTTCAAGCCGTCGGGGGGTGGCCTCTTCGGTTTTTTCCTGACTGTTGTCGTTTTCTTCAGCCATCAGGGCTGCCCTTGCAGGTTCCGCATGAATTCAAACGTTTCTTTGGTGTACTGCTCGAAGTGCGGCAGAAAATTGGCGTGCAGTACCCAGATGGAGAACAGTCCAAAAATCAGGCCAATCGGAAAGCCAAGGGCGAAAATATTCATCTGCGGTGCCGCGCGGGTCATGACGCCAAAGGCGATGTTCACGATGAATACTGCGGCAACGGCTGGCAAGGCCAGCAGCACGGCAGCCACGAACATCCAACTGATCCGATGCGCCAGTTCCCAGACCCCGACCTGCCCCAGCCCCTCCAGGCCTACCGGCATCGTGCGGAAGCTTTCAATGAAAATCTCAAACATCACCAGGTGGCCGTTCATGGCCAGGAACAGCAAGGTGATGGTGATGGTATAAATCTGGGAGAGCACTGGCACGTTGACACCGTTAGCGGGGTCAACCATCGAGGCAAAGCCCAGGCCCATTTGCATGGCGATCATTTGGCCGGCGACAACGAAGAGTTGCCACAGCGCGGTCATCGCGAAGCCCATGCCAACGCCGATCAGTATCTGTTGCAGGGTGATGACCACCGCATCGGCGCTCAGGGCTTCAATCTGGGGAACGGGAGGAATCAGCGGCACAATGAGGATGGTCATCAGTAATGCCAGGCCCAGGCGTGCCCTGGCCGGCACCAGCTGGGTACCGAAGACCGGAACGACCATCATGAAGCTGGCGACCCGGAACAATGGCCACAGGTGCTGTCCAGTCCACTGGCCGATCAGGTCGGCGCTGATTTCGGTCGGCGTCATAGGTCAGCCAATCAAATACGGAATGCTGGTTATCAGACCGTGCGCGTGGTCGAGCAGCTTGGTCAGCATCCAGGGGCCGGCAACGATAATGACTATGAGGGTGACCAACAGGCGGGGCAGAAAGCTCAGGGTCTGCTCGTTGATCTGGGTGGCGGCCTGAAAGGTACTGACCACCAGGCCGATGACCAGGCCCGGGCCGATGATGACGGCTGCCAGCAGCACGATCATCCACAGCGCCTCGCGCAGTATGTCGATAACGGTTTCCGGTGTCATCAGCGACTCCCTATATGCCGTAACTGGCGGCCAGCGTTCCCATGATCAGGGCCCAGCCATCCACCAGCACAAACAGCATGATTTTGAACGGCAGCGAGATAATAATGGGGGACAGCATCATCATACCCATGGCCATCAACACGCTGGCCACCACCATGTCGATGATCAGAAAGGGTATGAACAGAATGAACCCAATCTGGAATGCGGTTTTCAGTTCGCTGGTCACAAAGGCCGGCATCAATACCCAGAAGGAAACGTCTTCCGGTGAATCGTATTGTTCATCCGCGATGCGCATAAACAGGCCGAGATCGCTTTCACGGGTTTGGCCCAGCATGAATTCTTTGAAGGGTTCGCTCGCACGCTCAACGGCCTCCAGGGAGGTAATCTCTTCCGCCATGTAAGGTTGTAGCCCCGCCTGATTCGCCTCTTCCAGCACCGGTTTCATGATGAAAATACTGAGAAACAATGCCAACCCGAGCAAAATCTGGTTGGAAGGCGTGGCCTGCAGGCCGAGTGCCTGGCGCAAAATGGCGAAGACGACAATGATGCGGGTGAACGAGGTCATCATCATCAGCATGGCGGGCAAAAACGTGAGCGCCGTCATCAGCGCGAGAATCTGCAAGGTTACTGAATATTCCTCAACGCCCTGCTCTTCGCCCGGTGTCATGGTAAAGGCCGGAATCCCCGGCAGATCGGCCAGCACCGCAGGGCTCCACCCGAACAGTAATAGTAGGGGCAGTAGCGCGACGACACGTTTCAGGCAGAGCACAAACATCGGATCAGTCTTCCTTCGAGGACGATGACGTCCACGACTTGCCGATCATTCCCTGCAACCGGCGCGCAAACTCGCTGGAGGAGGTCTGATCTGGCGTCACAACGGGTTCCTCGAAGACCTGCAGGGTACGGATGGTAGACGGCGTAATGCCCACCAGTATCTGCTGGCCGCCGACCTCAATCAGTGCTATTCGCTCCCGGGCCCCGAGTGCCATCACCGACACCACTTTTATGGCCTGATTGTTCACGCCGGTCATGCCGTTCATCCGGCGGATGATCCAGGCGCAACCGTAGATAATCGCAATCACCGCCAGCAAGCCGGCACCGAGGCTTAGCAGGGTGGTCATGGTTTCGGGCGCACGCGCACCCTCTTCCCTGACTGCATCCTTCGCCGGCGTTTCTTCTGCCCATGCCAATACCGGAAGCAGGCTCGCAATCAGAGCCAGGGTCTTCCTGGCAGCGAACGTCATTGCCATGCCGTGCAGCCAGCGCATCCTATTTCTGCAACCGCTTAATGCGTTCACCCGGGCTAATGACGTCGGTAAGGCGAATGCCAAATTTCTCATTCACCATAACCACCTCGCCATGGGCAATCAGGGTGCCATTCACCAGTACATCCAACGGCTCACCCGCCAGCCGGTCCAGTTCGATCACCGAGCCCTGGTTCAGTTGCAGCAGATTGCGTATCGGAATCTGAGTGTTGCCCACTTCCATGGAGATGGTGACCGGGATGTCCATGATGACATCCATATCCGGTGCCGGTCCGGTGCCCTGGCTTACCTCGGCGGATTCCTCAAATTCTTCCATGGGTGCAGCGCGGACATTGCCATCGCTGCCCTCACCCTCTTCGGAGGATTCCGCTTCCGACATGGCAGCCGCCCACTCATCCTCGCGGCCGTCATCACCATCACCGGACTCTTCCATGGCGGATTCCCATTCGGCCGCCAGCTTTTCGTCTTCGCTGAGTTCCTGGTCGTCTTTCTTGTCGTCGTCAGCCATTGCGTCCCACCTTCAGTTGTTTCTTGACCTTGGGCAGCGTTGCCCGCTCATGAATTCTCAGCGCCAGCTTTCCGTCACGGGTTCCCATGGTGGCCTTATACACGGGAATGCCGTTGGCGGTGACGGTCAGAAAATCGGGAATTTCCACCGGAATGATGTCACCGGCCTTCATGTTCGCGATATCCCGCAGGGAAATCCTGCGCCGGCATACCGTGGAATTGACCGGCACGTTCACTTCCTTGACGTCTTCCTGGAGCGCGCTCACCCAACGCTCGTCCACGTCGTCTATATCGCTCTGGACACCGGCGTCTAGCACATCGCGAATCGGCTCAATCATCGAATAGGGCAGCGCCATGTGCAGCTCGCCGCCGCCGCCATCCAGCTCAATGTGAAACGTACTGACCACCACCACTTCACTCGGGCTGACAATGTTCGCCATCGCCGGATTGACTTCCGAACTGAGGTATTCAAATTCCACTTTTAAGACAGCGTGCCACGCTTCTCTCATATCCTGGAAGACCTGGTCCAGCACCATTTGCACAATTCGGGTTTCGGTGGGCGTGAACTCGCGACCTTCAATCTTGGCGTGGCGGCCTTCGCCGCCAAAGAAATTATCCACCAGTTTGAACACCAGCTTGGCATCCAGAACAAACAGAGAAGTGCCTCTCAATGGCCTGATTTTACAGAGATTAAGACTGGTGGGCACATAGAGGGTGTGGATGTATTCACCAAACTTCATAATCTTCACGCCACCGGTAGACACATCCGCGTTACGGCGTAGCAGATTAAACAGGCTGATCCGGGTATAGCGGGCAAAACGCTCGTTGATCATCTCCAGGGTGGGCATGCGCCCACGGACGATCCGGTCCTGGCTGGAAAGGTCGTAGTCCTTTATGCCGCCTTCGGCGGGTTCCTCATAGGCATCGATGTCGCTATCGTCCACACCGTGGAGAAGGGCATCAATTTCATCCTGTGACAGTAGGTCCTGCATACGTTTTCCTGCCCTGATAAGCCACCCGTTCTCCGGGCCTTATGACACTTTTCTGAATATTGACTGCGTATTCCAACGCACTCTTTACTGCACTCTTTACTGGGCTCTTTACTGGACTACGAAGTTCCGGAACAGTACCCGCTTCAGGGGGGCTTCGCCCTCTTGTTCCAACACGTCGTTGATGGTGGCCAACATGCTATCCGCCAGGGCAGTGCGGCCCTCCGGCGTCTGTAATTCCGTAAAATCACTGTTACCCAGCAGGCTGACCAACTGGCTGCGGACAAGGGGCATGTGCAGCTCAGCAGCTTCGAGTACCTGCGCGTCGTCCGCCTCCAGCGACACATGAACCTGCACGTAACGCTGGCGATTGCCACTACCGGCCTGGACCGTTGTTACCAGCGCTTTCCCAATATTGGTGTACAGGCTCGGTTTGAAAACCTCTGCGCCTTCCTCAGTTGCCTCGGTCATCTCTTCACTGTCAGAGAAGCCCGGCAGACCGTCGCCCAGGAACCAGAGCGTACCCACAACTGACAACCCTACTGCCAGCACGATTACCAGTACCAGAAGCATGATCAGTTTGAGCTTGCCGGTCCTGGCCGGAGGGGCCTCTGGTGTATTATTTTCAGCCATAACGTTCTATTCGCCAGAAATCCGTCACCCGGATGGTTTATTAGGTCTCTATGGAGCAATCAAGCAAAGGCTGGGCCAAAAAGCCTGTTTGCCTGATTCGAAACAGCAGTTTAGCGTTGTGAGTGGGGATGGGCAAAGGAGAATCGAAGGCAGGGCCCATGGCCCTGCGTCCTGAGTCACGCGAAGGTATCGACTTGACCTTTCCAGCTAAGATCCAGAACGCCAGAATCGGCATTCATCTCATCCTCGTCTGCATCGGCTACGCCGGATGCCGTGCCATTGTCGGAGCTGCTGCCCTCACCCCCGGCATCCTGGCCATCGGCCTGCTGCTGTGAAGAGTCCGCGACATCGAACTGCTCCAGCGACAGGCCATGCTCGCCGAGCATGTCACGCAAGCGATGGCTGTTGAGTTCGAGCTGATCACGAACGGCAGGGTTTGCGGAGTGAACGGTGATGTTGGCCTGGTCATGCTGAACCTGCACCCGGACTTCCATTGGCCCCATGTCCGGAGGTGTGAGGTGGATTTCTGCGACGGAGAGGTTGTTGGCGGTCAGCCAGGTCAGCTTACCCATCAACTTGTCACCCCATTCTGCATTCCCCACCGGCACATCCACGGAGGTGGCGTAGGTACGAAGGCTCGGTGCATCCGCGGGAGCCCGGCTGGTGGCGTTCGCCAGTTGCTGGCCGGCAACATCCGCCAACGTTTGCACGCGGCCCGATGCCAGCAGCGAGGTGCTGTCCTGCGACCGACCGGACTCAGCGCTCTGGGCCGTCAGGGCTTCGGAAAACTGTAACCCGGCCAGCATTCCCGAGCCATTGCCGCCATTTTCGCCCGGCTTGCCACTGTTACCGCCGGTCACACCGGCCAGTGCAGCCGTCAGCCCTTTCATCAATGGCGTCTGCTCCGGTGTTCCAGAAACGGTGCCGGCCGCTGCGGAGGTCCCGGTTGTTGTCGCTCCACCGGTTGCCGGTGCCAACATCGCCTGAAGATCGGCAAACGTCAGCGCCGCCAGTTCCTCACGCGTCTCTCCATTAATATCGCCGTCAATGTCTCCATCAACGTTAACGTTAACATCAACGTTAACATCAACCTCTGCTTCAGCCCTGGCACCTTCTGCCCCATTGCTTTCTTCCACCGCCGCCTGTTTCGAGGTTTTAGTGGACTCATCGTCTTTTCGAGCGCTGCCCGTGTTATCCGTTCGGTCTTTGCCCTCGGCCGGGCGTTCTCGCCGTTCGTCCGCCTGCTTTCGGTCCAGGCGCTTCTGTTCCGCCTGGGAGACCGAGTCGTAACGACTCTCACCGGATTTTTCGTCAGCTGTCGCCGGCCTCTTGCTTCCGGACTCTGGCTGCGCCGCCTGATTCGGAGTTTGTGGTAGAACCATCTGGGACATGGCAACCTCTTGCCGCTTTTTCGGGATTGGAGAGCGTAAATCTTCTCGTTTCCTGAATTAGAGCAAAAGCGATGCCACTCTTCCTCAAAGGATTCCGTCAGTCTGCCAGGAACCCCTCAAGCATGCCCCGCACCTGACGGAATTCCGCCTCAATGGTCGACAATACCGGCTCCACCTCGTCCAGGCGGGAGGCGCGACCGGCGACTTCCACCTCCCTGCACAGCACGCCAAGACGCGGCGCGCCTATATTGATACAGCTGCCCTTTAAACTGTGCGCTGTCTTCATTAAAGCGTCGGCATCACCGGCTTCCAATGCGGCGCGCAAGGACAATATGCGCTCTGCAGAATCGCTGATGTAGGTATGGATCAAGACATCGAATTCGTCATCCATGACATCCTGAAGCTCCGCCAGGGCTTCTTCATCCAGATGCGGTCTGTCACTCATGACTAACCCCCGATTTGGTGACGGCCGTACTTGCGGTCTTTCCGGCCTCTGAAAAATGCCAATCATAGACGATTTCGACGTGGTTGCCGCGTTCCCGGAATGTAAGCGGCCCCGCCAAACGGTGCAGCAACATCAGGCCGCGACCCGCGTAACCAAGCCCTCCGTCATGCGGATGTCGATGATTCTGGTAATCGAAGCCGCGCCCGCTGTCTTCACAGACAACCACCAGCCGACCGCCATAATCGGTCATCGAATGGGTCAGGCGAAACTTGATGAAGTGGGCGCGAGTGTCGTCCAGGCGCTTCTCTCGCTCCTCGTAGTAATGCCCGAAACCATCAGCCGTTGCCTTCCATTCCGAAGGCAAGCCGAGAATGCCATGCTCCAGAGCATTGGTGTACAGCTCCGACAACAACGTGTAGACCTCCCCGCTCCGGCGTCTCAGCCCCGGCACCTCCATACAGATGTGAAGCAGCAGCGGCAGGGGGCTGAACTGGCCCAGCGTTTTATCCCGAATCTCATAGGTACAGCGCCACTCCGCTGGCCCTTCAAGCGCAGACAGCGGCAAACGGTCCGAAAGCCCCTCCAGGTTGCCCCCACCCGCCATTTCAAGCGTCACCAGCGTTAAGTCGTCCTGCTCCAGGCCGCCGCCAGAAAACGCACACAAACGGTCAATCACGGCGTCAAACGGGCTCAGGTCACGGCCTATGCCGTCCAGCGCCGCCGCGACCCCGCTATCGCCAAACATGTCGCCTTGCGCGCTCCTGGTCTCCATCACGCCGTCGGTCATAAACAACAGAGTATCACCCGGGCTGGTTGGCAGAATGGCCAACGTCGCGTCAAATCGGCTCGCATCCAGTACCCCCAGCGGCAGGTGCCCGGACGGCAGCACCTGGCGACTGCCATCGCTGCGGATAATCCAGCCATCGGGCAGCCCGCCATTCCATACCTGGATCTGGTTGAGGGCGAAATCCGCCTGGACCAACGCTGCACAACAGAACATACCCGAGGGCAGAATGCGTTTCAGCTTCTGGTTGATTTCCCTGAGTAGATCGCTGGCACTGAACCCCTTTGAGGTCATGCCGTAAAAAATTTCAGCGACGGGCATAGCGCCGATGGCCGCGGGCAGACCGTGCCCGGTGAAGTCACCGATCAGAATCTGTATCCCACCATCCGGTCTGGGGCAGGCAAACAGGATATCGCCGTTAAAAATAGACATGGGCGAGGCATGATGACGGATACTGGCGGCGTCCAGGCACCCCGTATGGGCAATATTCTCGAACACCCGCTTGGCGACTTTCTGTTCGTCCGTCAGCTTGCGATTCTGCTCATGGATCAGGTCTCGCTGATGGCTGAGCGTCTCATGCATCAGTCGCATACGGTTGAAGGCGTTTATCTTGGCTTCAATAATGACGCGGCTGTAGGGTTTGGTCAGAAAATCGTCACCGCCGGCTTCCAGGCACCGGACCAGGGCATCGGCATCAGACAGAGAGGTCAGGAATATCACCGGAACCAGTCGCTCGCCCGCCAGTGCCTTTATCTGCCTGGCTGCCTCCATCCCGTCCATCCGGGGCATTAACGCATCCAGCAGTACAATCTGAGGCGAAGCTTGACGAAACAACTGCACGGCTTCCAGGCCATTGGCAGCATCCAGTACGACATGCCCGAGGCGGCCCAGCAGGGTTTTCAGAATGAGGCGATCACTATCGCTATCATCGGCGATCAGTATGCGGAGCGGTTGGTCGACGGATTGAGTGTCCTCCACATTGAGCCTCCCAGGGATTCACCCACGCCTGTCAGCGAATGGCAAAAAGCTGCTCAAAATTGGATATGGCCAGTATGCGGCGTACATCGCTGTTGCAATTTTCGATACAAATGTTGGCGCTGTCACCCCCCGCGTAGTCTCGCAGCAATAGCAACATGCCTAGCGCGGAACTGTCCAGGTAGGTTGTGTCGGATAAATCCACCACGTAACCCTTCACCATCGGATCACCGTGTTCATAAGCATCACGGAAGGCCTGGTGGGTGCTGAAATCAAACCGCCCCTCTATTTGTATGGTCAGGGTGCGACCATCTTCGCTGCGGCGTGTCTGAATTGGCATTCCTTATCCTCCGTGGGCAGTGGCAGAAAAGATTCCACATCGATAAGGATAGCTCAGTAGAGCCAATTTGCATGGGCGAAGCGGGACAAGATTCGCCAATTTAATTGCGCCGGCGGGCAAACGCGCGGCCCGCTGCCTCGTCCGCATACTTTTGCTCTTTCTGGTCAAGCTCGCGCTGTTCCTGGCGTTGGCAGGTTTCGATGTATTTTTCCATGCCACGGCGTCTCTCCCAGGCACTTTGCCAGTGCTTGCGGGCGTCGTTCAGACGCTGTTCAAGTTGCTCCAGCTGTTTCTGCTGGTGCCTGAGCACCTGATCCAGTTGGGCGATAAACGCTTGCCAGGCCTGAAGGCGGGTAACCGAAACCACGCCCTGCTGATTCTCGCGAATCTGATTACGGTACTCCTGCTGGTAGCGATTAAGATCATTGATCTGTTGCTGTTGCGCTTCGACTTTCTGGCGCGCAGCCGCCAACGCCTCCAGGGCTTCGTGTTCTTTACGCTCTTCCAGGGTAAGTACCACCGCGAGCCGCCGTGAACGCAGCATTACTCAGCACTCCCGGCCCGATTGGGCGCACTGGATTTCAGGCGTTCGGGGGAACGCCGTTCCGGTACGGTTGCCAACAACTGTTCAATGCTGTCTGTCAGGGGGGCACGTTCATTCAGCCCCTGCTGCAGAAACTGGCCCATATTGCTGATATGGGCCATGGCAAAATCGGTTTCCGGATCAGACCCCTTCACATAGGCCCCGACACTGATCAGATCCCTGGCCTGCTGGTACCGGGAATAGACCTGTTTGAATCGCTGGGCTCTGGAAAAATGTTCGAGTTCGGTGACCTGAGGCATAACCCGGCTGATCGATGCTTCCACGTCAATCGCGGGGTAATGGCCTTCCTCGGCCAGACGGCGAGACAGCACGATGTGGCCATCAAGAATGGCGCGGGCGGCGTCGGCAATGGGGTCCTGCTGATCGTCCCCTTCGGTCAGTACTGTGTAAAACGCGGTAATAGAGCCGCCGCCCGGGCGGCCGTTGCCGGTGCGCTCCACCAGTTGCGGCAGCTTGGCAAACACCGAAGGCGGGTAACCCTTGGTCGCCGGAGGCTCGCCCACCGCCAACGCAATTTCCCGCTGGGCCTGGGCATAACGGGTCAGTGAATCCATCAGCAGCAGAACACGTTTGCCCTTGTCGCGGTAATATTCGGCGATACGAGTGGTCAGCATGGCGGCGCGGAGCCGCATCAGGGGGGAATCGTCGGCGGGCGAGGCGACCACAACGGAGCGCTCGAGGCCTTCGTCCCCAAGAATATCCTCAATGAATTCCTTGACCTCCCGGCCCCGCTCACCGATCAATCCGACAACGATGATATCCGCATCGGTGAACCGGGTCATCATGCCCAACAGCATGCTCTTGCCCACACCGCTGCCGGCAAACAGACCGAGGCGCTGGCCCTGGCCAACCGTCATCAGGGCGTTGATGGCGCGAATACCGACGTCCATAGACTGACGAACCGGAGCCCGGTCCAGCGGGTTTATTATATCGCCGGTGAGCGCGACCCGGGCCTCGGCCTGTAACGGCCCTTTGCCATCAAGCGGTTCGCCGCTGCCATCAACCACTCGTCCCAACAGCTGCGGACCAACAGGAACACGACTGGCCGCCGACAGGGGTACAACCCGGGCCCCCGGACGCAACCCTTCAATCGCTGTTAACGGCATCAAATAGACGCGATCGTCCTCGAAGCCAACCACTTCGGCTTCAACGTTACCGGTGCCCTGCCCTTCAATCACACAGCGATCACCGACCACCATCGGGCAACCCACGCATTCAAGAGTCAGGCCTACCATTCGCGTCAGCCGCCCGGATAACTCGGGTTGGGACTCCCGGTCGAGAAACCCCTGAAGCCTGTCGAGGCGCTCAGCCAGGTTGCCGATCATCGCTCTCTTCCTCGCCGCTCTCACCTTCGTCTGAGCTCAGCACATCGCGATGAAAATCAGTGAGATCATCCATCATGGCGTTGAGCTCACCGCTGTCTCCGGGCTCATCATCGCCGAGCTGACGGTTCAACATGCTCTGTACCGCTTTCTGAAACCGCTTTTCCACCGTGAAATCCACCAGGCTGTGGCGGGTCTGCAGCTTACAGCCTCCGGGCAGAATGCTGTCATCTTCCACAACGGAGCTGGTCGCCTCGAATCGCTCTGCCACCTGCGTTACCCACTGGGCATCGTCCGGATGGACTTGGATACGAACGTTATCGCTGGTGGAGGGCAGCGCGGCCATGGCCTTGCGAACCAGGAGTTGAATCTGGGAGGAGTCTACCGACAATTCGCGGTAAACCACCGTGCGGGCGAGTATTGTGGTGAGGTTGACGAGTGCGGTTTCAAGTTCATCCTCATGACGGCGGATGGGGATCAGAAGCTCGCCCATGAGGTGCTCCAACCGGTCAATCCGCGAGTCCATTTCCTTACGGGTTTCTTCCAGCCCCTGAGACTCGCCTTCCGCCCGGCCCTCCGCAAACCCCGCCTCATGACCATCCTTGTGCCCCTGTTCCCGGCCTTCGCTGAAACCGGCCTGGTAGCCTTCGTCGCGCCCCTGCGCCTGACCGTCTTCACGGGCGGCCTGGCGAATGCTCTCTATATCGGCGGCCGTCAGCGGTTTGACGTCTCGCTCTTCCTCCCGCGCGACTTCATTACCACGGGCATCCAGCAGCGGCAGCTCCCAGCGTTCGTAAGCCGAGAGTTGTTCCTTGGGGATGCGGTTGAGGCTCTTATCGGCGTCTTTCATTACATCATTTCTTCGCCAGCACCGCCGAGCGTGATTTCACCGGCTTCGGCCATGCGACGTGCGATGGTGATAATGTCTTTCTGCGCGGACTCCACTTCGCTGACCCGGACCGGGCCCTTGGCTTCGAGATCATCCTGAAGCAGTTCCGCCGCCCGTTTCGACATATTCTTGAAAATTTTGTCCTGAACGCCGTCGTCGGCACCCTTGAGCGCGACCACCAGCACCTCAGAGGACACTTCGCGCAACAGGGACTGAATACCGCGATCGTCGATGTCTCTCAGGTTGTCAAACACAAACATCAGATCTTCGATGGTAGACGCCAGATCCGGGTCCATATCCTTGATCGAATCCATCAGGCTGCCTTCAGCGCCACGATCCATGAAGTTCATGATATCGGCTGCGCGTTTGATGCCGCCGATTCGACTGGTCTGAGCCGCGGAACCGCCAGAGAACTGTTTTTCAAGAATGTTGTTGAGTTCCTGCATGGCCTGAGGCTGGATACTCTGCAGCGAGGCTACCCGCATCATCACATCCAGACGCACCTTGTCATCCAGGGTTCCGAGAATTTCAGCCGCCTGATCCGGATCCAGGTAAGAGATCACGATGGCCTGGATTTGCGGGTGTTCGTAGCGAATGATGTCGCCCACAGCACGGGGTTCCATCCATTTCAGGGTGTCCAGGCCCGTGGTATTACCACCAATGAGAATTCGATCAATCAGGCTGGAGGCCTTGTCGTCTCCCAATGCCTGGGTAAGCATGGTGCGAATGTAATCGTCGTTGCCCACGCCGAGCCCGGTCTGGCCGCCGACCGCATCCACGAACTGGTTGAGCACGAAGGTCACATCGTCTTTGCTGACGTCTTTCATCTGTGCCATTGCGACACCCACACGCTGAACCTCTTTCGGGCCCATGTGCTTGAGGACTTCCGCCGCATCCGCCTCACCCAGCGACATCAGCAGAATTGCAGCCTGCTCAACACGGGGGATTTTGCGTTGCGGCTTTTGCGGTGCAATCGGGGCCGCTTCCGCCGGGCGGTTGCTTTCTTCAGTCATCGACATTCACCCATTGGCGCATAACCTGGGAAACCCTGGCCGGGTCCTCGGCAATCAGGCCTTTCAATGCATTCAACTGCCTATCATAGCTGTCTGTTGCGCCAGGCAAAAGCAGTTCATCCTGAGATGACATAGCCTGGCGCAGGGCATCGCCGCCTTCTATCCCCTCCAGGCTGCTGTAGTCGTCGTCACTATCGTCCCTGCGTTTACTGTTGCCGGCACCCGACAGGCTTTTGAGTGTCGGGCGAAGCAGGCCCAATACCAACACCAGGATAACCAGGCCAGCCAGCACCTGCTTCATCAGGTTCCAGAACCACGGCTGCTCCCAGAAACCCGGTTGCTCAAATTCAATTTGTTCCTCTGCGGCAAACGCGGTGTTCATCACCGTCACGCTGTCGCCCCTTGCGGCAGAATAGCCAACGGCATCCCGCACCAGCATGTTAAGGCGCTGCAATTCCTGCTCGGGCCATGGCTCGTAGGTAACCTTCCCGGTTTCGGGGTCAACCACTTTCATGTCATCCACGGCCAGCGCAACCGTCAGACGCTTCACTCCACCTAATTCCTGGCGAATATAGCTAACGGTACGGTCCATTTCGTAATTGCGAGTGGATTCGCGGCGCACATTGACCGGCTGGGGGACTGGCTCGCCGTCGTCGCCTTGCACTTGTTCAGGTACCTCGGCCCCTGCGGGAGGCTGGTTAGCCAGGGCACCGGGAATACCTCCCGCACCGCCGCCAGTACGTTCCTCGCTCATTTCACGCTCACTGCGGATGGCTTGCTGCTCCGGGTTGAACAGCTCCTCAGCCTGCTCCACCGACGAAAAGTCCAGATCTGCGGTCACTTCCGCCCGGTAACGACCGTCACCGACAATGGGCCCCACCAAAGAGGACACCCGGCGAGTCAGTCGCTCTTCTACACGGGTGGTGTAATCGTACTGGTCTTTGATCTGGCGGCTGTCACCGTCTTCCTCGCGACCGGTCAACAGATTGCCATTCTGGTCAACGACCGTGACGTTGTCCTTATTCATTTCAGGAATGCTGCCCGCCACCAGGTTAACGATGGCGGCGATGTGTTCGTTTTCTGGTTTGCGACCGGCGAATACGTCCAGAAAAACCGAAGCAGTGGGGGTGCGGGCATCGCGGACAAATACCGAGCGCTTGGGAATGGCCAAATGAACCCGCGCCGACCTTACACCTCGCATGGCGGCGATGGTGCGCGCCAGCTCACCTTCCAGGCCACGCCGGTAACTGATCGTTTCCATAAATTGGGAAGTACCCAGCCCTCGATCCTGATCCAACAGTTCATAACCCATGGTCTGCTCGTCGGTGACGCCTTCCGCCGCCAGCTTGAGGCGGGCGTCGTATACCTCGTCCGAGGGCACCAGTAAGGCACCGGTGCGGCGATCCATCCGGTAATTGATGCCGCTCTGGTCGAGGATTGAGGTAACGTCCTGAGGGTTATAACCAGACATATCACCGACCACCGGCTGATAATTTGGCTCTTGTGCCCAGAGCACGACTGCGACCCCAAGTGCAACGCTGGCCGCCAGGCCGACCATCAGGCCGACTTGTCTGAGCAGGTTCAGGCGATTGAAACCGAACAACAGATCACTGCGGCTTTCCATATTGTCGCTGTCGGCGGCTGCCGGCACGTTGGCAGTTTCTGCAGGTACACTGGCCATGGTTTTACTCCGCTATTACACCGGCATGTTCATGATGTCTTCATACGCCTTGACCACCCGGTTTCGGACCTGGGTCAGTGCTTCGAAGGAGACTGAGGCTTTCTCTGAGGCAATCATCACGCGGGTGATGTCCATGTTCGGGTCGCCCATGTCATAAGCCGTTCGCATGTCATTGGAATTCTGTTGCAGCTCGTTGACGTTGCCAACGGCGCGGCTGAGCATGTCACCGAAATTCTGGGTTTCCGAGCCCTTATCGACGCGCGGCGGGCCATCGATGCGGCCACGAACGTCGTTATCCTGTTCAACACGCTGGTTCTGCATCATCTGCGAACGCATGTTGCGGATTTCCGACAGCACACTGTTGATATCTGCACGCTCGACCATAATTGTCTCCCCGGATTGGCTTGCCTCGCCAAATCCATTGACCTCTGATTCGACTCTGTTTCTGTTACTTGGACAAAAGCAAAGTACAGGCCAAAAATATTTATTTCTTTTTTTTCATTACATTACATACATTACCGGCAGCCTGAACAATGCCAGCGACGGGGAATTGACAGAAAAAAAGGCACCCCGAGGGTGCCCTGTAGGAAGCGCCTTGATTAAGGCGTGTGAAGAAGCCCGGTCAGGCCGTAGCCAGTTCCGAGTCCAGATCGATGCCTGCATCACGCATCTGGGCCAGCTTATATCTCAGGGTCCGGGGGCTGATACCCAGTTGCTCGGCAGCCCGGTTTCGGCGACCTCGCTCCTTTTTCAGCGTGTTAATAATAATACGGAACTCCTGCTGTCTCAGATCATCCCCCAGTGACGCGGCCTCCACGTCATTATCCATGGCCGACATCGGGATGGCCTCATCTGCCGTACCGGCCCGCTCAATATCGACGGGCTCCGACGCAACACTTCGTTCACTCACCGCTGCAGGAGATACCCCCACGGGCGCACTGCCATCTACCCGCCCGGTAATGCCCAGCTCCAGGCACAGGTCGTCGGCATGAATAACGTTGCCCTGGTGCAGAACCAGAGCCCGCTGGAGCGCGTTGTCCAGCTCCCGAACGTTCCCAGGCCAGGGGTGCTGCATCAGCGCTGAACGGGCATCCGGCGCAACGCTGATGCCCGTCAGTTTCATCTTACGGCAGTGCTTTTTCAGCAACGACGTGGCCAGCGGCATGATATCCAAAGCCCGGGCCCGCAATGGCTGCCAGTGCATGGGGAACACCGTCAGGCGGTAGTAGAGGTCTTCCCGGAATTTTCCTTCACGGACGTACTCCCCAAGGTCCCGGTTCGTGGTAGCCACCACTCGCACATCCAGCGCGATGGTTTTACGACCGCCCACCCGTTCGACCTCTCGCTCCTGCAATACGCGCAAGAGTTTGGACTGCAGGCCCGGGTCCATTTCCGATATCTCATCCAGCAGGATGGTGCCACCGTTAGCCTGCTCGAATTTGCCGGGAGAAGAGGCTACCGCCCCGGTGAACGCCCCCTTTTCATGGCCAAACAGAATGGCTTCCAGCATGTTTTCCGGAATTGCAGCGCAGTTAATGGCAATAAACGGCTGATCAGCGCGAGGTGACTGCTGGTGAATGTAGCGGGCGAGTACTTCCTTGCCCGTGCCGCTCTCGCCGGAGATCATCACCGTGGACTCACTGGCTGCGACTTTCGCGGCCAGCTGAAACATCCGCTTACTGACAGGGTCTTCCGCCACCGGCTCATCACCGGTTTTGGTGTGGACACCCCCAACCACCTTGGTGACCGCCTCCACCAGCACCTGAGGCTCGAACGGCTTTACCAGGTAATCAATCGCGCCGGACTGCATGGCAGACACCGCATGGCTGATCTGACCGTACGCGGTAATCAGCATCATCGGCAGGCCGGGATAGAGCCGCTGAACTTCACCCAGCAAGTCATGACCGGACATTCCCGGCATGTTGACGTCACTGACCACCATGTCGACCGGGGACTCCGCCAGACGAACCAGCGCCTGCTGTGCATCCGCCGCTTCACGCACCCGGAACTTTGCCAACTCCAGCGTGGTGACCAGAGCTTCACGC
>NZ_JBBDSR010000103.1:0-17800 GCF_040904845.1 Marinobacter sp. | reverse complement strand
GTTGTCGATCTTGAGATAGTTGTTTGATTCCATGTTGAGCACCTCGTGTTAGCCCGGAGTGGGCGTTTCTGTGTGCTCTCATGAGACCGACACGCGGAAGCCCGTCAAGGATGATTTATCACGCATGCGCTTGTCCTTGACGGGCCGAGCATGTCGGTATAATGGGAGTGCTCAGCAACGCACACGGCGTTTCAGGCGACTCCATATCATCGACGGAAACAAATCCGGGCCGCTAACCGGCCCGCCCTTTCTTCTGTTTGTCTCTTTGTCTTTAACCATTCTTCCGTACTGCTGTTAACTCATCGCTCTAACGCTGCCTACGCGCGTGCGCACGGACCAAACGTAGTTGGGCCGGGCGCGGCGCGCGTTCCTGATAGACGTCCTTGTAGCACGTCTTATAAAAGAACATTGAAAACGTCAAAAAGCGTCAGATAATATCAGTAAACCTATATAGGTATTGTTTTCTGTCGTTTTTCGACCTATCATTAACGTATATAGGATATATATAGGTTCTGCAGCAGCTGAGGGTCGTGGTTTGAAGCTTACAAAATCTCAACGCAGGAAGGCGATTCAATACTTGTATGAAAGCCATATTTGCAAAGGTCGTAAGCATGCTCAGATTTTTTTCAATGGGCTGGGAGATAAAGGGCAAGATTCGGTTTATTTAGATTCGATTGAATACTACAAGGCCGGGACTACTGTGAAGGTTACTGGTAAAAATTTGGGTGAGGCCTTCGATAGAGCTGAGTCTATTACTGGTCATCGTCCTGTGCCCTCTGAGGGGCCATCTGGTCAATCTAAGTCTAAAGAGATATCAGACCGGTCACCACCTAGTCGGAGACACACTACAGCTGTGTCAAAGCCTTTGAAGCGGCCGTTTTTAGTTCATTTGACGCTAGGACAGATAGAACAGTTAAAACTTCTTTCGGAACGTACTGGGGAAAGTCAGGCGTTTCATATTCGAGCAGCTATAGAGCGATATCTTAGGAGGGAACATGATTGATTCATCAGAAGCTATGCGGTTAAACGGCAAAAAGGTCTCATTTACGGTTTTGATGCAGGAAGCACCACCAGAGTTTCAAAAGTATAGCGTTTCCGGGCATGTCGTCGGGCTTGTGCTACCTGCAGGTGCTGAGGGTCCGTTAAAGCTTCAGTTTCTTATCCGTGAGTTTGGGTGGTCTTCGGTGCCTCCTCATGGCTACCATTGTGAGGTTTTTGCTGAAGATGTCATTGAGTATCAAGTATCGTAGTTAGCTGATATGCCCTCGTCATCGTCACCGCTCGCACGCGCTCCACTTCCAGTCCCTGAGACAATGCAAGGGCGCGTTTTTTGCGCCCTTGCGGGTTTACCCTTGCATTGTCTCAGGGACTGGATATCGTTTAGCGTAGAGTGGTGAGAAGGCGGGGCATTCTGCGATGCCCTTTGATTTTGAGCCGTGAGCATTGGTAAATACTTGCTCTAAGTTGGGGGGGAATTGTAATTCTCTCTTTGTCCCTTTGCCCCCTGCTTTGGTGGTTATAGCTTGTTATTGATACTTTTATACTTTGTAGATATCTGTTTTGACTGGTATTGGTAGGGGTGCCTGAGCTTTACTCGGCACTCATAATGCCGGGGTCGGCGGTTCGACTCCGCCCCTTGCTACCAGTATTCGAAAAGCCCGACTTTCACGAGTCGGGCTTTTTTGTTTGTGACATGACAGCGGGGCACTGATTCCGGGAACAGGAGAAGGCCGGATGGCATAGCCGACCGGCCTTCTCCCTGATCAGGTCAGTCCCAGAAATTCCACCAGGCCTGAGCCTTTTCCTGTTTCTGGGCCTGTCCCTTTTCACTACCTTTTGAAGCCGGGTCAGCCTTGCGGTTTTCATTATCCCGGTTGGAAGCCTGCGCCTGTTCCCGGGCTTTCTCTGCTCTTTCTTCAGTCCTTTCCGCGCGCTCGCGGGCACGCTCTGATTCGGCTTCCCCACGCTCGCGATTGCGCTCGGCCTCGTCTTCCCCACGCTCGCGCATGTCGGCCGCTTTTTCCTTGCCCTTATTACGGGCGTCTTTACCTTTCTCCTGAGCTTCACGAGCCTTGCCTTTGCCTCTTTCAGACATTTCCGCAGCTCGCTTGGCATTATCTGCGGCTTCAGACTGAGCCCAAGCCGGCGTCGTCGACAGACTTCCGGCCAGAACAATACCTGTTGCAATCACAGTGGAACGAATCATTTTCGTATTCATGGAGACTCTCTCTTCAGTGAGTGAACACCGGCCTGATTCCCGGCACTTCCTGCGCCGCCATAATCATAATGATCTATACGATACTGGCGGTACTCGTTTCACGCCAGATGCCCTGCTACGGTTCCATTCCGTGTGCCATACTCGAGAGCCTAACCCGATAACAAACAGACAACGGCAAGGACAGTTGACAAAGGTCAACGGTTGCGACGAAAGTCATGCCCGTTATCCCTCCAATAACCCCGTGATTGCCCTTATCCGCCTTGTAACTGCCACGCCGGCGCTTTACCCTTTAAGGCTCCCCAAGTTTTTACGAGAGTCCGGTTGTAATGAGCGACACCACAAAACCGCGCGTCACCAGTGGTTCCAAATTCCGCAATGAGCATGGCTTCTCAGCCATCAAGGATGGCGTGAAACAGTCATCCAGCCGGGAAGCCATCCCAGTGGAGCGGAAACCCAAGTGGCTGCGGGCACGCATGCCCGGCGGGGAACGGTACGAGGCCGTGCGCAAGAACGTCAGCGAACACCGCCTGAGCACGGTCTGCCAGGAGTCCCACTGCCCCAATATTGGCGAGTGCTGGGCGAACGGCACGGCCACCATCATGGTGATGGGTTCGGTGTGCACCCGCGCCTGCAAATTCTGCGCGGTGGATACCGGCAACCCCAAGGGCTGGCTGGACGCGGAAGAACCGGAAAACACCGCCAAGTCCGTAGAACTGATGGGGCTGCGCTATATTGTGCTGACCTCGGTCGACCGTGACGACCTGGACGATGGCGGTGCCGCCCACTACGCCGCCTGCGTATCGGCGATCAAACAGCGCACTCCCGAAGTCGCCGTTGAGGCACTGACCCCGGATTTTGACGCCGTCATGCCCCACGTGGAAAAGGTGGTGGATTCCGGGCTGGATGTGTTTGCCCAGAACGTGGAAACCGTGCGACGACTGACCGGCCGTGTCCGCGACCCCCGCGCCGGCTATGAGAAAACCCTGAGCGTGCTGGCCCACGCCAAGCAACACCGCCCCGGTGTCATCACCAAGACCAGCCTGATGCTGGGCCTTGGCGAAACGGACGAAGAAGTGCAGGAAGCCATGGACGACCTGCGTGCCATTGGCGTGGACATCCTCACTCTTGGCCAGTACCTGCGCCCTACCCCAAACCATCTGCCGGTGGAACGCTACGTCACACCGGAAGAATTCAACCGCTATCGCGACATTGGTCTCGAGAAAGGCTTCATGGAAGTGCCCTCCGGCCCGATGGTGCGTTCCAGCTACCGCGCCGACCGGGTATTCGATAAGAACAACCTCGGCCTCGCGGTTCCGGCGGTACCCGCTTCCAACGCACAACAGATTCCGGTCAAGGCGGTCGACTGAAAAACCGGACCGGCCTCTGCGAAGAGGCCTCAAACAGGGTCACAGTCCACTGACGGTTTGTGGCACACTCTGCACTCGTTTTGTAACCGTGTGGAAACTGTGCCAATGACCCCGATCCGTTCCCTCTACGACCGGCTGATCCTTCGTCATCCGATTGCCGTTCTTCTCGTATTCGGACTCCTTCTGGTAGTCGCCAGTCTTCGCCTGGACCAATTCCGGCTCGACGCCTCGGCGGAATCGCTGGTACTGGAAAATGACCGGTCACTGGAGCAGTACCGCGAGGTCAACCAGCGCTTCACCACCTCCGACGACTTTCTGGTGGTCACCTTCACGCCCAGCAGCGACCTGTTCAGCACCGACACTCTGGACACCCTGCGACAACTCCGGGATGAACTGGAGGCGCTGGACACCGTCAGCTCCACCAACAGCATTCTTAACGTGCCGCTGCTTCACAGCCCCGACCTGACCCTGGATACGGTCGACTCGGAAATCAAAACCATGGACGGCGACGACGTGGCACCGGACACAGCCAGGGAGTCGTTACTCAGCAACCCCATGTATCCCAACCTGCTGATCAGCAAAGACGCAGGCACCACCGCCATTCAGGTCAACCTGCCGACGCCTGAGCGCTATTTCGAGCTGCTCAACGAGCGGGAGCGACTTCGGGACAAGGTGGCCAACAATGATGCCAGTGCCGACGACCAGCAGGCTCTGGAGCGCATCAGCGATGAGTTCATCCGCTTTACCGAGCAACAGGGCGCGGAGCGGGAACAGACCATTGAGCAGGTCCGCACCATCCTTGATAACTACCGCGACAACGCCGAAATCTACCTCGGCGGCGTACCGATGATCGTCGCGGACATGATCCAGTTCATTGAAAATGACCTGTCGACGTTCGGCATTGGCGTGCTGATTTTCCTGTTGCTGACCCTGGCCATCATCTTCCGCCAGTGGCGCTGGGTACTGGCACCGTTGCTGTGCTGCACCTTCACCGTGTGGCTGGTGATCGGTTACCTGTCCTGGGCGCAATGGCCGGTCACGGTGATCTCGTCCAATGTGGTGTCCTTGTTGCTGATCATGACGCTGTCGCTGACCATTCACCTGATCGTCCGTTACCGCGAATTCCAACACGACGATCCCCAGGCTTTCCACAAGGACACGCTGCGCCGCACGCTGCTGGCAATGATCAAACCGTGTTTCTATATGGCCATCACCACCATTGTCGCCTTTGGCTCGCTGACGTTCAGCGGTATCCGCCCGGTGATCGATTTCGGCTGGATGATGACCCTCGGCCTGACCGTGGCGTTTCTGGTGACCTTCCTGATTTTCCCGGCGTTACTGGCCCTGTTACCCCCACCCGTTGACCGCTATGTCAGCTCCGACAGGGTGCCCTTCACCGATGCCTTTGCCCGCTTTACCGAACATCACGGCAAGCTGGTTCTGGTCGGCTCAGCCGCCATCGCGGTGCTGTGCGTGGCGGGCATGAACCGACTCACGGTCGAAAACAGCTTTATTGATTACTTCAAATCCGACACCGAAATACATCAGGGCATGCTCACCATCGATGATCGCCTGGGCGGTACCACGCCGCTGGATGTGGTAATCACCGACGACCCGCCCCCGGAAAATGCAGGCTCGGGTGACCCCTTCGCCAGTGATTGCGATCCGTTCGTGGACGATTGCGGCGAAGAATCCGAATACCGGGATACCTGGTTCACGTACCAGAAAATGGACCGGCTGCGGGGCGTTCACGACTATCTGGACAGTTTGAAGGAAACCGGCAAGGTGCTGTCCATCACCACCACCCTGGACCTGCTGGCACAGGTTAACGGCGGTGAGCCGCTGAACGCTCTCGAGCTGGCGTTTGTACCGTCCGCCGTGCCGGAGGTCCTGCAGGACATTCTGCTGACGCCCTACATTTCCGAGGAGCACGACGAGGCACGCTTCAGCATTCGCATCCTCGAGACCCTCCCGGAGTTACGCCGTCAGGAATTGCTCGACACCATTCACAGCCACCTCACCGACGAGCTCGGCTTCGGGGAGGATCAGGTGCTCTTCACCGGCATGACCGTGATGTACAACAACATGCTGCAAAGCCTGTTCGACTCCCAGATCAAGACACTGGGCATCGTGTTCCTGGCCATAATGATCATGTTCCTGATTCTGTTCCGCTCATTGTTGCTGGCGCTGATCGGCATGGCCCCGAACCTGATCGCCGCCGGCTCCGTGTTGGGCCTGATGGGCTGGCTGGGCATTCCGCTGGACATGATGACCATTACCGTCGCAGCCATCACCGTGGGTATCGCGGTGGACGACACCATCCACTACATTCATCGCTTCAAAACCGAGTTCACCAAAGACGGCGATTACATCGCCACCATGCACCGCTGCCACCGCAGCATCGGCCGCGCGATGTTCTACACCTCACTGACCATCATCACCGGCTTCTCGATTCTGGTGCTGTCGAACTTCATACCGACCATCTACTTCGGCCTGTTCACCGGCTTCGCCATGTTCATGGCCCTGGCCGGTGCCCTGACGTTGTTGCCTCGCCTGATCGTGCTGCTGAAGCCGTTCGGGGCCGGGGCAGGCTCGGGGGCATAGCCATGCTTTTAACTTCCGGTTTTGAGAGGGAGCTCAAAGGTGGCGTTTATGCAGACATAAAAAAACCGCCGATGGCCTGAGGCCACCGGCGGTTTTTGCAACGGACGCTTTACTGACGCTGTTGCTGCTGCATCTGCCGTTGCATTTGCTGCTGCTGTTGCTGCATTTGCTGCATACGCTTGTCGAGCTCGTTACGCTGCTCTTCGGTAAACACGGCGTCTACTTTGGCCTGCATCAAAGTGGACAGCGCAGTCATTTCACCGGTCAGATCACCCAACTGCTCGGCGTCGTCACGAATTTTATCTTCGTCGTAGTCCGGCTTGATCTGGCTCTGAATGGACTGCTGAAGCTGCTGAGCTTCGCCCTGCAGGCTCTGGATTTCGCCCTGCATTTCTTCAATGATGCCGCGGATCTCTTTCTGCTGATCATCGCTCAATCCGACCAGCTCTGCCAGTTGATCAACCTGATCTCCCTGGCCACCGCCAGCGCCGGGCTGTTGTGCACTCATGTCCTGTGCCATGGCCGGGCCAGCCAGACCGATGGTCAGCAGAGCGATACCAAACAGTTTTACAAGCTTCATAATGTTCTCCGTTGTAGGTCGCGGAATACAGCGTCAAATCGCTGAGCGTTATAGGTTTCTCGTTTCAGGACGTACACCCTAAAACAAAACACCTTTGGCTTTCATCCCGATACCCCCTGTTTTTGTACACAAGTGTCACCTGAACCGGCGCAATGCCGCAGCACCAGCGGCTTCAAACAAATGTGAAAATTTGGTCATTCCCGTCCATAATACGCCGCTCAGCCTACTCTGGAGTCACAACATGGCCATTAACTGGTTTCCCGGCCACATGCACAAGGCCCGCAAGGAAATCAAAAAGGTAATGCCGCAGATGGACCTGATTATCGAGGTTCTAGACGCCCGCATTCCTTTTAGCAGCGAAAACCCGCTGGTGCCGAGCCTGCGCGGTGATACCCCGCTGATCAAGGTCCTCAACAAACGTGACCTGGCTGACCCCGCCGTGACCGCTGAATGGCAGACCTGGCTGGAAAAGGAGCGAGGGGTTCGCACCATTACCCTCACCCATAACCAGCGGACTGAGGCGCTGGACATCCTCAGATTGGCCGCCGACATGACGCCCGGGCATGACCGTCAGAAAAGCGCGTTACGGGTGATGATTCTGGGCATTCCGAACGTCGGCAAATCCACCCTGATCAACACCCTGGCCGGTCGACCCGCCGCCAAGACCGGTAATGAGCCGGCAGTGACCCGGGCCCAGCAGGCCATCAAACTGCCTGACAACATCCTGCTTTACGACACACCCGGCTTTTTATGGCCGAAGCTGTCACCCGAAGCCTGTGGATATCGATTGGCAATCACCGGAGCCATACGCGCCGCCGTGCTCGATTTTGAAGACATCGCAATGTTCGAGGCGGATTACTTGCTGCAGGCCTACCCGGACCAGGTACTCAAACGGTACGGGCTGGAAGAAACGCCCCAGGATGGGCTGGCCTTGATGGACGCCATAGCGGCCAGACGCCGGTTTTTCGCCCGGGGCGGCATCCCTGACCTGCACAAAGTGTCCGAAGTCTTGTTGAACGAGTTCCGTGCCGGAACCCTTGGGCGGATCTCCCTGGAAACACCGGCGATGATTGAGCAGGAAAAGAGAGAAGTGGCCGACGCCACAGCAGCGGATTAAGCCGGCCCGCCAGCGGCATTAATCTCTGGCCAACGTGTCCAGTTCCTCTGACAGGCCGGAGCGCCAGGGCAACTGCTTGATGCCGAATGTGTTGCGAATTTTGGTGCAGATCAAGGTCGCATTGGCCGGCTCGTGGGTGGCCCAATCCGGCACATGGTCCACCACGCGAATACCCGCCGGTATCCCCGGCAACCCGGCAATGGCCAGACCCAGCTCATACAGCGTGATCTCTTCCGCGCCCGCGTATTGATAGGTGCCCCAGACCTCCGCACCACAGTCCAATTGCAGAATGATGGCCGTCATCACCCGCGCCAGATCCCTTACCGTCACAGGTTGACCCCGGCAACGCCCCGGCAGGTGGAGAATGTCACTGGAACCGGTACTTTTTTGCATCTTGCGAATAAAACGCCCGAGGCTCCAGCCGGTTCTCAGGATGATGTGCCGCGGCAACAAGGTCCTTAACGCCTGCTCACACTCCCACTGCCAGTTGCCCAGCTCGTTAAAGGGCTGCCCGGGGTTCGAGGAGATGTACGCGCTTTGCTTACGGCCATCGAATACGTAACAGGAAGACAGTTGCAGCAGCGCCACATTGCGATCCCGGGCAAACTCCGCGAGAGCAATAGGCAACGAAAACGCCGCCAGATGCGCGCCTTCCGGATCTTGCTCAGCCACCTCAGGGTCGGTCAGCCAGAGCGCGTTGACAATCAGGTCGGTGTCCGGCGGTATCCAGCTTTCCAGCGCTGACAGGTCCGCCCGGCGCGGGTCACTGACCAGCAGGGGGCTGACCTGCAACGGCGTCTCCCGCAATCGCTCAAGCAAAACCTTGCCCAGCGGGCCATAATCATGAACTACTACAACATGCACAAGCGTCCAACGCCTCCCGCAATTTCACTGATGTGACGGCCACCCCGTTCCACTCAAGCCAATGGCACAGACGGTTCCCGTCTTACAATACACGGAAACTGATTTCACAGAATCCCGATGAGCATACAACAACAGGAACCGACATGCTGAAACAACAAAGCCATATTGTAGCCCCTATATCCGATGAGCTCCGAACCCGGGCGCTCTACACTGTTGGCGAGCTGCGGGAACGTGGCAAGGCCGATAAAGAGGCCATCGACAAGCTCTATAACCTGATCGTCGAGATGACCGATGACGGTCTCGACTTCTTTTTCCTTGAACCACTACGCCGACTGAACGCCAGCAGCATGATGATGGGGATGGCCAAAGTGGGCATCAGCAGCATGCTCAAGGGCAGTAAAATGGTGGTTCACAAGGTCCTGAAAAAACTGGACGACCGCAGCCTGGGTGCCATCCTCGACTTCATCGAGGAAATCATCCATGAGCCTGAAACCGCTGCCTGAGGGGCTTGCCGCTTTACCGATACAGCCTGGGAACCCGGGCTGTTACCCCCGTCAACAGCTCGTATCCTATCGTACCCGCATGGCTGGCAACCTCATCAACACTGACCTGGCCACCCCATAACTCGACCGCATCGCCTTCCTGCGCATCCGGTGCTGCTGAAAGGTCGACTGCGAGCATGTCCATGGACACCCGGCCGATCAGCCGGATACGCTTGCCTCCCACGGCAGCTGGGGTATCGGTTCCCGCGTGGCGCGGATAACCATCACCGTAGCCTACGGCAACAATACCCATCCGTGTATCCCGATCAGCCACCCAGGTGCCGCCATAGCCCACGCAGTCACCTGTTTTCAGCCAGCGCGTGGCGATCAGCGGTGCCTCCAGTGTCATCGCGGCCTGCAGCCCAAGCTCGGGTCCGGTTTGCGCCAACACCGGTGATGCCCCATAGAGCATGATGCCCGGACGGCTCCAGTCGAACAGTGCCTGACCGGGCAAAAAATGCGCCGCCGAATTACCAACACTCCTTTGCAGGTCGGGCCAGGGGGCCACGGCGGCCTCAAACCGACGGGTTTGTTCCTCCGTTTCCGGACTGGAGGCATCGTCGGCACAGGCAAAATGGGTCATAAAACCCTGCAATGTCGATGCAAACACGGGCACCGCCATCAGCGCATCCACCCGGGTAGCAAGGCTTTCGGGCGCAAAGCCGATGCGGTTCATGCCGGTATTCACTTTCAGCCAGTACGAAGGCTTTTCAGAGGCTTCCTGCAGCCAGGTCAGTTGATAGTCGCTGTGGAGCACCGGCTGGAACCCCTCACGAGCGCATACCTCAACATCGTCACGCTGGTGGGTGCCTTGCAGCAACACCACAGGCTGCGTCAGCCCTTCATTGCGCACCGCCAGGGCTTCTTCCAGGCTCGCCACCGCATAACATGGCGCATCCTCTGCAAGCGCTCTGGCGACCCTGGCAATGCCGTGGCCGTAACCGTCTGCCTTGATGACAGCCATGGCCCGGGCAGCGCCCGCACGCCTGCATGCCAATCGATAATTGTGGCGAATGGCATCGGTATCAATCCGCGCGACGGTGCTTCGTGGCATCAGTAATCGCCGCCGTAATCGCCGTAGGCACCGTGCGCCAAGTCCTCGAACTTGGTGTATTTGCCGATAAACGCCAGCCGCACCGTCCCGATCGGACCGTTCCGCTGCTTACCAATAATGATCTCGGCAATGCCCTTATCCGAGGTGTCCTCGTTGTATACCTCATCACGGTAGACAAACATAATCACGTCCGCGTCTTGCTCGATTGCGCCGGATTCCCGCAAGTCGGAGTTTACCGGGCGCTTATTGGGGCGCTGCTCGAGGCTCCGGTTCAACTGCGACAACGCCATCACCGGGCAGCTCAACTCTTTCGCAAGACCCTTCAATGAACGGGAGATCTCCGATATTTCCGCCGTGCGGCCTTCGGTGTTGCCTGGCACCCGCATCAGCTGCAGATAATCCACCATGATCAAACCCAACTGGCCATCGTTTTCCCGAGCGATACGGCGGGCGCGGGAGCGCATTTCCGTCGGGCTCAGGCCGGGGGTATCGTCAATGTAAAGTGGCTTGTCCTTGAGCAGGCTGACAGCGGACGTCAGCCGTGGCCAGTCGTCTTCTTCGAGCTTGCCACTGCGGATTCTCGACTGATCAATCCTACCAAGTGACGACAGCATTCGCATCGCCAGCGCATCGGCCGGCATTTCCATACTGAACACCAGAATCGGTGTGCTGGTGCTGATCAGCGCATTTTCAACCACGTTCATGGCGAACGTGGTTTTACCCATCGAAGGCCGCCCTGCGACGATAATCAGATCGGCGGGCTGCATGCCCGAGGTCCATTCATCAAGATCATTGAACCCGGTCGTAAGGCCGGTGGTCATCTCTCCAGACTCAAAGAGTTCCTCAATTTTCGTGAGCGCTTTTGTCAGAATCGGATTGATTATTTTAGGTCCGGAGCCCTCTTTACTTCGGGACTCGGCAATCTTGAACACATTTCGCTCAGCCTCATCCAGCACCTCTGCGCTGGTCCTGCCTTGGGGGTTAAACGCGGAATCTGATATCTGCCCGGACACGTCTACAAGGCTTCGCAAGATCGAACGCTCTTTGACAATGTCCGCATAGGCACGAATATTCGCCGCCCCAGGCGTTTTCTCGGCCAGCTCGGCCAGGTACGACAATCCACCCGCGTCTTCAATGTCACCTGCCCGGTCCAGAAATTCTGCCAGGGTGACCACATCCAGGGGCTCACTCTCACCGGCCAGGCTTTCTGCGGCACCAAAGATGAGACGGTGATCCTGACGATAAAAATCAGCGGCGGAAATGACCTCGCTGATTTCATCAAACCGACGGTTATCCAGCATCAGGCCACCCAGAACGGCCTGCTCGGCCTCGACTGAATGCGGTGGTACTTTGATGCGGCTGGTTTCCAGGTCGGTTTTCGCGGGTTTGAAATTGGAATTGGCCATGAATACGTCTTCAGTTAGGGATCGCGTCTGCGACAGTGTAGGCCCTTTGCTTTACGGATGGGAGCCACTGCCAAAACCAGAAGCATATCAGAAAGCAACAGGCCCGGAACCCGCATCTGCGGGGCCGGGCCTGTAAAACCACAGCGCCGGGTTACACCGGCGCTGTGGCGCACACCACTGGCATTGAACATGCGACCCAGAATTTACCTGGCTCGCGTGCCCTGCTGTCTCCGATTACGCGGCGACAACAACCAGCTTGATCTCAGCGACCACGTCGGAGTGCAGCTGCAGCTCGATGTCGTACTCGCCAGTCACGCGCAGCGGACCTTCGGGCAGACGAACTTCACTCTTCTCGACGTCGGTGCCACCAGCAGTCACGGCATCCGCGATATCGCGCGCACCGATTGAGCCGAACAGCTTGCCTTCGTCACCAGCCTTGGAGCCGATGGTAAAGGACGCACCTTCGAGGGCTTCAGCGCGGCTCTTGGCGGCGCTCAGCTTCTCGTTGGCTGCCTTTTCCAACTCGGCACGGCGCTCTTCGAAGGCCTTCAGGTTGTCAGCGGTTGCTGCAACAGCCTTGCCGTATGGCAGCAGAAAATTACGACCGTAACCGGCCTTTACCTTTACCTTGTCACCAAGTGAACCAAGGTTTGCTACTTTTTCGAGCAGAATAACTTCCATCTCGTTAACCTCTTCGTGCTTTATTCAGCCGGTCCGGCGGGTTTGATTCGCCCCCGGATTTTCAGCCAGCTATCCACAAACGCCAGAACCACTAACAGAATCATCAGGCTTGGGCCCAGAAGCACCAGTGCTATATAAAACAGCAACAGCCACTGCCCATTCAGATTTTTACGACCAGCCAGACCATGAACAAGCGCCAGGCCTGCCACAAACAGCGGCATGCCTGCGGCCCATACCAACAGCATGGAGTTCAGCCCCAGAAGAGGCCCTACCACCATGGTCACGGCACACAGTACAGCCACCACCGGTGACAGTTGGAAAGCGTGAAACTCTTTCCGAAATCCGCCAGGATTATACAGCCCTGCCTGCCAGAACCTTGCCATCATCACCATTGCCACCCCTGTTACCAGGTAAGTGCCGGCCATGCTGGCGTTCATGGTTTCCCGAATCACTGTTTCCAGTTCATCGCCCAGACTACGGGCCACTTCGGCATTGTACTGTTCGTAAAAACTGACCCCGGTGCGGACCAGATCGTCCAGCAACCCCGGGTAGATCACAGGCAACATCAGCCCTGTCACAATCGCCAGGAAACTCCCACCGAGGAGGGCTTTTTCCCATGACAGGGACAGCCTGAGAATGGAAGCCATGAGCATCACTTCAAGCAACACCGCCAGCGCCGTCGGGTCCTGCCCGAACCAGCTCCAACCCAGTGCCGGAAGTAATGCCCAGAGACCGATGCTCAGCCCCTTGCCGATACCCAGCCTGAGAATCACCAGGCCGATCACCGCAGCTCCAATCCAGAACAGCAGGGGTATGGCCGTTGTAACTGCCGCAACCCCGCCTGCCTGCAGGGGACCGCGCATTACAAACTGTGCCAGTGCACGCATGGTCCCAAGTCCTGTTTATCTGTTAATTAATTATCGTGGCTGTCCGAGTACGGCAGCAGTGCCAGGTAGCGGGCGCGCTTGATCGCGGTAGCCAGCTGACGCTGATAACGTGCTTTGGTGCCGGTGATACGGCTGGGCACGATTTTGCCAGTTTCTGTGATGTAACCTTTCAGGGTGTCCAGATCCTTGTAATCGATCTCTTTAACACCTTCTGCCGTGAAGCGGCAGAACTTACGACGTCTGAAAAAACGAGCCATAACGTAACTCCTCAACTCCGGTTAATTACTCTTCTTCGTCCTGGGTTTCAGCTTTCTGACTTTCTTCCTGGGGCGTTTCCTGACGCTCCTCAGAAGATTCAGCTGAACGACGCGGACGATCATCACCGCCACGACGGTCTTCACGGGACTCAGAAGCTTTCATCGGTGACAGGTCGATATCAGCACCATCGCGGCGCAGAATCATGTCGCGGATGATGGCATCGTTGAAACGGAAGTTGTGAGTCAGCTCGTCCATCGCTGCCTGTGAACATTCAACGTTCATCAGGACATAGTGAGCCTTATGAATCTTGTTGATCGGGTATGCCATGTGACGACGGCCCCAATCTTCCAGGCGATGTACCTTGCCGCCATCTTCAGTGATGACGCCGGTATAACGCTCGATCATCGCGGGCACTTGCTCGCTCTGATCAGGGTGTACCATAAATACGATTTCGTAGTGACGCATGAGTTCTCCCTACGGTTTATACAGCTTCCTTTTAACGACTGGTCAACATACCCAAGGCCGTCAAATGTGAAAGCAAGGAGGTGGCAGTCAAACTGCCGGTTTATTCGGGCAATACAACACCGCCCCTAAAGAAAGGGGTGCGGTATTCTAGGCGTGTGAGGGGATCTATGCAAGCCTCTGGCGCAAAGCCTCGTACAGGCAGACGCCTGTGGCAACCGACACATTCAGGCTGTCAACGTGGCCCAGCATGGGAATGTTAATCAGCGTGTCGCAGTGTTCGCGAGTCAATCGCCGCATGCCCTTGCCCTCGGCACCCATAATCAGCGCCACCGGGCCGGTGAAATTTGCCTGATACAGGGTGCAATCCGCCTCGCCGGCGGTTCCGATCATCCACACACCCTCCTCTTTCAGGGTACGCAGACAGCGCGCCAGGTTGGTTACCCGCACAAAGGGCACGGTTTCAGCCGCGCCGCAGGCCACCTTGCGGGCTACCGGTGTCAAGGTCGCGGATTTGTCCTTGGGCACAATCACCGCCTGGACACCTACCGCATCGGCGGTGCGCATGCAGGCACCCAGGTTGTGAGGATCGGTCACGCCGTCCAGCACCAGCAGAAAGGGCGGCTTGTCAGCGCTGGCGAGCATCGCCATCAAGTCATCCTCGCCCCACTCGCGACTCTCCGAGACCGCCGCGACAACGCCCTGATGGACGCCCGCGACCTTCCCATCCAGTTCCTTGCGGTGCACCACGCTCCAGCGCACCCCAAGACTGTCCAGCCCATCGGTGATCGATTTTACCCGGCGATCCTGGCGCCCGGTCTGAATCCAGACCTGCTGCAACCGCTCCGGCTCGCGCTTGAGCACCGCCTCTACCGCGTGCCATCCAAATATGAACTCTTCGGACACTGGTTATTTCCCTGACTTGCCGGGTTTCCGTTTTTTGTCCTTGCCCAACGCCAGCTTGGCGGCCTGTGCAACCAACTCATCCCGGGCAGACATCGGCTCATTTTTTCCGGCCTTCGGCTTCCCGGCAGGCGGACTTTTCGGTTTATCCCCCGCGGCCTTGGCCGGACGCTTCTTCGCCGCCGGCTTTTCGCGGGTATCAGAGCGGGTATTTGGCTTGCCCTCCCGGCCTGCACCCTTGCCACGGCCTTTTGCCTTGCCCCGGGGCTCCTTGCGGGTGATATTGAGCGCATCCCGATCAGCCTGCCGGTGCTGCGGCTCACTGGTCAACTCAAGGTCAATCTTGCGATCTTCCATGCCAACACGCACCAGCTTGACGCGCACGTCATCACCGAGGCGGAAGCTCTGCGCGGTGTGTTCACCGATCAGTCGGTGCTTGGCCGCGTCGTGGTGGAAAAAATCGCCACTGAGGGTCGACACATGAACCAACCCTTCAATGTAAACACCAGACAGCTCCACGAAGAAACCGAACGGCACAACAGCGGCAATCACCCCGTCAAACTCTTCCCCAACGTTCTCACTGAGGTATTCGCACTTGAGCCAGGCCGTCACATCACGGGTGGCATCATCAGCGCGCCGCTCGGCCATGGAGGTGTGCTGCCCCAACCGCTCCATGCTCGCCAGGTCATAGGGATATTCCGCCAGCTCATGGTCTCGCTTCGCCGGCTTGACCACGTCTTTGGCGGCCTCTTCACTGTGAATCACTGATTTGATGGCACGGTGTGCAACCAAATCCGGGTACCGTCGGATCGGCGAGGTAAAGTGCGCATAGCCCGCAAACCCCAGGCCAAAGTGCCCCCCCTCTTCAGGCGTGTAGACCGCCTGACTGAGCGACCTCAGCATAACCGTCTGAATGACATTGAAATCGGAGCGATCCGAAACCTGGGACAGCAACGCCCGATAATCCGCAGACGTCGGGCTGTCTCCGCCACCTAGCTGAAGGCCCAGCTCACCCAGGAACAACCTTACCGCGTTCAGACGCTCTTCCGAGGGACCATCGTGAACCCGATACAGGGCCGGCCGTTTGTGTTTCTTGAGGAACCGCGCGGTGGCAACGTTCGCGCACAGCATGCATTCCTCGATGATCTTGTGGGCATCATTGCGCTGCACCGGCACGATTTCTTCGATCTTGCGATCGGCGTCAAACACCACCTTGGTTTCCGTGGTCTCAAAATCAATGGCACCACGCTCGGAGCGGGCTTTGCGCAGCAGCTGATACAGGCCATAGATATTGTGCAGTTGCGGCAACACATGCGCGTACTGCTCACACAGTTTATAACCCTGTTCCGTGTCCGGATGCTCCAGCATCGAGCTGACTTTGTTGTATGTCAGCCGCGCGTGGCTGTACATCACCGCCTGATAAAAACTGTAACCACTGATGTTGCCCGCCGCGCTGATGGTCATATCCGCCACCATGCACAACCGGTCCACCCCGGGGTTCAGAGAACACAGGCCATTCGACAGTTTTTCCGGCAGCATCGGCACTACATGATCCGGGAAATACACCGAGGTGCTGCGGTTAACGGCCTCATCGTCCAGAGGCGTACCTGGCCGCACGTAATGGGACACATCGGCAATCGCCACCAACAGACGGTAACCGCCGCGTGGGCGAGGTTCACAATAGACCGCGTCGTCAAAGTCCCGGGCGGACTCATCATCAATGGTCACCAGCCGCAGGTTGCGGATATCCACCCGGTTGGCTTTATCCTTTTCAGTCACCTCTTCAGCGATCTGTGCGGTTTGCTCACCCACCGCGGGCGGCCAGCTGTGCGGAATGTCGTAGGAGCGGATGGCCACATCGATTTCCATACCCGGGGCCATGTGCTCGCCCAACACCTCGACAATCTTACCCAGAGGCTGGGTGCGCACCGTCGGCTGGCGAATGATATCCACCACGACATACTGGCCGGGCCGCGCGTCGCCGCAGTTCTCCTGGGGCACCAACACCTCATGATTGATGCGGGCGTTCTCGGGCACTACAAAACCGATGCCGCTTTCCTGGAAAAACCGGCCAACCGTCTGAGCGGTACGGTGCTCAAGCACCTCCACAATCACCCCTTCGCGACGCCCCTTGTCGTCGACACGATCCACTCGTGCGGCAACCCGGTCACCGTGAAATACCTGGCGCATCTGGCGAGCGGTCAGGAACAGATCGCTGCCGCCATCATCCGGAATCAAAAACCCGAAGCCGTCTTTGTGGCCGACGACGCGCCCGGTGACCAGATCCGCCTCTTCGATGGGCAGGTAAGCACCCCGACGGTTGCAGATCATCTGGCCATCGCGGCACATGGCGATCAGCCGGCGACGCAATGCCTCTATTCCTTCCGGGGACTCCTGCCCAAGCTCGCTGCACAGCGTCTCGTGGGTTGCAGGCGCACCACGCTGGGTGAGGTGTTCAAGGATGAACTCCCGGCTCTGGATGGGGTTGTCGTATTTTTCCGCCTCACGACCGGCGTGCGGATCATTGTCCGTCTTTTTGCTTGAAACCATTCGAATACTTGTCCTGTCCGCACCTGACACGCTGCGGTTCATTTGTATGTGCTCAGGAGTATAACGCCGGATCGTCCATGCTGCCTAACCGGCGGCGAAATAAAGCAATTAAATTGCGGAAAATTTTCCAGAAAAAAATAATTGACAGGTTTTTATCGAATCATTAAAGTACGCGCCATCGGTTGAGGGACAGCCCCTCAGCGATGGCAGAAACGCCCCATTCTTATCGAAAGGCGCAACTGCAAATCACCTGCCGAGGTGGTGAAATTGGTAGACACGCTAGCTTCAGGTGCTAGTGGGGGCAACC
>NZ_JBBDSR010000102.1:0-17970 GCF_040904845.1 Marinobacter sp. | reverse complement strand
TCTGGTTGCTGCCGTGTGCCTTCCTGATTCTGGTGTCCACGCTGTTCATGTCCGGTGGCGGGCCCAACTTTGGCTGGACCTTCTACGCGCCCCTGTCGACGACCTATGGGCCGCCAAGTACAACGTTCTTCATCTTTGCTATCCACATTATGGGTGTGTCATCCATCATGGGTGCCATCAACGTGATCGCCACCATACTTAACATGCGCGCACCAGGCATGACCCTGATGAAGATGCCGATGTTCGTCTGGACCTGGCTGATCACCGCATTCCTGTTGATCGCCGTAATGCCGGTGCTGGCGGGTGTGGTGACCATGATGTTGATGGATATCAACTTCGGTACCAGCTTCTTTGATGCCTCCGGTGGTGGTGATCCAGTGCTGTTCCAGCACGTGTTCTGGTTCTTTGGGCACCCCGAGGTGTACATCATGATTCTGCCGGCGTTTGGCGCGGTGTCGCATATCATTCCGGCATTCTCGCGCAAACCGTTGTTCGGCTATGCCTCCATGGTTTATGCAGTGGGTGCGATTGCGCTGATGTCGTTCGTGGTCTGGGCTCACCACATGTTCACCGTGGGCATTCCCATCGCCGGCCAGCTGTTCTTCATGTACGCCACCATGCTGATTGCCGTGCCTACCGGGGTGAAAGTGTTTAACTGGGTCGCGACCATGTTCCGTGGTGCCCTCAGTTTTGAAACGCCCATGCTGTTCGCGGTGGCCTTTGTGATTCTGTTCACCATCGGCGGGTTCTCGGGCCTGATGCTGGCGATTGCACCGGCGGATTTCCAGTATCACGACACTTACTTCGTGGTGGCACACTTCCATTATGTGCTGGTACCGGGTGCGATCTTTGGCATCTTTGCCTCGGCGTATTACTGGCTGCCAAAGTGGACCGGCCACATGTACGACGAAACCCTGGGCAAAACCCACTTCTGGCTGTCATTTGTGGGTATGAACCTGGCCTTCTTCCCAATGCACTTTCTCGGCCTGGCCGGCATGCCGCGGCGGATTCCGGATTACGCGCTGCAGTTCGCCGATTTCAACATGATCTCCAGTGTGGGTGCCTTCATGTTCGGTGCCACGCAGTTGCTGTTCCTGCTGATCGTGGTCAAGTGCGCCAGGGGTGGCGAGAAAGCCTCGGCGAAGCCCTGGGACGGAGCCGAAGGGCTGGAGTGGACGGTGCCTTCGCCCGCGCCTTACCACACCTTCGCGACACCACCGGAAGTGAAGTGACCCGGCGTATCCGACATTGCCCGGGTCATGAAAACAACAGACGATAATGGATAAGCCATCGGAGATTGTCATGGCGGAAAACCAGACCTATTACGTTCCAGAACAGAGTAAATGGCCGATCATTGCGACGATCGGCCTGGGGGTTACCATGTATGGGGTTGCCTCAATCATGGTTAATGGCAATCAGGGTGAGTCGACCACCGGATCATGGGTCATGTTCTGGGTTGGCTCAGTGATCATGGCCTACATGCTGTTTGGCTGGTTCGGCAGTGTTATCAAGGAAAGCCGGGATGGGCTCTACAGCCCGCAGATGGACCGGTCTTTCCGCTGGGGTATGAGCTGGTTCATTTTCTCGGAAGTGATGTTCTTTGCGGCATTTTTCGGGGCCCTGTTCTATGCCCGCGTATTCGTTGTGCCCTGGCTCGGCGGTGAAGGCGACAAAGGCAGCAGTAACATGCTGTGGGAAGGCTTCCAGGCCTCCTGGCCACTGATCAACAATCCGGACCCCGGTGCCTTTCCTGGGCCGAAAGAAGTGATTGGCCCCTGGGGGCTGCCGTTGATCAACACCGTCCTGCTGGTGACCTCGTCATTCACTTTGACTGTGGCACACCATGCCATCAAGGAAGAGCACCGCCAGAAGCTGAAGCTTTGGCTGGGAACAACCATCGGCCTGGCTGTGGTATTCATGTTTGTTCAGGGCTATGAATACGTTCATGCCTACAGGGACTTGGACCTTACGCTGCAATCCGGCATCTATGGCAGTACCTTTTTCATGCTGACCGGGTTCCACGGTGCCCATGTCATGTTGGGTACGCTGATGCTGGTCATCATGCTGATCCGGATCAACAAAGGCCATTTCAGTGCGGACAAGCATTTCGGCTTCGAAGCTGCCGCCTGGTACTGGCACTTTGTTGACGTAGTGTGGCTTGGACTGTTCGTGTTTGTGTACGTCATCTGAAGTAATATCAGGGGGTCGGGTTCAGCTCCAGGCCCCCTTGCCAGAGCGAAAGCAGAATCACCAATAGCAGCAATACACTCAGTACTACCCGCACCGTCAGCGAGTTCACCACACGGTTAGTTTTGCCGCCGTCCCGGATCAAAAAGAACAGCCCGCTGAAAAGACTGACGATGACAGCCAGCATGAGAATAATGACAACCGCTTTTAGCATGGGGTTTCCTGTGTCTGATGGTATTTATTCTGAGGTCACTATAACAGAGCATGTCAGAATCGGGGCCGTATAAACATCGCCGTTGGCACTTTGACTGGCGTTTGCTGGTGTTCGCCGGTGCATTCCTGCCGGTGCTGATCAGTCTGGGAGTCTGGCAACTGGGGCGGGCAGAGGAAAAGCAGCAGCAACTTCAGCAATGGCAACTGCAGGGCGAAAACCTGAGTTGGGAACAGCAGGTACGCCAGGGCCTTGACCATGGACGCCCGGTAACGGTCCAGGGCCGCTACAGCGAGTACACTTGGTTGCTGGACAATCGGACCCGGGATGGCGCACCAGGTTACGAAGTGCTCACCCTGTTTTACCCGAATGCAGGCCGCCCGGTAGTGATAAACCGTGGCTGGGTACGTGCCCCGAAAACCCGGGCGAGCTTACCCGCCATAGACGCGCCCGCCGGTGAGGTAGCTATCCAGGGCCGGCTGGCGGCGTTTCCGGAGCCTCCGGTACTGGCTGACAGCCCCAGGCAGGTGGAAGGCTGGCCCCGGCGGGTCCAGACGTTGCCAAGATCCGCAGCCATGGCGCAGGCGGACAATCTTGCCTCAGCTCTGATCAGGCTGGCAGACCGAGACCAGCCCGGTGCGTATCGTGCCGATTGGGCACCGGATGTGATGGGGCCACAAACCCATTACGGATATGCGTTTCAGTGGTTTTCACTGGCCCTTGCACTGGTTATATTGACGGCAGTCGCGAGTTATCGAAAAACAGGAGCCAATAATGACAACGACATCGGCTGACGGGTCCCCCGCACAGCACAAAGATGGCCCCACGCCCGAACAGGTCCGGCGTGGCCGGCGTACAGCGTTGCTGCTGTTTGTGATCGGCTTTGGCCCGATGGTGTTTGCCACGGTCATGTTTTACACCGGCTGGCTCAATCCGGCCGGACACACCAACAACGGCGTATTGATAGAGCCGGCAGTGCCGGTTTCCGAACTTGGCCTGCAGACGCCGGATGGCGACGCCCTCGCAGCCCGCTTCGGTCCGGAGCACACAAACGCCGAATGGATGACGCTGGTG
This sequence comes from Marinobacter sp., assembly GCF_040904845.1. Classification (GTDB taxonomy): domain Bacteria; phylum Pseudomonadota; class Gammaproteobacteria; order Pseudomonadales; family Oleiphilaceae; genus Marinobacter. Next base: position 14,498 of record NZ_JBBDSR010000102.1, on the reverse strand, counting down.
GTTGCCAACGATTGTACCGACGCCTGCGAAAACCTGTTGTATCTGACACGTCAGGTCAACATTGCGCTTGGCAAGAATGCTGACAGGATGTCGCGTGCCGCCTGGCTTGGTTCCGCGTCAGCGGAACTCGAGGCGAGCTGGTCCGATGAATATGGCTCGACGGAACGCCTGGAGCGCAGCGGCGCTGGTGGCTCCGGCTGGCCAGCGGGTGTGCATCCCGACGAAGAGCCAAGAATTCTGCTGATCGATCCGTTTGGCAACGTCATGATGCATTACGGCAATGAGCATTCCGGTAAAGATATGCTCAAGGATTTCAAGCAACTGATGAAACTGTCCCAGATTGGGTAACCGGACGCTCGGAGGAAGTTGACCTTGACCCAGCCCCAGGCTGCTGTATCTCATCGTGCCCGTATTCTTGGGCGCTGGGCACTGTTTGCCACGCTGCTGGCTGCGGTAGTCATCATGCTGGGGGCCTGGACACGGCTGGTTCATGCCGGCCTCGGTTGTCCGGACTGGCCTGGCTGTTACGGGTTTTTGTCCGTGCCCCAGAGTGCGGAAAGCATTGCCATTGCCAACATGCGGTTCCCGGAAACACCCGTGGATGTCACCAAAGGCTGGCCGGAAATGATTCATCGCTATGCCGCGGGCACCCTCGGTCTGGTGGTATTCGGCATCGCAGCTTACGCTATTCGCCACCGGCGTGAGGGTTTGCCGGTCAAATTGCCGTTGTTCATCGCAGGCTTCATCATTCTTCAGGGTGCGTTCGGCATGTGGACCGTGACGCTCAAACTCTGGCCGCAGGTGGTCGCCCTTCACCTGTTGGGAGGGTTTACCACGATCAGCTTGCTGACGTTGTTGACGTTGCGACTACGCGCCTGGCCGAAGCGGGACTGCGAAGAAACAGCGACGAACCGCCATGTTGGACGCTTCCGGCCGTGGCTCTTCGGTGGGCTTGCCCTGGTGATCATGCAAATAGCCCTGGGGGCCTGGACGGCGGCGAATTACGCCGCCGTGGCCTGTACCGATTTACCAACCTGCCAGGGCGAATGGTGGCCCGCCGACATGGACTTCCGCCACGGCTTTGATGTGGCCCAGCATGTTGGTCCCAACTACCTGGGTGGTCAGTTGACTGCGGATGGCCGTGTGGCCATTCATCTAACCCACCGCATCGGGGCGTTGTTGGTACTGGGGTACTTTGCCATGTTGCTGGCGGTCATGTGGCGGCGACTTCGGAATACCGGCCTGGCCCGGCCCATTCAGCTGGTTGCCCTTGTCTTGATAGCGCAGATTGCATTAGGGCTTGCCAACGTGGCCTTCCATATACCACTCTCTATCGCTGTGGCACACAATGCGATGGGCGCGGGTCTGTTGCTGGCGGTGATCAACCTGCTCTGGCGACTGCATGAACATACGCGATCAAAGGCGGTCAGCCGCCAACATACAACCGCAAAGCATCAAGAGGTGACGGCATGAGCGAGCACGTGGAAACACTGCCGGCCGAGAATACCGAGAGAGAGACCAGCACCACCATTTCCTGGCGGGACTTCCTGGAGCTGACCAAGCCCAGGGTAGTGGCGCTGATGATCCTGACGTCAGTGATCGGCATGTTGCTGGCGGCACCCGGTGTGCCGGGGTGGCCGGTACTGATTTACGGCAATCTGGGTATTGCCCTGCTCGCAGGTGCAGCGGCGGTGGTTAACCACGTCGTCGACCAGAAAATTGATACCGTCATGGCGCGGACGCGCAAACGCCCGGTCGCCACCGGCAAGATCAGCCCGATGGATGCGATGGTGTTCGCAACACTGTTGGCGGCTGCCGGCATGGGCGTTCTGGTCTGGCAGGTCAATGCCCTGACGGCGTGGCTCACGCTGGCGTCATTGGTGGGCTATGCGGGGGTCTACACCCTGTTCCTGAAGCGCGCCACACCACAGAACATCGTGATCGGCGGTCTCGCCGGTGCCATGCCGCCCCTGCTGGGCTGGACTGCGGTGACCGGTCAGGTCGACGGCCATGCGCTATTATTGGTATTGATCATCTTTGCCTGGACGCCCCCGCATTTCTGGGCCCTGGCGATCCATCGCAAGGAAGAATACGCCAAGGCGGGTATACCGATGCTGCCGGTGACCCACGGCAACCGTTACACCGAACTGCACATTGTGCTGTACACCTTTATGTTGTTGGCGGCCAGCCTGATGCCGTTCGTCACCGGTATGTCCGGCGGGATCTATCTGGTGGGTGCGCTGGCATTGGGGCTGCGTTTTCTGCAGTACTCAATCCGCTTGCTGAAAGGGGATGACCGGCGCGTTGCCCTCAAGACGTTCAAGTACTCCATTACCTATCTGATGGCGCTGTTCGTGGTGCTGTTGGTGGACCATTTCGTATTTTTCTGACGGACCCCGAGTGGAGATGGCATGAACGGCTCGATTCGCCTCACCCTGATCATATTGTTGCTGGTCGTAATGCTGGTCTTTGGCCTGGTGGTTGCGCGGCAGGTTTTCGTGGAAGGGGATCAGGAGCCAACGCCTGCACCGGAGCTTGCGGAGCTTAACGCCTACGTGTACGAGCAGGGTCGACCCCTGGCGGACTTCGAGTTGCTGAACGAGCAGGGGGAGACCGTTACCCGTGATGATCTTAAGGGCCGCTGGACCTTCGCATTTGTGGGATACACCAACTGCCCGGATATCTGCCCGGCAGCGATGGCAAATCTGCGACGCACCGAGAACCTGCTGTCTGACGATCTTCCACAGCCGGATTACCTGCTGATCAGCGCCGACCCGGAATACGATACGCCGGAGCGGCTTCGCGACTATGTTGGTTTCTTCGGCGACCACTTCCATGGCCTGACTGGCGAACTGGAGACCCTTCGCGCACTGGCCAAAAGCATGAATGCGGTGTTTGTGCAGCGTGAGGTAAACGGCCAACTGCTGGTGGACCACAGTGGCCATTTTGCCTTGCTCAACCCCGAAGGCGAAATGATCGCCGTGCTTCAGCCGCCCCATGATCCGGAAGCGCTGGCGGAAGCGTTCGAGCGTATCTACCACTGGGCGAAAGAAAACCATCCCCGCTCCAGTTGAGTTGCACCGCCATATGTCCTTATCTCGCCAAAACTGTACCTCCCCCAGGGAGCTGTTTTCTGTCCTGGCCGCCGGGGCGGTGGTGTTGCTTGTCGTCCACGGCTTGGGGCGGTTCATTTACACGCCACTGTTGCCTTATCTCGTAGATGATGGCCAGTTCGGTGCCGGTGGCGGTGCCGAGGTGGCAACCTGGAATTATCTCGGCTATCTAATGGGCGCGATGCTGGCCATCCGTTGGCACCGGATTGACCAGATACGACGGCTCTTACCGATCTTCCTGGCGGTCCACGTCGCCAGCACATTGATGCTCACACAGACCGACCATCTCACCGTTATCTCCACCTTGCGCTGGATCAACGGCGTGGCCAACGGCATCGTGTTTGTTCAGGCTCCGGCGTTGATTCTGGAATGGCTGGTGCTGCGCAACCGCGCTTCCATGAGCGGGCTGGTCTACATTGGCGTTGGGCTTGGCTTGCTGGTTTCCAGTGGCCTGGTAACCGGCAGTGCCGAATGGCTTGCGAGCGCTGAACGCTGGTGGCCCGCTGCCCTGGTATCGGTGCCGTTGGCCTGGTGGGGCGCGGCCCGGCTGATGAAGTTGGACGTTCCCGCGCGCCAACCGGAGGATGACAACACGCCGGTGACCACCACCAGCCCGCTCCTGGATCGCGCCAGCATACCGCTGTTCCTGGCGTATGCCGGTGCCGGCCTGGGTTACATCCTGCCCATGACATTCCTGCCGTTGCTCGCCAAAGTCCAGTTGGCGGCGGGCCATTGGCTGCTGGACGGCACCTGGCTGATCGTTGCCTTGTCGACCATCCCCGCGCCGTGGATCTGGAACAGACTGGGCGCAATGATGGGTGACCTGCCCGCACTGAAACTGAATTTCGTGATCCAGCTGGCTGGCGTGCTGGCGGCCGTGGTGCTGCCCGGCGGCCTTGGCCTGGTACTCTGCGCTGCCCTGGTTGGCAACACTTTCCTTGGCACGGTACTGCTGACCCAGCGCATCGGCCGCGCGCTGCATCCGCATCAGGGCCCCCGCTTGTCCGCGGCGATGGTGGCGCTGTACGGTTTCACTCAGATGGTCGGGCCGTGGCTCACCAAGCAGTGGCTGGATGGCGGTGGCACACTGGTGAGCGCCTTCGGGATCGGCGTGGCGGCGCTGGCATTTGGGCTGATTTTTGTGTTTTTTGTGCCCCGGGCCAATAAGAGCTGACGGGGTGAGGAAGGTGGGGACAGTGGGAAAGGTGGGGAATTGATTCAAACCAAGCTCCCAATAGACGCGATCCTCCCAGAGCTGGCCCGGACCCTGGAGAATGGCACCACGGCCCTGTTACAAGCGCCCCCCGGAGCCGGTAAAACCACCCGTGTGCCGCTGGCGTTGCTGGGTGCGTCCTGGCGGGGTGATCGCAAGATTCTGATGTTGGAACCCCGACGGCTGGCGGCGCGCTCGGCGGCCAGGTTTATGGCGGGGCAGTTGGGGGAGAAACCGGGACAGACGGTGGGCTATCGCACCCGGCTCGACACTAAAGTTTCTGTGCAGACGCGAATTGAGGTGGTCACCGAGGGCATTCTGACGCGGCTGATCCAGAGCGATCCGATGCTGGAAGAGTATGCCGCGGTGATTTTCGATGAATTCCATGAGCGCTCTCTTCAGGCCGACCTGGGTCTGGCTCTGGTGCGGGAATCCCAGCAGGCGTTGCGGGAAGATCTACGGTTGGTGGTGATGTCCGCCACTCTGGATAGCGCCCCCATCGCGAGACTATTGGGGGACGTGCCGGTGATTTCCAGCGAAGGGCGGGCGTTCCCGGTCGATGTGATCTACCGGCCGCTGCCCCGTGTCGGCCGGGTGGTGGATCAGGTGGTGGCCGTGATCCAGGAGGCGTTGCGGGAGCAGAGCGGCTCCCTGTTGGTGTTTTTGCCCGGTGCCGGGGAGATCCGACGGGTAGAGCAGCAGCTGCGGGGGCACCTGCCGGAGCAGGTGGTGATAGCGCCGCTTTACGGTAACCTGAAATCCGACGAACAGGATCGCGCCATCGCGCCCGCCCCAGCGCACCAGCGCAAAGTGGTGCTCGCCACGGCCATTGCCGAAACCAGTCTGACCATCGACGGTGTGCGGGTGGTGATCGACAGCGGCCAGCAGCGGCGCGCCGTGTTTGATCCCAACAGTGGCATGACCCGGCTGGTGACCGGTCGGGTATCGAAAGCCTCAGCGGAACAGAGAAAAGGCCGGGCCGGTCGGGTAGAGCCTGGGGTGTGTTACCGGTTGTGGCGGGAGTCTGAACAGTTCGGGCTGGCGGATTACACACCGCCGGAGATTCTGGAGGCCGACCTCGCCCCGCTGGTCCTGGAACTCGCTCAGTGGGGTGCCCGTGACGCCGCTGGGGTGGCGTGGATTGATGAGCCGCCCGGAGCGCACTGGCGGCAGGCGGTGGCGCTTTTGCAGTGGTTGGATATGCTCGATGCCGACGGTGCCATCACGGCTCATGGCAAAGCTGCCCGCAAACTGGGCATTCACCCCCGCCTGGCCCACATGGTATTGCGCGGTCGGGGTGTCGGACTTGGGGGTCTTGCTGCCGAGCTTGCCGCGCTCCTGGGCGAGCGTGACCTGCTGGGTCCGGGTGCCGGGGCGGATGTGCATGAACGGATTCGTGTTCTCCACGGTGAGCGCGGCCACCGCTCTCAGGACCCGGCTCGTCTGAAAGCCGTACGCCAGGCCGCCAAACGTCTGACTGATAGCGGTAGCGGGCAGACGCCGCCGACGGCAACCGAAATCGGCCGGCTGCTGGCTCTCGCCTATCCGGACCGCGTAGCGCGAAGACGGCCCGGGCAGGCACCCCGCTATCAGCTCAGCAACGGTAAGGGTGCCGTATTGCGCGACGAAGATCCGCTGGCCCGTCATGACTGGCTGGTGGCGGCGGAACTGGACGGCAAGGCCCGGGAGGCAACCATCTATCTGGCGGCACCGGTAGATATTCCGGATCTGGAACAGGACCTGGCCAGCCACATTCACGACACCGAAGAAGCCCTTTGGGATGACGCCCGGGGCACGGTGGTGGCCCGCAGGGTGAGAACATTGGGGGAACTGGTGTTGCAGGAACAGCCTTTGGCGCAGGTTGATCCACAGTTGGTTCATCAGGGACTGCTCAATGCCATTCGCAAGAAGGGCCTGGACAGCTTGCCCTGGACCGACGCCAGCCGCCAATGGTGTGCCCGCGTGCGGCTGTTGGCGTCAGCTCGCCCTGACGACGGCTGGCCGGAGACCGGAGAAGTCGCTTTGTTGACAAACCTGGAGCAGTGGCTGGGGCCGTTTATGACCGGCATAAGCCGCTGGTCGGAGCTGCGCCGGGTCGATCTGCTGCCTGCACTTGCCTGTCTTCTGGATTACCCGCAACAGCAACAGCTCGAGGCCCTGGCTCCGGTTACCTTGGTCATCCCCACCGGCCAGCGCGTCCGCCTGGATTACACCGCGGAAAACGGCCCGGTGCTGGCAGCCAAACTTCAGGCCCTGTTCGGCTGGACAGAAACCCCGACAGTGGCCGGTGGCCGGGTACCTGTGGTGATTCACCTGCTGTCTCCGGCCCAGCGCCCACTGGCCGTCACTGCCGATCTGGCCAGTTTCTGGCGGAACGTTTATCCCGAGGTGCGAAAGGATTCTCGCGGCCGCTACCCCAAACACCCCTGGCCGGAAGACCCGTTTACGGCGACGGCCCAGCAGGGCACCAAAAAGCGGCCGGTTCGTTGAGTATTGGGAGTCGGTGTTTGCAGGGCTTGGTGTTGCTGGGATCAATCGGGGTGGGAAAATACCTCTTATGGCCCTTTGCGGTCGAGAACGGCCTTTATTTTCGCCGTAAAGCCAGCTATCGTTCAGGAACGTTTAACCATAGGGAGACAGGGAATGGGAACCGGAAAAATACTTGGTGTGGTATTGCTGGTGGTCGGGGTGTTGCTGCTGTTCTTTGGCTGGCAGTCGTCGGATTCGGTGGGAGATCAGCTTTCCGAGACCTTTACCGGAAGGTTCACCGATGAAACCATGTGGTATCTCATCGGCGGTGCAGCAGCTGTGGTTGCCGGTGCTTTCCTCGCTTTCTTCAAACGCTGAAATTATGTGATATGACGTTGTGTGATGGGTAGATATGCTCATATTCCTGTTCTGAAAAAAGCCCGATGATCGCGCCAATCCGGGGTGCTGCAGCCAGACTGCCGCACCCCTTTTTTGTGTCTGTTTGCCCGCTGGAGGGAAACACCATTCATGACCGAGTTCGCCAACGCCAACCTTGCTGATTACTACGATGCCGCTACCTTTGCCCGCATCAAGGCCTTTGCCGATACCAGAGAAACCCCGTTCGTGGTGATCGATACTGCCACCATCGATCATCAGTACGACGAACTGGTGGAAGGCTTTCCCTACGCCAGCGTCTACTACGCCGTAAAGGCCAACCCGGCACCGCAGGTTCTGACCATGTTGCGGGACAAGGGTGCCAGCTTTGATATTGCCTCGGTGTATGAGCTGGATAAGGTCATGGCTCTGGGCGTGACGGGCGATCGCATCAGCTACGGCAATACTATTAAAAAGGCCAGAGATATCCGCACGTTCTACGACAGGGGTGTGCGCATGTTTGCCACCGACTCTGAAGCGGACCTGCGCAACATTGCCAAGGCGGCACCGGGCTCGAAGATCTACGTGCGTATTCTCACCGAAGGTACACTGACCGCGGACTGGCCCTTATCCCGCAAGTTCGGCTGCCAGACTGACATGGCCATGGATCTGCTGATTCTGGCGCGGGATCTGGGCTTGGTGCCTCATGGTGTGTCTTTCCATGTGGGTTCGCAGCAGCGTGAAATAGGTGCCTGGGACGCGGCTCTGAGTAAGGTGAAAGTGATCTTCGAGCGTCTGAAAGAAGAGGACGGTATCGAGCTGAAGATGATCAACATGGGCGGCGGTTTTCCGGCCAATTACATTACCCGCACCAACGAACTGAAGGTGTACGCGGAAGAAATTACCCGCTTCCTGCGTGAAGATTTCGGTGATGAGCTGCCGCAGATCATTATAGAGCCTGGTCGTTCGCTGATTTCCAACGCCGGGGTGCTGGTGAGCGAGGTGGTGCTGATTTCACGGAAGTCCCGTACCGCGTTGCACCGCTGGGTGTTTACCGATGTGGGCAAGTTCAACGGCTTGATTGAGACGCTGGATGAGGCCATCAAGTTCCCGATCTGGACCGAGAAGGTCGGCGAGGGCGAGGACTGTGTAATCGCGGGCCCTACCTGTGACAGCGCAGATATCATGTACGAGCATCACAAGTACCCGTTGCCGCTGAACCTGGCCATCGGCGACCGGATGTACTGGTTGTCTACCGGGGCCTATACGACGACTTACAGTGCGGTGGAATTTAATGGCTTTCCTCCGCTCAAAGACTATTACATCTAGCTAGGGGGTGGCTGCAGGGCGGGGTGTCTTTTCCTCTGGGAAAAATAACTCGCTTCGCTCAGACATCTTTTTGTTTTTTCAGGTCCAGGGTGAACGCCAGGGGCAGCACCAGCAGGCTGTAGCCGATCATTACCATCAGGGCGTGGCGGACGTCGCCGGTCCAGTCGGCCAGGACGCCGCCCAGCATGGGGACGGAGAACGCCAGGGTGTAGCCGACGAGGAAGGTACCGGCAGAGAGACGGCCGGTTTCCTCGGAGGGCATGACCAGCGGGGGCACGGCCACCAGCAGGATCAGCAACATGCCGGCGACGAAGCTCATCAGGGTGGCGCTGGCGATGGACCACCAGCCGGTGAAAAGGACGGTGCCTATTGTGCCGATGATGCTGATGGTGGCCATGATGATGATCAGTGAGCGGCGGCCTACCCAGTACCTCGCCATTTTCAACATGACCAATGACGCAAATACCTGGGCGATGTTATACCAGAACAGCGCCTGGGACAGTTTCTCGAAGTGACCCTGCTGTTCCAGCAGGTTGCTCATGTAGGCGTTAAGTCCGAAGAACATGGAGCCGGAAAGTCCCAGCAGCAGGCCAATTCTGAGGGTGAGCGGGTTGCTCCAGTCCGGCAGCCAGGCCATTTTCCGTACCGGCCGGGCGCGGTCTCTTTTCGGCAGGAACAGGGCGGCGGCCACCAGCAACGCCGGTAGCGACCAGGCCAGCATGGTGGCACGCCAGCTGTTGTCCAATAAAGGCATGAGCACCGGCAGGGTGATCCCGGCCCCGATGAATTCCCCCATCAGCATGCCGTTCATGTAGATGGCCGAGCCCAATGCCAGATGGTGGGGCTCCAGCCAACGTGATAGCAGTGCGGGCAGTGCCGGTTGCATCATCGCCACACCCAGCCCCATCACGGCGCTGGCGAGCATCAGGGTGAAGGTGTCCGGCACCAGCCCCCGGCCTGCGGAACCGATCACCATCACCACCATGGCCAGCGCCAGGGTGTTGCGTGGCCCGATGCGGGCGATGGCAAGGGAGCCGGGTATGGAGCCAACGGCGAGCATCAGTATAGGCAGTGTGGTGAGCGCGCCGGTCAGTGTCTGTGACAGCGCCAGGTCGTCGCTGATGAACGGTGCCAGCGGCGGAGCCACCAGCACCGGTACGCGCAGGTAGACACCGGCCAGCCAAAGCAATACCGCCACCGGAAGCAGCGATGCCTGCGGTGGCGGTGCGGTTGCGCTCCGGGAACTAGCCAAGGAGCAAGACTTAGCTTTCGCTGGTGTCTGGCAGGTAAGCGCCGTCTTCGTCGTGCACTTCGCGACCGGTAACCGGCGGGTTGAATGAGCAGATCAGGCGCATGTCCTCGGTGCCACCGTAAAGAGTATGACGGTCGTGCTTGTCCAGAGAATACAGAGTGCCGTCGGTGATTTCGTGCACTTCACCGGTGGCGAGGTCTTTGATCCGGCCATTGCCGGCCACGCAGTAAACCGCTTCCAGGTGGTGCTTGTACCAGAACGTGTGCTCGGAACCGGCTTTGATGATGGTCTCGTGGAACGAGAAGCCCATGCCGTCCTTCTTCAACAACAACCGGCGGCTGGTCCACTGTTTGTCGCTCACTTCGCGTTCGGTACCAATGATGTCTTGCACTCGTACGATTTTCATTCGCATTCCCCGTTGTGTGATGGAACAGCCTTACAGTATAAACATTCCTGTTATGTCTGGTTCAACCGCCAATTGTCGTAGGCGGTCATTGCCTGTTCAACTGCCGCGATGAGTGCGGCGCGCTGCCGGTCATCCGGAGAGCGCTGTTTGCGGCAGCGGTCAAACACCCGCTGAATATTCTGCCGGCTTCTGCGATCCAGCGTTTCAAGCCAGTGACTGTCGGCGGGTGCCAGATCGAGAAGTTCTCTACCGGCGTGGTTGCGCTGGCTGATGTGCCACCAGTGATCCACCGCGCGCCCCAATACAACATAGCCGAACTGGCTGTCCTGTACCGGGCCGAACGTGGCGGTTTTCAGGCCGTCCTGCAGGGCACCGATCCTGAGTACCGGCAAAGCAAGGCGATCTCCGTAGAAATAGCTGCCGGTGGCACCAAGAAGGCCGCCGACCAGTGCTCCCGCACCCAGGGAGTGGCCCAGAGTCAGCGCATCGATGCCTGCACCGCTGACCGCGCCGGCACCAAACCCTGCGGTGGCCAGGTAGCGTTTGCTGACCGACCAGGCCTGGCGGCTGTCTTCACTGAACAGATCATGCTCGTTGTGCCATTCAAGCTCGGCTTCCTGGCGCTGAATCTGGTTGTGCTGATACAGCCGTTCTATGGATACCCGCAGAGTCTGTTCCCGCTGTCGCTGGCGCTGGTACCAGCGCCCTCTAAGCGTATCCGCAAGATCCTGGTCGCTGGTTGCTGCCACCTGATTGAGCGTCAGCGTGCGCTTGTCCTGAAAGCGCATCAGGTCCTCCAGCGCCCGGGCAATCAGCGCCGCTGCCTGGTGCTTGCGCTGCTGACGCTGGTTGGCAAGAAACCGTGTGGCCTGATCCAGTGGCGCTTCCCAGCTTGGTTCCAGTTGGCCAAATGCTCTTAAAAGGCTCAGATGCTGGTCGAACGGGGCGCGAACAGCGTTGAACTTGCGAACAACCTGGAAAAACTGGCCCAGCGCCGCATGCCAGGTATCGCTGTGATCGTCAGGACCGATGCTATTGATCAACGCCAGGCTGGGGCGACCGGTCCAGCGCAGGATGGTCATTTCCGCTTCGTGTTCCGCGCTGTAGGGAACGGAACCGTCCACTACGTAGATAATACCGGCACCGTCCGCCAGCGGCGTTAGCAGCTCGCATTCATCGGTGAATCGAGTGTCATCCCGGTGTTGGGTAACAAATGCAGCCACGGTCTCTGCACGGTCAGAGGCCGTGGCACTGTGGGCCTCCAGCCAGGCCAGCACCCGCCGTGGGCGTTGGAATCCTGGCGTATCCACCAGGGTATACAGCACCTGGCCGTCCACCGTTAGCGGGTAGTTCTGATGCTGGCGGGTGGTGCCGGGCTCAAGGGCAATGGCGATGGCGTCATTCTGGGACAGCGTGGCGACCACGCTGGATTTGCCCTTGTTGGGGTGGCCCACCACCGCAAAAACCGGTGCGATTGCCATGGTTATCCGCCCTCCCGCTGGTAGGGGTTGTGTGTCGACATCTGCGGCAGGCTGATGTGGACAAAATCCGGGCCCAGCCGCTCGGCAAAGCGCAGCCACTGTTGTAACTGGTGGTCGGGTGGGTTGTCGGTGCCGTTGTCTGTCAGCGGCACGATCGCGACATGACTGGCGGCGGGCCATTGGCTGCGGGCCTGCTCAAGAAAATCCTGCAGTTCGCCGGTAGGCGGCTCCCAACTGCGGGTTGCCACAATAACCGCTGGCCGGGATGCCCGCGCCAGATGATCCGCTGCACAGGCAAGGGTTTGAGTGTCTTCCTCCAGGGAGATCCGGCCGCCCGCTCGCACCACCCGTGTTTCAGGACCGTTCAGCGAATCCGGAAGTTCCGGCTCGCCCGCCCCGGCCCAACAGATCACAGTGTCACTTTCCGGCAGCGGGCGCAGTTGGTTGTGGGTCGTGGTGTCTGGTTGGTGTTCCGCATCGTTGTGAGCGTTACCGGTGTCCAGCGTGGGTGTTTCCAGGCGGTACTGCAGGGCGGTCATGCCCGGGTGTTTTTGTAATAAGTGCCGTGCTCGCAGGTGCAGGTGGATCTGGCTGAGGGTGGTCAGTGCTAATCGGGGCAGGATCACGTAAAACAGCCACAGCATGGCGACAAAGGGCCACCAGTCACCCAGGCGGGCCGGGTCGGTGGCGTTACCACCGCCACCGGCGCGGAAGAAACGGGTGGCGTCCACCAGACCCGCATCGGGGACCGCCGCCGGCCAGAACCCGTGCCAGGGGGTTGCAATGGCTTCCACAAGTGCCAGAAACCGGCTGTTATCAGTGTTCAGGGTGGTGCTCCAGCCAAAGGCCAGATCCTGAATCAGCACCATCACCAGCAGGGTCAGCCATCCGGCTATGCCAAACGCCACGCCACCGCCATGAGCCGCCCGGGCCATAAGCTGCGGTTGCAGCCGGTTGATCACGCCCGGCTGGCGGGCGCCGGCGAAGCGGGTAAGGAGTGGCCGCCACGGTTGCCAGCCGACAAAGGCCTGAACCGTTGTCAGTGCGGCCAGCAGGCACTGGAGTAGAACAAATCCGAGGATGACCGTGATGTTGATGCGTTGCCCGCCGTCATAGAACAGCAGTCCCAGCATCGCAAACAGACCCAGCACGGCACCGGCCCCGAGAAACCCCAGGGTGATCTGTCGCCAGCGCCGGATAGTGGCCTCGGCAGACTGCGGATCTGCGCGGCCATTGACGCGATCCAGATGATGCAGCCACTGACGGGCAGTGGGCGTGGTGCCCTTGTCCTGACAGATCAGGGCAAATTTGCGGTCACGCCGGTGCAGGAACGCCGGCTGTTGCGCCTGATCACGGCGTACCCTGGCGTCAAAATCCAGCAACAGTCGGATGGGGCTTTCGGTCATTCAGCATCCCGGCGGCAAGTTCGGTGAGTTGTCCGTGTGAATGCTAGGATATAGGCATTCCGGCTGCCGATACCAGAGATACCATGCCACACCATCTGATGAACCTTCGCCATGTGCCCGATGACGAAGCCGATGACATCCGCGAGTTGTTCGAGACTCACGGCGTACGCTACTACGAAACCCCACCCAGCCGCTGGGGAATCAGCATGGGCGGATTCTGGGTGCACGACGATGACGAAGCGGTCCGGGCAAAGACGTTGTTGATGGATTATCAGCAGCGAAGGTTGGAGAGCCAGCGTCGGAATTACGAGGACAGCCTGGCCAGGGGTGAGACCGGGGGCTTCTGGTTTCGCCTCAGGGAAAAGCCGATGACCACCCTCGCCGCTTGCCTGGCGATTGTCGCTATTGCCGCCCTGAGCCTGCTGCCGTTTGTGCGGATCGGTTAGCGGACAGCGGTGAGACGCCGTGCCGAAGCAGGAAATCCGTGGCTCGATCCACCGCTGTGCCTGACGTCAGAAAGCTGGTGATGTGGCCCCGCAGGTGCATCTCATAGAACTCGGTGGGCACCTGGTGATTCGTCAGTTCCTCCCTCAGCCAACGGGCCTGTTTTACCGGTACCAGCATGTCCATGGCACCGTGGAACAGGAAAAACGGCGGCGCGTCCGGGCTGACGTGGACTATGGGGGAAGCCTGCCGGTAGGTGTCTGGCATGTCGTTCTGCTCACCACCGAGGAACTGGCGAATCAGCTTGCCAGACCCGAACGCTCTCAAATCCGAAGGAATGCCGCCTGCGACCACCGCCACTGGCCGGGTATGCGGGCCGCCGTGCGGCTCGTTGAGCTCGCTGTCGGAGCTGGCAACCAGTGCCATCAACGTGACCAGGTGAGCGCCGGAGGAAAAGCCAAAAGCGCTGATGTGGTCCGGGCTCAGCCCGTACCCTTCGCTGTTGTCATGGAGCCAGTGCATGGCGGTTTGCAGATCGTGAAGCTGGGCCGGAAAGGTGTGGTCGGGGGCAAATCGGTAGTCGATGTTCATCACCGCAAAACCCCGGCTGGCCAGGTCCTCCGCAATGCCGCTCATATCCTCGCGTGAACGACGTTCCCAGCCACCGCCGTGTACCAGCAGTACCACAGGGTGCTTACGGTGGTGGCGGCGTTCTGGCAAATACAGGTCGGCGTTCAGCGCGGCTGGCCAGTCTTCGGGGGTATACGAGAGGTTCTGTTTGAGTTCAAAGCTGGTATCCGGCCAGGTCGGTGCAGCGGTGTCCGGCGAGCCATGGTGCGATGCGCACCCGGACAGGCTGGCCCAGGCAAGCAGGCAGGCCAGCATGGGTTTCAGGTGTATGGTGGCCACTAGGCGTTCCTCGATGGTTTGTCGGTGATGCTACTCCTTACGTTGATCGTGGTGTGGTGGATGCCTGTCTTGTACCATGATGCATGATCTTTCTGGCGGTA
>NZ_JBBDSR010000101.1:0-18397 GCF_040904845.1 Marinobacter sp. | reverse complement strand
TGTAGATACCCTGGTCGAAGGTGTTCACTTCCCCGCAAATTACAGTGCCGCCCATTTGGGCTGGAGATCGCTGGCAGTTGCTGCCAGCGATCTCGCTGCCATGGGGGCGAACCCCACCTGCTTTACGCTGGCATTGACCCTTCCCGAGGCGGATCCGGACTGGCTGCAGGCGTTTTCCGGCGCGCTCGCTCGTGCCTCCGAGCGGTTTGGTCTGGCACTGGCAGGTGGAGACACCACCCGTGGGCCTCGGGCCATAACCCTTCAGGTTCATGGAGACGTGCCAGACGGACAGGCGCTATTGCGTTCTGGTGCCCGGGCGGGGGATTGGGTCTGTGTCAGTGGTACGCTCGGCGACGCAGGCGCGGCGCTCGACTATCTTGAGGCCGAGAACCCGACTTCGGATCAGGCAGCGGTGCTGGAGCGCTATCATGCACCAGTGCCGCGCCTGGCGCTTGGCATGCAGTTGAGAGGGTTTGCCAGCGCCGCCATTGATATTTCAGACGGTCTGCTGGCCGATCTTGGGCACCTGCTGGAATCATCCGGAGTGGGTGCGCGGATCGATCCATCTGCGGTCCCGGTATCAGCGGCCTTGTCGCGATTGCAGGGGCCACAGGCAGCGCTCCGGTTGGCACTGCAGGCGGGCGATGATTACGAGTTATGCGTAACGGTTCCGGCCGAAGCGTGGCAGGCGCTACCCGACGCGGTGAAGAAGCAGCTGACGATTATTGGTAAGGTGATTGAAGAGCAGGGGTTGTCTGGTGTGGATGTATCAGCAACGGCTGGCGGGTATGACCATTTTGGGAGTCGTGCATGAGCGGTGATGACGAATTTCAGGAGCCGGAGTTCGCAGAAGCGCTTCTGCCCCCAGGGTTTCTGAAAAACCCGGTGCACCTGCTGGCGTTTGGCTTCGGCAGTGGTGCTGCACCGAGAGCGCCAGGTACCTGGGGAAGTCTTGCAGCCATCCCGCTCTGGCTGGGCATAGCCTGGCTACCGATGACGGCCTATTGGGTGGTTGTTGCCGTCGCTTTTGTGGTTGGTGTCTGGCTGTGTGGTAAAACGGCTACGGATCTCAAGGTGCACGACCATGGCGGCATCGTTTGGGACGAATTTGTCGGCATGTGGATCGCGCTGGCCCTCATTCCGGATAACGTGTACGGCGTTCTGATGGCGTTTGCCCTGTTCCGGTTGTTTGACGTGGTCAAACCCTGGCCGATCAGTTGGCTTGATCGCCGCGCGCCGGGGGGGCTGGGTATTATGATCGACGATGTGGTGGCGGGGTTTATGGCATTGGGCTGCCTGTACGCGATTGACCTCTGGATCATGCCTTATCTAGCCTGAGTCTGGGCACGCTTGATCCGCGACAACGGTCGTTAACCGTTGTGCTGGCTAATGAAGCTGCTGTTCTTCGGGCAGTAGCCTGACAACGTGCAGAAAGCGTTTCAGGCCCGTTTCTGCTCGCTCTCGGGTAGCAAACGGTCCGCTGTCAAAGCCCTCTCTGGTGGTGAAGTACCACTTGCTGCCCACGCAGAAGTAACGGCTGCTGCGAAACGGTAGCGGCCCATCTTCTCCGGTCCGGCGTTGAGTGTCCATGGTGTCTCCTGGGTCCGTTTATAGTAGGGAAATCGGGCTCCGTGTTTTGTTTGTTGATCTGTTTAAAATTAAATCAATCCTGGCCAAATTCAACATTTTTTTACAATTAGTAAGCCTTGGGTCTCATTCCGGGCCTACTCTGAAAACCGCGGCGTGACGAAGCCACGCCCGCACGTCTTGCCCTCGTCATAAGCCCTCGTCAGAATGCCAACGAACAGATTCACATCAAAAGGACGTCTCATGAGTATTTATTGCGTTTCCGGGATCTTCAAGACCAGGTTACTGCCCTCGTCAGCGGGGCAGTGGGTTGTGTTCTTGCTCACGGCTCTGCTTGTGTCTGGCTGCAGTTCCTCCATGACCCGGGTGCAAACCTGGGAAGGTGAGGCCACAACGGCAGGCTCTGCATTACTCAAGGCACCCGGTGAAATTCGGGTAGCCAGCGTCAACGGCCGCGCCATGGAGAGTTTTTTGATGGACGACCTGGCCCTGGATTACGACCTGCTGCCGGGTGAAACCCAGGTGGTGTTCAGTTCTAAAACCATTTGGGCAAAGGCGGGCGTGGTGAGGAGCGGCGAATCAAAAGTGCACGTCATTGAGACCGAGCCTCACGTTGTGTCGTTTACTGCCCAGGCCGGTGAAACCTACCGGTTCCAGTTTGCCAAGCCGAACTCTCGCCGGGACGCCGAAACCATGATCGAGAACTTTACCGGTGCCATTGTGAACGAGGCGGGTGACGAAGTGGCCAGCTTCGAGCTGTGGGATGGCCAGGTGCCGGCCAGTGGGAACGATCTCGAGCAGATGAAAGCCGTCTGGCAGCGTGCCTCTGAAGAGGATAAGCGTTCGTTCCTTCGCTGGGCGTTTGAATAACGGTTCCGTCAGTGCCGGAACCGTTTCAGTGTCCGGCTCAATATACCTTCCAGCAGTGTCAGAGCCTCATCCGTCAGGGTCTGGCTGCCATCGGTGTCATAGTCGCGGTCTTCTTCTGTTATGGGCAGTGCAGACGCAGCCGTTTCTATGGCGTGGAGGCTTTCCTCGAGCAATCCTTTCAGTGAATCGCCGTCAGCCACCACATCGG
Source organism: Marinobacter sp. (assembly GCF_040904845.1). GTDB lineage: Bacteria > Pseudomonadota > Gammaproteobacteria > Pseudomonadales > Oleiphilaceae > Marinobacter. The sequence continues at coordinate 15,732 of NZ_JBBDSR010000101.1, read as the reverse complement.
GGCATAGGGTGAAATTGATGGTCAGGCGTCCCTCATAACTGACCGCAACGACCACCAGGCCCATGCTGTCGAACAGGGGGGCGGAATTGTACTGCCGTGTCAGGCGCGCGCCCTGCAGATACAAAGGCACCTGAGGCCCGGGCACATTGGTAATCGGCAGGTTGAAGGCAGGCTGGTAGCGTTGGGCAATCTGTAGTTCAGAATACAGCCTGGCGGACAACGCCAGCATGGTTGACGGCAGCAGCTCGGTGAGTCGATCTGCCGAAATAGCTTCGCGGTAGGGCTCCGACGCCACGGCGTTTTGATGGATTTTGCGGATTCGGCGGGCCGGGTTGGCTTCGTTGGTGGCGAGATCAAGCAGCATTGCTGACATCTGGTTCCCGGTGGCCTTGCGCAGGCTGTTTGAGCGAACCGAGATGGGCGTCATCGCCACCAGCGATTTGCCCTCGTCGCCATCGTGATTGGCCAGGTAGCGGCGCAGAGTTTCCGCACAGAGTCCTAACACCACGTCGTTCAGTGTCACATTGCCGAGGTTAGCCTTGATGGCCTTGAGCCTGGACAGATCAACATCGGCCGAGATGATCTGTCGATTCGCTGTGATCTGTCGGTTGAAGGGGCTGTGGGGTGCGGAAAACAGGGGAAAAGGTAAGGGCAGTTTCCTGATCTGTCGTTGTACCAGGCTGCGAGCCGCGACTTCGGCCGCGTTCATGGCAAGCGACGTGACCTGCAATGGTTTGCGCAACAGGTTGGCACCGGTCTGAAGGATGATGCGCTCTTCTGATGGCTCAGGCTGTGGCTCCCAGGGCCTGGGGTTGGCAATGGCGCGCGCGTCCGGGGTGTATTCCAGAAGTTTGCCCATGATTTCCTCGCCGCTGAAGGCATCAATAGCGGCGTGATGGAGTTTGACGATCAGGGCAAAGCCGTGGAGGCCGTCGTCGTCCTCATCAGCAGGAAAGCCATCCACAAAGGTCATGTGCCAGAGCGGCCGGTCCCGTTTCAGCGGTTCCTCCAGAATTTTGGACGCCAGCCCCACCAGGCTGTGAAGCTTGCCGTGCTCCCCAAGGTTCACGTAAGCAAGGTGACGTTCAATACTGAAATCCGGGTCGTCGACCCAATAGGGACGTCCGAGGCGAAAAGGGATCTCTTTCAGGCGTTGACGAAAGACCGGAACCACATGCAGGCGGCTGCGCAAATAGGCCACAAACGTGCTGAATGCCAGCGGGTTGCCACTGCCGCGAGCATCAAACAGATAAATGCCGCCGATGTGCATCGGAGCGGTTTCCGACTCCAGATAAAGAAACGAGGCGTCCAGTTCCGACAACTGCCGCATGTTTGAGCTCCGTTCTGCGGATGGGTTTTCGGCAGTATAAACGAGTGAGGCAGGATTCCGTTGGCTGTTTTGCCTTCTTCTGCGGTGGCAGCGGGGTCAGGTGCTTTACCGGGTTCAGGTTTCCAGCCAGCGCGCGAAGGCATCGGACGATCCAAGCTGGTTCCAGAACCACATCAGTGCCTTGCCCTGATCCTCGGCGTGTCGCGCTAAATGAAGCATCAGCGGCTGTCTGGCTTCGTGGACATCGAGCGCAACCAGGCTGCCTGCTTCAAGCTGCTCGCGCACCCTCGGTTCCGGTAGCCACCCAACGCCGAGGCCGGCTTGTTGAAGTGCGATTTTCTGATCGATGTTGGCGACTGTAATCGTTCGTTGCCGGCGAAAGATGCCAGCATGCCCCGGCGTCAATGAACGGGATGTGTCCGCGGCCACGGCAGCGGGGTAGCCACTGATGTCCTCTTCGGTCAGGGGGTGTGTTGCTGAAGCCAGCGGGTGGCCGGGGGCGACGGCGTAGACAAAGTGCATTTTTCCCAGTGGCCGGGTGGTGAAAGTGCCGGCGGGTTTGCTGAGCTGGTCGGCACCGACAATCAGGTCAACCCGACGGCTTTGCAGGGCATCCCAGGCACCCGCGAACACCTCTTCAACGACCTGAACCTCCACCGGAACGCCGAGCGCGTAGAATTCCCGAATGGCGGGAAACAGGCAATCGGCCGGCAGCAAGGAGTTGAACCCGATGCGCAGCCGGGTTTCCCAGCCCTGAGCGACCTGGCGGGTGGTGTGCGCCAGGTTTTCTGCCGCCTCCAGAAGCGCGCGGCCCTCTTCAAGAAGGTAGCGGCCTGCCGGGGTCAGCGTGGCGCGGTGGCCGCTTCGGTCAAACACTGCGAGGTCCAGATCTTCTTCCAGTTTCTGTACCGTGTAGCTGATGGCGGAGGGCACCCGAAAAAGCTCCCCCGCCGCACCGGCAAAACTGCCTTTGCGGTCAATGGCATCCAGTACTTTCAGGGCGTCGATGGTGATGGCTGTATGCATGTTCGAATAATCTGAGGTTGTTGGCCGAAATTGCTTGTTTGTGAGGTTAGCAGGCTGGCCGTTATTCTTCTTGTGAATTTAACGGATTTTGGCGAGGTAACGAGTATGGGGCTGTTGGTGGATGGTCAGTGGCAGGATAAGTGGTACGACACCGATAAAACCGGTGGTAAATTTGAGCGTGAGGCAGCACGGTTTCGCAATTGGGTGACGCCAGACGGATCGCCGGGGCCGGACGGGCAAGGTGGATTCAGGGCAGAATCTGGCCGCTATCACCTGTATGTATCCATGGCCTGTCCGTGGGCGCATCGCACGCTGATATTCCGCAAACTCAAGGGCCTTGAGAAGCATGTTTCCGTTTCCGTGGTGCATCCGGACATGGTTGAAAACGGCTGGGAGTTTCGGCCCGGAGAGGAGCAGCATCGTGATCACCTGCACGACTTCCGCTATATGCACCAGGTGTACACCAAGGCCGCTCCGGACTATTCCGGACGAGTGACGGTACCGACGCTGTGGGATCGGGAAAAGCAGACCATCGCCAGCAATGAGTCTGCCGAGATTATTCGCATGTTTAACTCGGCTTTTGACGGCCTTGAGGGCGTGAAGACCGAAGTGGATTACTATCCGGAACGGTTGCAGAGCGAGATTGAGCAGGTCAATGCGCGGGTGTACGACACGGTCAATAACGGCGTCTATAAGGCCGGTTTTGCGACGGCCCAGGCCAAGTATGAGGAAGCCTACTCAGAGTTGTTCGAGTCACTGGACTGGCTGGAAGAGCGGCTGACCGCGCAGCGATACCTGGTGGGTGGGCAGTTGACCGAGGCTGACTGGCGGCTATTTACCACGCTGATCCGTTTCGATGCGGTGTATTACAGCCATTTCAAATGCAACCGCCAGCGTATCAGTGATTTTCCCGCGCTGTCAGGGTACCTGCGGGACCTGTATCAGGTCCCGGGTGTGGCGGAAACGGTGGATATCGGGCAGATCAAGCGCCATTATTACGTCAGCCAGCGCACCATCAACCCGACGCAGATTGTGCCAGTGGGCCCCGAGCTGGACTTCACTGCGCCCCACGGCCGTGAAGCGCTGACGTAAGCAGAGGTTCGGCGTTAACTGACCCGGGCGACGGCAACCTGGGTGAGCAGTTCGAGGGCCTCTTTGTGAGGAGAGGGTGGCAGAAGGGTGAGACAGTCAGCCGCCTTCTTCGCCTGCTCTCTAGCCACGGCCATGGTGTATTCCAGTGCGCCTGAACCTTCGACAATTCGCAGTATGGCGGGCAGGTCATCGAGCCCGCCCTTGCGGATGGCCTGGCGGATCAGCTGGCGCTCTTCCTCTACACCTTCCGCCATGGCGTAAATGAGCGGCAGCGTGGTTTTCCCTTCGGCCAGGTCGTCGCCCACGTTTTTGCCCATGGCTTCGGCATCGCCGCGGTAGTCGAGAACGTCGTCCACCAGTTGAAATGCCAGGCCCAGATGCTTGCCGTAGGTTCTCAGCGCGGTTTCCTGAGCGTCCTCCGCGCCAGCCAGCAGTGCTCCGGTGTGTGAGGCTGCCTCGAACAGCATGGCGGTTTTGTTGTGGATAACCTCCATGTACTGGGATTCGGTCAGGTCCGGATTTTTCACGTTCATCAGCTGCATGACCTCGCCCTCAGCAATGACGGCGGTGGCGTGAGACAGCACCCCCATGATGCGGAGGCTTTGCAGCTCCACCATCATCTCGAACGCGCGGGCATAGAGGAAATCACCTACCAGCACGCTGGGTGCATTGCCCCAACGAGCGTTGGCCGTGCTGCGGCCCCGGCGCATGTCTGAGGTGTCTACCACGTCGTCGTGGAGCAGGGTGGCGGTGTGCAGGAACTCGATGACGGCGGCCAGTTTCAGATGGTCGTCTTTCTTGTACCCGGCCGCTTGGCTGGACAACAAAACCAGCAGAGGCCGCAATCTTTTTCCACCACTTTCAATAATATAGTGGGCTATTTTCTCAACAAGGGGAACGTCTGAAGAAAGCCGTTTGATGATCAGGTCATTAACGCGGCTGAAGTCATCGGCCACGGTCTCGTAGATGCGCTGGGCTGTCATGCGGCTTGCGGTTCCCTTTCTGAAGCTTCTGGAGCGGTCGTTGATGCTGTTTGTTGAACCCTTGCTTGAACTATACGGGCGGATCGCGGCAATGCTAGGTACTGGGGCTTTCAGTGTCAACTTGGCTTGAACTTCTTAACGGGTTTTCGTACAATCACGCGCCCAACTCATCCCAACCTGCGCTCCCTGCTATAGGGTTGCCGAAGCGCTTCCCTTAGAACCAGGCGGATAAGAGCAGGGATGGGTCAATCGCGGAGAACGTTAATGTACGCAGTTATTGTTAGCGGTGGTAAACAGCACCGTGTAAAAGAAGGCGAAACTCTGAAGCTGGAAAAGCTGGAAGTGGAAACCGGCGGCAACGTCGAGTTTGACCGCGTACTGCTGATCGCTGATGGCGACAAGGTTCAGGTTGGCGCGCCGGTTGTTGATGGTGCCAAAGTGACAGCGGAAGTGGTTAACCACGGCCGTCACGACAAGATCCAGATCATCAAGTTCCGTCGTCGGAAGCATTCCATGAAGCGTCAGGGCCACCGTCAGTGGTTTACTGAAGTCAAGATCACGGGTATCCAGGGCTAAAACCCTCGAGTAACCCCTTAGATAAGGAGGCTGGTAATGGCTCATAAAAAGGCAGCAGGTAGTACCCGTAACGGTCGCGATTCCGAGTCGAAACGACTTGGTGTCAAGCGCTACGGTGGTGAAGCTGTTTCTGCAGGCAGCATCATCATTCGTCAGCGTGGCACCCGTTTCCACGCTGGTAGCAACGTAGGCATTGGCAAGGACCACACCCTGTTTGCGAAAGCAGACGGCCAGGTGAAGTTCGAAGTCAAAGGTCCCTATAGCCGTAAGTTCGTAAGTATCGTTCCGGCTGCGTAAGCAGCGGCGATCCGGTTCTGTCGAACCTTGGGTGGCGCTGATATCCTGATATGATTGGGTATCAAGAGCCATCCGGAGCCCCGCAAAGCTTCCTTGAGGCTGCGGGGCTTTTTAGTTTATGCGCGTGGCGCAAAGGGTTGATTCATGAAATTCGTAGACGAAGCCACCATCATTGTGGAAGCCGGAAAGGGCGGGCACGGCTGCCTGAGCTTCCGGCGTGAAAAGTACGTTCCCAAAGGTGGGCCCGATGGCGGCGACGGGGGCGATGGTGGTTCCGTGTTTCTGGAAGCGGACGATTCGCTCAATACGCTGATCGACTACCGCTTCCAGCGTAAGCACAAAGCCCAGAATGGTGAGCCCGGTTCCGGCCGTAACTGCACCGGCACCAAGGGTGAAGACCTCATCCTGCCAGTACCGGTGGGTACCACGGTGGTCGACATGGACACCCACGAGGTGCTCGGGGACCTGACCTATATCGGGCAGCAGCTGAAAGTCGCCCAATGCGGTTTTCATGGCCTTGGCAATACCCGTTTCAAGTCCTCGGTCAATCGCGCCCCAAGGCAAACCACCAAAGGTTCCGAGGGTGAATTGCGCAACCTGCGGCTGGAGCTCAAAGTGCTGGCGGACGTCGGTCTTCTGGGCATGCCCAACGCGGGTAAGTCGACGTTTATTCGCTCGGTGTCTGCGGCCAGGCCGAAAGTGGCGGACTACCCGTTTACCACCCTGGTGCCGAACCTTGGCGTGGTCAGTGTGCAGGCCCATCAGAGCTTTGTTATCGCCGATATTCCAGGGCTGATTGAGGGCGCTGCTGAAGGTGCCGGGCTTGGTATTCGCTTCCTGAAGCATCTGGTCCGCACGCGGCTGTTGCTGCATCTTGTCGACGTGGCTCCCTACGATAGCTCGTCGCCGGCCGAGTCCGCGCGCGCCATTGAGCATGAGTTGGAAAAATTCAGTGAAACCCTGGCCAATCGCGAGCGTTGGCTGGTGCTGAACAAGGTCGATATGGTCCCGGAAGAAGATCGGGAGGCGCACTGCCAGGCCATCGCCGATGAGCTTGGCTGGAAAGGCCCGGTTTTCCATATATCGGCGTTGAGCGGAGAGGGCACCAAGCCGCTGACCCAGGCGGTCATGCGCTGGATCGAAGAGCAGGCCGAAGAAGAAGCCCAGAACCCCGAGTTTGCCGAACGCGAAGCGGCACGCCGTCGTCAGATGGATGAAGAGGCCCGCGTTCGTATCGAGGCCGAGCGCCAGGCTCGTCGCGCCGCCCGGGAAGATGGCGATGACGACGACTTTGATGACGACGATTATGACGTTGAAGTGGTGTACGCCCCCGAATAACCTCAACGCAGCCCAGAGAGCATCCGGTCCGATCATGAGTGAACGCATTCAGTTACGTCAGGCCCGCCGCCTGGTGGTGAAAATAGGCAGTGCCCTGCTGACCAATGATGGCAAGGGCCTGGATGTTGCCGCCCTGGGGCTCTGGGTGGATCAGATTGCGGATCTGATTGATTCGGGCGTGGAGGTGGTCATTGTATCGTCCGGCTCGGTGGCTGAGGGCATGAGCCGACTGGGCTGGAAAGTTCGCCCTGCACAGCTTCACGAGCTTCAGGCTGCCGCTGCGGTTGGGCAAATGGGGCTGGTGCAAACCTGGGAAGCCCAGTTCAAGCGCCACAACATTCACACCGCTCAGATTCTCCTCACTCACGATGACCTGTCCGATCGCAAGCGCTACCTGAATGGCAGAAGTACGCTACGAGCGCTGCTGGATTTCGGGGTCGTGCCCATCGTTAATGAAAACGACACGGTGGTCACCGACGAAATTCGCTTTGGTGACAATGACACTCTCGGTGCGCTGGTTGCCAATCTCATAGAGGCGGATGGGCTGATCATTCTCACAGATCAGTTGGGCCTGTTTGACAAAGATCCACGCAAGCACGCTGATGCACAGCTGGTGACCGAACGCAAAGCCGGCGATCATGAATTGGATGCCATGGCTGGCGGTGGAGCGGGTGTGCTCGGGCGCGGCGGCATGCAAACCAAGGTTCGCGCGGCCCGATTGGCGGCCCGCTCCGGAGCATTTACGGTGATCGTTGGCGGAAGAATCGAGCGCGCCATCACCCGGCTGCGGGCGGGTGATGTTATCGGTACGTTGCTGTTGCCGGAGCAGGGCCGCGTTGCAGCGCGCAAGCAGTGGCTGGCAAGCCATCTGCAGACTCGTGGCAAACTGATACTCGATGATGGCGCGGTCAAAGTGCTGTGCCTTGGCGGGCGCAGCCTGCTGCCGGTCGGCGTCAAGGGAGTGTCTGGCCAGTTCCGCCGTGGCGAGATGGTGTCCTGCGTGGATGGCAATGATAAAGAGGTTGCGCGAGGGCTGGTGAATTACGGTGCCGATGAAGCCCGGGCGATTGCCGGCCGCTCAAGTGACCGTATTGCCGAGGTCTTGGGCTATATCTCGGGCGAAGAGATCATTCATCGGGATAACATGGTTATCGTTTGATCGGGGTAAGCTGCGGGCACAAAAAAACCGGCTCGAAAGCCGGTTTTTTTAGCTCTGAAGAAAAGCCGCTTACGCGCTCTTCAGTGCACTGATCTTGGTGCTCAGGCGGCTCTTGAGGCGAGCAACCTTGTTCTTGGCGAAAACGCCTTTGTTGACCATGCTGTCCATGACCGGCTGAAACTTCTGGAAGGCGACCTGGGCCTCTTCGTAATTGCCGGCTTCAATCTTGGCGTGAACTTTCTTCATGTAAGTACGCGCCATGGAACGCAGGCTGGCGTTGTGCTTGCGGTTCTTCTCGTTCTGACGTGCGCGCTTCTTGGCTTGCGGGGAATTTGCCACCGTATAACTCCTGAAAATCTGCAATTGATTCGAAAAATTCGCGGGCGCGCCAAAACCAGCGCGTCGAAATAAATGACGCGAAACTATGCCGCCGATGCGATTAAATGTCAAGGCTTAAACCCATTTCATCCCGTGGTGCGCAAGGGCTGTGCTAAACTCGCCGCTCGGCCAATTCTGACGACAGGCTCCGGATGTCATCTCACACCGAAAATCCATCACAAAAGACGTTGCCCCCCAAAGCACCCGGCCTGCTCCGCTCGTCTGGCGTGGTGGGTATCATGACCATGCTGTCCCGGGTGCTGGGGCTGGTTCGCGACATGGTGATCGCACGGTATTTCGGTGCCGGAGCCGGAGCCGACGCGTTCTTTGTGGCGTTCAAAATCCCCAACTTTCTTCGCCGGCTATTTGCAGAAGGTGCTTTTTCCCAGGCATTTGTGCCGGTGCTGTCCTCCTATCGGGAAAAAGAAGACATTGCCGAAGTGCGGCGTCTGGTCAATGCGGTGGCGGGTTCTCTCGGGCTTATTCTGCTTGGGGTTACCCTGGTGGCGATGCTTGGGGCCCCGCTGCTGACCGCGGTGTTTGCGCCGGGCTTTATTGATGATGACTACAAGTTTGGTCTGGCCAGCGATATGTTGCGGATCACCTTTCCGTACCTGCTGCTGATTTCCCTGACCGCGTTTGCCGGCGGCATTCTCAACAGTTACGACCGCTTTGCGATTCCAGCGTTCACGCCGGTGTTGCTGAACCTGGCGATGATCTGCGCGGCGGTGTTCCTGACGCCGTTGATGGAAACGCCGGTGATGGCGCTGGCGTGGGGTGTGTTTATCGCGGGTGCTCTGCAGTTGTTTTTTCAGCTGCCTTTTCTGATGCGGCTTGGCTTGTTGCCCCGGCCGCGGGTGGACTACCGCCACGAAGGGGTCAGCCGGATTCTCAGGTTGATGGCCCCGGCGCTGTTTGGGGTGTCGGTGAGCCAGATTAATCTGCTGCTGGATACGGTGTTGGCCTCGTTCCTTCAGACCGGCAGCGTGTCCTGGCTGTATTACTCGGACCGGCTCTCGGAATTACCACTGGGAGTCTTCGGGATTGCCATTGCTACGGTGATCCTCCCCAGCCTGTCCCGTAAACACGCGGCGGCTTCAGCGGACCAGTTTGCCGCCACCCTGGACTGGGCGGTGCGGGCGGTGTTGCTGATTGGCTTGCCGGCGGTGATTGCCCTGGCGCTGTTGGCGGAGCCGTTGATCGCCACGCTGTTTCATTACGGCGAGGTGACGGATCGGGATGTGGTCATGTCCGCCCAGAGCCTGCGTGCCTACTCCGCCGGTTTGCTGGCCTTCATGTTGATCAAGGTGCTGGCACCGGGGTTCTTCGCTCGCCAGGACACTAAAACGCCGGTCAAAATCGGCATTATCGCGATGGTGGCCAACATGGCTATGAATCTGGCGTTGATCGTGCCTCTGGCGCATGCCGGGCTGGCTCTGGCCACGTCGCTTTCTGCCTGGCTCAACGGGCTGCTGTTGTGGCGCGGGCTGAAAAAGCAGGGAGCCTGGAAAGGTCAGGCCGGCTGGCCGCGCTTTCTGGCTCAGCTGGCGCTGGCAAACGGAGCGCTCGCGGCCGTGATTCTCTACTTGCGTGCGCCGGTGGCCGAATGGCTGGCTGCCTCGGGCACCCAGAGGGCCCTGGACATGGGTATTCTGGTGGGTGCGGGTGTCGGTGTGTACTTCGTTGTGCTTGCGCTGGCGGGGGTACGGGTAAGACATTTCCGGCACAGGTAGGTTATAATCGCGCGCTTTCTCGCCAGCGATTCCCGCAAGGGGCCGCTGAACGCAACACTGGTAATTGAAGGTTCGCATTTCATGCGTCTGATCCGGGGGCTGACCAACCTGAAAACGTTGTCCCGGCAAGAGGCCTCGCCTCTGGCCGATGGCTGCGTTGCGACCATTGGTAATTTTGACGGCGTACATCTGGGCCACAAAACCATCCTTGATCAGGTCAAGGAAAAGGCTCGCGCACTGAACGTTCCCTCCGTGGTGATGGTGTTTGAGCCCCAGCCCCGGGAATTTTTTCAGGGTAAGGAAGCACCCCCCCGGTTGATGGCCTTTCGGCAGAAATTCGAAACCCTGCAGGCCGAAGGCATCGACATGGTTTTGTGCCTTCGTTTCAACGAGCGGTTTCGCAGTTATTCGGGCATGGGGTTCATCGAAGACGTGCTGATTAACGGCCTGGCGGTTCGCCATCTGGTGGTGGGCGACGATTTTCGCTTCGGCTGTGATCGGGCTGGTGATTTTGCGCTCCTGGAGCAGGTTGGGGCCGCCAGGGGCTTCACCGTCGAAAACACCCTCACTGTCACGGTAAGCAATGAGCGGGTGAGCAGTACCCGCATCCGGGACCTGTTGAGTGTGAACCGACTGGGGGACGCTGAGAAGCTGTTGGGCCACCCTTACCGAATTCGTGGCCGGGTGGTTTACGGCCGCCAGCTCGGCCGGGAAATCGGTGCCCCGACGGCGAACCTACGCCTGCGACAGATGCCTGCGTTGCAGGGGGTTTTCGTGGTCAGCGCTACGCTGCCGGATGGCACGGTGCATGATGGCGTTGCGAATATTGGCGTTCGGCCAACAGTAGACGGCAAACAACCGTCTCTTGAAGTGCACCTGTTTGACTTTGCTGGCACACTTTATGGCCAGGCGTTGGACGTGGTGTTTCGTCACGGTGTGCGGGAAGAAATCAAATTCTCCTCCGTGGACGAGCTAAAGGCGCAAATTGCCCGGGATTTTAACAGCGCCAGGGCGTGGATTACCGAGAATGGTTCTGCTGCTGCCAGCCTGTGAGCGGCGCGGGCAGCCTCTTACCCTTATACATTGATGATCACTGACCGAAAGAGTACGCACACAGACCATGAGCGACTATAAGCACACTCTGAATCTGCCTGAAACCGCCTTTCCCATGCGCGGCAACCTGGCCAAGCGCGAGCCGGACATGCTCAAGCGCTGGCAGGATCTGGATGTCTACGGCAATTTGCGCAAGCAGCGCGAAGGGCGGGAAAAGTTCATCCTCCACGATGGCCCTCCTTACGCCAACGGCAGCATTCACATTGGTCACGCGGTCAACAAGATTCTGAAAGACATGATCGTCAAATCCCGCAGCTTTATGGGCTACGACGCGCCCTATGTGCCGGGTTGGGACTGCCATGGTCTGCCTATTGAGCACAAGGTCGAGCAGGAAATTGGCAAAGCCGGTGTGAAGGTGGATTACAAAACCTTCCGCCAGGCCTGTCGTGACTACGCCACCAAGCAGATTGCCGGCCAGAAAGCAGACTTTATCCGTCTGGGGGTCATGGGGCAGTGGGACAAACCCTATCTGACAATGGACCCGACAGTGGAAGCCGACATCGTTCGCGCCCTCGGCAAGATCGTCGCCAAGGGCCATCTGGTTCGCGGTTTCAAGCCGGTTTACTGGAGCGTGGTCGGTCAGTCCGCATTGGCGGAAGCCGAGGTGGAGTATCAGGACAAGACCTCGGTGCAGATTGACGTGCGTTTCACCGTGGCGGATCAGGCCCGGGTGCTCGACCTGTTCGGTACCGACAAGGGCCAGGGTGAGGTGTCGGTGGTGATCTGGACCACTACGCCCTGGACCATTCCTGCCAACCAGGCTGTGTGCGTTCACCCCGAGCTTGACTATGCGTTGGTTGAAGTCGACGCGGGCAACGGTCCGGAGCGTGTGATCGTGGCGGCGGAAATGGTGGAGGGGATCCTGTCTCGTTGGGGCGTTGACAGCTTCGAAGTACTGGCCAGATCCACCGGTGCCGCGCTTGAAAATCTGGTTCTCCAGCACCCTGTGTTTGATAAGCAGGTTCCGCTCATCCTGGGCGATCATGTGTCTACCGACGCGGGTACCGGTGTGGTCCATACCGCCCCCGATCACGGCATGGAAGACTTTGAAGTGGGCAAGGCCAACGGCATCGGCACCATCAGCCTGGTGAAGGCGGATGGCACCTACACTCAGGCTGCCGGCGAGTTCGCAGGAATTCACGTGTACAAGGCTGATGACCCCGTCTGTTCGGCACTGGAGCGTGAAGGCAAGCTGGTTCGGGCGGAGAAATTCCGCCACAGCTATCCCCATTGCTGGCGCACCAAAACGCCGTTGATCTATCGTGCCACACCGCAGTGGTTTATCAGCATGGAGAAGGAAAATCTCCGCAACGACGCTCTGGAAGCCATCAAGGGCGTACGTTGGGTTCCGGCCTGGGGGCAGAACCGTATTGAGGCGATGTTCAAACAGTCACCGGACTGGTGTATCTCCCGTCAGCGTACCTGGGGCGTACCGATCACCCTGTTTATCCACAAGGAAACCCAGGAGCTGCATCCGGACACTCAGAACCTGATTGAAGCCGTGGCCCGGGAAATTGAGAAGGGCGGCATTGATGCCTGGTACGACATCGACCCTGCGGAACTGCTGGGCAGCGACGCTGACCAGTATGAAAAGGTCACGGACACGTTGGATGTCTGGTTTGATTCCGGCGTCACCCATGACTCTGTGCTTCGCCCCCGCACGGAGCTGGGCCAGTTCCCGGCGGATATGTACCTGGAAGGCTCGGATCAGCATCGTGGCTGGTTCCAGTCTTCCCTGAAAACGTCCATCGCCATGAACGGCGTAGCGCCCTACAAGCAGGTGCTCACCCACGGTTTCACGGTGGATGGCAAAGGCCTCAAGATGTCCAAGTCCATGGGCAACGTGATCGCGCCACAGGAAGTCATGAACGAGCTGGGTGCCGACATTCTGCGCCTGTGGGTGGCTGCGACCGATTACAGTGGCGAGATGACGGTGTCCAAGGACATCTTGCGCCAGACGGCAGACGGCTACCGCCGTATCCGTAACACCGCCCGCTTCCTGTTGAGCAACCTGTCAGGTTTTGATCCGGAGCAGCACACGGTGGCACCGGACGACATGATTGCCCTGGACCGTTGGATGGTGGACCGCGCTCTGCAGTTGCAGAATGAGCTCGATGAGGACTACCAGAACTACGCCTTCCTGCGGATTTACCAGAAGGTTTATAACTTCTGTGAGGCGACGCTGGGCGGCTTCTATCTCGACATTATCAAGGACCGCCAGTACACCACTCAGGCTGACAGCCTGGAGCGGCGTTCGTGTCAGACGGCGCTCTATCACGTCGCGGAAGCCTTGGTGCGCTGGATTGCGCCGATTTTGAGCTTTACGGCCGACGAAATCTGGCAGACCCTGCCGGGCAAGCGCGGTGAAACCGTATTTTACGAGACCTGGTACGAAGGGCTGACGGCTTTGCCGGAGAGCGACGAGCTGGGCCGGGAATACTGGAGTGAGATCTACCGCGTCAAAGAAGCAGTCAACAAGCGCCTGGAAGAGGCGCGAGCGCGGGGCGAAATCAAAGGCTCATTGAGCGCTGAAGTCACACTCTATTGCGAAGGCGATCTGGCTGCCGACCTGAAACACCTGGGTGAGGAGCTGAGGTTCGTGTTGATCACGTCAGAGGCGACGGTTCAGCCGTTTTCTGAAGCCGGGGATGCGGAGCTTACCTCGCACGAAGGTTTGCGGGTGACAGTAACGCCGGCGACTCATGCCAAATGCGAACGTTGCTGGCACCATCGCGAGGATGTCGGCCAACATGGGTCATACCCAGACCTGTGCGGCCGCTGCGTCACCAACCTCGAAGGGCCGGGCGAAGCCCGTTCGTTCGCCTGATGGATGCGGTTATGACGGACGAACGCACCGGCTCCAAACTGAAGTGGCTGTGGCTGGCGGTGCTGGTCATTGCCCTCGATCTGGGGACCAAAGCCATGGCCACCGCCATGCTGACCTACGCCAACCCGGTGCCGGTGATGCCCAGCTTCAACCTGACGTTGCTGCACAACACCGGCGCGGCGTTCAGCTTTCTGGCGGGTGCCGCCGGCTGGCAACGCTGGTTTTTCGTGGTGCTGGCCATCGGCGTGAGCGTGGCCCTGGTGATCTGGCTGAAAACCCTCAAGCTTCAGGAAACCTGGACGGCGATTGCTATCGCACTCATTCTGGGCGGTGCAATCGGCAACGTGTATGACCGGATCGTGCACGGTTATGTGGTCGATTTTCTGCATTTTTACTGGAACGACTGGCATTTCCCCGCCTTCAACCTGGCCGACACCGCCATTACCATCGGTGCCGGCATGATGATTCTCGACATGTTCCGCAAGCCCCCTGGTGCGGCGGCGGAAGGGAGCGATCCACAACCATGAAAGACCTACCGATCGACAAGGGCACCCGCGTTACCCTGAATTTTGCCCTGAAATTTGAAGATGGCGAGGTGGTGGACTCCACCTTCGATAAAACCCCTGCCACGCTGGAAATAGGCGACGAAAATCTGCCAGAAAATTTTGAGGCCTATCTGATGGGCATGACCGCCGGCGAGAGCAAATCGGTGCAGGTTCCACCGGAAAAAGGGTTTGGGCAGCACAACCCCAACAACGTCCAGGTGTTCAAGCGTCACGAATTCAGTGCGGACATGGTGCTTGAGGCGGGGGTGATGATTTCGTTTGCCGATGCCCGCCAACAAGAGTTGCCTGGCATGGTGAGCCGCGTTGAAGGTGATGAAGTCGAAGTAGACTTCAACCATCCGCTGGCAGGGCGTACACTCACCTTTGAGGTGGAAATCATTGACGTGGAGCCGGTTGGCCCGGCCCACTAACCAGAGCAGCAGGCTGACATGCAGATCCGACTCGCCAATCCCCGCGGCTTTTGTGCCGGCGTTGACCGTGCCATCGAAATTGTAAATCGGGCACTGGATGTATTTGGTGCGCCCATTTACGTCCGCCATGAGGTGGTCCACAACAAATTTGTGGTGGACCACTTGCGTGATCGCGGCGCGGTGTTCGTGGATGAGTTGCATGAAGTGCCGGACGACACCCTGGTGATCTTCAGTGCCCACGGTGTGTCCCAGGCGGTGCAAAACGAAGCCGCCCGCCGCGGCCTGAAGGTGTTTGATGCCACCTGCCCGCTGGTCACCAAAGTCCACATGGAAGTGATGCGCTACAGCCGCGAAGGCCGCGAGTGCATTCTGATCGGTCACCATGGCCACCCGGAAGTGGAAGGGACCATGGGGCAGTACGATCACAGCAACGGCGGCGACATCTATCTGGTGGAAAACGAGGCCGACGTCGGCAGCCTGAACGTGGATGACCCCGCGAAGCTTTGCTATGTCACCCAGACCACCTTGTCCATGGATGACACCGCTCGGGTCATCGACGCCTTGCGGGCAAAGTTCCCCCAAATTGAGGGGCCACGTAAAGATGACATCTGCTACGCCACCCAGAATCGTCAAGACGCCGTCAAGCAACTGGCTGGTGACTGTGACCTGATGCTGGTGGTTGGCTCCCCCAACAGCTCCAACTCCAACCGCTTGCGCGAACTGGCCGAGCGCATGGGCACTCCCGCCTACCTGATCGATGAAGCCGCCCAGATTGAACCGCAATGGCTGGATGGCAAACAATCCGTCGGCGTCACCGCCGGTGCTTCCGCCCCGGAAGTGCTGGTGAACGATGTGATAGCCCGCCTCCGCGAGCTTGGTGGCGACCTGCCCGAGGAGATTGCGG
>NZ_JBBDSR010000100.1:575-18432 GCF_040904845.1 Marinobacter sp. | reverse complement strand
GCCGACGATGGCTGTGAAAGAGGGAGACCGTGTCAAGCGCGGTACGCTGCTGTTCACGGATAAGAAGACCGAAGGCGTTCGTTATACCTCACCGGCCGCCGGTGTAGTGAAAGAAATCAACCGTGGTGAACGTCGTGTTTTCCAGTCGGTTGTTGTCGAAATTGATGGCGACGAGGCGGAAACCTTTGCGCGCTTTAACGAGGCAGATCTTGCCGGCCTTGAGCGCCAGCAAGTGATCGATAACCTGATTGAGTCGGGCTTGTGGACAACGCTGAGAACGCGCCCCTACAGCAAGGTGCCGGCCATCGACTCCGCGCCTCACTCCATATTTGTGTCCGTCATGGATACCAACCCCCTGGCTGCTGACCCGACCGTTATCATTCGTGAAAACGGTGCCGCGTTCGAAACCGGCCTTAAGATTCTGAGTAAGCTGACCACCGGTAAAGTCTTTGTTGCCGGTAAGCCAGGGTCTGACGTACCGGTTCCGAAGGCCGACGACATTGAAGTGCACCAGTTTGATGGCGTTCATCCCGCTGGCAACGTTGGCACCCACATCCATTACCTTGATCCGATTGCCGGCAACAAGGTGGTGTGGTCCATCGGCTACCAGGACGTTATCGATATTGCCAAACTGTTCGAAACCGGTGAACTGCCGACTGAACGCGTGGTGGCCATTGGTGGCCCGAAAGCGCTGAAGCCTCGTCTGGTTCGCACCCGTGTTGGCGCTAATCTGAATGAGCTGTTGAAAGATGAAGCTGCAACAGACTGTGACGTGCGGATGATTTCCGGTTCGGTGTTCGGTGGTCGTCGTGCTGACGGTCCCTGTGCGTACCTTGGGCGCTTTGCCAATCAGATTTCATTGCTCGAAGAAGGCACCAAGCGCGAGTTTCTGGGCTGGCTGTCGCCTGGGTCCAACCGCTTTTCGGTACTGAATATCTACCTGGCGAAACTGGCGGGCAGCAAACTGTTCAATTTCACCACCACCACCAACGGCAGTGAACGTGCCATGGTCCCGGTGGGTGCGTATGAACAGATCATGCCCCTGGATATTCTGCCGACACAGCTGCTCCGCTCGCTGATCGTCGGTGACACCGAAACGGCACAAAAGCTGGGTGCGTTGGAACTGGACGAAGAAGATCTGGCGCTGTGCACCTTCGTGTGCCCGGGTAAATACGAATACGGTCCGATTCTCCGCGAGAACCTGACCCGAATCGAGATCGAGGGCTAATACGATGGCAATCCGACAGTTTCTCGATGGCATCGAGCACCACTTCGAAAAAGGTGGCAAGTACGAGCGCTGGTATGCGCTGTACGAGGCCGTCGATACCATTTTCTACACGCCTGGCAAGGTAACGTCCACCACGGCTCACGTTCGTGACGGCGTGGATCTCAAGCGCATCATGATCACCGTGTGGATGTGTACCTTCCCGGCCATGTTCTTCGGTATGTGGAACATCGGCTTCCAGGCCAACAGCTTCCTGGCCGAGAATCCGGACGCACTGATTGGCGATGGCGGTCTGCGGACGGTCTTTATCCAGGCGCTTGCGGTGACCGGTGCCGGCGCTGGCCTCTGGGACAACTTCGTATACGGCATGGCGTACTTCGTGCCCATTTACTTCGTCACCTTTGTGGTGGGTGGTTTCTGGGAAGTGCTGTTTGCGACGGTGCGCCGCCACGAAGTCAACGAAGGCTTCTTCGTTACCTCCGTGCTATTCGCGCTGATCTGCCCGCCCACCATTCCCCTGTGGCAGGTGGCTCTGGGTATTACCTTCGGTGTGGTGATCGGCAAGGAAGTGTTCGGAGGTACCGGCAAGAACTTCCTCAACCCGGCACTGACCGGCCGTGCGTTCCTGTACTTTGCGTACCCGGCCCAGATTTCTGGTGACACGGTCTGGACGGCTATCGATGGCTTCAGTGGTGCTACGGCGCTGAGCTGGGCAGCCAGCGGTGGCGTGGATGCACTGCAGGATCAGATTGGCTGGATGTCTGCATTCATGGGCACCATTCAGGGCTCTATGGGTGAAACCTCCACGCTGGCGGTGCTCATTGGCGGTTTCATACTATTAATGATGAAAATCGCCTCCTACCGAATCGTTGGCGGCGTACTCATCGGCATGATTGCGATGTCGCTGCTACTGAACATCGTTGGCTCTGACACCAACCCGATGTTTGATGTGCCAGCGCACTGGCATCTGGTAATGGGTGGTTTTGCCTTCGGCATGATGTTCATGGCCACCGACCCGGTATCCGCAGCCATGACCAACACTGGCCGCTGGTGCTTCGGCATCCTGGTCGGCGTCATGACAGTGCTGATCCGTGTCGTCAACCCGGCGTTCCCGGAAGGCATCATGCTGGCGATTCTGTTTGCCAATCTCTTTGCGCCGCTGATGGATCACTACGTGGTTCAGGCCAACATCAAAAGGAGGCTCGCTCGTGGCTAAAGCTAAAGAAACCGTCTCCAGAACGCTGATTGTTGCCCTGGTGCTGAGTATTGCTTTCTCGGTGGTTGTCTCCACTGCGGCGGTGTCGCTCAGGCCTGCCCAGGTGAAGAATCAGAATCTGGACATCAAAACCAATATCCTGGCTGCGGCCGGCATGTTGAAGGCAGGTTCCAGCGCCGATGAAATCGAGGAGGAGTTCGCCCGCTTCGATGTGCGCCTGCTGGACCTGGACAGCGGCGATTACGTTGAGCCGTCTGTTGTAAACGTTGAGGATCCGATGAAGTACGATATGTACCGCGCTGCATCGGACCCGGCAATGTCCACCAACATCCCGGGGAATGAAGACAAAGCCGGTATCAAGCGCCGTCCAAACGTCGCGAAGATCTATACGCTCACCCAGGACGATGAACTGGTGAGGGTGGTGCTGCCGGTCCACGGCTACGGTCTGTGGTCGACGCTGTATGGTTTTGTGTCCCTGGAAGGCAATGCCAACACCATAGAAGGCCTTGGCTTCTACGATCACGCTGAAACACCTGGCCTGGGTGGCGAAGTGGACAACCCCCGCTGGAAGAGTCAGTGGGTCGGTAAGGAAGTCTATGGCGATGACCTGGAAGAGCCTCAGATTCGTCTGGTCAAGGGGGGCGTGAGCTCCGGTGCTGCTGACAAAGAGCACAAGGTTGACGCACTCTCTGGAGCCACTCTGACAAGCCGCGGTGTGGAACAGCTGGTCAACTACTGGATGAGTGATCGTGGTTATGCACCGTTCCTCAAAAAACTTCGCGAAGGGGAGGTCTGATCATGGCAGACGCTTCAGCCAAACAGGTTCTCTTCGAACCGATATTCAGTAACAACCCGATTGCGCTGCAGATCCTCGGGATCTGTTCCGCGCTGGCGGTGACGACCAGCATGAACGTTACTCTGGTAATGTGCATGGCGGTTATTTCCGTTACAGCGTGCGCCAACCTGGCGGTGTCGCTGGTGCGTACCCAGATTCCGGGCAGCATCCGCATCATCGTACAGATGACGATCATCGCGTCCTTGGTCATCGTGGTGGATCAGTTGCTCAAGGCTTTTGCCTATGAGATCTCCAAGCAGCTCTCGGTGTTTGTAGGCCTGATCATTACCAACTGCATCGTCATGGGCCGCGCCGAAGGCTTCGCTATGAAGAATGGCCCGTGGCTGAGCTTCCTGGACGGGATCGGTAACGGTCTGGGGTATTCCGTTCTGCTGATTTTCGTCGCGTTCTTCCGCGAACTGTTGGGCGCAGGATCACTGTTCGGTGTATCCCTGATGCCGGTGGTCAATGAAGGTGGCTGGTATGTGCCAAACGGCTTGCTGCTTTTGCCACCGAGTGCCTTCTTCATCATTGGTCTGGCGATCTGGGGTTTGCGCACCTGGAAGCCGGAACAGGTAGAAGAACCTGAATTCAAGATGTCGCGTCACACCGCCAAGGAGGCCTTCTGATGGAACATTATATCAGTCTGATTTTGAAGGCCATTTTCGTTGAGAATATGGCCCTGGCCTTCTTCCTGGGTATGTGCACGTTCCTGGCGATCTCCAAGAAGATCGAGGCCGCTGTCGGTCTCGGGATTGCCGTGATTGTGGTGCTCACCATAACCGTTCCTGTGAATAACCTGTTGTACAACAGCATCCTTCGTGAAGGGGCGCTCGAATGGGCGGGCCTCTCTAACGTTGACCTGAGCTTTCTCGGGCTGCTGACGTACATCGGTGTTATCGCTGCGATTGTTCAGATCATGGAAATGGTTCTGGATAAGTACATTCCCGCGCTCTACGCCGCGCTGGGTGTGTTTTTGCCGTTGATCACGGTGAACTGCGCCATTCTGGGTGCGTCACTGTTCATGGTTGAGCGGGACTACACCTTTGGCGAGAGTGTGGTGTACGGCTTCGGGGCCGGTGTGGGCTGGGCGCTGGCGATCATCGCCCTGGCAGGCATCCGCGAGAAACTGAAGTACAGCGATGTACCAGCAGGACTTCGTGGCCTGGGTATCACCTTCATTACTGTTGGTCTGATGTCCCTTGGCTTCATGTCGTTCTCAGGGATTTCACTGTAATCAACCCGGTGATTCGGTTTAACGAAAAGGCGAGACCATGAGTACTGAAATTATTCTTGGCGTGGTCATGTTCACCGTTATCGTACTGGCGCTGGTTGCGATTATCCTCGCAGCCCGTTCAAAGCTGGTAAGCACCGGTGATGTGACCATCGAAATCAACGATGACCCAGAGCACACGCTGACTACCGAAGCTGGCGGCAAGCTCCTGGGAACTCTGGCAGGTAATGGTATTTTCCTGTCCTCCGCCTGCGGCGGCGGCGGTACCTGCGCTCAGTGTAAGTGCAAAGTCTTTGACGGCGGCGGTGCCATGCTGCCAACGGAGAAGACGCACTTCACCAACCGTGAAGAAAAAGAAGGCTGGCGCCTTTCCTGTCAGGTTCCTGTTAAACAGGATATGAAGGTTGAAGTACCGGAAGAGTTCTTCGGTGTGAAAAAGTGGGAGTGTGAGGTGGTCTCAAACCACAACGTTGCCACCTTCATCAAGGAACTGGTGCTGAAACTGCCTGAGGGCGAGGAAGTGGACTTCCGCGCTGGTGGCTATGTCCAGTTGGAATGCGCTCCCTACGAGATCGATTTCAAGAATTTCGTGATCGAGGAAGAGTTCCACGAAGACTGGGACAAGCATGACATCTGGCGTTTCAAAGCGATCAACAAGGAAGAGACGATCCGCGCCTATTCCATGGCGAACTATCCGGAAGAGAAGGGTGTTCTCAAGTTCAACATCCGGATCGCCACGCCGCCTCCGGGCACGGATCATCTACCGGGCATCATGTCCAGCTATGTGTTCGATCTGAAGCCCGGCGACAAGACGACCGTGATGGGGCCATTTGGTGAGTTCTTCGCCAAGAAGACCGATGCTGAGATGATATTCATCGGCGGTGGTGCGGGTATGGCACCGATGCGGTCTCATATTTTTGACCAGCTCAAACGTCTGAACTCGAAGCGTAAAATCAGCTTCTGGTACGGCGCACGAAGTGTCCGCGAGATGTTCTACGTGGAAGATTTCGATGGGCTGGCTGAAGAAAATGAGAACTTCGAGTGGCATGTGGCACTGTCTGATGCGCTGCCTGATGACAACTGGAAGGGCCCGACCGGCTTTATCCATAATGTGCTGTACGATCAGTACCTCAAGGACCATCCGGCCCCTGAAGACTGCGAGTACTACATGTGTGGACCCCCAATCATGAACGCGTCCGTCATCAAGATGCTGAAGGATCTTGGGGTAGAGGACGAAAACATCATGCTGGATGACTTTGGAGGGTAAATAACTCACATGACATCCGGTATGTTTCGACCCGTCAGGGTAGCTTTGGCCAGCGTCGTGTTGACGCTGGCCGTAGTTGCGCTGGCGGGTTGTTCGTTTGGGGACGAAAAAGAAATCTGGGAGATTGCCGGGCCGGTGTTCGGCACTGAATATCATATCAATGTGGTATTGACCGGGGATGAGGAAGAGCTCCAAACTCTGTCAGAAGGCATAGAGAAGGAATTGAACAAAATCGATGCCTCTATGTCCACGTGGAAAGACGACTCCGAACTGTCGATGCTCAACCACCGAAAAGATCAGTCCGAATGGGCTGACATTTCGGCCCCGCTTGCCGAGGTACTTGCCACTGCATTGCGAGTGTCCCGCCTGACCGACGGTGCCTTCGACGTGACCATCGGCCCTGTGGTCAATCTTTGGGGGTTTGGCCCTGAAGCCCGGCCAGACAAAGTGCCCGACGACGGGGAGCTGGCCGCCAGGCTTGAGTCTACCGGTTATGAAAAGCTCGAGGTGAGATCCGACCCTCCGGCTATCAGAGCAAGTGGCCCGCAATACATCGATCTCTCAGCCATCGCCAAGGGCTACGCTGTGGATGCGGTGGGGCGCTTTCTTGAACAAGCCGGTGTGGAGGCCTACCTGGTGGAAATCGGCGGTGAGGTTCGGGTTAACGGTCGTAAACCCGATGGCAGTGCCTGGCGGCTGGCCATTGAGCAACCGGTTTCAGAACGTCGCCAGATAAACCGCGTGGTGGCGCTGGATCAGCACTCGATGGCAACTTCTGGAGACTATCGGAACTATTACGAATCGAATGGACGTCGTTATTCTCATACCATTGACCCTGAAGATGGCCAACCGATTAACCATAACCTGGCATCGGTTACCGTCATTACAGAGAGTGCAATGTTGGCAGACGCGCTGGCGACGGGTTTCAATGTGATGGGGTATGAGCGAGCCCAGGCACTGGCCACACGCGAAAACATTGCCGCGTATTTTATCGTACGGGGTGAAGACGGGTTTGAAGTGCATAATACCCCCGCATTCACATCGTACCTGACACAGTAAAGGGGAGGCCTTTATGGGTACCTTTCTTCTGGTTTTATTGATTGTATCTGTTCTGGTCGCCGCTATGGCCGTAGGTGTTATTTTCGGCCGCAAGCCGATCAGCGGCACCTGCGGCGGTATCGGAGCTCTGGGAATCAGCCAGTCCTGCGATATCTGTGGCGGTAATACCCAAAAATGTGAAGAAGAAACCGAGCGAGTCGCCAGCGACGCAAAAGCGGCGGATGAGTTGGGTTACGACGCTACCAGACAGTAAATTACATTTTACGACGTACTTAAGGAGTCACTGCACGCATGGCAGAACATCACTACGACGTCGTCGTTATCGGCGCTGGTCCTTCCGGAGAAGGCGCAGCGATGAATGCGACGAAACACGGTAAACGTGTCGCGATCATCGAAGATAAACCCACTGTTGGCGGCAACTGCACCCATTGGGGGACCATTCCCTCCAAAGCGTTGCGGCACTCGGTCAAACAGATTATTACCTTCAACACCAATCAGATGTTCCGGGATATTGGCGAGCCGCGCTGGTTTTCGTTCCCGCGGGTACTGCAAAACGCCCAGAAAGTGATTGGCAAGCAGGTGAAGCTCCGTACCCAGTTTTACGCCCGTAATCGCGTGGAACTGATCAACGGCCGTGCCTATTTTCTGGATGCGAAC
Organism: Marinobacter sp.; assembly: GCF_040904845.1. Taxonomy (GTDB): domain Bacteria; phylum Pseudomonadota; class Gammaproteobacteria; order Pseudomonadales; family Oleiphilaceae; genus Marinobacter. The sequence continues at coordinate 10,939 of NZ_JBBDSR010000100.1, read as the reverse complement.
CGAATTGAAGTCCGCGGCGCAAAGTCTTCTGAAACCCTGCATTTCAAACAGGTTATCATCGCCACCGGCTCCAGGCCGTATCTCCCGCCCGATGTGGATTTCAGGCACCACCGGATTTACAACTCCGACTCCATTCTGAACCTGTCCCACACGCCACGCACTCTGATTATTTATGGCGCTGGCGTTATCGGCTCTGAGTACGCCTCTATTTTCGCGGGCCTCGGCGTTAAGGTGGACCTGATTAACCCCGGCAGCCGGTTGCTGAGCTTCCTGGATGACGAGATTTCAGACGCGTTGAGTTACCATCTGCGCAATAACGGGGTGCTGGTTCGTCACCATGAGGAATACGAATCGGTGGATGGCGACGACCACGGCGTGGTGCTGTCGCTCAAATCCGGCAAGAAAATCCGCGCGGATGCGTTCCTGTGGTGTAACGGCCGCAGTGGCAACACCGAGAAGCTTGGTCTGGAAAACGTTGGCTTGGTACCCAATGGTCGGGGCCAGTTGGCGGTAGACGAACATTACCGAACCGAGGTGGAGCACATCTACGCCGCTGGTGATGTGATTGGTTGGCCAAGCCTGGCCAGCGCCGCCTACGATCAGGGTCGCTCCGCGTCGTCTGATATCGTCAAAGACGACTACTTCAGATACGTGTCGGATGTTCCGACTGGCATCTACACCATTCCCGAGATCAGCTCCGTCGGTAAAACCGAGCGTGAGCTCACTGAGGCTAAAGTACCTTACGAAGTGGGGCAGGCATTCTTCAAAGATCTGGCGCGCGCGCAGATTACCGGTGATGCCGTCGGCATGCTGAAGATTCTGTTCCACCGTGAAACGCGGGAAATAATGGGGATTCACTGCTTTGGTGACCAGGCGGCCGAAATTGTTCACATCGGCCAGGCCATCATGAACCAGCAGGGCGAGGCCAATTCACTGAACTATTTTATCAACACCACGTTCAATTACCCGACCATGGCGGAAGCCTACCGGGTGGCAGCGCTAAACGGCCTCAATCGAATCTTCTGAGGCATCGCCGTATAAAAAACGGGTTGTGGGCAGCGTCCACAACCCGTTTTTTTGTGCCCGTGGAGTCAACCAGCAGAAAGCGCAGAGGGCGTGTCAGTATGCTCGACCGTTTCGCCGCGTGTCAGTGAGAGCACGGAGTTGGCGCGGTTTTCGAAATACATGCGGGTGCTGGTGGGGTAATCGGAAATGATGCTGTCGACCCCTTGTTGCTCCAGTGCCAGCATGTCGTGAATGCGGTTCACCGTCCAGGCGGAGACGTGCATTCCGCGCCGGTGGGCATCATCAACGATCGCTTTGGTGGACATCTTCCAGTTGATGCACAAGTAGTCACAATGCAGGCGGGCAGCGAGATTCACCGGCCGTGGGAATTTGCGCTCAGCTACAAGCCCGATGCGGATGTGCTTGTCTCGTCGACGGATTTGTTGCAAAAACCAGACATCAGAAGACGTTACCGCCACCTGTTGATACAGGTCGCGCCGTTGTATCACCTCGGTCAGGCGGTTGCACAGAATATTCAGGCGCTGGCGGCTATCCTTCTTCACCTCCAGTTGCAGGTGCTCAAGATCCGGAAACGACTCCAGCAGGTTTTCCAGTGACGGCACGCCTACTTTGCGCGGCCAGGAGGTTGTGCCCTTGCGGGCGTCCATGGCTGATAACTCTTCGACTGTATAGTGTGAGACAGCGCCTTTCTGCCCGGTGGTGCGATCAACGGTCAAATCGTGGATGATCACGGGCTTGCCGTCTTTGGACAGCACCAGGTCCAGTTCAAAGTGACGGATGCCGTGGCGGTAGGCGTGGGTAAAACCGGCCAGCGTATTTTCGGGGGCTTCTCCCTTGGCCCCCCGGTGTCCGTAGACAATCATTCTGATGCGGATTCCTTTAAACGTTGGTAAATGGCCTGGCGTTTTTTCCAGGTATCGTGACACAGGCGAATATCCTCCAGGTACGCCGGCAGTTCGTTCATCAGCAGCGCCTGAGGGCCGTCTACAAGGGCTTTCTCGGGCTTCGGGTGGAAGTCCACCAACACCATGTTGGCCCCGGCAATGACACCCTGAGCCGTGGCGTGCATGACATCGAGAATGCCGTCAGGCGACTTTTCCCGGCTACCGACGGAATGGGATGGGTCAACACACACCGGCATCCGCGTCAGGCGCTTGACCGCAGGTACATGGGCGAAATCCACCATGTTGCGGTGCGGCTGTCCGGCTTCGGTTTTCATGCCCCGCAGGCAGAATATGACGTTGGCGTTGCCTTCGCTGGCGAGATATTCCGCGGCATTCAGCGATTCGTTCAGGGTGATACCGAAACCGCGTTTGAGCAGCACCGGGTAGGTGCTCTGGCGGCCAATGGCCTTGAGCAATTCAAAATTCTGGGTGTTGCGGGTACCGACCTGCAACATCACGCCGGTGGGGCGGCCGAGCTTCTCCAGGCAGGTATCGATCTCCTCGATGTGGCTTTCATGGGTGATCTCCATGGCGACCACCTTGATACCGTGCTTGCCAGCCTTCTCGAAGACCCACGGCAGGCACCCTTTGCCATGGCCCTGAAAGGAGTAGGGGTTGGTGCGGGGCTTATAGGCACCCATGCGGGTGCAGGCCTCGCCATGGTCCTCAAGCGCCTGCATCATCATGTCCACATGTTCAGGCACATCGACGGCGCACAGGCCGGCGAAGATGTTCAGGTTGGACTGATTGAATTCCACACCGTTGTAGGTAAAGCCGCTTTGGCGATTGTCGTCCCGGTGGCGGCCCAGAATGCGATAGTCATCGGAGATGCGGATGGCCCGCTCCACCGCCGGCAGCGCTTCTATCTCTTCCTTGTCGAGAGACTTGGTGTCGCCCAGCAGGTAGACCTCCGTCAGCCGCTGGCTGGCACCCTGGATTTCATGAATCCGCACGGAGACGCCAGGCAGGTGTTCCAGAAAGTGCATGGTCTGCCGGTAGGCGTCACTGTCCAGGGGCGTATCGGGGTGGAGAATGGCTAGCATATCGACTCCTTTGACCGTCAGTCCGCAGCTTCTGCACGGTAGCGGGCCTGCATGTATTCGCGATGGTTAAGATGCAGCAAATCGGCCATTCGGCGAATCAGGTGTTCCTCGTACTTGTCGATGCGGCCATCGGCAAAGGCCACTCGCCATATACTCTCGAGCAAGGACTGTTTAGTGGCCTGGTCCAGTTGCTCGTTGATCTGTTCGGTGAACTCGTAGAGGGACGTAGCGCCGTCTGCGTGACTGAGGGCATCCTGCAAAATCTCTTGCGCTTCTTCGCGGCTGACTTCATGGGCCTCCACCGCGCAATCCACGATGGTTTGCAGCTCACGGTCATCCTCGTTGTTATCAGCGCGGGAGAGCAGCACCATCAGGGCGGTGGCCGCCACCGCCAGTGAATGTGGATCGGGTGCTTCCCCGGACTCCTCGGCAGGGGAAAATAACTGCTTCAGACGTTCAATCATGACTTGATAAATGCTCCTTTAAAACAAGACCTTCACGCCACGTTCGCCAGCTTTCGGACTCGGCTTTCCAGTTCAATCTGGTCGGCAGCGAAGCGGCGAATGCCATCCGCCAGCTTCTCGGTCGCCATGGCGTCTTCATTGGATTCCCAACGGAACAGGCGCTCGTCCATGCCGCCGAACCCGTCTGGGCTGGAAGCGGTCGCGGGTGACAGCTGTCGTTTCAGCGGTGCGGTGTCGTCTTTCAGTGACTGCAGAAGGTTGGGGCTGATGGTCAGGCGATCACAGCCGGCCAGCATCTCGATTTCACCCAGGTTACGGAAGCTGGCACCCATTACCACGGTGTTGTAACCGTTGGCCTTGTAGTAGTTATAGATGCGGGAGACCGATTGAACCCCGGGGTCTTCCGCCGCAGGAAAGCTGTCACGACCGCTGTTCGCCAGGTGCCAGTCCAGAATGCGACCCACGAACGGTGAAATCAGAAACGCGCCAGCATCGGCGCAGGCAGCGGCCTGAACGAAAGAGAATAGCAGGGTCAGATTGCAATGAATGCCTTCTTTCTCCAGCTGCTTTGCCGCCTGAATGCCCTCCCAAGTGGACGCAATCTTGATCAGCACCCGGCTGGTGTCGACCCCTTGCTGGTTATAAAGCTCGATCAGACGGCGGGCACGGGCCAGGGTGGCGTCAGTATCAAACGACAGGCGTGCATCCACTTCGGTGGAGACCACGCCGGGAATAAGCTCGAGAATCTCGCGGCCAGCCAGCACCGCCAGTGCGTCCGTGGCGTGCGCCAGTTGTTCGGTGTCAGAGCCGCCTTGCTGGCTGGCCATGGTGACGGCTTTGTCCAGCATCGGGCGATAGGCCTCTGACGCGGCAGCCTTGAGCAGCAGCGACGGGTTGGTGGTGGCATCTTCAGGACGCCACTGGGCAATGGCACTCAGGTCGCCGGTATCGGCCACCACCGTGGTCATGGTTTTCAGTTGCTCAAGTTTGCTGGTCATTTGTGGTCCTGTCGTCCTGCCTGGATTGTTTTCCCTACAATAACGGGCTGGTCTGACAGGAACAAGACAACAAACCGTATAGATCCGTTCAGGCAGGGGCTGTTAACGCTTGTGCAGGGTCCCGAACCTTTGCCAGTGCGTCTTCGATAACCTCTAACCCGGCCCCGGATTTGTGGGCATTTTCGCTGATGTGGCGGCGAAACTGCCGGCCGCCCGGCTGACCGTGGAAGAGCCCAAGCAAGTGACGTGACATATGGGTAAGGAACACGCCGCGCTCCAGTTCGCTCCCGATGAACGGAAGTATCGAGCGCAGGGCATCGTGGCGGCTTTCCACCGGGGCTTTGTCACCGAAGAACACTGGATCTACACCCGCCAGTAACCATGGATTGTGGTACGCCTCTCGGCCCAGCATCACCCCATCGGTGTGCTGAAGATGCTGGTGACATTCGTCGAAGGTCTTGATACCACCGTTTATGATGATTTCCAGTTGTGGATATTTTGCCTTCAAGCGGTATACCCAGTCGTATTTCAGCGGTGGAATGTCCCGGTTTTCCTTAGGGCTCAGGCCCTCCAGGATCGCGATGCGAGCATGCACGATGAACGTGCGGCAACCGGCTTCGGCGACTTTCTCGACAAACTCGCACAGATCATCCCAGGATTCCCGGCCGTCAATGCCGATGCGGTGCTTCACCGTCACCGGCAGGCCCGTGGCGTTAATCATCGCCCGCACGCCTTCGGCTACCTTGTCCGGATGGCCCATCAGGCAGGCACCGATCATGTTATTCTGCACCCGGTCGCTGGGGCAACCGACGTTCAGATTCACCTCATCAAAGCCATACTGCTGCGCCAGCCCGGCACAATGGGCGAGCTCACCGGCATCACTGCCACCGAGCTGCAACGCCAGCGGGTATTCAGCTTCGTCATGACGCAGAAAACGGGCGGTATCGCCGTGAATCAGCGCGCCAGTGGTGACCATTTCCGTGTACAGCAAGGTGTGGCGGCTTAGCTGGCGCGTCAGGTAGCGATAGTGGGTGGTAGTCCAGTCCATCATGGGGGCCACGCAAAACCGGCGTGATGGGTTTTGTGCGATTCTTTCAGGGCTTTCCGTGGTGTGCTCGAAATTTTCTGAAGGCGCGTGTGTGCTCATGTACGACTCTTTTCCGCCAGAACGGGTGTTTTGGGGCACCGATTCTATCAGGAAAACGGTTTCATTGGCGTGCCAGGGCCGGTTATGCGGTAAGCAATAGCCGAGCCCAAGTGGGCAAGGCAAATTCTTGTGGGGTATTACGCAACATTGGCCACCAATGACAAGTGCATTGTCCGCCAAACATCTCACGGGTGTAGTACGCTAACCAGCACTCTATGGGCCAGATGACAAGAAATCCCGATTTCAGGAGGTCTCCCACGAGGTCAGCTGTACACGACAGGGAGATATTAACTCAAAAATATAAGGACGAATGAATGACCGCTTACACTGCTGTGTTGTTATACGCAGGATGGATGCTGATTCTGGCGCTGATTTACGCTTTCCCCCGCGTACCCCAGGCACTTACTGGTGCCAAGCCGATCGACAGCTGGGAGCGCAACAAACAGCCGATTGATCCCCCCATCCTGCAGCGGGCCAAAGCAGCGCATCTGAACTGCATTGAAAATTTTGCGGTGTTTGCGGCAGTGGTTGTTGTGGCCGGGCTGATGGATCGCCTGGAGGCGGTAAACGCTCTGGCAGCGTATGTTCTGTACGCGCGCCTTGCCCAGAGTCTGGTGCACATCAGTGGTACATCGTTTGTGCAGATCCTGTTGCGGGCGACGTTCTTCCTGATACAGATTGTGCTGGTGTTGATGATGGTTTACCAGCTATTGCTCGGCTGATTGAAGTTCCCGAAAAATAACTACAAGGAATGTCCATGAAAGAATGCATCTTCATCACCGGTGCCGCCGCCGGTATCGGCCGCGAAACCGCGCTTCTGTTCGCGTCCAAAGGCTGGTTTGTCGGCGCGGCTGACCGGGATGAGCCCGCGTTGGCGGCGTTGCAGAAAGAGTTAGGTGAGAGCCGCTGCAGCACCCATGTGATGGACGTGGTGGATGAGGCGTCGGTTAAACAGGGTTTGGCGGATTTCGCCGAGCGCACCGGTGGCCAGCTGCGCTTGCTTCACAATAACGCCGGCATTCTGAAAGTGGGGCCGTTTGAGGAGATCCCCATGGCGGCTCACCGCGCAATTGTTGAGGTGAATGTGATCGGTCTGATGACGGTACTGCACGCGGCATTTCCGTATCTGAAGGCCACACCGAACGCCCAGGTGGTGAATATGAGCTCGGCATCAGCCGCGTATGGCATTCCGGATTTCGCATCCTACTCTGCCAGCAAACACGCGGTGCGGGCGATGACAGAGGCGCTGGATATTGAATGGGAGCCCCATGGTATCCGCGTGTGCGACTTGATGCCGCCATTTGTGAATACCGGCATGGTGCAACAGAACGAGCAGGGCTCGAAGCTGTTTGAGCGGCTGGGGGTCGATCTGACACCGGATGTGGTGGCGGCACAGGTCTGGGCACAGATCGAGCAGCCGCGCTTGCACCGCCCGATTTCGTTGCAGTTCCGGGCCTTGTGGCCGATTGCCAAGTCCGCACCGGCATCGGTCACGCGCAGTGTTTTGAGAAGACTGTGGCGCAAATAGGCTACACCGGGTCAAGACGCTAGCCTGCTAACTTTGTTATTCTCTCGGCCCTGTGTGAGTGGGGTTCGGGAGAGAGTCGACATGCCGGTGATGGTTCAGGCGCTGGTGCCTGTGTTTGCGCTGATTGTAATGGGGCACCTGTTTCGTCGCTGGAACTTCCCGGGTGAAGGCTTCTGGGCGCAGGCCGAGCGCTTTACCTATTACGTGCTGTTTCCCGCCATGCTGGTCTATAAGCTGGGCCAGGCCCGCTTGCCCGCCTCCGCCTATGGCGACATTCTGCTGTTGATCCTGGCCATGCTACTGGTCATGACGCTGGTGCTGGCGGCGTTGCAGTTTCTCTGGCGCTGGCCCGGGCCGGTGTTCTCGTCGGTCTTTCAGGGCGGTATCCGTTTTAATTCCTACGTCGGCCTGGCGTCGGCTGGCATGCTGCTGGGTGACGAGGGGTTGTCGCTGATCGCCATTGCCGTGGCCATCAAGGTGCCACTGCTCAACCTGCTCTGCATCCTGATGTTTTCGGTGGCAGCCGGCCAGGGCCCGCTGCGGTTCCGACCGGTGTTCAAAGCCATTGTGACCAACCCGCTGATCGTTGGATCGGTCATTGGGGTGATCTGGAGTTACTTTCAGATCGGCTTTAACCCGCTGATCGCCGGTATTCTGGCACCGTTAAGTGACCTGGCGTTGCCCCTGGGGCTGATGACGGTGGGCGCGGGGCTTCAGCTGAAAGCCTTGCGGGGCGCGTCGATGCCATTCCTGGTGTCGTCCCTGGCCAAGCTGGTGGCGTTTCCGCTGATTACCGCGGGGCTGGCGTTGCTGCTGGGGCTGGAGGGTATGATGGTGCAGGTGGCGATTCTGCTGGCAGCATTGCCCACCGCCACGTCGTCCTACATTCTGGCGCGGCAGCTCGGGGGTGACGCGCCGCTGATGGCTGGCATCATCAGTGGCCAGACGTTGCTGGCCATGCTAACGATTCCGTTGCTACTGGGCATTCTCTGGTAGGCAGGCCAGCGCGTTGTCGGCGATGCCCTGCAGGAAGTTCACGTAGCCGTTCCGGTCAGAGTCAATGTCCGTGGCCAGCGGGTCCCAGGTGCTGAAAGTAACATCCAGCCCATCGGTGATGGAGCGCCACCACTGGCGGTTGAACTGGGGCTCGGTCAGCAGGCAGGGCTGATTGGCTTCGCGCAATTTGTCCTGCACCTCGGCAATATGCCGTGCACCCGGGGACAGTTCCGGGTTCAGGGTCAGCACGCCGTCCAGCGTCAGGTTGAAATGGCCGGCATAGCGGGTGAAGGCGTCGTGATAGCTAAACAGGCTGATATTGGCCAGCGGCTCAAGGCGTTGGTGGATGTCCTGCTCGGCTTCCCGCAGTGTTTTCTCGAACCGTGCCAGATTGGCGTCCAGCGTCTCGGTGTCGGCGCCATCCTGTTGCGACAGTGCCTGGTGAATATCCCTGGCCATATCCAGTGCCAGTACCGGGTCCAGCCAGATGTGGGGATCTTCGCCCGCGCCATGGTCGTGGCCATGATCATCGTGGCCTTCATCTTCGTGACCGTGGTGATCGTCTGTATCGGTGGCTTCGGGCACGTCATCACCATGCAGCAGCGAGACCGCGCGTTCACTGAATTCTTCACCGCTCAGCAGGCGGGACAGGAAGGTTTCCATTTCCGGGCCGACCCAGAAGATGATGTCGGAGTTCTCCAGCGCCCGGCGCTGAGATGGACGCATGGTGTAATTGTGGGGGCTGGAACCTGCGGGTACCAGGCTGGTGACGTTCACGTCAGCCGGGGCGACGGCTCTGACCAGAAGTTCCACCGGTTTGATGGAGGTGACGACGTTGGTGGCAGCCAGGGCGGACAGCGGGCTCAGTATGGCAGCCAGTCCCAGCGCAGCGGCGCTGGCAAGCGGTTTATTCGGCATGGTAATGTCGTGCTCTGAAATGTGGTTGAAACGTTATAATATAACAAACAGTTCGCGGATTAAAGAACGGGCCGCCCCGCAATCATGCGAAATCGGCGCTGGGCCGTTATAATGCGTGGTTTTCCAGTCGGCCACTTATCTATCAGGACCGTTACATGACCGTACGTACCCGAATTGCTCCGTCACCCACCGGTGATCCACACGTTGGTACCGCCTTCGTGGCCCTGTTTAACCTTTGTTTTGCCCGTCAGCACGGCGGCCAGTTCATCTTGCGCATTGAAGACACCGACCAGGCCCGCAGCACGGCCGAGTCTGAGCAGGATATCCTTGGCGCTTTGCGCTGGCTGGGCCTGGAATGGGATGAGGGTCCTGACGTGGGTGGCCCCCATGGCCCGTATCGCCAGTCCGAGCGCAAGGATTCCTACCGACAGTATGCGCTGGATCTGGTCACCGCCGGCCACGCCTTCTATTGTTTCCGCACCCCCGAAGAGCTGGAGGCGATCCGCGAAGAGCGCAAGGCGGCTGGCCTGAACCCCGGCATCAAGGGCGATCTGGAGCTATCCGAGGAAGAAGTGAAGCATCGCTTGGAGGCCGGCGACCCCTATGTCATCCGCATGAAAGTGCCGGATGAGGGCGTGTGCGAGATCCGTGACATGTTGCGTGGCACCATCGAGATTGACTGGTCCCAGGTGGATTGCCAGATCCTGCTGAAATCCGACGGCATGCCCACATACCATCTCGCCAACGTGGTGGACGATCACCTGATGGAGATCACCCACGTGCTGCGGGGCGAGGAGTGGATCAACTCGGCACCCAAGCACAAGTTGTTGTACCAGTACTTCGGCTGGGACATGCCGGAACTGTGCCACCTGCCGCTGCTGCGCAACCCGGACAAGAGCAAGTTGTCCAAACGCAAGAACCCCACCAGCATCAATTTCTACGAGCGCATGGGCTTCCTGCCGGAGGCGGTGACCAATTACCTCGGCCGCATGGGCTGGTCGATGCCCGATGAGCGGGAAAAGTTCACCCTGGACGAAATGGTCGAGAATTTCGACATCCAGCGGGTATCCCTGGGTGGTCCGGTATTCGATGTGGAAAAGCTGCGCTGGCTGAACGGCCTTTGGCTGCGCGAGGATCTGAGCGACGACCAGTTCGTGGAGAAAATGCGCAACTGGTGGTTCAACGAAGACGCACTGCGCGCGCTGATTCCGCACATCAAGGGCAGGGCGGAAGTGTTTTCCGACGTGGCACCGATGGCGGCGTTCATCCCGGGAGCGTCGCCGCCACTCGTCAGAATCGC
>NZ_JBBDSR010000100.1:0-565 GCF_040904845.1 Marinobacter sp. | reverse complement strand
ATGGCGGCGTTCATGTTCTCCGGCATGCTCAACCTCAAGCCGGAAGACTTCGCCCACAACAAGCTGGAAGACGCCCAGATCAAGCGGGTGCTGCAGTTCACCCTGTGGAAGCTCGAAGCCCAACGCCACTGGAGCAAGGACAACATCTTCGCCGACATCAAAACCCTGGCCAAGGCCATGGAGCTGAAGATGGGCGACTTCATGTTCTCCATCTTCGTGGCCATTGCCGGAACGCCGAATTCGTGGTCGGTGATGGATTCCATGGCGCTGCTCGGACCGGACATGACCCGCTCACGGTTGCGTCACGCCCTGGAAATTTTGGGTGGCTTTTCCAAGAAAGAAACCAAACGAGTGGAAAAGGAATACGCGGCATTGATCGCAGAATGACCGCTTTGGTGAAGAACTGAACGGAATGAACAGGGATGTTCAGAAAACTTAAAAAAATGAAGCTTAAAGGTTGACGCCCATAGGGTGGATCCTTAATATACGCAGCCGTTGAGGGGCCATAGCTCAGCTGGGAGAGCGCAACACTGGCAGTGTTGAGGTCAGCGGTTCGATCCCGCTT
>NZ_JBBDSR010000099.1:0-3033 GCF_040904845.1 Marinobacter sp. | reverse complement strand
TCGCGAAGGTGGCCGTACCGTTGGTGCCGGCGTAGTCTCAAAGATCATCGAGTAAACACTTCGACTGATCCGAAAAAGGGGCTGATGTGTCAGCCCCTTTTTTGTTAAAGCCGCACATTCTACCTGGCCGGGTCAATCTGCATGGCAGTTGACACGGTTGGGTATTATGCATACAATGCGGCTCCTTTTTTGAAGGTCGGCTAAACAGTTAGCTGCTACGAGTGGAGTTTGGTGCATCATGCAAAGCCAAAAAATTCGAATCCGGTTGAAGGCGTTTGATTATCGCCTGATCGACCAGTCCACGCAGGAGATTGTCGATACCGCTAAGCGGACCGGCGCTCAAGTGCGTGGGCCTATCCCTCTGCCGACGCGGAAGGAAAAGTACACCATTCTGGTTTCTCCGCACGTCAACAAAGACGCGCGCGATCAGTATGAGATTCGTACACACAAGCGTTTGCTCGACATCGTTGAGCCGACGGAAAAGACAGTAGATGCTTTGATGAAACTGGATCTGGCAGCAGGTGTAGACGTTCAGATAAGCCTCGGCTAACACGGGTGTGTTGGTTGCTAGTGTAACTGTCATTTAAGGCCATAGAGGGTGAGAGCCCCGTACACTTAAGAGGTGAAACATGGCAATTGGTGTTGTCGGTCGTAAGGCCGGTATGACCCGTATTTTTACGGAAGATGGGCAGGCGCTGCCCGTTACGGTAATCGAGGTTGATCCCAACCGCATTACCCAGCTAAAAACTCTTGAAAGCGATGGCTATCGTGCGGTTCAGGTAACTGTGGGTGCTCGTCGTTCCTCTCGTGTGACCAAGAGCGAAGCAGGCCACTATGCTAAGGCCGGTGTTGAAGCCGGGCGTGGTATGTGGGAATTCCGACTGGCCGACGGCGAAGGTGAAGACCTGGTAGCCGGTGGCGAGATCACTGCTTCTGTCTTCGAAGACGGTCAGGTTGTAGATGCCACTGGTCAGTCCAAGGGTAAAGGTTTCCAGGGTGGTGTGAAGCGCTGGAACTTTTCCATGCAGGACGCGACCCACGGTAACTCACTGTCTCATCGTGCTCCGGGTTCAATCGGTCAAAACCAGACTCCGGGTAAGGTGTTCAAGGGCAAGAAGATGGCGGGCCAGATGGGTAATGCGCAGGTTACTGTGCAGAATCTCAAGATCGTCCGTGTCGATGCCGAGCGCAACCTGCTGCTGGTAAGTGGTGCCGTCCCCGGCGCGACCGGCGGTAACGTTGTCATCAAGCCTGCAGTTAAAGCCTGAGGGGCGGTTCGATGGAATTGACTATTACAGGTAGCGGCAAAGGAATCTCTGTTTCCGACGCTGCGTTTGCCAAAGATTTTAACGAGTCGCTGGTTCACCAGGTGGTTACTGCTTACATGGCAGCCGGCCGTCAGGGTACCAAGGCTCAGAAGACACGTTCTGAAGTTAGGGGTGGTGGTAAGAAGCCCTGGCGTCAGAAAGGCACTGGTCGTGCCCGTGCCGGTACTATCCGCAGCCCGATCTGGCGCTCCGGCGGTGTAACCTTTGCTGCAAAGCCTCGTGACTTTGAGCAGAAGGTAAACCGTAAAATGTACCGCGCAGCGATGCGCTCCATTTTTTCCGAGCTGGTTCGCCAGGAGCGCTTGGTGGTGGTTGACGAGATGAATATCGACAGCCCCAAGACCAAGGCGTTCAACGCCAAGCTGAAGGATATGGGTGTAACCAATGCACTGATTCTCGCTGACAACGTCGAGCAGAATCTGCACTTGGCCGCACGCAACATTCCGCACGTTGATGTGCGTGATATTGCGGGCCTGGATCCGGTTAGCCTGGTTGCCTTCGAGAAGGTCGTTGTAACTGTTCCCGCTCTTAAGAAGATCGAGGAGATGCTGGGATGAATCAGGAACGTATATACAAGGTCCTTCTCGGGCCGCACGTATCGGAGAAAGCATCTCTGGTGGCCGAACACGGTCAGGTTGTTTTTCGGGTCGCCCCGGATGCCACCAAGCCCGAGATCAAGAAAGCCGTTGAGCAACTGTTCAACGTCACCGTCGAAGGTGTTCAGGTTCTGAACCGTAAGGGTAAGCTCAAGCGTACCGCTCGCGGCTTCGGCAAGCGTACTGACATTCGTAAGGCTTATGTGAAGCTTGCGGACGGTCAGGACATTGATTTTCTGGATGTGGAATAAGGTAAAGGGGTCGTAAAATGCCGATCGTCAAAACCAAACCAACATCTGCCGGACGCCGTCACGTTGTAAAGCTTTACAACCCGGATCTGCACAAAGGGCGCCCTTACGAGCCGTTGGTAGAAACAAAGAGTAAGTCTGGTGGCCGTAACAATGTAGGCCGCATTACTACTCGTCACATTGGTGGTGGTCACAAGCAACACTACCGTGTTATCGATTTTAAGCGGACCAAAGATGGTATCCCGGCAACTATTGAGCGCCTGGAATACGATCCGAACCGCTCAGCGCACATCGCGCTCCTGAAGTACGCCGATGGCGAGCGTCGTTACATTATCGCTCCCAAAGGTGTGCGTCTCGGAGATCCTGTGCGTTCCGGTATCGACGCGCCGATTAAAGTGGGCAGCACGCTTCCGCTCCGGAATATTCCGGTCGGTTCCGTGGTCCATTGCGTCGAACTCAAGCCTGGCAAAGGTGCCCAGCTGGCTCGCTCCGCGGGCGCATCCGTACAGCTGGTAGCGCGTGAAGGTGCATATGCCACCATCCGCCTGCGCTCAGGTGAAATGCGTAAGGTGCTTGTTGACTGTCGCGCAACGTTGGGTGAAGTCTCCAACAGCGAGCACAGCCTCAAGCAGCTTGGTAAAGCGGGTGCATCACGTTGGCGCGGTAAACGTCCAACAGTACGTGGTGTTGCTATGAACCCAGTTGACCACCCACATGGTGGTGGTGAAGGGCGTACCTCTGGCGGGCGTCACCCGGTTTCTCCGTGGGGTGTTCCGACCAAAGGGCATAAGACTCGTAAGAACAAGCGTACTGACAAGATGATAGTACGTCGTCGTTCAGCCAAGTAAACGACTACATAGA
>NZ_JBBDSR010000098.1:66760-82086 GCF_040904845.1 Marinobacter sp. | reverse complement strand
AAGCCCGGTCGCCCCCGGGAGTTCTGGGTATACGAGCCCAAACCCCGCCCCATAACCGCTGCCCCCTTTCAGGATCGTGTGGTGCAGCATGCGCTGTGCAATGTCATCGGTCCGATCTTTGAGGTTGGCATGCTCCCCCAGGCCTACGCTTGCCGTAAGGGGCGCGGAATGCACGGCGGTGCCATCCACACTCAGGCGATGATGAGGCGCCTCGCCGCTCACGGCGAAACGGTTCATGCTCTGAAGACGGATTTCTCCAAGTATTTCTACAGTGTGAACCGACCGACGCTCTGGCACCGCATCGAAGCCAAGATCAGCTGCCGTCACACCCTTTGGCTGATTGAGAAATTTACACCCCGAGAGGGAATTGGCCTGCCCATTGGCAACCTCACCAGTCAGTTGTGGGCAAACGTCTATGGCACCGCCGTTGACCGGTTTCTGGCTCAGCAGGAAGGCGTCTCAACCTTCGTCAGATATATGGATGACATTGTCGTTCTCAGTACCGACGTTGACCGCCTGAAGCGTCTGCGCCAGGCGCTTGGTGACTTCTGCCGCGACACGCTCGGACTGATCTTCAGCAAGTGGTCAGTAACACCAGTCTCCGCCGGCGTGAATTTTCTCGGTTACCGGATCTTTCCCCGTTACAAGCTGCTCAGAAAAGACAGCGTTCGGCGCGCTAAGCGGAAGATTATTGCCCACACCCGATCTGGTGACCGGGCAGCACTGCGCCGCTTTCTGGCCGCCTGGCTGGGCCATGCTCGCTGGGCCGACTCACGCAACCTGATTGAATCACTGGCCCGGCAGCACCGGGCTATCTTGGAGGATCGCTATGTTCTCGCATGACAAAAACGCCGGTGCCGTGGTGTGCCTGGCTGACTATGGTCGCATCCAGCGTGGCGCTGTGGTGCCCGTAAGTAACGAGCTGTACGCGGACGTTGAAGACTGGATGGCCGAAGGCAACGCCCTGGTGCTGTTTGAGGGGCACCCGGACACACGGAGCCTTAAGGACGTGCGGGACGCCAAGTTGCATGAAATCAATGACGCCTACCAGGTTCAGATGCAGCTGATGCTGGACAAGTACCCGCAGGCTGAAACCCTGACGTTCGATAAGCAGGAGCGGGAGGCGCGGGAATACCAAGCATGGGTAGACGCCGACGAGCAAGGCGACCCACCCGTAACGCCGTTGATCTCAAATCTGGCAGAAGGCCGGCAGATGCCAAAGGCCGAGCTGGTCACCCGGATAATCGCCAAGTCCGATGCGTGGATTGTTGAGAGCGGTCACGCCACTGGTAAGCGGCAGTACCTGGAGGATCGGGTTGCAAAGGCGGAGACCGCCGACGAAGTTTCTGCCATTAATTGGTAATTCCTTTTACCATTGCACAACAACATCACAGTGCCAATTATCGCGCGACTCTATGCCAAATATGGCGCGGCGCTACATGCGCCACCGTGATCGTCTGATAGAGCACCTGCATGCACTGCAGGACGCCTACGGTTACCTCTCCATGCCCCACCTGCGGGCCCTGGCGTCTTTCATGAATCTGCCCATGGCCGCCATTTATGAAACGGCCACCTTTTACGCCCATTTCGATGTTGTTCACGACGAACAAACGCCTCCACCGGCAATAACCCTACGGGTATGTGATTCTCTTTCGTGCCAACTGGCCGGAGCAGAGGCGCTGCACCAGGCGCTCTCTGACGGTGCTGACCCCTCCACGGTGCGTGTGCGGCGTGCACCCTGCATGGGGCGTTGCGACACGGCGCCAGTGGTCGAAGTCGGCCATCATCACGTATGCCATGCCAATGCCCAGAACGTGGGTGCGGTGGTAGAGCAGGGCCAGATTCACCCGGAAGAAATCCAGTGGCAACGTCTGGCGGATTACCGTTCCGCTGGCGGTTATGGACTGTTGACCGATTGCCATGAAGGCCGAGTGAGCGTCGAATCGCTGGCCACCGAACTCGAGCACGCCGGCCTGCGCGGTCTCGGCGGTGCAGGATTCCCCACCTTCCGCAAGTGGCAGGCAGTGCGCGCTGAGCCGGGGCCGCGCTATGCCGTGATCAACGCCGACGAAGGCGAACCGGGCACCTTCAAGGACCGCTACTACCTTGAGCAAGAACCCCACGTTTTCCTGGAGGGGGCTCTGGTCAGTGCCTGGGCAGTTGAGGCGAAGGCCCTGTACATCTATTTGCGGGATGAGTATCCCGGTCTGCACAGAGTGCTGACCGAAGCCATTGCCGAGCTGGAAGCGGCCGGAATCGTCGAGCCGGGTTTTATCATCCTGCGCCGTGGCGCTGGAGCCTATATCTGCGGCGAGGAATCCGCCCTGATCGAGTCACTGGAGGGCAAGCCCGGCAAGCCGCGCCACCGCCCGCCGTTCGTTGCCCAGAAAGGATTGTTTGGCCAGCCCACCCTGGTCAACAACGTCGAGACGGTTTACTGGATCCCGCGCATCCACGCCCAGGGTGCCGAATGGTTCGCCAGCCAGGGGCGGCATGGTCGCAAGGGGCTTCGCAGCTTTTCGGTCTCCGGCCGGGTGGCCCGGCCCGGTGTGCACGTCGCGCCTGCGGGCATCACCTTCAACGAGCTAATTGAGGAATACTGCGGCGGCATGGCTGAAGGGCATCGCCTGGTGGCCTATCTGCCCGGCGGGGCCTCCGGCGGCATATTGCCTGCCAGCAAAGCAGACATCCCATTGGATTTTGATACCCTCCAGGAGCACGGCTGTTTCATCGGTTCCGCCGCCGTGATCGTTCTGTCCGACCAGGACGATTTGCAAGCCGCGGCCGCCAACCTTTTGGGTTTCTTCGCGGATGAGTCCTGCGGGCAGTGCACCCCCTGCCGTGTGGGCACCGAGAAAATGCTGACGTTGCTGGAGCGCTATACCTGGGATGAGGACACCCTCCAACAGCTGGCCGGGGTGATGGCGGATGCCTCTATCTGCGGCCTGGGCCAGGCCGCTCCCAATCCGGTTCTGAGCCTGCTGCGAGACTTCCGCAGCGAACTCGCCAGCCACAACCTGATCGCCAAAGGGTAGGGAGGCCGCCATGAGCAACACTGAAACAAGCTTTACCCTGACCCTGGACGACGTTGAAGTTCAGGCCCACCCCGGCGAAACCCTGTGGCAGGTCGCCAAGCGCGCCGGTGAGACCATCCCACACCTCTGCTTCAAAGACGCCCCCGGTTACCGCGCGGATGGCAATTGCCGGGCCTGCATGGTGGAAGTTGAGGGTGAGCGGGTGCTAGCCGCAAGCTGTATCCGCGAGGCAGCGCCTGGCATGGTAGTGCGCAGTGCGGGTTCCGGCCGTGTCCAGGCAGCCCGTACAGCGGTGCTGGAATTGCTATTGGCGGATCAGCCTGAACGAGAAAACAGCCCTGATCTCTCGAGCCACCTGTGGGATACGGCAGACCAACTGGCCATCGATGCCAGTGCCGTGCGCCAGCGGCTCCCGGCCCGTTCTGATCGGGAAGAGCCCACGGTTCACCATGCCGAACCAAGATCCGACACGCTGCCCCACGCCCGGGGCCATGACGCCAGTCACTCTGCCATGAACGTCAACCTGGATGCCTGCATCACCTGCGGCCTGTGCGAGCGCGCTTGCCGGGAAGTGCAGGGCAACGACGTGATTGGTCTGGCACACCGGGGCACCGCGTCCAAGGTCATCTTCGACTTCGACGACCCCATGGGCGACAGCACCTGTGTGGCCTGCGGCGAATGCGTGCAGGCCTGTCCGACTGGGGCGCTGATGCCCGCTACCCTGATTGATTCGGAAGGTCGTGGTGATTCCGCCCAAGCCGACCGCACCGTGGACTCCGTCTGCCCCTATTGCGGCGTCGGCTGCCAGCTCACCTATCACGTCAAGGACGAGCCATCCCAAAACGGAGCAGGAGAGCAACAGGGGCGCATCCTGTTTGTAGAAGGCAGAGACGGCCCCTCCAATCAGGGCCGGCTGTGCGTAAAAGGCCGCTTCGGCTTCGATTATCCCTCGCACCCAGCAAGGCTGACCCGGCCGCTGATCCGGCGGGAGGGCGTGCCCAAGGGCGTCGACCCCGACTTTGATCCGGCCAATCCCTTAACGCATTTTCGCGAGGCAAGCTGGGAAGAAGCACTGGAATTTGCCGCAACCGGGCTGACGGGACTCAAAGGCCAACACGGCCCGAGTGCACTCGCCGGCTTTGGTAGCGCCAAGTGCTCCAACGAAGAAGCCTGGCTGTTCCAGAAGCTGGTGCGCACCGGTTTCGGCTCCAACCACGTGGACCACTGCACGCGGCTCTGCCACGCCAGTTCTGTGGCGGCGCTGATGGAGTGCCTGGGTTCTGGCGCGGTCACTGCTTCCTTCATGCAGGCGCTTCAGTCGGATGTGGTGATCCTCACCGGCTGCAACCCGGCCGTGAATCATCCGGTCGCCGCCACCTACTTTAAGCAGGCGGCCCGAAACGGCACCAAGCTCATCATCATCGATCCCCGGGGCCAGGCACTGGATGCCTATGCCTGGCGCAGCCTGCGTTTCTCGCCGGGTGGCGATGTGTCGCTCTTCAACGCCATGCTCAATGTGGTTATCAGCGAAGGTCTTTACGATCAGGCCTATATCGATGCCCACACCGAAGGCTTCGAAGCACTGGCAGCCAGTGTTGCGGATATGACCCCGGAGGCCATGAGCCCAATCTGCGGCGTTGAACCAGACACCATTCGTGAAGTGGCCCGTGCCTATGCCGGTGCCGAAAGGGCTATGATCTTCTGGGGCATGGGCATATCCCAGCACGTGCACGGCACCGACAACGCCCGCTGCCTGATCTCGATGGCCCTGACCTGCGGCCACACCGGCCGGCCCGGCACTGGCCTGCATCCATTGCGTGGCCAGAACAACGTTCAGGGTGCCTCCGACGCCGGCCTGATTCCCATGGTACTGCCCGACTACCAACCGGTGGGCGACACCCAACTGCGGGCGGCCTTCGAAGAACTCTGGAACACCGAACTGGACCCGGAACCCGGGCTCACTGTGGTGGAGATTATGGACGCCATCACCGCCGGCACCATCAAAGGCATGTACATCCTCGGTGAAAACCCCGCCATGTCCGACCCGGATCTGACCCATGCCCGAGCCGCGCTTGGCGCGCTGGAACATCTCGTAGTGCAGGACCTGTTCGTCACCGAGACCGCCCAGTTTGCGGACGTGATCTTGCCCGCCGCCGCCTGGTCAGAAAAGTCAGGCACCGTCACTAACACCAACCGGCAGGTGCAAATGGGCCGCGCCGCGTTGGCACCACCGGGGCAGGCCAAGCCCGACTGGTGGATCATTCAGGAAATCGCCCGGCGTTTCGGCCTGGCATGGGACTACACTGGCCCCGAGCAGGTGTTCGCCGAGATGAAGCAGGGCATGCACTCACTGGATCATATCTCGTGGTCCCGCCTGGAACAGGAAGGCTCCGTAACCTACCCATGCCCGGCCGACGACCAACCAGGGCAGGACGTAGTCTTCTCCGATGCCTTCCCCCTCGCCGGGGGTCGCGCCAAGCTATCGCCCACCCGGCCGCTACCGCCAGACGAACCGGTGGATGAAGCCTACCCCATGGTGCTAACCACAGGCCGACTGCTTGAACACTGGCACACCGGTGCAATGACCCGTCGCAGCATGGTACTCGACGAGCGGGAACCGGAAGCGGCCGCCTACCTGGCACCCGCGGAGCTCGACCGCCTGGGCGTTACCCCGGGCAATGCCATCCAGGTCGCCACCCGCCGTGGCAGCATCACCCTGACGGCACGGGCCGACCAGGTCATGCCCGAGGGTATGGTGTTCATACCTTTTGCGTTTGCGGAGGCGGCGGCCAACCTGCTCACGAATCCGGCACTGGACCCCTACGGGAAGATTCCGGAGTTTAAGTATGCGGCGTGTCGGCTTAGGCCAGTGTAGCTTCGAGAAAACCGACTAGGCTAGAACCGCACGCATTGCCAGGCGCTGAATCTCCGGCGCAACCTGCTCACAGAATAGCGGTAAGTCCTCACACGTCGCCTACAGGCAACGTTGCAAAATCACCTCAACCATTACCTGTCAGTGCTTTTCCCGGAAGCCTCCCTTGAAGTCGACGAACAGCTACGGCCCGGCACCTTCAGCCGGGGCAACGAACTGGGGCAGATCACTGAACTGAGTTTCGGGGCGCGGGAACAAATGGGACTGATCAGCCGCCTGGCCTATGCCGATCTGCTGCGGGAAGCCGGAAGGCCGATCCTGGTGATATTGGATGACACCCTGGTGCACAGCGACAACGAGCGCCTCGAAGATATGAAACGCATCCTGTTTGATGCGGCCCCGGCATCCGATACTGCTGTTCACCTGCCATCCGGAGAAGTGGCAGGATCTTGGGGTACCGCCGGTGAGTATTCAGGCATCGAAGGAGCAGGGCGCTTAGTCCCTGTAGCCTGGTTGGTGTGGATAGCACCCAAAAGTTTGTTGGCCGCGTCTTGCCCGCCCTGGTAGCCTGGATTAAATAGACTTCAGGCTAATTAGTCGCAAGGGAACCATTTAATGAAGGATACGCTGGCCTATTACAACAACAATGCGGATGCGTTTGTGGAATCAACGTTTCAAGTCAGCATGGACGGGCTTTACCAGGAATTCTTGCCGCAGGTTCCCGAAGGTGGACACATTCTGGATGCCGGCTGTGGCTCTGGCCGGGATGCGTTGTTTTTCAATCGGAAGGGCTACCGTGTTTCTGCGTTTGATGGTTCTGGTGCTATTGCCTCTTTAGCTCGCGAAAAGACCGGCTTATCGGTTCAGCATCGCTATTTCTCGGATATCCATGAATCCAGTACCTACGATGGTATATGGGCCTGTGCCAGCCTTCTGCATTTGCCTCTAGCCGAGGTGCCGGAAGTCATTGGCCGGTTGTGGAGTGCCCTGAAACCGGATGGCGTTTTTTACATGAGTTTCAAGATCGGGAAGGGGGAACGCAACCACAATGGCCGGCACTTTACTGATGCTGATGAATCGGTTGCCGAGCACTGGGTCCAGGACCTGCCAGGATTTGAAGCCTGTCGGATGTGGCGCACTGATGACCAACGTCCCGATAGGCATGAGCAGTGGTTGAACATTATCTTGACCAAGGTGCCGGCGGCACAGAATAAGTTAACGACGGGCGGTAAAGAACATCATTTCCTGCCCAAGTTGTGCCAGGCAATTAAAGCTGCTGATCGAATAGATATGGCCGTAGCGTTCGTGAAAACTACTGGCTTGAATCTATTGTTCCCGGATTTAGTGAGCGCGCTGCAGCGAGCATCTGAGCCCGCCTGTATCCGCATTCTCACAAGCGATTATCTGGATATCACCGATTCGGAGGCGCTAAGAAAGCTTGTCCTGTTGCATGACCATGGAGCTCAGGTGCGAGTTTACCAGAGCCAGGGGAGTAGTTTTCATTTGAAAGCTTACCTCTTCGCTGGCCATGTTGAGAATCAGCAAATGTGGGGCAGGGCGTTTATAGGTTCTAGCAATATCAGCCGACAAGCGCTTCAGGACGGGTTGGAATGGAATTACCAGGTGGATTTCCCGCCCGACTCTGGGTACCTCGAGGCTGCCAGTAGGTTCGATGAACTGTTTCAGCACCCAAATGTTGTGCCGCTCACCGACAACTGGATCGATGAGTACGAGAAACGGAGGAAGCCACCAGAACAGTCACTGGAACCGGGCAGTGATGAGAAACAGGAAGTTCCAACACCTAATGAAGTGCAACAAGAAGCGCTAGAGGCACTGGATCTGACCCGCGTGGAAGGCTACCGAAGAGGTTTGGTCGTATTAGCAACGGGCTTAGGTAAAACTTGGCTATCTGCCTTTGATGCCGTTCAAATGGGTGCCCGTCGGATTCTCTTTGTTGCCCACCGCGAAGAAATTCTCTATCAGGCGGCTGAAACCTACTTGCGGATCAAGCCGAATAGCCGCGTTGGCTTTTACATGGGTAAGCAGCGCGATCGAACGGTGGACATTCTTTGCGCCTCGGTGCAAACACTCGGCAAAGAAACGCATCTGGACCGATTCGACCCACGGCATTTTGATTATATCGTGGTCGATGAATTCCACCATGCCGCAGCACCCATCTACCATCGGCTTTTGAGTTACTTTGCACCGCAGTTTCTGCTGGGATTAACGGCAACCCCAGACCGGACAGACCGCTCGGACATCCTGTCGTTGTGTGACGACAACTTGGTTTTCGAATACCCGTTGTTTGAAGGCGTTAAGGGCCAATTCCTGGTGCCGTTTCATTACTACGGTATCTACGACCAGACGGTAGACTATGCCGAGATCCCCTGGCGCAACGGGAAGTTCGATCCCAACCTGCTCGCCAATAAGCTGGCTACTTATGGACGTGCTAAACACGTGCTTAAGGTATGGAGTGAAGAGAAGCAAAGCCGGACCTTGGCCTTTTGCGTTTCACGGGCCCATGCCGATTTTATGGCGAGCCAGTTTGTAAAAAAAGGAATCAGGGCCGCAGCCGTTCACGGTGAATCTGAGATGTCTCGTGGGGAGGCCTTGGAGAAGTTGGAAAACGGTCAGCTCGATGTGATTTTTTCTGTCGACCTGTTCAACGAGGGTGTTGATCTGCCCGCCATTGATACGGTGCTGCTATTGCGCCCGACGGAGTCCAAGATCCTGTTTCTTCAGCAAATTGGACGAGGCCTACGGAAAAACCTGGCCACTGGGAAAGACAAGCTTGTGATTCTGGATTTTGTTGGTAACCACCAGAGTTTCTTGCATAAACCTCAGGCGCTCATTGGCCAGGCGATGAATCACCGACAGTTAGCGGAGTTTGCCAGGAAAGCTGAAAAGAATCAGTTGGACCTGCCAGACGGATGCTTTATCAATTACGATCTGGAGGTGATCGATTTCCTGAAAGGTCTTGATCATCAGGGCGCTGAAAAGGACTACCAGGTATTGAGAGGTACATTGGGTCGTCGTCCAACACTCACCGAGTACTATCATTTCGGTGCCAGTATCGCTAACACTCGCAAATTGCACGGAAGCTGGTTTGGATTGGTTCGGGACATGGAAGATCTCACCGAGATTGAGACAGAACTCTTGTCCCGCTACGAAACGTTTTTGCTGGAAGTTGAAACGACTGCCATGAGCAAATCATTTAAAATGATTTTGCTAGACGCGTTTCAGCAGTTAGGCGGATGGCGTAGTCCACCAGAGGTCTCGAAACTGGCCCAAGCATCATGGGAGGCACTGAAACGCCGCCCGAGGCTCTATCAAGAAATTGCTGCTTCAGTAAAGGACGTTGATGGTTCCTCGGCACAATGGCAGCAATACTGGAAGAAGAATCCTGTCGATCATTGGACCAATAAGTCTCCAGCTATTTTTGAGATTGAGAACGATCAATTTAAGTCAGTTATTGGGCTGAAAGGTGATCAGATAGCGCCTTTCGAGGAGATGGTCCAGGAGTTAATTGATTATCGCCTGGCCTCCTATGAAGCACGGCAGTCTGCCAAGCACGAGCAGTCGTCGCCTGAAAATGTCGTCCCAATTACTCCTTCTGGAACGGAGTTGCCTTATTTCCCATCCTTGAAGATCGCTTGTGGCCATTTTAGAAGCAGTCACGCTGAAGAGCCGGAGTACAGGTCCATCGGATTGGGGCACGGGCGAATAGAGCCAAATCGTCATTTCATTGCCAGAGCATCGGGTAACTCCATGAATGGCGGAAAGCAGCCGATTCAAGATGGTGATTTTCTGTTGCTTGAGCAGATCAACCCCAACCAAGCTGGAGCGATCACTGGGAAAACGCTCGCGATTGAACGGATTGATGAGGCAGGCGACACACAATATCTTCTGCGGACAGTGCGCAAATCCCCGGTTGGTGAATATCTACTCGAAGCTGCTAACCCGGAGTATCAAGATATCGTTGTCACTCCTGAGCTCATCGAACAGTTTCGAACGTTCGCACGCTTTTGCGAGATTATAGATCCATTGGAAATGGCTGTCGGACAGGAAATCCCGAGAGAGGAGATTCCTGAATTATTCGGCGCGACTTTTAATCCCGGCAATTGGCAAAGCGGTCACATATTCCTGAAAGATGCGAATGCCCATATTTTGTTGGTGACACTCAACAAGCAAGGTAAAGGGGCTCAGCACCGTTATGTTGATCATTGGATCGATGAACGCACATTTCACTGGCAAAGTCAGAATTCGACCACGCCCCAGGGCAAGAGGGGGCGAGAGCTCATCGATCACCAAAATCTTAGGTTCTCGATACACCTATTTGTCCGTGAAAATAAGCTGCGTAATGGCAAAGCTGCTCCCTTCACTTATTTCGGCCCCGTTGAGTATCAGAGCCATGAGGGGAGCAGGCCAATGAGTGTGACGTTCAGGCTTAATTCCACGGATTGAGTTCAAACTGACTCGGAAGTTAGTACTTTGGCCATTGCCAAAATGAACCGCAAAATAAACAGCTAACTCAATAACCTCCGCTGGATAGAATGGGGCACAAACCGAGTGATAAAGGCGGCAATGTAAGTCTGCGGCGTAACCAGATATCGAGGCTTGGGACGTGCCGCTTCTGCAGCCCTGTAAATCTTTTCGGCGACGTTAGACGCACTTGCTGTAAAGGGCTTCATTCTGGCGCTTGGCGCGAGGGCTGATTCCAGTGCTTCGTACTTTTCCTGGTGCGCCGTGTTCGCCCGCTCAATCACGGGCCGTAAGGCGGCCAGAGCATGTTCTCTGAACCGAGTTGCCACGGGCCCCGGAAGCACAAGCGAGACACTTTCCAGGCTTTTGCTGCCCTGTTCATCAAACCAGAAGCTTTCATGGGCCGTGTTCATCGCAGACTTGGCGGCACAGTAAGCGCCTTTCATTTGTTGGGGCACGATGGAGAGAACGGAGCTTACGGCGATGACCCGCAAGGGTATCCCGTGTTGTTCGCAGAGTCTCAGGCAGACAGCAGCCAGCTTGATGGGGCCGAATACGTGGGTGCTGAATTGTTTTTGCCACATGGATTCGGACAGGTCGCGAAGCGCGCCGAATTGCCCGTAACCGGAGTTGTTAACCAGAATAACTCGCTCGGCTGTCGCAATTTCTGCCTCCAGCGTGCCGGCAAGGCCTTCGATCTGCTCAAAGGATTCAAGGTCCAATGCGATTTCCTGGCCTGCGGACTCAACGCCACTCGGCTGTCGGGACAGGGCGATCACCCTGTAGCCTTTCCGGGCAAAGAGGGCGCAGGCTTCACGGCCAATGCCGGCGCTGGCACCGGTTACGAGGGCTAGTTTGGTCATTGCATCATTCCCCAATCCAGTTTTCTTCATCGACAATCCGCTTCAGCTTATAGCCGAGAAACCGATACTTACCCCAGTGCTGAAATGCGCTTTGGGCCTCCTTCGGGTCGAACCCTTGCTGGCGGAGATAGGCGCTGACTTCGGAGTCGACCGGCAGCGTCTCAAAATCTCTCATAAGCATCATGGTGTGTGCTGCGGCATAGGGCCCGATGCCCTTCAGCGAAATCAGGTAGTCGTAGTCAATGATGTCACTAAGGGCTGAACCATCGGTTTGGATGGCTTGGTCCTGCAGTAATTGATCGATCACCGTATCGACGGTTCTGGCTCTGAATCCCAGCTTGCACTCTTCAGCCAAACGCTTGGGCCCGATCGTCTGGAGTTCTCCGGGCTCAGGGAACAGGCCGTCGCCCAGCGCAACCAGAGAGGCGACCATGGATTTGGTCTGTTTCCAGGTCGTGTTGATGGTGCAAACTGTTTTAATGAGATCCTCAAAAAAGGTGTCACCGCGCAGGAATCGCCCGCCACCGGTCCGGATGAAGCGGGCAATGTTTGGATCGTTCCTGTCGCAAAGGGCAAGAAACTCAGAGGGATCCCAGTCCAACTGCAGCCAGCGGGCGACGCGTTCGGAAACTGCGTCGGCGCTGGATGAGGAGGTTTCGATAAGAAGCTGATCTTCAGAGGGCTGGTGAACGCGGGCCCATTCCGTGTTGGTGCCTATTCTTACTGTTCGCTCAAGATTCCGACCGTCCCAGTGCCAGGGCGCAAGCTGGCACCAACCGTGGCTTTCCACCGTCATGCGCAGATTGAAGGGTCGTTGTAGGTTCAGGGAGAACGTATTTGTGGTCATCACCGGTTTGTGGTTCATCAGAACAGAACCCAATCCTGCATCCTCAGGCGAAAGCCGCTGCCGTTATCTAGTTGTTTTGTTTGCATCATTGCGAATCTGCGATAGAGCTTTAAAGTAGAGCTTAACAAAATTTCCGGGAATGGAATTGGTGGGCGGTCTCATAAGCGGGGCCACCAGCCATATAACGAAGATCGATTGTGAATTTTCAAGGATGGAGAAATAGCATGAGTGAAGAAAACGCCACCCCCATTATTATCTATGAAAACGCCGATAAAACAGTCGAGGTGCGCCTGGATGCCAATAATCAAACAGTTTGGCTGAGCCAGCGTCAAATGGCGGAAGCATTTGACACGTCCACAGACAACATCGGTCTGCACCTGAAGAATATCTATAAGGAGGGTGAACTGGACGAGTCGGCAACTACCGAGGATTCCTCGGTAGTTCGTCAGGAAGGCAGGCGTCAGGTCACCCGTAGCATCAAACAGTATAATCTGGACGCCATTGTTTCGGTGGGCTATCGCGTCAATTCCAATAGAGCAACCCGCTTTCGCCAGTGGGCCACCCGTATTCTACGTGAGCACCTCACCCAGGGCTGGACACTGAACCGCCAGCGCTTCGAAGAAAATGCCCAGGAACTGGAAGCGGCTTTAACACTGGTTCGCAAGGCTGCTCAAAGTCCCGGATTGGACACGGACAGTGGACGTGGTTTGGTGGACATCGTCAGCCGCTATGCCCAGACCTTTCTTCTTCTGCAACGTTACGATGAGGGCCTACTCACCGATCCGCAGTCGCAGGCCGGTGGTACTTTGCCGTCGCTGGAAGAAGCTCGATCAGGCCTAGATGGCCTGAAGGGTGAGCTAATGGCTCGGGGCGAAGCTACCGAGCTTTTCGCCCGTGACCGAGGCGATGGCCTGGCTTCACTACTGGGTAACCTGGACCAATCCGTTTTAGGCGAGCCTGCTTATCCCAGTGTCGAGGCAAAGGCTGCACATTTGCTGTACTTTGTGATCAAGAACCACCCGTTCTCCGATGGCAACAAACGCAGCGCGGCTTTTCTGTTTGTGGACTTTTTGCACCGCAACAGTCGGCTGTTCAACGCGAGCGGGGAGCCGGTGATTAACGATGTGGGTCTCGCCGCTCTCACCCTGTTAGTGGCCGAATCCGATCCTGCAAAAAAAGACACGATGATCCGCCTGATCATGAACATGCTGGCCGGGGAGGGCGAGTAAGTCCTGCCGACCCACTTCACATCAGCGGTTATTGCCGGTTCTTCCAATAATCTGGTTCACGATGAAGGTTCATAACAGCAAGAACGAAAATGCTGCTTTTCTGTTCAACGTAAAGAACACCGTAGGGAAATCGTTTAACCAGGGAACGACGAACAGGTTTCCGAATGAAGCTCCAGGCTTGGGGGAATTTGACAGCTCTGGCTACTGCTTGCTCGACTTCCTCAGCCAGATCGATTCCGAGGCCTGTTTGGATTAATTCGTAATAATCAATTGCTTCATTCAATTCCGCTTCCGCTGCGGGATGAAAGGAATAATCCATTATTTGTTCATCCTGCTCCGAATCTTTCTGAAAACGTCATCGCCGGGCACTGGGTTTACCTTGCCAGACTCCAGTTCCTCCAGGCGGCTTTGTGCAACATCGGCCCATTTTTCGTCGATACCGGCTTCAATTGGGTTTAGACTTTTCAAAAGTGATTCCAGAACCAGCGCTCGTTCGTCGACGGGGAGAGCGCTAGCCTCGTCAATTAAATCCTGAAGGCGCATAGTGTTTGCTCCAAGAGTGGTGAAGGGCCATGTAGTATGGTGTCCATATTAACGCTTTATGAGTTATTTTGCTCCCCAGCTCGTACGCAACTCCAGGAATAACCGTGGTGCGCCCTTGAACGACTACCTCGAGAAAATCCTCCGTGGCCAGCCCATTAACTATGAAGCTTTCCTGAAGAAACTTCCGGAGTCGTTTCGTCGTCGCGCTCGTGATGTTTTTGCTACCGATAGAGTCCAAACCAATCGGTGGATAGTGACAGTTTTGGATGAAAACGCTTTCGCAGAGCTGCAGAGTGTGGCGCAAGCTCCGGTAAGCCGGGTAGACGCCGCGAAAAAGGGTAACTCCCACCGCCACGGCACCGAGGTCAGTTTTCTTCTCGTTTATCATCAGGGGCTGGCGTCCAGCCGGCCGGATGTAGCGGTTATCGGGACGGAATCCGTTGATATGGGTTTTCAACGGGCCCGGTCCGTGCTGGTGGTAGAGAACGAGCGCAATTTCTACCAGTATGCGCAAATGCTGGATTTCGCCAGTAAGGCGCTGGGTACCGGTCTGAAACTGGCGGAGTGCGATGTGGTATTGGGCGGTGGCAACCGGATTACTCGGGGCGCGATTCTCGATTGGTTGAAGGGCTATGAAGCAGTATTCTGCGCATTCGATTATGATGCCGGTGGTCTGCAAATGTTCTCGACAATCGCGGCCTCGCTCGGTGACAAAACCACGTTTGTGCAGCCGGCCGACTGGCAACGGTGGCTAGCGAAGTTCTGCAAACTACCGGACAGCACCGAACGGTTTACAAGGGCTGTATCGCTGGCGGAGGGGCTTGGTTTTGTGGCTCTGGCAGAAGCGTTTCGAACGACCGGCAAATTCATGGAACAGGAGATGATTCTGGATGAGTGACTCCCAGGGGAGCCCAGGCAATTTTACCTTTGGCATTCGTCGATTGGTTCTGGTGGATTCCGCCGGCTTTTGTTACGTGGAAATTCCGGTGGATAACCACGGCCTGATTCTGGGCCCGGGGAACCTGGGCAAGTCCAGCCTTTTAAATAGCCTACGCCTGTTCCTGTTGCCGGAGAACAACTTCAAGAACAGTCGCAAGAAATTCGCCTTCCGCAATGCCAGTGCTGGCAGCTTTTACACTAATGATGAGAGCTTTCAGCACTACTTTCCGACTCATTTCAGCTTCCTAATCATGGAAGCGGAGAATCCTGCAGGCACTCATTGCCAGATTCTCTACCGTGAAAGCGGCAACCAGTTGAGTTACGGCCGGATTTTTGTTCCGGTGGGTTACGACCAGCTGCGGCCCCTGTTCTGGAATGGCGATGATGAGGACGGTATCGGTCAGGCGGTGCCGGAGCTGTCGTTCAGCCGCTTGTCGGAGTCCCTGAAAAAGCTCTCCAGGGAAACCCGGCTGGTGAACGACCCGGCCAAGCTCAAACAGATGCTGTACAGCAGCG
>NZ_JBBDSR010000098.1:0-66660 GCF_040904845.1 Marinobacter sp. | reverse complement strand
GAAACCCGGCTGGTGAACGACCCGGCCAAGCTCAAACAGATGCTGTACAGCAGCGAGCTGATGAATGCGGATGCGGTGCGCTATTCCGTGCTGCCCCTGGGTGAATCCGACGAGCGCCGGGTGCAGTCGCTGCGCACGCTGATTCTGCTGCTGTTCGAAATGAAGGCGGACGATCAGGCCATGGCCAATGCGGTGGCCAGCATCATTGAGGCGGACAAGAAGTTTGCCGACGATGCCTTCGATTTCAACATTGACGATTTTCTTAACCGGCACGAACAGTTAAAGCAGCAACAAACCCAGCTGAACCAAATCGAAAAAGAACGCTCCCGGTTTGAAAAGCTGCAAAGGGATTACCAGGCCTACCAGACGCTGCTTCGCAGCCAGCACGACTTTGCTGCGTTTCGGGATGGCGTATCGAATGCCCTGCAGGACATTGGCACCAGGCGCAAAGCCGCGGTGGAGGCGTTCAATGAACAGAACGAGACCTTGCGCCATGTACTGCAGGCCCTGAAAAAACTGGAGCAGGACGCCAGCGGTCTGAAAGGCGAGATCCGTTCCGCCGACCGTCGCATAAAACAGGCGGAGCAGAGCCAGAAAGATGGCGACCTGCTGGTCTCCCAGTATGGGGAGATGACTCTGCAGGAAATCGAGGACATCCAGAAAGAGGAACTCGAAAGCAAGAAAGGGCATCTGGCCGCATTAAAGAGTGCCGCCCAGGCGGAGATCCGGCTCGAGCAGATCCAGCGCAAAAAGCAGGAGCTGGAGCGCAAACTCGACTCCCTGAAGGAGCGTGAAAGCAAGCAACAATGGCAGTTGCAGAACCAACTGAGTGAGGCCACCGCTGCGCCTCTGCGGGCCGTGGACCCCCGATTGGTTATGGCCAGCCCGGGCCAGGATCTGGATGCCGACAGTAAAGCCGCCATCGAAGCCTTTGCCCGGCTGTTTGTGCCCAATGACAAAGGCTTTGACTGGTTCGACGCCGAATACCCGGCCCAGCCCGCCCGGCAGACCGACTTTGCTGAGCAGCGCCGGCATATGGAAGGCGAGCTTCATGGCCTGG
Source organism: Marinobacter sp. (assembly GCF_040904845.1). Taxonomy (GTDB): domain Bacteria; phylum Pseudomonadota; class Gammaproteobacteria; order Pseudomonadales; family Oleiphilaceae; genus Marinobacter. The sequence goes on along the minus strand of NZ_JBBDSR010000098.1, from coordinate 65,600 downwards.
AAAGGGAGCGTTCGGAGCTGGCGGATACCGCCAACCAGGAACAGGATCGGCCCCGGTTGATCGAGCGCACGGAAAAGGAAATCCGCGCCATCGAGAAAGACCTGGATACCCTGAGCCGTTACCCCGCGGCCGCGACCACCCTGCGGGACGCCACCGAGGAAAAGCAGGCAGCGGAGGAGCAACTGGCCAAGCTGGAAGAGCAGGCGCGGCTGGAGCAGGAGAAACAGGACGCCGTTCAGAAAAAAGCCGCCAAAGCCAGAGCCGAAAAAGAGCGTATCGAAGAACGGGAGCGGGAACTGGCGGGCCTCAGCCGCAGCGTGGGGACCGTGGAGCACCGGTTCCCGTACCTGAAAACTGTGGAAGCTGAGCAGCTCCTGGCTATCGAGCAGGTGTCTGTTACCGCGTTCGACGACCTGCAAACCCAACTGGACGATCTGGAAGAGCGCCGTCGCAGTATCCTCGACCACCTGCGTCAGTTCGTCTATCTGGGTATTCATGAAGACGCCGAAGGCGAGTTACAGAAAGACAGCCCGTCGTCATCGGTTATTCGCGAGACGTTCAAAAGCCTGTCGGATCTGTTTGCCGGCATGGCTGAGCGCTGGAATGTGCTGGAGCAGCAGGTTGGCATCCACAACGAGACGGTGGCCAGCTACCGGCAGGCCCTGAAATCTAATCACGAGCACATTGCCCGTTTTGAAGCGCAGCTTAATCGCGAACTGGACGGCGTGCGCATCAACGATCTGGTGGAAATCCGGGTGGATATCCACACCGACCCGAAATTCCGCAATCTGGTGGAAGAAGCCAACAACATCGACCCTTATGGCAATCAGCTTCAGTCGGATGCCTTCTATGATCGTTTGCGGGTGTTTGTGGCGGACTTTTTCGGAGAACAGGGCGGCAGCAAGCGCCTGACGATGGACAGGGTCATCACCGGCATTTCCTACCGCACTCGCAAGGAAAACGCCGCGAATCTGGACAAGAAGGGCCAGTCCACGTCCACCACGGCACTCATCAATCTGGAACTGGTATACCGGCTGCTGAAACGGGTGCTGTATCCCGGCGTGCAGCTGTCGTTCCCCATGGTTCTGGACGAGCTGGCCAGCGTGGACATCAGCCAGATGCCATCCTTGTTGGAGCGGTTGCGCAAGCAGGGCTTCAACCTATTCTCTGCTGCCACCCATAGTGCCAGCGCGGAAGTCATTTACCTGATCGGCCGGCATCTGGAAGTAGGGCAGATGCGTACCGCGCGGCCTTATAGCCCGCAGCGCACCCTGGTGTTCTGGGGCGGTGCCGAAGGTTTCACCAACGGCGAACCCCTGAGCCACTGGGCTGATCAGACCCAGAACAGCCTGCTGGAGCCGGCGGATGAGTAAACGCTTCAGCACCCTGGACACCACCCGGCTGCTGTTCGAGCACCCGAAGATTCTGTTCCGGATGATCGAGCGGATGGGCCGGAACGAGGCCCGTTACATTCGCGAGAGTGATCTGGTGGCGGAGGTGATGGACTACACTCGCACCCTCGGCAAGGCTGACCGGGACCGGGTGCGGCTGGCGTTGAACACCGACAATCTGTTCCGCAGCGGCCTGGTGATCGACATCATCAAGGCCGAGGGTGAGCGGCGGCTGGTGTTCCAGGATGCCCTTATCAACCTGATGCGGGCCTGCAACGCGTCGCTGTACCAGGAGTTGACCGATGCCCGCCTTCGGGGTCATCTCGTGACCCTGCGGGACGTTCGCAATCGACTGGAAATCAGCAGCTTCAGCGACGCGGACCCGGACTACACCGAACTGAGGGACGACCTGAACGAACGGGTCAGCCAGCTGATCGGCCTTTTACGCCAGAACGTCCTGCGCATGCAGACCATCAGCACGCAACTGGCAGACATGTCCGGCGACGCCAGCCGGGCGCCAGAGAAATACCTGGAGTTCCGCCAGAACCTGTTCGAGCAGATCGTTACCCTGTATGAACGTCACATCAAACCGACCCTGGTGTTCCTCAACCCGGACACCCGCCTGCCAGATGGCAGCAACCTGTTCGAGACCCTGGAAGCCATAGTCCGGCTGCTGGAAAACCACGGTGACCAAAGCCTGGCGGACCAACTGTTCCGTTCCTCCATCAGCCTCAACGCCCTGTACAAACCGATTCAGGCGGTGGCCCAGGAGGTGGAGCACTTCCTGCGCAAGACCCGCCAGGGCATGGTCCAGTACAACGCCATGGAGCACTTTTACGGCAAACTCCAGGAACTCAAGGACGAGACCGAGACCCTCAGCCTGAAACGAAAATGGCTGGAAGGCGGGGACTTTGCCCGCAGCACCGGTTTCCTGATCGGCCTGCGGGCCCAGCAGCGCCCGAAGTACTACGCCTTCGGTAACTCGTCCAGCTACTACCAGTTGTTGTTCAGCGAACTGGAACTGCGCCTGAACGATCTTCGGCGCAAAGCCGAGGTGCCGGTTCTGCAGGAAGTGGAGGGAAGCGGCCGCCACACCCGCATTGATGTTCAACGCATCAACCAACTCTACCAATGGCTGGAAACCCTGGAGCTAAGGCCCACCACCGACCTGGTGCGGGAGCTGCATGGCCGCCTGGATGGCTTTATCCCTGGCTACCGTTTTCCGGACTTGTTGGCGGCCCTGAACCGGCTGGTAAACATGCCACCGGAGGGCTTGCAGGTAGTCACTACCAACCGTTTCCGAATCCTGGATCAGTCATCCGATAGCGAACAGTTCATCTACCGCAAGCGCCGCCTGGAGCCACAGCATGTCTGAATTCGAGCAGATCCTACCCGCCCACAGCGCGGCCATCTACCGGGAATTCCAGGCCGGCCGGGTGATTGTGCGCGACGTGTGGGACTGCAACCGCTCCGAGCTGCAGGCCAACCCGCTCTACAACCTTTTGTACAACCAATTGTCCCACTTCCGGACCTTCTACGAGCACCTGGGCAGCGAGCTGGTGTTCAACGAAACCGGCTCGTTTTTCTTTCTTAAGGAAAGCAGTGACGACGAGAGCGAGGAGCACGACGAGAACGCCTTCCGGGTGCAGGTGATACTGCTTCTCATCGGACGTTATTTCGCACGCAGCGGCCGGGATCTGGATTACCTCGGCCGCCCGGATGCCGGCTTGAATGAGCAGGACGTCAGCGCCATGGCCGGCGACGACGAGTATCAGGATATTCTCAGGGCGGCACGCTTCGAAAAAGGTTTGTCCGAAGCGCTGGACTATCTGGATAAACGGAACCTGTTGTTCCGGTCCGGTGCAGGGCGTTATTTTCTGAGCTCCGCTGGTCTCTATTTTCTCCAGGAGTTGGTTAGAGAGTATGAGCAGGGTTAGAGGAAGCTGTTTTTAACAGTTGACCTTAATCATTAAATAACAGGTAAATACTATGGAAGTTGTAAGCTAAACGCTCAAAGTCGACTAGACTTCACTAAAAATTAACGCCCAAGTTTTTGACTTTGCTCAGGTTACAGTATGTATCTTCCGTTCAATTTGCTCAAAATGCAGCCACTGATCATGCAAACTTTGGTGATGTTGACGGCCTGGTCTGCCATCGTGGCAACGTCCCCGGCCTCAGCAGAACAGCGCCCAGACACGCTGCGACTGGCCGTCATTGATGACGTACCCAGCACCCACATGGCTTATGAATTAGTCCGTGCTGCTTACGATCAGCTTGGCATTACCGTGGAAACGGTTGTTGTGCCATCTCGCAGGGCTTTGGCTTTAGCGGATGCTGGCGGGGTTGACGGTGATCTCTTCAGGATTAAAGGGATGGCGGATCAGTACGCTAACCTGGTGCAAGTGCCTTATCCGTTGTTGCAAGGGCGTCTTCTGGCAGTCGTTCGCGATGACAGCGACATTCAGACAATTGAGACAAGCAGCCGCCCCCTGACGGTTGCGATCCGCAGAGGGGTGATTATTGCGGAGAGAGCGGCCAAGTCGGAGGGCATGTCACCGCAATTCGCGAGAAACTATCGTCAGATTCGTCAAATGCTTGATTGGGGGCGGGTTGATGTTGGGCTGGTGTCTGACATTGAGGGGCACTCACCGCTGAATAATCCCGAGTGGGATCATCTCCGCGCTCTACCTGTACCCGTTGCTCACTTCACCCTTTTTCACTACGTCCATCGCCGGCATGAACACCTTGTAAAGCCTCTGGCAGAAGCTTTAGAGAAGCTCCATAACGATGGTGAGAAACGCAAAATTTTCGAGACAGCGCTTCACCGAGAGCGTGCAAGCCGGAAATGAGGCCTGCGCTCCCAATCGAGACTGACTACTCGGCAGTTTTTACTGAAGCGTGCCTGAGCAGAATTCCGGATGCGCTTCCAGATAGCTCCCCAGTTCCTCCAGATCGCGCTCGGCGTGACACTGGCGGATGTAAAGGGTGAGTTCAGCGATGCGGCGGGCGTTACCGGTTTCAAAGGCAAAAGGGCGGGGGCCCAGGGTACGCCCGAAACGATCCAGAATATCGGTGCAGGCCCGTTCTATATGATGTCGTGCTAACAGCGCCGTGGGAAACAGGTTACCGGAGGTGTTGTCGGGGTCGGCATCGATCTGAGCCGCTGCCCATTTGAGCAAGGCGTTCATGCTACAGACCGAGGAAACCATCGCGCCAAGGTGTGCCCTGGCATGGCCGTTTTGGAGTGATCGCTTCCGCACTGAGTCCACCAGCCCCATTGCACCACCCACCCAGCATGCGGCGGGAGCGAGGGCCCCGAGGCAAAAGCCCGGGCGGTCGAAATACCATTTGTGGTCGCCTATGCAGTTATCCTCCTTAACCGACAGTCCTCCGAAGCTGACGGTCCAGGTATGGGTCTGTGCAAACGCGGGTGCTACCCATTGGCCGGCCTCGAAACGCAGATAGTCTCTCGCACCGGCTGCCCGCATATTCACATCAACCAGCTGTTCGGCAGGGTAGACGTAGATGAGCGCCCGGTCGACGATATCAGATCCACTGCAGAAGGGTTTGCTGCCAGTGAGTTCGGCGGGTTCGCCCCCGGTGCCGCCTTCCGTCAGGTCAGTGGTATCTGACGGTCCGCCCGAGGCCCATATGGCATAGAGTTTATTGCTGACGGCCGGGTGCCCCGCTTCCCGAAGGATCTGCGTGGCGTCCAGGTGACCTTCGATGAGGCGCGCCAGCCCAAGATCACAGCGGGCCACCTCGTTCAAGAAGCCCAGCCTGGAAAAACTCTGGCCTTCCCCCATCGGCGGCACGTTCGCCTGAATGTAGGGCAAGAGTTCGAGGGCGACACTCCGGTAGTCATCGGCACTTGGGGCTTCCGGCAGGCCGGACAGCGGTTTTTTGAGCGCGTTGTGGTCCATGTTTATCCTCCTCACTTACTCCAGCGCTGTAGCGCATAACCCTCCCCAGGACTCTCCAGTTCGCCCGGGCTGCCCAGAACACGAGCCAGAATGTCGTGCACCTCCGTACCATGAAGCCGGTGGTCGTCAGAGTGACCCAGCCAATGGCAGGCGATCAGACGCCCACCCGGTTCCAGCTTTGACCAGAGCAGGACCACCAGGGTTTCCAGTTTATGGGGGGTGAAGTAGTAGCCGATCTCTGAAAACACGATGAGGTCGCAGGGCTGTTTCGGCACACCTTCCGGTAGGGCACCTTGATGGGCGTGGACCTGGGGGTAATCACGGCACCTGTGCCTGGCTGTCTTGATGGCCGAGGCGGAGAAATCGATCGCCTCCAGGGACTGGCAGAGCGGTGCCAGCATAGCCGTAAGCTCACCAATGGCGCACCCTGGTTCAAACGCTGACCGGTACTGCCTGTCATTGAGGCGCGCGACGATAGCGGCGTAGCGCTCCCGTTCGTAATTGGAGTGACGGAAGTCCCAAGGGTCTTCAGCGCGCTGATAAAGACGTTCAAAAAATTCCGGCGAGGTGTCCGGTCTGGGCGGTTGGTGAGGTGCGGTCATGCGAAAGCCACCTCCGGCGGCTGGCGACAGGCCTGGATTTCATCGTTTGTGGGCCGTCGAATGACTCGAATATCAGCCGCGTCCGGGGACCATGCGATCAACTCTTGGGCTACGAAATACGCCAGCCAGTACTCCATGCACCAGTTGCCCCATTTGTGGTAAAAGCGGCGGGCATTACCGAGAATGTCCTCGAACTTGTCCAGGGGCGGCGTGTGTACCGGATGATACTGATGCACGGCCATCGCGTTCCCGCACCACCCCAGGCGAATGCCGTCCACAGCCAGCTGCTCAGCGAAATCGGTCTCTTCGCCACCATAACCAATGTAGGTCTCGTCCATGCCGCCCACAGCCTGGTATTGCTGGCGGGTCAAGGCAAATGACAGCCCCCACAGAGCACGGGTCTCGCGCTCAGCGATCCATCCTTCGCCCGGCACCGGAGGGCGGGCCGGATGCTGCCTGGCGTGGGTCAGCAGGTCGCTGAATGTGGCACCGGTTATATCGGCCCGGGCGAGGCTGCCGGGTAGGTAACGTACTTCACCCAGAAGACAACGGCCCGAGGCGTCCAGTTGGTCTATAAAGCTCGCTACGAGGGTGGGGGAGGGAATACAGTCGACATCGAGAAAGATCAGGCGCTCTGCCCGGGCCCTTGCCGCGGCTGCGTTTCTGGCCGCAGCCAGCGGAAGCCTGGACCCGGGTACGTCAACAACGTGGACCGGAAAAGGCACCCGTGGGGAGATTGTCGGTGGCGAGGGTTGCATACTGGCGACCACCAGTTCGATATCCAGACAGGTCTGCCGGCTCAGGCCTGCAACCAGCGCATCAAGGTGCAACTGGCGATGGCGCACCAACGTCAGTACGCTTGCCACAATAGGACGACCTGGGCGAGTGTTGATCGTAGATGGAAGCTCAGACGTCATGGGGCAGAGGTCCTTCAACGCCGCCGTAAGTACGCGGCAAAGGTGCCCGCACCGGCTTAAGCCTGCTATTAGAGGACGTCTCCATCAACTCATCCGCTGCACTGTGCTGCCAAAGGCGCTGGATCAGATCCTCCAGAAAGTCGGCGGCGCGTTTCGCAGCCTGGTTATCCACCAGCTCACGCTGCCCCGATATATCGCACTGATTGGCTTTGTCTACCAGGGCACGCCATTGCGCAAAACTGGCAGGCCATCTGGGCGAATAAGCCGCCAGATTGTGGGCCGCTAACGCCTGGCCTTTGCATGCCTGCTCGTCGTAATAGCACCACTCGGGGATACAGATCAGGGGCCGCCCGACTCGCGCGATTTCGTGGGTCAGGGTGTCGCCTGGCGTTGCAATGACCAGGTCGGCAGCGGCGAGGTAGTCGTTGACGTAATCGACCCAGCCGACGTTGACCAGATTCGAGAAATCGGTCTCGTGGCCGTAGCGCACGGTTTTACCCACCATCAGCCAGAGCGCATCCGGGTAGGCCCGTGCGGCAAGGGTAACCGGCGCTACGGGAATGCCAACGCCCCCGTTGCCGGCCACAACCACAAAAATTTTCTGATCCGCGGGCAGGCCCAGTGTCTGACGGGCCGCAGTCCTGTCCGGAACGGGTGCGCGGGTATCGATCAGGCCTCCGGTATAAAAGGTGCGCTTGCGGAAGCGGTCAGGCCAGTCCGCCTGCTCCAGCGCCTCGCTGTAGGGTGCCAGCATGGCCGCGCAGGCGGAATAGGCGGCCTGATGGGCAGCGTCTCCACGATCACCATGCATACGGATCTTGACCACCGGCACACTGCAGATCCGGCCAAGCAGCGCCAGTTCCGCCGAGACATCTACCACAAACAGGGCAGGATCTTCCCGTGCCAGCCACGCTGCGATGATGCCGCCGGTTCCGCGAATCGCCGAGACACCCACCGGTGCGCAATCCAGGGCGAGGCAAGCCGGCTCCCTATGCAGTTGTTCGGATCGCGCCTGCTTGCCATGGAAGTCCGGTATCTGTATCACCTCGGCGTTGTCGGGCAGGCTCGGGAATATCTCCGGTCTGGCACAGAAGATCGTAACCGGCCGCGGGCGTAACGCCTGCGTGATCGCAAGACAACGCTTGGCATGGCCGTGGCCCTGATGGTGCACGAAATAGCCGACCGGTCGCCGGGAGAGGTCGGTCATATTCGCCGGAGTTTGCTGTGAGGACATGTCAGGCTCCCGCTTTTATTTCCGTGACCCCGTCCAGCGAAGTCAGGGGTGAAGGGAGGGGTTGAGGCAAGGGTTGAGGCAAGGGTGCCTGTACCTCGGTGGCACAGCGCCGGTAACGTAGGCCTTCCATGATGCCGGCGGCACCCGCGGCCCGCGCCCAGTAGATGTTCCTGTATCCACACAAGGCGTTAAGTTCATCCGTGTGGTTTGCGACGGCGATGCCAAAGGCGGCGTGGCGCAGGAGGTCCAGGTCATTACCAGAGTCTCCTGCGGTGACTACCTCCGGATGTTCGATACCGTACTGGTTGCGAATGAAGTCCACAGCAAGTGCTTTGCCGCTGTGCAACGGCAGTACATCGAGCAGGTTACCGTGAGAACAGACCAGGCGAGCTGCGTGTCCAGCCATCGCCATCGATTGCTCAAGCTCATTGACCAGGCCCCGTGCGGTCAGGCCCATATTCACAAGTCGGGATTGGCGGATGAAATAGCTGAGCTTGAAGCGGGACTGGGCACGACCTGGCTGTTGCACCAGCGCGGGGTGGTCATCAAGCAACCGCTGGCAGCGAGCCCTGTGCCAGTCCCCCGTAAGCTGCCGTTGCCAGTCTTTCATGGGCCGGGGCTTGCCGGAGTCGTCGAACTGATAAACGGAAGACCCCACGTCCGCAACCAGAATATCCGGGCGGGGTGCACCCCAGGTTTCCAGCTCTCTCAACGCGTCACGTAACGAGCGTCCGGTTGCAATGACGAACAGGCAATGGGGATTCTGGCGGAGCCAGTTCTTCAATTGTTCCAGTCCGTCACGGTGGCCGAGCAATGTGCCATCCATATCGGTGGCAAGCAGACCCGGAGCGAATTGGAATTCCTTGTCTTGCGGGTAGATCTGGTGGGATAAGAAGCCCGTATCCCGCAGGTATTGGCCGGCGTGGCGCGACCAGCTGTAGAAGTCCACGTTGCGGTGCCCGCAGGCGCTGTAACGCTTCCACGCCAGGCCGTCCTCGAGCAGGTGCTGACAGGCGTTGGCTATGGCCTGAATGTCCGTAGGCGGAACCAGCAGCCCGTGCTGGCAGCGATGGATAATATCCACGGGCCCGCCTTCGCGAGTCGCAACCACCGGCATACCCGCGGCTGCAGCCTCGAGCAAGGTCAGGCCGAAGGGTTCGTTGAGGGCCGCGTTCACGAATACTCCGTGGCGTTTTGCTGCCCACTGGTAGATAGCGGGGACCTGTTCGAATTCGTGGTGTTTGGGATACGCAACATCGCCATACAGGTCGTACTCGTCAATCAGCTGTATGAGCCGATCCCACACCTGGCGCGCTTCAGTTTCCCGGGTGTCGATGTTCCTTCGGGTCCCGGCGTAGATAACCAGATTGGCCTGTTCACGAAGCCTGGAGTTTTCGCCATAAGCCTTCACCAGGGCGCACAAATTCTTCTTCTCCACCGGCCGCGCGATGGCCAGCAGGCAGGGGCGGTCAGGATGACGCAGAAACCGTCGGAGCTCCGCATCAACCTGGCTGATCGTCTCGGGAGATGCCGGTTTACGGAAGCTGTTCACGTCACAGCCAGGGGGATTAACCTGGGTTTTGTGCAGATCGTGGTGGCGGTACATGCCGTACTGAACCCGCGCTTCATGCTCGGAACTGGCGATCACGCCGTCGGCATTTTTCAGGACCAGCTCCTCGAAACGTATTCTCCGCCTCAGCTCCGCAGGGACCACCCGCTCGCGGGGTACATGTTTTGACTTGGGAGCTCCCAGAGAGTGCGCTGTGAATACATATGGGATACCGAATGCCGCTTTTAACCGCATGGCCATTACGCCGGCATCCGCATAGTGGGCATGGATGAGGTCCGGGTGCACCCCTTCCCGACGCATCCTCGCCATCAGCGAATCCACCATGGGAGGCAGTTCCCGCCATAAGGCTTCCTTGGGTAGGTATTCCGACGACGCCCCCCGGCAACGCCAGAGTGTGGCGTTTTGCCCCAGCGGTTCCTCGAGGCGCGCGTATTCAGGGCCAAGATGCGGGGCATCGAAGGCCCGGGTAACTACGATCTGATGAGAAATTTCAGGACGTTGGGAGAGCGCCTCCACCAGCTCCAGGAGGTAGCGGATATGGCCACCGGTGTCGGCGGTGCGACCATAGGGAATGGACCCGGACTTCAGGCAACCCTGAAGCGCGATGTGCATGATCACTCCGCGACCTGTGCGGAACCTTCCCATTGGCTTGCCTCCTTTCTTCCAAATGGGCGCGCAGCCCGGCATCAGTGACATTATGAGTAGCGCGGGTGGCATTCATTCCACGCAGCAATATCGCGGATCAGGGCAAACGATTCAGCGTCTTGCAGCTTGGCTTTCAACAGCACTTCGGGCATTCGAAAACCTTCGGCGTGGGCCGGGTCGATGACGCCGAGTTGGGAGCGATGCTGATAAATTGCCTCCCGCTTCAGGGCAACCAGATCCGAAATATCATGGGTATATTTACACTCATTGGCTGAAACCCGGGGTGGACGCTCCTCGGGTGGCCAGATCTGATAACTGAAAAAATGCCCGACCGGATGGTCCACGACGACGTTTGCCAGCAGTCTCGCGGTCATGCGGTGGTCGGCATGACAATCATCGATGGCCGGTACAAACACCGTTCTGATGCTGCGAGACTGCATTACCCTCAGAATGCAATCACGAAGTTGTGAAGACTGCTCAGGCTCGAGGTGCTCCAGCCCGCCATCCGGAAGCGCCAGCCGGATGATGTCCGGATCGGTCAGCCCCAGAACCTTCAGCGCGTTTCGCTGTTCGCGCTCGCGGATACCCCCAAGCCTCGCCTGCCAATCTGTATCGCCGGGATGGGAAGCTTCGCCACGAGTCATGGCCAGCACGGCGACGGCACAACCCAGCGCGGCGCAGCGCGCGATCAGCCCTCCGCAGCCCAGGGTCTCGTCATCCGGGTGGGGCGATGCGATAAGCATCGGACTCAATGCCACAATAGAAATGGCGACAAGGTCGCTCTGGTTTACGGCTTTAAGGGTGACTACAGGGAAACGTTCAGCTGGTTGGCGAGCGCGAGCGATCTGTTCCATTGATCAATCCTCCTGATTTGCAACATACGCGCACCTGGCGGCGTGCAGAAATAACATAAGTTAAATATGGCGATTTCAGGATTACGGACGGCGTAGGCGAAATGAACGTTCTGACCTAATCAAAAGCAAGATGATGTGGTTCTGGAGTCAACGATGCAGAGGCAAAGGAACTATACTTTGAGGATTACCATCCAGCCTCAACGCGGAGCACAGCAGACGCGATCAGTGTTAGCAACCAGTTTATATCATTTATCCTTTTGGTGAAGGCAACGACTACTGAGACATAAATACTGCTCGCCAAACAACTTTGACAGGAGTAGCTTAAAAGTTATCAGCTGAGCATGTAGGGCCAGTTGCTGGCAGTTTGTTTTCAGTGGCCGACTGGTGTGTTTCGTGCCAGCTTCACCAGCAAAACGGCCGACTGGAGTCCTGTCATGAACACGACTTTGCGCTTTGCAATGCTTACTGCTGCCCTGAGTTTCTCCTGTCTTCCCGCCATGGCCTACCAGGACGCCATCGGTAGCGTCGATTTCAATGCGGACTGTGATAAAAATGTACGCGCTGATGTTGATCACGCTCTGGGAATGATGCATCACATGATGTACACCCAGGCTCGTGCCGAGTTTGAGGCCATTGCCAAGACCGCCCCGGGCTGTGCTATGGCTCACTGGGGCGAAGCCACGACCCTGTTCCAGCCGCTGTGGGGCACTACCCCGAGTGCTGGCGACATTGCCCGGGGTCGCCAGGCAATCCAGAATGCTCGTGACAATGTCGAAAATCAGCGGGAACAGTTGCTGATTGACGCCACCGCCGCCTTCTTCGACCCTGATACCGATCAGCTCAGGGAGCGTCTGGCCGGGTGGATCAAGGGCATGGACAAGGCTTATCAGGCCTTTCCCGAAGATCTCGACGTTTCGACACTGTACGCGCTGTCTCGCCTGACCCTCGCACTGTCCGCCGACGACCGTAAAGCGCTGCATAACGAAGCGGAGGGAATTCTGCGTAAAGCCTGGGAAACCACGCCCACTCATCCGGGGGCTGTGCATTACACCATTCACGCTACGGATGCCGATGGCCGTTCAGGCAATGCCCTTGAGATTGTGGAGTCCTATGGGGAGATCGCCCCCAATGTACCCCATGCCTTGCATATGCCCTCACACATTTATGTTCGGCTTGGCGACTGGCCACGGATGATTGACTGGAATCGCCGGTCTGCCGATATTGCGGTTGATCACAAGGTCGATGGCGCTACCTCGTTCCACTACATCCACGCCCTGGATTATCTGGTTTATGGTCATCTCCAGCGTGGAGAGGACAGTGCGGCAAGGGGCGTTTGGGAAACCGCTCAGGCTAATGGGCCTCACGAAGGGAATTTCCCCGGGGCCTACCACCTGGCCTCCATTCCCGCACGGTTGGCGGTTGAATCCCGGGACTGGAAGGCGGCGGCTGCCATAACCCCTCGTGCTGTAGAATACATCAGCTGGGACCAGTTTCCCTGGCCGGATGGCCTGAGCTGGTTTGCACGTGGACTGGGTGCTGTTCACACCAGTGATCTGGACACCGCCCGCGAGGCGGAGCAGCGGTTAGCGGCACTGGTGGAAAGTGCCAGTTCCGCTGCCGATCAACGGTTCTCGACCTACCTTGAAGTGGATCGCCGGATTCTTGCCGGCTGGATTGCACAGGCGGAAGACAAACCCGAGAGGGCCATTGAGCTGATGCGTTCAGCGGGGGAGCTGGAAGCGACGGCCGAGAAACATCCGGTCACACCGGGTGCCCTGCTTCCTCCCTATGAGTCGCTTGGCGACCTGCTGCGTGCACAGAATCGCCCGGGGGAAGCTCTGGTGGCGTATGAGAATTCCGATCGCACCTGGCCGCAACGCTACAACACCCTGGAAGGGGCCGCCCGAGCGGCCAGTGCCAGCGGTGATACCGAGTCCGCCGTGGCATGGTCCCGCCGGCTGTTGGAAGCCGCGCCAGCAACCGAGCGTCACTCGATCAATCAGATCAAAGCTTTGGCGGAGCGTTGAGCAAAGGGGAGACCCTCTTCATGGCAGCCACCGGCCAGACCAGGCATTCTTCTTCCACCCCGGGCTTTGACCGCCTGCAAGGTGCCTGGCGGTCGCGAGGCTACGGCAAGGTTCTGCTGATCGAAGATGACGAGTACACCTTCTTTGAGGAAACTGCCATCAGTTGCCTGAGGCTCCACACCGGGCCGCTCGACGAGCTGGGCCACAGGTACGAGGACCTTAAGGTATCGCCCGGCCAGAAGGCGTTCAGCGCCCGCCGGGCAACGGGGGTGACGCGCGTTGGTTTCCGTCGCCTGCAGGCGCTGCCCGACACCCTCGCCGACCCGCACGGCCGGGACAAGGAGGATCCGGAGTATAACTTCGAGGTGTTCTGGCACACCTTTGCGGAACAGTACGCGCTGTTCCCCCTCAAGGAGGTGGACTGGTACCAGATATACCTGCGGTTTCGTCCCAGGATTACGTCCGACAGCGAGCCGGAAGTGCTGTACGCCACCCTCGCCGCCATGCTGCGCCCGCTCAGGGATGGCCATGTCCGGCTGGACACTCCCTGGGGGCACTACAACGCAGGTGCGCTGCCGGCACTCTACAAACGACTTGATGCCGAGCTCGAGGAGGCCGGTGAACACCGGGAAACCACCAGCTATCTGCGAGAGCTCAGGGACTGGTTGCGCGAGGTGATCCACTTGGATTATCTCGGCGGCCAGGTCCGTCATGGCTGCAATCACATGGTGGAGTGGGGGCACCTGAACCAGACCACCGGTTACCTCAATGTCCGTGCCATGGCGGGGCAAAGCGGCAAAGTGGGGCACCCAGCGGACGACCTCGCCGCTACCCATGCCGTGATGCAACAGGTATTGGCTGAACTGGGCAGCCTGCCCAGCCTGGTCGTGGACGTGCGGGGCAACGGTGGCGGCTACGATGGCGTAGCCCTCTGTTTTGCCTCCTACCTGATGGACCGCAAACGCCTGGCGTTTACCAAATCTGCCCGGCAGGGGGACGGGTTAACGGGACAACAAGCGGTGTATATCACCCCCGCGACCGGGGACACCTACGGCGGCAATCTGTTTGTATTGACCAGCGAACTCACCGCCAGCGCCGCGGAAATCTTCGTGCTTGGACTGCTGCAGCATCCCCGCTTGACGCTTATTGGCGATCCTACCTTGGGCATTCTGTCCGACACCCTCGAACGGCACCTGCCCAACGGCTGGCACCTGACCCTGTCGAACGAGGTATACCGGGCCTATGATGGTGAGACCTACGAAGATATCGGCATTCCGCCGCACATTCGCCTGCCGTTTCTCAGCCGCAGGGGCAGGGAATCGGGCCGGGATCCCATGCTTGACCGGGTGCTCAAATTGGCGCGCTGATACCGGCGTCATGCGAGGGCGGGGCATATTCTTAACTCGCAGGGAGCGGCAACTTGCCACCCACCATGAACGTGTCGAGGGCGAACGCCGAAGCTGTTTTCTGTCCATCCTCGTTTGTCAGGCTCATAGTGACAGTGGTCGGGTCCGCCATTATGATCAGGCGATAGCGATTTCGCGGTTTACTGTCCTTCAGCGCGCGTGGGGAAAACAAGGCGGCGTTAACGCCTTCCGTCCCCGTTGCCGGTGAGTAAGGCAGCCGGTATAGGCCAGCTTGCCGAGCCCGTGCCGACAGGAACTGAAAACCCTCGATTCCGGCTTCCCGCATGGCGGTCCCCACCTGTTGGCAGGCGTCGTAACTGGCGGGATCGGTAAGCTCTTCGTGGAGATCTTCCCAGGCGTTGTCCTGCAAGCGAATGCCTCGACCGGTGCGCATCCTGGTGGCAAACAGGGTGTGCAGGGTTTTGAGGGGCCTGGGGTAGGGCGAAACCATGTCGTTGATAAAAACGAAACGGTAGAACGCCGCCTCGGCAAGCGCTGTATTAATAGCCATGGCCCCGTAAAAGAGGCTTTTCTCGAAGGGCCGGCCAAAACGGGAGCCAAATTTCAGCGGAGGGTAACGGAAGGGTGTGGCCAGCAGGTAATGGAGGTCTTCCGTGTCTTCGGGTCGCCTTGGCTTGCTGCGTTCAAGTAACTCTTCGAGCCTCATCTGCTGCTGGATGTTGTCCACCAGTGCGGTGGTGGCAATCTCTTCCTGGGACTCCACCACGCGATAGATAGTACCCTGAACCACCGTGATGCAAGACTCGATGCGGTCCGCGACGCTCAAATCTTGCCCCGCATGGCGTCAAGGTAATAGTTCACCCGTACCAGCCCTTCCGCCGATTTGACCAGATCGCGGGGCACCGCCCCGAAGTAACGGTTTTCTGTACAGAGCCAGTGCCTCATGGCTTCCTGGTCTCCACCTACCAGGGCGTAAACACTGCGATAGAGGCGAATAAACAACAGGGCCAGTTCGCCTGCTTTGCTGGTTGGATCGATGCCGTCCCGCAGCAGGCCGGTTCGATTGCGACCGACAATCTCCGCTACGTCCGTTTGGGTAAGGCCCAATGCTTTGCCGGCATTCAGCAGGGCTTTGCCAAGCAACGCTTTATCGTTGATGTCGGGCCGGGCGTGGGATGCAACGGTCATAGCAACTCCGATTTCGATGTATACCTTTCACATTATAGCTTTAAATAGTGAAAATGCGACAAACACCGATAGATCATCACTTCGGTGGAGTAATGGCCGGTCAGCCCGAAGGTCATTAGCGCATAGCGTCGATCAGGCGACTGTTGACGTCCTGCCAGCGCTCGAGCCCTTCAGGTTCGCCGATGCGCTCTTGCTGGCCGCCGGGTTGGTTGAGCCACAGGCCCTCACCGTTGAAGCTGTAGACAGGTTCCAGGTCCTGGCGCTGGGATGCAGGTTTGATCTCGTTGATCAGATTATCGAGAATCAGCGGATCGGCGTCGGGTTCCGGGTACCAGGCGAGAACCATGTGGGCCTGATTCAGTTCCAGCGCTTTGACGTACACGATGCGCATTTGCTCGTCAGGAACGCCCATGGATTTGAGGGTGAGATACTTGGCGATTGAAAAATCTTCGCAATCGCCTCCGTTGGTGGTCAACAGCTCCACGGGAGTGGCCCAGTAGTCTTCCTCGCCCCAGTGCTCGATGTCGCTAACAAAGCGCGCCCGGTTAAAGAAGGCGTTGACCAGTTGAAGTTGTCGATCGACGGGCGCTCTCGATGCCAACCGATGGAGGTTTTCCCAGTTTTCGAGGCGTCCGTAGGCCTCACTACCGAATTCTTCGCGAACGTAGTCCATGAGGCGGTCGCTCAGCTCGAACGCGGTAACGGTGGTCACCAGTATGATCAACCCAAGCAGGACGGTGCAGCGGGGGAATGGGCGGGCTGCCGTCTCCATCATCAGGCTTAGCTGTTATTGTTCCGCAGGCGTTCGCGGAGTTGTTCAAGCCGGCGTCGGATTTCTTCGCGGCGCTGGTCATCGTTAGCGGGGGCGGAGGTTTCGGGTGAGGCGTTCGGGGACTCCTGGGCAGCCGGTGAGGTTTCATCATCACCGTTGGTGTTGGCGGCGAAATCGACGCCTTCGCGGTTGTCGACTTCGGGGAAATACAGGTTTTCGAGCTTGCCGTCACGCGCGATGATCACGCGGTTCGCATGGACCGACCGGAGTTCCGCGTTGCCAGGCAGTTCGTCCCCTACCAGGTAGGCTTCGGTTTTACTTTTTTCATCCTCAATCAGAGCACTGCCGGGGAATTCACCGTCCGCCGCCAGCACGCCGCGCAGGAACAGGCGAAGGTTGGTTTCGGGAAGGTTCTCGGTATCAATGTCCGTTGGGCCGGTGCTTTCTCCTGCTTTGCCGAACAGGTCAAGTGAGGCCAGTTCTACATCCGGCGGGCCCTGTTCATCCCCAACGGCCGCCGCATCGGTGGGGCCGTTGCTTGCCTGTTGCGATTTCTGACCTTCTGCTTGCCAAAAACTGTAACCTTGCCAGGCGGTTAGTCCAATCATGGCCGCTGCGGCGATGGCAGCCAGAAGCAGGGGGATGCGAGTGTCGTTCAAAGGCATTGGGTGTTCCGGCTGTGAGTTGTCGGCCTTGTGAAAAGACCACAGGTTATCAGACTGCAGTGCTTAAATGGCAGTATAGTGTATAGAGTTATTCAGCGGTTCCAAAACCTGTGGTAGCCTGCCTGAATCGATTGAATAAAAAGGGTTTACGGAGACAATTTTCCCGTACCTGGCAACAAAACGAGGACGACCTTGAACACAGATCACGAACTACAGCCGCAGGATGCTCCGCTGGGCCGTCTTCCGTTCGCCTTTGCCAAGCGCAACGGCGTTATCCTGACCCGTGATGACGGCGGCGATCCGGTCATTCTCGTTCGTCCGGGGGCAGGGCATTCCGCCCTCGCAGAAGCGAACCGTATCAGTGGCGGCCGGGCGCGTTTTTCTACCGTCGCCCCGGATCATTTCGACGCGGCCCTGAACGCGGCCTATCAGAATGATTCTGCCGAAGCCATGCAAATGGTCGAGGGCATTGGTGATGATATGGATCTGGCCTCCCTGGCTGATTCCGTGCCGGAAACCGAAGATCTGCTCGAGCAGGAAGACGATGCGCCGATTATTCGTCTGATCAACGCCATCCTGACCGAAGCGGTCAAAACCAACGCCTCGGACGTTCATATCGAGACCTATGAGAAACGGCTTGTGGTCCGGTTCCGGGTGGATGGCGTTTTGCGGGAAGTGGTTCAGCCGAAGCGGGCTCTGGCACCGCTGCTGGTGTCACGCATCAAGGTCATGGCGAAACTGGATATTGCCGAAAAGCGTGTGCCTCAGGACGGGCGTATCGCGTTGCGGGTGGCTGGCCGTGAGGTAGACATCCGGGTATCCACCATGCCCTCCTCAAGCGGGGAGCGGGTGGTGTTGCGTCTGCTGGATAAACAGGCCGGCAACATCCGCCTCGAATCGCTGGGGATGGAAGGCCGGGACCTGGATGTATTACGCAAGCTGATTTACCGCCCGTACGGCATTTTGCTGGTGACCGGCCCGACCGGCTCCGGTAAATCCACCACGCTTTATGCCTCTTTGCTGGAAATCAACGACCGGACACGCAACATCCTGACGGTTGAGGACCCGATCGAGTACAACCTGCCGGGCATCGGCCAGACCCAGGTCAACACCAAAGTGGATATGACCTTCGCGCGGGGACTCCGGGCGATTTTGCGGCAGGACCCGGATGTGGTGATGATCGGCGAGATCCGTGACCTGGAAACCGCTGAGATTGCCGTGCAGGCCAGTCTGACAGGGCACCTGGTGCTATCGACACTGCACACCAACACGGCGGTTGGTGCCATTACCCGCCTTATGGATATGGGCATTGAGCCGTTCCTGATTTCATCCAGTCTGGTGGGCATTGTTGCCCAGAGACTGGTTCGCAAGCTGTGCATCGAGTGCCGGGAGTCCTACGTTCCGACCGCCGAACACTGCGAGTTTCTCCAGCTTGATAAAGACAACCCGCCAATGATTTTCCGTGCCACGGGTTGTGACCACTGCAATCACCTGGGATATCGGGGGCGCATCGGTATTTATGAAGTCGTCGAGATAACCCGAGAGATCAGTGCACTGATCCACAAACGGGCAGGGGAGCTGGACCTTGAGCACGAAGCGCGGCTGTCGGGCCCAAGCATTCACGCAGACGGTGTTAACAAAATTATGGATGGCGTAACGACGGTAGAAGAAGTTCTTCGCGTAACCCACCGGAGCCAATAGCGCCATGCCTGCATTCGAATACAAAGCGCTGGATGCCCGGGGCAAGCAGAAACAGGGTGTGGTCGAGGCGGATGCCCCCCGCGCCGTCAGGCAGCAGCTCAGGGAACGCGGCCTTACACCACTGGCGGTTGAGCCAGCCGCCGAGAAGCAGGCCCGTAGCAGCAACCCGTTGAGCAGCCGTGGCAGTCTGGCCGCCGCGGATCTGGCGCTGGTTACCCGCCAATTGTCGACGCTTATCCAGTCTGGTATCCCAGTGGAACAGGCTCTGTCCGCCGCGGCTCAGCAGTCAAGCAAGCCCCGGCTTCGCAGCATGCTGATCGCGATTCGTGCCAAGGTGATGGAGGGGTACAGTCTGGCGGATAGCCTTGGTGAATTCCCCAGGGCGTTTCCCCGGCTTTACCGGTCGACGGTCGCGGCTGGGGAACACGCCGGCCATCTCGACCTGGTATTAAACCGGCTGGCGGATTACACCGAGGCCCGCCAGGAATCGCGGCAGAAAATCCAGCTTGCGGCCATTTATCCGATCATTCTGAGCATCGTGGCCATCGCGATTGTGGTGTTCCTGTTGACCTACGTGGTTCCGGACATCATCGAAGTGTTCGTCAGGCAGGGGCAGGACCTGCCGGGCCTGACGGTGGCCATGCTCGCGGTGTCGGAATTTTTGGGCAGTTTTGGTGTCTACCTCTTCATATTGTTGGTGGTCGGTATCGTTGCGTTCCGGGTTGCCCTGCGCAAACCGGCGTTCCGGCTGAAGTTTCATCGTGCGTTACTGCATATGCCGCTGTTTTCCGGAATGGTGCGGGGCGTTAATACCGCCCGTTACGCCAGCACCCTCAGCATCCTGACCACCAGCGGTGTGCCGCTGGTGGATGCCATGCGGATTGCCGGGGAAGTGCTGTCAAACGATTACCTGCGGCAGTCATTGCGTGATGCGGCGCGAAAAGTGAGCGAGGGCGGGTCCTTGCACCGGGCATTGGACCAATCCGGGTATTTCCCGCCGATGATGTTGCACATGATCGCCAGCGGCGAGTCCAGTGGTGAGCTGGATAGCATGCTGGAGCGCACTGCGAAAATGCAGGAAAACACCCTGCAATCACAAATTGCGGCCATCGTTGGTTTGTTTGAGCCGATGATGCTGTTGTTCATGGGCGCGGTGGTTCTGATCATCGTGCTGGCCATCATGCTGCCAATTCTCAATATGAGTAATCTGGTCGGCTGACCTGAAACCTTATCCCGACGACACTGGAAAGAGAGTTCTTCAAATGACCCATACAGCAATGCCCCCTCAAACGAATCGAGCTCTGACGGCTAAACAGAAGGTGAGCGGCTTTACCCTGATCGAAATCATGGTTGTCATGGTTATTCTGGGCCTCCTGGTGGCGATCGTTGCGCCGAACATTATGGGCCGCAGTGACCAGGCGAAAGTGACGGTGGCGGAAACCCAGTTGAGCAACATCGCCAATGCGCTGGATCTGTATAGGCTGGATAACAGCCATTATCCGTCCACTCAGCAAGGTCTGGAAGCGCTGGTCGATAAACCCAGCGGTAGCCCGGAGCCCAGGAACTGGAACCCGGACGGTTACCTCAAAAACGTTCCGGAAGATCCCTGGAATGCGGAATACGAATACGTCAGCCCCGGCACGGAAGGCCCTTACGACCTTTATTCCCTTGGTTCTGACAACCAGGAAGGCGGCGATGGCGATGCGGCCGATATCAGTGTCTGGAAAGCCCGGGACTGATGACAGGTGGGTAATCGAACAACAGCCTCAGGCTTCACGCTCATCGAAATACTGGTGGTCCTTGTTGTGGTTGGGCTCCTGGCGGCATTGGCGGTGATGAACCTTGGTGGCGGCTCCCAGCAACGTGAGATGGAAAACCACGTGCGGGAAACGTTTCTGATGATGCAGACAGCGTCGGAGCAGGCGGTGTTGAACAACATCGAACTGGGGTATGTGCTCGAGAGTGAGGGTTACCGGTTTGTGATGTTTGACGAGCAGGCAAACGAATGGACCGAGCCGGCGGAGCGTATGTTCCGTGAGCGAAGCTACCCGGAATGGCTGGTACTGACCGAATACATTGAAAGCGACACGCCGCGCCTTGCCTCGAAAGAAGATGAGTTGCGCCCCGATATTGTGTTTTTTTCAAGCGGCGAAACAACCCCTTTTGAACTTGAATTCACCATTGGTGACGACAGTTCACACATGCACGTCCTGGCGTCTGATGGTTTGTCTCCCATGGAGTGGCGAAAACCTGGTGGTGACGGGGACGACGAATGAATCGAAACCGCGGCTTCACGCTCATCGAAGTGCTGGTGGCGCTGCTGGTGTTTGGCCTGATAGCAACAGCGGCTGCAGAAGTTGGCAGTCAGTATATCGGAAGCTATGAGCGTGTTCGGGATAAAACCCTGGCCGCCTGGATTGCCGGTAACCGGATCAATGAATTGCGGCTTGACGAGGCGTTGCCGGCTATCTCCGAGAATTCCGATGACATGGACTACGGGCCTTTTCGCTGGCAGGTTACCACGGCGGTGCTCGCCACAGAGGAACCTACCATGCGCCGGGTCGAGGTGACGGTTGCCCGCTTTCGGGAAGACGGCAGTGAACCGCTTCCCGTTCATACACTGTCAGCGTTCCTCGGAGAGAACTGATGTCCCAGAAGGGCTTTACGCTGATGGAAGTGCTGATCGCTGTCACGATCACTGCGGTGATAGGCCTCGGTGTGTGGCAGGTGATCAGCAGTGTTGTGTTGTCCCGGGATCGGGTGAATGAAGCGGCGGATGCGTTTGATCAGGTTCAGCGCACCATGCTGCTGCTCGAGCGCGACCTGACACAACTCGTTAACCGGCCCGTTCGGGATATGTACGGTGATTTTCAACCGGCGTTGACCAGCCGCGAAGATGAATTCGAACTGATCCTCACCCGGCAGGGGTGGCGTAACCCGCTGGGAACCCGCCGTAGCTCGCTGCAACGTGCCGGATGGGAATATACCGGTGAGGAGCTCAGGCGCAGACATTGGCTCACCGTTGATCAGGCCCAGGAAGACAACAGCCGGGACCTGCTCGTGCTGCCTGACGTGACGTCCTTCGAGGTTCGTTTT
Source organism: Marinobacter sp. (assembly GCF_040904845.1). Taxonomy (GTDB): domain Bacteria; phylum Pseudomonadota; class Gammaproteobacteria; order Pseudomonadales; family Oleiphilaceae; genus Marinobacter. The sequence goes on along the minus strand of NZ_JBBDSR010000098.1, from coordinate 43,648 downwards.
CTCGATTCCGATCGCAACTGGTCAGACGGTTGGCCAACCGAAGAGGCCATGGCCAACCTCAGCCCAGGTTCCCGCCCGGAGATACCCATGCCCATTGGCATTGAGATAACGCTGGAACACGAGCAGTTCGGCGAACTCGCCCGTACCTTTGCTTTGCCTAATTTCGATGGCAGCGGTGCCCAGGGTATGGTGAATGCCGTTAATGAAGCGGGGGCTGAGACGGATACGGATGAACAGGAAGAGGATGACGCCCAATGATCCGTCATCGCCAGCAGGGTGTGGCATTGATTATGGTGCTTCTTGCCATGGCTCTGATCGTTATGCTCGCCACAGGCATGACGCAACAGCAAAGCGTTCGGGTTTTCCGCGCCGGGCACTACCTGGCGCAACAGCAGGGTCAGGCCGTTGCCTTGGGCGCGGAAGCGTTTGCGCGTCAGATTCTGGTTAAGGACTTCGAAAAAGATAAAGAAGACAATGTCATGGTCGACAGCCTCGACGAGTTCTGGGCCGCCAATGCCGCCATTCTCCCTCTGGATGACAATGGCGTGGCCGAGGTTCAGATCGACGACCTGGGCGGGCGCATCAATCTCAACGATCTCGTGTCCGCCAATGGTCAGGTTGATCCGCTTACCCGGGACCGGCTGACCCGGTTGCTGATGGCGCTGGGCATTTCCGCGTTATCGGTTGATACGCTGGTAGACTGGGTTGATCCCGATGACCAGACGGTCAGCGCTTATGGTGCGGAAGATGGCCAGTACCTGATGGCCGACCCTTCGTTCCGGGCGGCGAATCAACCCTTTGTCAGCGTGTCGGAACTGCGACTTCTGGAGGGGATGACGGAGGAAATCTACCGGCAACTGCAGCCCCATGTAGCCGCGTTACCGGTCAGCGGTCTGGGCATTAATGTTAACACCGCCAGCGCCCCGGTTTTGCGCTCCCTGCATGAGGAGCTGACACAGGCACAGGCAGAGTCTATTCTTGAGAAAAGGAAGGAGGAACGATTCGAAAACCTTCAGGATTTCCTCGCTCTGCCTGAGTTTTCAGGCCTGGGTCTCAAGTCAAACGGGCTGGGGCTGCAGACCCGGTTCTTTGAAGTCGTTTCACGAATTACCTACGATGATCGCGTGGCGAACCTGGTCAGTACCGTATTCCGCAGCCCTGAGGGTGAGGTGCAGACGGTTCACAGGGACACCGGCCAAAAGAACCGTATTACCAAAGAGCCTTTCACCATTTCAGAAGGATAGACATGTCTTACCGACTTTATGTCAGGCCGCTGCCTCCTTTTGCCGACCCGGATCAAAGCCCGGAGGCGCAGCTGTATAACTGGGTACTCCATGACGCCAGCGGAGACTCACAGGCTCGCGGAACGGCCGATCCCAGGGCGACAATTGAGCAGACGCTGAGCCAGAACGCTCTGGACAACGTGCTATTGATCGGGCTGGTACCCGGTGATGAAGCCATTTTCTGCGTGGCGGACATTCCGGCCAAGCAGACCCGCTTCATTCAGCAAGCGCTGCCTTATGCCGTTGAAGAGCAGATAGCACAGGACATCGACTCCGTTCACCTGGCTCTCGGGAGCCGATCTGACAGCGGGTTCCAGGTAGCTGCTATTGATCGGGAGCGCATGGCTGGATGGCTCGAGCTATTCAGAGGGTGGGAGCACCTCCGCCTTGAGGCTATTTACCCGGATGCCGCTTTGCTGCCGCTTACCGATGGCGGCTGGTCAATATGCCTGGATGGCGACAACGCGATGCTTACCAGTGATCGGGGCGAGTGGCTGAGCATCCAGGCCAGTAATCTGGGCATGTTCGGCTATTCCATGGCCGCACCGCCGTCGGAGGATGTGGTCGCGGAAGTTCCGGTTACTATATACGGCACTGAGCCGGAGCTGGAGCAGCACCAATCTTCAATCAGTGACCTGCGTGGTGCAGGTCGATTGGCAGTGCGCCTGGAAACCATTGAGCTGATGCCCCTGGAGTTGTTGGCTCACGCCCATCACCACCATTTGTGCCAGCCCATCAACCTCTGCCAGGGCAGCTTTGGTGTGACAAGTGGCAAGGCAAGCCCATTGCTGGCCTGGAAGCCTCTGATTGCGGTTGCCTGTGTGTGGTTTGTCGTGCAGTTGGGCATTGAAGCAGGTATGGGGTATCACTTGCAGCAACAGGCGGATGAAACCCGTTCGCAAGCCATGGCGATCTACCGAGACGCGTTTCCGAATGATCGCCGCACTCACGCCAGCAACGTGCGCAGGGTCATCGAAGGGCAACTGCGTGCCATGGGGTCAGGCGGGCCGGGAGCGGATTTCATCACGTTGATGAAATACACCGGTGACCAGTACGCCAAAGTGCCGCAAAACCAGTCGCTGAGCTTTAACTCCATCAATTACACCCGCTCCCGTGGTGAGCTGGTGGTCGACCTTCGGGCTGACAGTTATGACCGTATGAGCGCACTGCGCAGTGGTTTGACCAAACAGGGGCTGCAAGCGCAGATCGGCTCGGTGGTTAATGAATCCGATGGGGCCCGTGGGCGCCTCACGGTCTCGGGAGGGTGATGCAATGCTATCGAAGCTGAAAGAGCAGCCTGCGGTTGAGAAACTCGTCGCTCAGTATGACCAGCTCCCTCGCCGTGACCAGCAAGCCCTTATGGTGCTTTCGGTTGCCGTGTTTCTTGGGGTTTTGTACTTCCTGATCTGGAGCCCGGTAGCGAGCTTTCACGACCAGGCGGTGACTTCCAGGGAAAGCGCCGAGGAACTGCTGGTCTATATGCAATCAAACCGCTCCGGCCTTGAACGTTTGGCGAACCGTGAGGGCGGCGGTAGCCCCGCCACTAATGCGCCGGAGGACGGCCGGGCGTTGATGGCGCTGGTAACCCGCAGTGCGGGCGAATCGGGTCTGTCATTGCAACGTTTTGAACCCAGCGGAGACGGGGCCATTCGGGTATGGCTTTCGGATGTGCCGTTTGCCGACGTCGCCGCATGGCTTGAAGACCTGAACCTAAACCACGGCGTGGTCATTGATCAGGTTGCTCTCGATAAACAGGACGAACCGGGCATCGTGTCGGTTCGGATGACCCTTACGATCTGACTGGAGATAGCTGGATGAGTGATGGCGAGGACAAAAACAACAACCCCGAGCCAGTGGTCGTGCGCCTCGATGAAAGTGCGAGGAACGAGGCCCGTTCGATACTGTTTCATGCGTACCTGAAAGAGCCCACATTTCAGTATCTGTTTGATCATCGAAAGTCGGGTTATGAGCAACGGGTGAGGGCGACCGTACGGGAGTTGATCGATGTTTACCTCGGTCTGAACCAGGAATCGGTCGGCGTGATGGTTGACGATACCCTGGTGGCCGTTGCGTTTATTGGCGAGCCGGAACTGCGGCTGAACCTTGCGGAACAGATCAGTTGGCGCATCCGGATGGTGCTCACCGCCGGGTTCGCCTGCACGCGCCGTTACCTGGATTACCATGAGAAAATCAAACAGTTGCTTCCCCAGCCTTTGGCGCATCAATTACCGTTGATGGGGGTTAATCCGAGCTACCAGAGCCAGGGCTACGGGCGTCTGCTGTTATCGACGGTAGAGCGTCTGTGTGCGGAGAACCCACGGGGTAGCGGGCTGGTTCTGGACACCGGAAACAGCCGGTATCTGCCGTTTTACGAATCCGAAGGGTTCCGCAGCCTGGGCAAGATCCGCCTGGGGGATTTTGAGGACCATGTATTGTTCCGGGAAGTCCGGCCAGCAGAACAGGTCGCCGTCCCCGGCTGAAGTCATCACTTTTTACAGTCAGGAGACTCTGTGTCTGACCAACAGGATTTTGATCTGATCATCATTGGTGCCGGTTCCGGCGGCGTGCGGCTGGCCCGAATGTCCGCTCAGCGTGGCGCGCGAGTAGCCGTCGTGGAATCACGTTATCTCGGTGGCACCTGTGTCAACGTGGGCTGTGTGCCCAAGAAACTGTTCGTATACGGTGCTCATGTCGGTGAGGATCTGGGCGATGCTGCGGGTTATGGCTGGTCCGTGCCGCATGGTCAGGTAAGGTTCGACTGGCCGACACTGGTGGCCAACAAGAACGCCGAAATTGATCGGTTGAACGGTATATACGGCAGAATGCTCGAGAATGCCGGGGTCACCATTATTGAAGGGACCGCGTCACTGACGGACCAGCATACGGTACAGGTGGGCGAGCGACGCTACACGGCGAAACACATCACCGTGGCCACCGGTAGCTGGCCGGTTATTCCGGATGTACCCGGAAAAGAGTGCATTCTCACCTCCAACGAGATGTTTTACCTGCCACAACTGCCGCGTCAGGCTGTCGTATGGGGCGGAGGCTATATCGCCGTGGAGTTCGCTGGCATTCTCGCGGGCCTCGGGGTTGAAACCACCCTGCTATACCGAGGGGAGCTGTTTCTACGGGGTTTTGATGACGATATCCGCGAATTCACCGCTCAGGAAATGCGCAAAAAGGGTGTCGACCTCCGTTTCGGCGTCACCATTGAGGCGGTCGAAAACGACGGAACTCATTACGATGTCACTCTGAACGATGGCAGCCACATCAATACCGGGCTGGTCATGGCGGCTACGGGGCGTCGCGCACTGATCGACGGGCTTGGGCTGGAAGAGTTGGGCGTTCAGATCAGTGCCGCGGGTCACGTTGTGGTCGATGAGCATTTTCAGACCGCAGTGCCCTCCATTACGGCCCTTGGCGATGTCATTGGTACACCCCAACTGACCCCGGTAGCACTTGGCCAGGGCATGGTGTTGTCTCGTCGTCTGTTTGGGGATGGCGAGGGCGAGATGGATTACGGCTGCATTCCAACGGCCGTGTTCTGCCAGCCGAACATTGGAACCGTCGGCCTGACCGAGGCGGAAGCCCGGCAGGCCGGGCACACCGTCAGTGTTTACCGGTCTGAGTTCCGGCCCATGAAACATACTCTCAGCGGCCGGGATGAGCGTTGCCTGATGAAGCTGGTGGTGGACACGGAAACAGACAAAGTGCTGGGTGCTCACATGGTGGGGCCAGATGCCGGCGAAATCACACAGGGGCTGGCGGTTGCCCTGAAAGCCGGTGCTACAAAGGCGCAGTTCGACAGCACGCTCGGCATTCACCCAACCTCTGCAGAGGAATTCGTCACCATGCGTGAGCCGGTCGCCTGACCCGGCCTTGCTGACGCTCAGCTGCTGGGTCAGAGCTTGATCCAGCGGCTGAGCACCTCCCGCAGGCCTTCTTTGCGCACGGGTTTGGTCAGGTAATCATTCATGCCGGCGTCGCGGCAACTGGCCTCAGTGCCGGGCAAGGCGTCGGCAGTCAATGCAATAATCGGCGTACCACCCTGGCCGTTGCTCTGCTCCCACTCCCGAATACACCGCGTGGTTTCATAGCCGTCCATCAGGGGCATCTGGCAGTCCATCAGAATGACATCGTAACCAGCGTGGTTGGTGCGAACGAGGTCGAGTGCTTCCTTGCCGTTATTGGCGGCGTCGGTTTCAAACCCCAGGCGGGTGAGCAGGGCGGTTGCGACCCGTTGGTTGACAGGGTTGTCTTCCACCACCAATGCTCGTGACACAGTACCCAGCCGAGCAGCGGCAAGCTCATGGACGGCAGGGTGCCTCTGGGGTACCGCTATGCCGAGTTCAAACGGGAGCTCAAACCGGAATGATGAACCTTTGCCCAGATCTGTCTCGACCTGAACGTGGCCACCCATCAGTTCGACCAGCCGTTGGACCAGCGATAACCCCATGCCAGTACCGTTATAACCGCGATTGTCCCCGCTTTCCAACTGCTCAAAGGAATTGAAAATATTGCTCAGCCGGTTGATGGGGATCCCTGAACCGGAATCGTTCACGGAGCAATTCAGTACCATGCAGTTGTCTTCCAGAGCAAACCAGCCAGCCTGAATGTTGATGTAGCCGGCACCGGTAAATTTCACCGCGTTGTCGATCAGCCCTGCGAGTATTTGCCTGAGGCGAGGCGCATCGCCCACAGCGAACGCTTTGTATGGCCACTCCCCGTAGAACGTCAGGGTAAGAGTCAGGCCGTGTTCCTCAGCCACCAGCTTGTAACTGGCGGTGCAATTGGTAATGAGCTGGCGAACGTCAAACTCACGGTTTTCAAGGTTAAGCGCGCCCCGATCAATGCGGGAGTAATCGAGGATGTCGCCTATCACCGTTAGCAGGTCTTCCGTGGATTGCCGGGCGGTTAACAGATAATCCTTCTGTCTGGGGGTCAGCGGTTCTTCGTTGACCAGTTCGATCATACCGAGTACGCCGTTGAGGGGCGTGCGTAGTTCATGACTCATCGCCGCCAGGAATTCGGACTTGGCCTGGTTGGCTTCCTCAGCCTTGTTTCTCGCGTTCTCCGAGGCCGCGAGTGTCTGCGCCCGGGATTCCTTGAGATTATTCAGGTGGCTCGCCAAAGCATTGAGGTTTTCGTCCAGTTCCTGAATTTCCTGAGTATTGGGCTCATTACTGGCAGGCACCTGGTGATATTCACGGTTCATGAGCAACTTAACGCGGCTGGACATTCCGCGAATCGGCGACAGAATGCCCGAAAGGGTACGGTTGACAATCAGCATGGTGAACAGCAGCAAGGCAATGCCCACCACCATTGATGTCCACAAGATGTCGCTGCGCCGGGCCGCCAGGTACTCTTTGCTCACGCCTACCTGAACGGTGCCCACTTTAAGAGCCCCACCGCCAAAACCGTAATCTGGTTCAAACCAGTCAGTCTGTTGGCTGCTTCTCAGGTCCAGGGGCTGCTGCAGTATCTCTGCCTCGAATATATGAAGAGTTTTGCTGTTGACGGTCACTTGGTCGGAAGAGCTGGTCACGAAACCGACTTCATCGCCCATGACGTCGGATACCCGTATCCACAGTGCACGGCTACGGCGTAATGATTGCGACAAAACCTGCTGAAGTGCCGGTGTGTTGCCGGACACCACGGCGTATTCGACGGCGGGTGCAAGGCTGTCGGCCAGCATCTGGCTGCTGTCCGCAAGGTCCCGGCGGGCGTCTTCCAGCCGAGCCGAGGTGAAAAACACCATGAGCACAATAAACATGACAAAGGCGGGGGCTGCGCCCAGCAACATCAGTTTTCTGACCAGTGGAGCGGGTCTACTCATCATTGCTCTCCCTGAGACTGGAGAGCCGCAACTCAATGGCTGCTCGTAGCTCTTCCTCGGTCGGGAGTGGAATATTCAGTGACCGGGCAACCTGGCGGTTAATCTCCAGTTTGAAGGTGTCGGGGTAGCTGGGGGCGGGGAAGCGCCCAGCTTGCTGGTACCCAGCCACCTGTTGCGCGGCTTCATCGGCGATGTTCTTCAAAGGTGCGTAGTTGGAGGCGAGGGCACCAGCCCTGACATAAGCCCGGCTGGGGCCAATAACAATCCGGTTGCGCCGGTAGGTGGTCAGCAGAACGTGCTTGATGGTTCGCGGGTTATAAATGTCACTATCAGGCGCAGCCAGGAGAAAATCGCCGTACCCCAGCGCGCGGATCAGCGTAGGAATGAGATTGTCATTCTGGCTGACAATAAACACTCGTCCCTCCATGCCAAGATCGGCTAGCTGGTCCATCAGGCCTTCATAGAGCTCGACGCTTTCAGGCGTTGCGAGCATGGCAACATGAGTGGCATGGGGGAGAATGGCCTTGCCGGCTGCGACCTGGCGAATCAATGGTGGACTGTAAAGCACAGCCCCAACACGACCTTCAGAGCGGCCGAAATACCCTTCGATAAAAGCAGAATCGACCATCAATGCCAGAATGGGCACCGAGCGGCTTTCCTGGCGCACTTGGGTGAATGCCTCTGGCCCGAGGGTGATTGCCAGGCTGTCTGAATCCTGCGAGGTCTGGCCGCTCTCGAACGGCCGCAGGCTAACGCCTTGGCCAAGGGCCTTTGCGAGCAGGCCGGTCATGTGTTGAGTCAGTGTTGGGTTATTCTCTGGACCGGCAACGTAAATCGTGGTTCGTGGCACGTCGTCCTGGGCAAAAACGCTGTGGGGTAACGTCATCAGGCATAGCAAAAACCCGACAAGCCAAACCCCTGTATATGACAGAGCGCTCGGGAAGTCCTGTTTTGTGTGTTTGTCTGGTTTCATACCGTCCCGGGGTCCAAACAATCCATAGACTGGTTCAGAAGCGGACACCTGCTTCCACAAAAAACTGGTTGTGATCACTGATCAGATTATCCGGACTAAGTTCAGGATCCCTGTTCAGGTAGTGTTGCATGGTCAGGGCCAGTTCGTAACTATACCTTGACGCGTCAATTCGCCGTGCGATTCGGAAATCTGCCCGTTCGAACTGTGAGCGCCTGAATTCGTCCGCCCAGTAGAAGGTTGCCGCCGACGTAAGGTTGAACGGCAGCTTCTGAATCCAGGAGAAACTCCCGGAATGTCGTACGGACAAACGCCCCAGCAATTCGACCACATAGTCCTGATCATCTGCATTCAGGGCGTCGGGTTGGCCGGTATACCACCCATCCTGATCCAGATAGGCGTAGGTCGCCCGCAATTTGGTGTGGGCGTAATCCAGCGAGCCTTCCACTTCAAAGCCTTCCTGGTCCAGCGCCACGTTGTTGGCAATGAACCAGTCCTCCTCGTTGATGACGCCGCTGATCATGTCTCTGAGCTCATCATTGAAATATCTGAGCTCCAGCGACATCAATGCATGGCTCATATAGAACTGACCAAAGTAGCTGACCTCGCGAGACACGATGCGCTCTTCTTCCAGTTCCTGGCCGAAGGTAGAGGTGGTCGGATCAACCAGGTCTTCCACTCGAAAACGTCGACCTTCTAGCGCCGTATAGGGTGCGCGAACATTGCTGGGACGGTATGACCAGTCCGGTGTCTGCTCGAACGCGTCAGGCGTCCTGACGGCTTCGGAATACACAAACCGAATGGCCTGATTCTCGGAAATAATAAAGTTGGTCGCCACCCGAGGTGAAAAATAGCCCTCATCCGTCGTGGTGGTCGTTTCCCAGTTGCCACCGGCATTCAGCGTTACCCACTCAAAGGGGGAATACTCGGCGTTGACGAACGCCCGAGACTGGTAATTGTTGCCTCGCCCGTTGAAAAAGGTTTCCGAGCGGAAGGTATCCCTTCGGTAACCCAGCCCAGACACCAGTTTGAGGTCCGGGCGGAAATACAGGGTGTCCTGCAGTTCAAATTCCAGGCGCGATTCTTCGATGTCTTCGTTCAGGTTTGCGACCAGGGGCGCGGGTGTGTCCCCGGGGGAACAGTCGCCGGGGTCAAAATCGCTGTCTGGCGGGTTCCCTGCAATCATATTATCAAGGACCGGGGCGGGGATACAGATGGGCCAGCGTTGGCGGCGTTGATAGTTCTGGTAGCTGACCTGTAGATGATAGAAATGCGTGTTGGACGTTGTGACGTTCAATCGGGTCTGGAGGTAATAGTCGTCCACGATAATATTGGGGTCGTCGGTTGCGCCAAATTTTCCGTTTTTGCGCAGATCTTCCTCGTTGATGCCATCGACGACGCCGCCCCGAAGCTCCAGGTTAAGCTGGTCGGTTAACCGGGCAATGCCGTCATAGCTGAAGGTATTCATGTTGTAGCCGTCATTGAACGGATAAAGCTGGCCGCCGTCTACTTGCCTGTCAAAGCCGTCGGATCTGCGCTTTTCATAGGCCAGGCGCCAGCTGTATGGCTCGCTGGCGCTACCCACCGAGCCGAAGGTGCGCAGGTAGCCCCGGGAGCCTGATGCTGCGCCGAGCTGAACGCCGGCGGTATCGTCCGGTGAACGGGTAATGATGTTGACGGTGCCCAGGAAGGCGTTGATCCCGTGGGCCGCAGAATTGGGCCCGCGGCTGACCTCGATTCTTTCTATCAGCTCCAGCGGTACCGGCATGGTGTGCCAGTCTGTGTCCGACAGGCTGGCGCGGTAGGATGTGCGGCCGTCCACCTGAATCTGGAGGCGGCGCTGTTCGTAGTGAACCGTGCCGTGGTAACTGGTGACAGGGTTGTTGCTGCCCACCTCGGTCACGGTCATGCCCGGTACCAGGCGGAACACCTCAACGAGGTTCATAACCCCCAGATCCCGAATCAGATCGCCCTCTATAATGGTGGTTGTGCCGGGCACCTTGGATTTCGGTTGGCGCAGTCGGGTGGTTGTCAACACTTCCGGCAACGGCGGTTCCAGCAGTTCCGGCTCTGACAACTGCGATGATGGCTCACTGTCATCCGCGATAGCCGGTGACAAGAACAGCCATGCAGACGCCAGAATCAGAGCATTAAGGGGGCACAGATTGTGGCGGATGAGGTTTACAGATGACGTTTTTGCAAGACGGTTCGTAACGGGCATGGGTGTCGTTTTATAATAGACCGAGTTGGGAGGTGGTTTTTGTCATTCAGGGGCTACATATCTGTATCCTAGGTGACGAAACCTTGTTTGTCTCTCAAACTTGTAATGAATCTCCACTACAAGAGTTACCAATACATGACTTGTTGGGAAATATTAGGCATTGAGCCCACCCGAGACGCCCGGCAGATTGAGGCCGCCTACGAGCGGCAAAGCAAGTTTGCCAGCGGTGACGAAGCGCAAAGCCTGGAGCGAGCGTACCGGGAAGCGCTTGGCGATGACGTGGCGCAGCCCGCGGACGACACGGAACTGAACGCGTCCGAACGGCAAATCGCTCGGGAAGTGGTTATTCAGGTTAACGCGTTATTGAATGACAGCGGCCGCAGCAAGGACCCGCAGATCTGGAAGGCCATTCTGGGTGAACCACCGGCTGACCAGCTCAGACTGAGGCGGGAAATCGGGCGGAGCCTGGAGCCACAGCTGCGGCCAATGGCCGAAAATGGCAGCTTTCCGCCTCCGGTGGCGCAGTTTTTGGGTGGATGGTTTGAGTGGCACAGCCTGACAGAGGTTGCGAGCGAAGCATCCCGGGCAGAAGTGGCGGCGCAGCGTGACCAGTCACAGGAAACCGAAGAAGAGCAGGCCCCCCAATTGGTGAACTTCTGGCCTGCTGTGATTGGGTGGGTCGTCGGCCTAGCTATTCTGGCCATGCTGTTCGGTGGCATGGGCGGCGGCTGAGGCTGCCTCGATCTTCTCCTTGTATTTCTGGGCCAGGATGGCCCCGACGATCACCTGAATCTGGTTGTAGCACATAATCGGCAGCACAATCATGCCGAAGCCCGGGTGCCCGGAAAACAGCACTTTGGCCATGGGCAGCCCAGACGCCAGGCTCTTCTTTGAGCCGCAGAACACCACTGCGGCTTCGTCCTCCAGACTGAATCCGAACCGCCTGACAAGAACGCGTGCCATCAGCATGAACAGGCCAAGCAGCAGGACGCACAATACAATCGTCAGCACGATGGCGGTAACCGGAAGGTTCTGCCACAGACCGCTTTCAACCGAGTGTGAGAAAGCGGAATAGACGATGATCCAGATCACACACTGGTCATAACGCGACATCAATCCCTCGTTCCTCGCCAGAAAGCTGCCCAGCAGGGGCCGCAGCGCGTGGCCCACAGCGAAGGGTAATAACAGCTGCAAAACAATGTCCTTCAGCGCTTCTGCTATGGAGAAGTCGCCGCTGCCGGAGGTGCTGACGAGCAGCAACAGCAGAAACGGTGTCAGCATCATGCCAAATACGTTGGAGGCCGCCGCGCTGCAGATCGCTGCCGGCACATTGCCCCTGGCCATGGCCGTGTAGGCAATCGATGATGACACCGCAGAAGGCAGAACCCCCAGGTAGAGAAATCCGAGCCCCAGATCTTCCGGCATCCAGTTCGGTGCAAATTCGCTGATTTCGTTGATGGGAAGGACGGCCAGCGGGAAGAACACAAACGTCAGCGATGTGATCAGAATGTGCAGTCGCCAGTGGGTTGCCCCGGCGACGATCTGTTCACGAGAGAGCGCGGCACCGTGTAAAAAGAAGAGTAGGGCGACGGCCACCGTACCCACGGTCGTCAATACGTCGGCCGCATCGCCACGCACCGGGAGGAACGACGCCAGAACGATGGCACCGAGCAGCATCAACGTGAAAGCGTCGATCCGAAACTTCATACACGGCCACCTTTTACGGTGTCGAGGCTGGGCTTGAGCAACGCTTTTGCCAGGGTTTCCGCTTTGTCTTCATCCTGCCGCCGGATGGCTGCGAGCAGCAATTCATGATCTTCCTGGGAAGGTTCAGGCAGATCCGGATCGGTTTCCGTGCTTTCGATGGTATGCGATACCCCCTGAGCGAAATAGTCGTAGAGCTCGGCGAGGGCAGGGTTGTGGGAGGCCGCAACAAGGGCGCGGTGGAAGGATCGGTCATGTTGAATTCGGGTCGCGACATCCTGGCCGGCCCGGGCTCTGGCATCCAGCGCGTGAGTCATCGCCTGGAGATCCGACTCTGTACGGCGGCGTGCGGCCAACCGGGAGGCTTCCGTTTCCAACATGATGCGCACTTCCAACTGGTCACCCAACTGCGCTCGGGCAATTCGACGCAGCGTTTCGCCGGCATCGCGGGTCGCGCGAACGTAGGTGCCGTCTCCCTGCCGGGTTTCGAGCATTCCGACATGGACCAATACCCGAACCGCTTCTCTCACCGTGTTGCGGCTGACCCCAAGCGCAGCGGATAACTCCGCTTCTACCGGGAGCCGGGCACCAATGGGCCATTGCCCTTGTTCAATGGCCTGGCGGAGGCTTTCTATGGCGGTCTCGACCAGCGAGCCTTTTTTGATCGGTACCAGTGGCATGTTTATGATCCTTTGAAACGATAACCCAATCATCCTATGTATAGGAATAAAGTTCAACTCCCGTCCTTACGGAGGGGAGTTTACGGTGATGAGATGCTTTGACTAACGGGCTTTAGCGGGGTTCAGGAACTGGTAGTCGGTGGTATCAACTTGACGGGTTGAAAAGCGATAACTGAACGTAAAGCCCGGCCAGTTAATGGTGTTCCTGCCGTCTTTGTCGAGATACCAGGAGCTGCAGCCGGACGCCCATACGCTCCCTTCCAGGCCGGTCTGCACCGTCTCGGCAAACTCACTCTGTCGTTCGGGCAGCACATCCATGGCCGATCCGGGGTAGGCTTCGAGGGTGCGAAGGCAGTCCATCACATACCGAACCTGTGATTCGAGCATGTACACGATGGAATTGTGAGCAAGGTTGGTGTTGGGGCCATAAAGCATGAACAGGTTGGGAAATGCCGCCACCGAGATGCCTTTATAGGCCTGCGCGCCACTCGACCAGGCTTCGTTGAGCGTGACTTCGTCGCGACCTTTTATCTCCATGGGTGCCAGAAACTGTGAAGCCGCAAAGCCGGTGCCCAGGATAATGGCGTCTACCTCATGGTGTTTGCCGTCCCGTGTCACCACACCGGTTTCGTTGACGTGGTCAATCGTTGTGGTAACCAGGTCCACGTGCGGCTGGTTGATGGCGGGGTACCAGTCATTGGAGATGAGGATACGTTTACAGCCAATCTGGTAGTCCGGAATGATGTGTTTGAGTTTTTCCGGATCGGTCACCTGTTTGTGGGCGTCCTTGCGCGCCTGCCTGGCAAACAGCTCCAGCAAACCGCTGAAGCGGGTAAAGGCCAGCGCGCGGCTTTCGTTTTTCCAGTAAATCATGGAACGGTAGAGACGGTCCCAGGCAGGCACCGATTTAAACAGAGCCTGCTCCCAGGGTTTGAACGGGCGGTCCGGCTTGGGCAGCACCCAGGCGGCCGAGCGCTGGAACAGGCTCAGGGATTTTACCTGTTTGACGATTTCCGGAACAAACTGAATGGCGCTGGCACCGGTGCCAATCACCGCCACGGTTTTATCAGACAGGTCGTAGCTGTGATCCCAGCGTGCGGAATGGAACAGGGTGCCCTTGAACCGGTCCATGCCGTCAATTCCCGGGTAGGCGGGCTGGTTCAGCTGGCCCGTAGCGGTCACCACGACATCCGCAACCAGTGAGGTTCCCTGGGTGGTCGTGACCGTCCACTGATTGGCGGCCTGGTCAAACACCGAGCTGGCGACTTCGTTGCGAAAGCGGATATGGGGGGCGAGGCGGTATTTTTCGACACACCGCTCCATGTACCCGAGTATTTCCGCCTGAAGCCCGAACTTTCGGGACCAATCATGCTTGGGTTCGAAAGAGTAGGAATAAAAATGGGACTGAACGTCACAGGCGGCACCCGGATAGGTGTTATCTCTCCATGTGCCGCCCACTTTGTGCGCTTTCTCCAGCAGGATGAAATCCTCATACCCTGCGCGCTTCAGCTGAATGGCCATGCACAGACCGCCAAAGCCAGTGCCAATAATGATTACAGAGGGTTTTCGCCCGGTTTTCCGCTTCGTCATCGCCTGAATCCCGTTGTTGTTATTGCATCGCTAATGCAGGGAGTATATAGCTCAGAGCGCGCTTCAGGGATGGCTGATGTGTGCAACCCGGGTAGTCAGAACGATCAATAGCGGAGCAGGGCAGAACCCCAGGTAAACCCACCCCCAAACGCTTCCAGCAGGACCACCTCGTTCTTGCGGATACGACCGTCACGCACGGCAACATCCAGTGCAAGCGGTATTGATGCGGCGGAGGTGTTGCCGTGTTTGTCGACGGTGATCACTACCTGATCCATCGACATGTTCAGCTTCTTTGCCGTCGCTGAGATGATTCGCAGATTGGCCTGATGGGGCACCAGCCAGTCGATATCGGACTTTTTCATCCGGTTGGCGGCCAGGGTTTCGTCCACAATTTTACCAAGCGTGTTGACGGCAACCTTGAACACTTCGCTGCCCTTCATCTCAACAAAGCCAAGGCCCGCTTTTACCCGGTCGTAATCGCTGCCCACCCCGCAAGGTACATGAAGCAGTTCCTCATAACGGCCATCAGCGTGGATGTGGGTTGAGAGAATGCCGGTTTCTTCATTGGCTTCCAGCACAACTGCGCCGGCACCATCTCCGAACAACACACAGGTTCCCCTGTCCTCCCAGTTGATGATGCGGGAGAAGATTTCCGCACCCACCACCAGGGCTTTTTTGCTGCTGCCAGTTTTGATGAACTTGTCTGCCACCGAGAGGGCATAGACAAACCCGCTACACACCGCTTGCACATCAAACGCCGGGCAACCACGAATCCCCAGGCGAGCCTGAAGAATGCAGGCGGAACTCGGAAAGATCTTGTCGGGCGTGGAAGTGGCAAAAATAATGAGGTCAATGTCCTGCGCATCCACCCCGGCCGCCTCGATGGCGCGACGACTGGCCTGCTCGGCGAGATCCACAGTGGTTTGATCATCAAGCGCAATGTGGCGTTGCTCGATGCCGCTTCGTTCACGAATCCACTGGTCAGAGGTATCCACGATCTTTTCCAGGTCTTTGTTGGTAACCACATTGTCCGGCAGGTAAGAGCCAGTGCCGGTAATTCGTGCAAAGGTCATTCGTGAGCGTCCCAGGGTGTAACCGTTGTATTGTTTAACCATGCTATACCTATGGACTGCGCTACGTTATTAGCGATTTGTCAAAGACCCCCGAAGTGGCCCATGCTGATCTATGATGAGAAGTAGGGGATCAACACGTTGTTAGATAGGAGAGCGTCACATGGGCATTTCCAAACACGAACTTCACGGTGAGTTTCCGCAGTACAGTGGTCTGATCGATGAACTTAAAGCCAGAGACACAAAGTTTCAGGTGCAGTTGCAGCAGTATTCGGACCTGGATCAGGAAATTGAAGGTTTGGAGCTCAGGGATTCCCCGATCGGAGATGACAAACTGCATCGTATGAAACAGAAAAGGGCGCAGTTAAAGGACGACCTGTACCAGGTGTTGGCGCAGCAATCTGAGCGGTCTGAGTAGCCCAGAAGCAGAAGCAATTCCCCGCAAACCCGGCTTAAAATGCCGTTCTGGGTGTTCTGCTGAGCCAATTGTTCAGCCTCACCTGCTGGTGCCTCATTTATTGGTCTTCAGTGAGTGACATAGCCATTACCAAGCAGTTGGCTAAACGCATCAGCAGGCAAGGGTTTGGAAAAATAAAAACCCTGACCATAGTCACAACCGGCGGCGACCAGCCAGTCCCGTTGCTCAGCGGTTTCAACGCCTTCCGCCACCACCTTCAGCCCAAGCTTATGGGCCATCACAATGATTGTTTCGGCAATGGTCTGACCGCTGGAGTTGGAAATGCCGCTTCCCCGCACAAAGGACTGGTCAATTTTCAGGTAGTTGACGTCAAAGCGCTTCAGGTAGGCTAGAGAGGAATAGCCAGTACCAAAATCATCGAGCGCCAGCTGGATCCCCGCATCCTGTAGCTCGGCAAAACGCGAGGACAGGTTTTTTGAATCATGCAGGAAGACGTTTTCTGTCAGCTCGACGGCAATTTCCGTTCCCGACTTTGCAAAGGTCTCCAGGTGGGGCTCCCACGGTTTGCTGTTACCGTGCATGAACTGCAGTGGCGAGGTGTTGATCGTGATCTGGAAGGCTTCGTCGCCGGCCAGGGCGGACCATTGGTCAGTCGAGAGCGCCGCCTGCGCAAAAACCCAGTTTTCGAGGGAACACATGATCCCTGTCTCTTCCGCCAGGCCGAGGAAATCCGCGGGTAACAGCAGCCCGCGGCGAGGATGCTGCCAACGCAGCAGGACCTCAGCCTTTGCGATCCGACCATCGGTGAGGTCAATAATCGGCTGGTAGTAGAGCCGCAGCTGATCGCTGGTAGGGGCGGCCCGTAATTCGCTGATCATCAGCTGCCTGTCCGTTCGGGAACGTTGTGCTACGTCGGTGTAGAGGAAGATCTGATTGCGCCCGGAATATTTGGCATAGTACATGGCTTGATCAGCATTGCTGAGTAACTGCTGGGGGGTCGTGGCATCTTCCGGAAACAGCGTGACACCAATGCTGCCGGAAATAGTGACTTCCTCGTCGCCGAGCTGAAACGGTTTTGTCAGTTCCTCAAGAATCGCGCCAGCGATGTTTTCGATGAGGTCCATATTGCCGGTATCCAACAGGATAACGGTGAACTCATCTCCCCCGATTCGGGCCACGGTATCGGACTGCCTCACACAGGCACTGATACGTGTGGCAACCTCTTTTAGCAGGTCATCGCCCGCGTCGTGCCCGAGTCGGTCATTGATCTCTTTGAATCGGTCCAGATCAATGAACAGCAGGGCGAACGGATCCCCGGTACGTAAGGAATGGGCGGCGTGTTGCTCCAGGCGGTCTCGAAACAGACGACGGTTTGGGACGTTGGTAAGAATGTCAAAATTGGCGTGCTGCCAGCTCTCAGCCTCGGACGCTTTACGTGACGTCACATCGTGGGCTATCCCGGACACCGCCTCGACTTCCTCGTTATCGTCCAGCGCGGGCACATAAACATACTCGAAGCAGCGTTTTTCGCCCGCCGGAGTCGAAATTTCGACCTCGCCCTCGCGCTGCGTCTTACGATGGATCACCTCGCAGAGTTGTTCTCGGCCGTTGTAATTGGCCGGCAACGGCAGTTCACAAAACATACGGCCGATAACGTCATCGGGGGGCAGGCCACACATGTTGGCCATCGCATCGTTGGCATAGATAAACCGGCCCTCCAGGCTGAGGATATAACAGGGGTCCGGAAGTGAGGAGAGCATGGTTTCGAACAGACGCCCCTGTCGCTCTTTACGCCGGGCGTATTGGTCAATCGACTCTGCCAGCGCCCGATCGACCTCTTTGTGGAAACGCATAAGATCATTGAGATCAAGGGGGTTCGTCGGGGCACTGTCCCGGGTCCAGAGCTGAACCACCGCCGTGCGCATGGCACTGAATTCCGTTGCCACATCGACAATATCAATCCCCAAATCATGGCGCTCCACCCCGTGCAGCTGGGCAGGGATATCGTTACCGGAGGGGGTGTCATCAATATGAATAACCCGCTGAACATCCGCCTGTCTTTTCTCAACTTCGCCAGCGATTTTCAGCAAAATCTGGTCGACATGATCCCTTACCTCGACACGGGTGAGGCGATACTCATAGGGGATAATCTCTTCGGCGTCCTGCTCCCAGATCTGCAGGATTTCGTTCCTGTGGGTGCGGATAAACTCAGCTAACCTCATTCGCCCGGCCTTAACCCGTCACAATGATTGTCTACTTTAGATCGAATTTCGTCCTGTGGGTAATGAATCCTGCTCATGGGCGTGACCATTTTGTTAGGTGCGGCTAAAGGAAAGGGGCCTCAAAGAGCCCTCAGCTCGGACATAATCGACGGAAAATTGTAAGATGGGACGGTCGTGCCGCCTTAGTACAGTGGAGCTGATACGCATGCAGAGCTTGGATCACCGGGTTATCGAACAGGCCATCTCCTGGCTTGCCAACGGCAGAACGGTCTGGCTTTGCACCGTTCTGTCTACTTTCGGCTCGTCACCGAGGGAGCCGGGGTCACTGATGGTCGCCACGTCGGATGGAGACCACGTGGGCTCGCTCTCGGGTGGCTGTGTTGAAGAGGACTTTCTGGAACGCCTGGCGGCCGGTGGGTACGAACTGCCCGCCATGATTGTGAGTTATGGTGCGCCAGCGGATGGCATGGAGAACGCCCGTATCCGCTTGCCGTGTGGCGGTGTTCTTGACGTTCTGGTCGAACGATTGCCCGCAAACCCTGGCAATCAAGCCCACCTGGAACAGGTACATCGTGCCTTGTCGGGTGAAAGGGAGCTGCTGCGATTGGTTGCCCTGACAGACGGACAAGCCTGGCTTGAGTCAGCAGAGCCGACCGGCCCGAAAGTGCTTCGGGAGGAGGGCGCAGAAATTGTCGGGATTCGTATTGGCCCGGTGGCGAAACTGATCCTGGCGGGTTATTCAACGGTGGCAGAGGCCTGCGCGAGTTTCGCCATCAGCCTTGGCTACCAGGTGGTGCTCTGTGATCCCAGGGATGAAGTCACGCGGGGCCTAACCCTGCCGCAGGGGGTCGAATTCATCCCGCAGCTGCCTTCGTTGTACATTGCGTCACCCGGTGCCTGCACGCCGTCCACGGCCGTCGTTGCCGTCACCCATGATCCCCGCATTGATGATCTCGCCATGATGGTCGCCGTAAAAACCTCGGCCAGCTACATCGGCGTGATGGGGTCCAGGCGCACCTCTCAGGCTCGTGCCGAGCGCCTGCGCCGCACCGGTGGGTTGAGCGATACTGAGATTGAACGGATTCATATGCCCATCGGGCTGGACCTTGGCAGCAAAACGCCCGCTGAAATTGCGCTGGCCATCATGGCGGATATTGTTCGCGTCAGGCGAGGGCGAGACCCTCATTCACGCCTTTCTGAGTAAACCCCGGCATGGCCTCGCCCCGCTTCGGTTCCGGGGTTTTTGGGGTTCTTTGGATAATAACGCTCAGGCAAGCGCTCGATGTGCGGGAAAAACCGCGTGTCTTTGTAGGGCATTTTCATAAAGCCGGACACACCCAGACCGGTGATCTGTTCCACCGCCGACAGGATCTCGTTCAGTAGCCGGCTAAATTCATGTTCCTGATCCGGATCAAGCAGCCGGTAGTGGCTGTGAATTTTGAGATGGCGGGGCATGGCCTCGAAGATGATCATGCCGGTGTGGTGGATAGTGTTCAGCGCCTCCAGCGAGTGGATGATGGTCTTGGGCAGAACGAGAAACTCTTCCGGATCGGGGCCGTCTTCGAAATAGGAGTGCACGCGGCTCTCGTCTTCCACCTCCGGTGCTGCGCTTACCTCGTAATGCAACCGCATGTCGGGCGACACGAGAAAAGGCTGATCAGGGTCGTCGCGGTCAATGTGCAGGGTGTTGCGGGCATTGAACAGGCAGCTTTTGAAAATGCCTTTGCGATAAATCGCCTGGGCCAGATAGACCATGTTGTTGACGGCCTGTATGAAGGCGGATTTCAACTCGGGATTATGCAGATTTAATGAGGTATCGATGTAAACGCCGTCGGTTTCCCAGCGCACCGCCAGGCCGCCTTCCACCGGGTATCGCCCCAGCCGGCTGACGGCCGCCAGGAACGCCTTTTCGGTTTCGCCCATGCCCTGCATGAAGTTCTTGTAGTAGCGGTCCAGTTGCACGTCATTCACATCGTTCAGGGTTTCTGGCGCGCCTTCTTCGCGCAGAAACGATTTGCGTGAACTGTAAACCACCGTGTCGATGTCCTGGTCTGAGGCTCGCACCCAGACCGGCACCTGTGCCGGAACGGCTTGCTCAGGCAGATCCACCATCACCGTGCGCGCCAGTCTCGGCATTTCCTTCAGGTAGTAATCACCGGCCTTGCGGCGGGTTTCCAGATCCGGTGCCAGCATGCCGTCCAGCATGCGGGCAAACTCCATCGGCAGCCCCAGTGCTGTAGCAGTAATAGCCTGGTGACCAAAACGGCAGGATTGCGCCGACGCCAGAGCGTAGAGTGTGCCCGCCGCACCCTGTTCATCAAAACGTGGCGAAGACAGCCCACCGTTGAGCTGTTCTTCGCCGATAAAGTACACGTCTCCCAGCCGGGCATTGGTTTGCTGAAGATTGTCAGACATCAGCTCCATGACATTGGTGGTGATGAATTGCTGGTTTGCATCCAGCTGGGCAAACACCGACGAACCCCAA
Organism: Marinobacter sp.; assembly: GCF_040904845.1. Lineage (GTDB taxonomy): Bacteria > Pseudomonadota > Gammaproteobacteria > Pseudomonadales > Oleiphilaceae > Marinobacter. Next base: position 23,169 of record NZ_JBBDSR010000098.1, on the reverse strand, counting down.
TCAATCAACGCAATGTTTTCGGTGCGGTCATCAAACACCAGGTTCGAGGGTTTGATGTCGCCATGGACGATAGGGCGTCCGGCGGGGCCGTTTTCCCGGCGCAGGCTGCGCAGAATGTCGGCCAACTGGTCGGCGATTCGCATGATGACGCGCGGTTTCAGGCGGCCCTCACGCAGGGACACTTCCTCCAGGTTGAGCCCGGCAGCGCGGTCCATCACCAGGATCGGCTGGTTGTTGGCCCGTTGGTAGGAAATCAGCCGTGGGACCCTTGGGTGCCGGACCTGCTCGAGAATGTAAGCCTCATCCTCCAGGCGGTCCTGCAGATGTTGGGGCAGATTAATGCGGGTGAACTTGAAGACGTGATCCGGGCCAGTGTTGCCCGGGCGCGGCAGGCGGCCAGCGAATACAAAGCCGTAGGCACCCTTGCCGATCAACTCAATGTCCAGATAACCCAGTTGGCGGAGCTGGGCGGCGCACAGCGCCACCCAGTCCTTGAGTTTCTTGGCATCGTCATGGCTGAGCAGATAGATCGACTGCTCTTCGGGTATGTAGAACTGCTGCAGTTGAGTCTTCTGCGCCATAACGCCCCGTTAGCCCATATGCAACAGCATGGATTGGGGGGATTCCAGGTAACCTTTCCAGCAATTGCAGAACCGTGCAATGGTACCGCCGTCGATGATGCGGTGATCGCCGGCCCAGCTCACGGTCATGATAGCTCGTTCCACCACCTCGCCATTGGCACCAAATCGCGGCAGTTTCTGGGTTCGGCCCAGAGCCACAATGGCCACTTCCGGCGCGTTGATAATGGGCGAAGCGTAAGTTCCGCCCAGGGCGCCGATGTTGGAAATGGTGATGGTGCCGCCTTTCAGGTCTTCCTGGCTGACACGGCCAGATCGGGCCGCTTCGGTCAGGCGGGCGACTTCGCCGGCAATGCCCAGCAACGTCAGGTTTTCGACACCTTTGATGTTGGGCACCATCAGCCCCGCCTTGCCGTCCACGGCCATGCCGATATTGCACTGGGGCAGGTAATGAATCTCCGTGACGTCCTCATTGACCTGGCTGTTGAGCACCGGGAAGTCCTGAATGGCCAATGCCATGGATTTCATGAAGAAGGGCATCAGGGTCAGGCGAGATCCGCTGGCTTCGGCTTCTGGTTTGAGCTGCTCCCGCAGCTTCAGCAGGTCGGTGACGTCGATGTCCTCGCTGTAAATGAAGTGAGGGATGGTGGTTGCCGACGCGACCATGCTGCGAGCCATCGCTGCTTTCATGCCGCGAATAGGCTCCACCCGCACTTCCTGCCCACGCTCTGGCTGCCTGCTGCGCCCACGGGTGCCTGCGGCTGGTGAGTCGTCAGTGCTGTCCTGGACCTGTGCAGACCTGCCGGGCTGGTCAAGGTGGCCGAGTACGTCAGCTTTCAGAACACGGCCATCCCTGCCGGAACCGGCAATGTCACCCAGGTTCAGTTCGTGTTCGCGAACCAGGCGGCGCACGGCGGGGCTGGCCGGAATGCGGTGCCGGCTGGCGGCTGCTACCGGGCTGGCCGTTGCCGGCGAGGTCACTGAAGCGGGTGCCGGTTCGGGATTTGTCGCGGCCGGCTCAGGTGCGCTGGGTGCATCTTCCTGGTCACTGCCCCCGCTTTCATCGACCAGCTCAAACAACGGGGCATGGACCTTCGCGAGGTCGCCTTCTTTGTAATAAAGACGCGTCACACGGCCCTTATACGGGGCCGGAATTTCCACCAGGGCCTTGTCGGTCATCACCTCAGCCACCGGCTGGTCTTCTTCAATCACTTCGCCTTCGCTGACCAGCCATTTGACCAGTTCACATTCCACGATACCTTCGCCGATATCGGGCAGTATAAAATCACTCATGCTTGTTCTCCTGTCCTGATATCAGCCTAGAATTCAACGCTCGCCCTGATGGCCTCGTAGACCTTCAGGTGATTGGGCAGGTGCTCTTTTTCCAGCACCAACGGGAAAGGTGTGTCCATCCCGGTCACCCGTGCGATCGGAGACTCCAGATACAGGAAACAACGCTCCTGAATCGTGGCGGCGATTTCACCGGCGAATCCGCCGGTCAGGGGAGCTTCGTGGGTCACCACCAGCCGCCCGGTCTTGAGCACGGACCTGGCCACCGTTTCCACGTCCCAGGGCAGAATCGTTCTCAGGTCGATCACCTCGCATGAAATGCCTTCTTTCTCGGCCCGCTCGACGGCCTGTTCGATCACTTCCATCTGGGCACCCCAGCCCAGAAGCGTCACGTCGGTGCCTTCCTTGATGACTTCGGCCTCGCCCAACGGCAGCCGGTAGTCTTCATCCGGCACCTCGCCAACGGAGGCCCGGTAAAGACGTTTGGGCTCGAAGAACAGGGTAGGGTTGGGGTCATGAATAGCGGCCAACAGCAGGCCTTTTGCCTGGTGCGGGTTGCGCGGCACCACTATTTTCAGGCCCGGCGTGTGGGCAAAGTAGGCTTCCGGTGACTGCGAGTGATACAGCCCGCCGGCAATTCCGCCACCGTAGGGCGCGCGAATGGTGAGGCCACCGACATCGAACAGGTTGCCCGAGCGATAGCGGAACTTGGCGGATTCGTTAACGATCTGGTCGAACGCCGGGAAGATGTAGTCGGCAAATTGAATTTCAGCCACCGGAACCGAGCCTTGCGCGGCAAGGCCGTTTGCAAAACCGATGATGCCCTGTTCCACCAGCGGCGTGTTAAAGCAACGGGACTTGCCGTACTTCTGTTGCAGGTTGCTGGTCGCACGGAAAACGCCGCCAAAAATGCCGACATCTTCGCCGAAACACAGCACCCGCTCGTTCTCGCCCATGGCGGTATCCAGGGCGTTGTTGATGGCCTGAAGCATATTCATTTTAGTCATTTCAGGCCTCCTTCTGGTTGGCGCGTTCCCTGGGCGTGTTCGGCACTCTTTGGATACTCATCGGGATGGCGGCGAATGTGCGCCTTGAGTTTGTCGAACTGCTCGGCCAGGGCCGGCGGTACCTCGTCATACACGTCGCTGACCAGTGTATCCAGTAGAGGTGGTGGCCGCTTCTGCGCCCGTTTCATGGTTTCAAGCACTTCGCGGCGCATGTTTTCCTGGAGTTTTTTCTCGTCGCTTTCGCTCCACCATTTTTTGCGCTCGAGCCAGAGGCGCATCCGCAGGATCGGGTCTTTTTCACGCCATACGGCTTCTTCGTCTTTGCTGCGATAGCCGGAGGGATCATCGGAAGAAGAGTGGGCGGCCAGGCGATAACTCATCGCCTCGATCAGCACCGGGCGGTTGTGGTCCACCGCCAGGCTGCGAGCGGCCCGGGTGGCTTCGTACATGGCCAGGATGTCGTTACCATCCACCCGGATGACGTCCATTTTATAGCCGTAGGCCCGTGGTGCGACTCCGTCAGCCGCGAACTGTTCAGCGGCAGGCGTGGAAATGGCGTAGCCGTTGTTGCGGCACAGGAAAATGACCGGCACCCGGTGAACCGCCGCCATGTTCAGGGCGGCGTGGAAATCACCCTCGGAGGCCGCGCCCTCACCAAAATAGGTAATGGTGCAGTGACCATCGCCGGCCAGTTTCTGGCCGTAGGCGTAACCGGTGGCCTGGGGTATCTGGGTTGCCAGCGGCGACGAGATCGTCATGTAGTTGAGCGTCTTGGAGCCATAATGAACGGGCATCTGGCGGCCCTTGCCATAGTCCAGTTCGTTGCCGAACAGCTGATTCATGAACTCGTCGATGGTGAAACCGCGGTAGGCGAGGGCACCCTGCTCGCGATACTGCGCCATGATCATGTCGTCATCACTCAGCGCAGCGGCGCTGCCAATAACGGCGGCTTCTTCGCCGGTGCATTGCATGTAGAAACTCAAACGCCCCTGCCGCTGGGCAGCCAGCATGCGCTCATCGAGTATCCGGGTGGTGATCATGGCCCGGTATATACGCAGGGCCTTTTCTTTGTCGAGATCAGGGGCCTTGGCACTCTTATAGAGCGAGCCATCCTGCTTCAGAAGCTTGAAGGTGGGAATCCGAAATTCCGCACCGTCAGTAAACACTGGGGAATACACAACGTTGGATTTTGTTGTTGTCATAATCCTCTTCCTGGGGTGTTGGCCTGAGGAACAAAACACTCCTTGTGGGAGTGTAGCTAATGTCATTGTAGACAGCCTGGTGGAATCTGGTGTGATTCGGGACAGGTCGATGTTTACCTTAACGTAAACTGCGATTAACGGGTAGACTTGTTCGCAGGATTTTTAGAGTGAGGTGACGCGGCTGCGTTCAAAACCTTCGGGTTTTCAGTGTATGCCGGAAGCATGGTATTTTTGAGTCAGAAGCTGTCGATGATCAACATCCTGAAATTAACACTGGCGAGCAGACCTTATGAACGTAATCATCATCGGTGCGGGGATTATGGGAACCACCTTTGCCACTCTGGCGAAAGAGTTGGCACCCGAACTGGATATCACCATTCTCGAAAGGCTGGAGGGACCCGGGGCCGGCAACTCATGGGTATTCAACAACGCCGGTACCGGCCACGAAGCGAACTGTGAACTGAACTATACCCCAGTTGATGAAGAGGTCATTTCGGTCGAAAAAGCCCTGAAGATCCATGCTCAGTTCAATGTTGCCAAGCAGTTCTGGGCGCACCTGATCGACAAAGGGGCCATCAAAGATCCCAAGTCCTTTATCAATCAGACCAAGCACTGCACGATCGTTTCCGAAACAGCGATTGACGAATTGCGCCTGCGATTCAAGGAAATGTCTGCTCACCATTTCTTCGAGCAAATGCGTTACTCGGAAGACTTCGATGAAATAAAGAGCTGGATTCCCTACACCATGGAAGAGCGCCCCCGTCATGAAAAAATGGCGGCCACCGCGATTGAAACCGGCACAGACGTCAATTTTGGTGCCCTGACAGAGCAGATGGCGGAATATGCCGTCAACGATCTGGGGGTCAACATTGAGTACGGTACCCATGTTAAGCGCGTACACCGAAGCCCATCCGGAAGTTGGCTTGTCGAAACTCAAAACAGCGGCGGCGAAAAGCAGTACAGAGCCGACGTGCTGTTTGTGGGTGCGGGTGGAGGTGCCTTCCCCATCCTGAAAAAGAGCCATTTGCCATTTCGTCACCGTTACACCGGCTTCCCCGTGGGCGGGCGGTTTCTGCAGGCTCCGATCAGCGCAGAACAGGCGGATCAATACCGGGCGAAAACCTATGGTAAAGCCAAGGTTGGCGCACCGCCCATGTCGGTGCCGCACCTGGATTTGCGGGTAGCGAAGGGGCAGCATTATCTGTTGTTTGGGCCGTTCGCATCCTTCAAGCCGGTTCTTGAAAAAGGCCGTGGATTTATCGATTACCTTCGCTCAATGCGCCTGCACGATATTCCTGGCTTGTTGAACGTTTCCCTGGAGCATTTTCCTCTGGTCAAGTATCTGGTTTCGGAAACCTTCAAGGGTGAAAAAAGCATGTTCCAGGAGCTGGACAGCTTTGCTCCGGGCATGAGCAAAAAGTTTGACTGGAAACCGATCCACGCCGGCCAGCGTGTGCAGATCATCAAGGATGGCGACCTGCAGATGGGCACCGAAATTGTGGTCTCGAAAGACAAAACCTACGGCACTTTGCTGGGCGCATCGCCCGGAGCGTCGGTTTCGCCCGAGGTTATGTTGCGCTGTCTGGAAGAGCTGTTACCTGCGATATTCACAAAAGAAGACGCCAGGAAAAAGAAGAAAGAGATTTTCCCGGAAGATGATCTAGAGGCATTAGCCAATAACCCCGAACGTTACCGGGAGATTCGCGATGCTGTTAACCAGCGGCTGGGGATAGCCAGCGCCATTCGGCCACAGGACACTCAAAGATGAATCGAACACAGTTTCTCCAGGATTTGATCAAGCAGCTTTCACCAAAACTTGATCCGACTTCCTATGTCTACTGCACAGTGCCTAACGCAAAGTATGGCGAACTGGAAAAGCTCAAACCCATTGTCAGCATTGCTGAACTGGAAGGCCTCACGCTGGTCATATCTCTGGAAGAGGCCAAAGCTGAGGGGCTGGACTACTACAGAGTCTTCCGCCGCATTACGCTCAAAGGGCATTCCAGCCTGGAAGCTTTGGGGCTTACATCGGTTGTAACGAGTTTGCTTGCCGAGCGGGGAATCACCACCAATGTCATCGCCGGCTTTTATCACGACCACATGTTTGTGCCCAGTGATCGAAGCGATGAGGCAATGGAAGCCCTGAAGGAGCTCGCCAGCCAGCCGAGCGGTTAAGGGCAGGTATGTCAAAACGTTTTTTTCAGGCAAAAGTCATTGGCAATTTGGGGAGGCTTCAGCCTCCCCTTTAATCAATGTCCCAGAACGTCCGTTTCATTTTTCTTTGATTTTTTCTCTTTCTTCTTTTCCTTTGCGGTTAAAAGCGGTTTCTTTTTACTATCTTTTTTTCTGTCCTGGCCTTTACTCATACTATCAATGGACCTCTGATTGCGGATGCATTGGCATTAATGCGCCGTCTGATGCCAATGCTTTCACTATCGAGTATGAGCCCAATTACGACTAACTGATAGGATTATGAGCGCCCTGGTGCCGTAAACCACACCCACAACCGCTGTCAGGGGGTGCACCCCCAACGTAAACTCAGCCTTTCAGAGCGGTAAAGCTCTGCATCAGGTTTTCGTAGTGCGGCAGATATGGCTGAAGCCGCCGGAGCTCTTTGAGGTTGGTGGTTCGTCACACTACAGTTGCTCGTCGTGACCGGTCTCCCGATAAAAAGCTCGGCTTTTTTCGTAGACTGGTGCCATATCTACCAGGACAAAACCCAGCCCCGATTCGTGCAGGAAGAAGGTGTAAACCTCTTCTGAAGGAAGGCTCTGCCAGTATTCAGGGATATTACTTTCCCGTTGGTTGATTGCAGGGTAATGGGAATGCTCAAAGTAGCCCGCTTCTGTCCTGTCGTACGTTGCTGAAAGGGGGTCGGGTGAGGCCATCAATGCGTACCGCTGCAGGCCGGGATAGGTGGCTGCCGAGGCGACGACACAAAGCACGGCAGCAAGGCCCAGGTGCTCTGCGCGGGGAGCACCTTTCCCCAGCCGGACTCCCAAAACACCTGCCAACAGTGCTGTAGAAACAAACGGCCAGAGTGGCAGGTCACCGGCAACGAGGTAATTGGTGAGCAGCAGGTAGTCAACGAGGGCATAGGTACCTAGCCCGGCAAGCAGAATTAACTGCAGCACCATGCCTTTGTGTTTCAACAAGTTAAAGTGGTTTGCCAATGGCCCGGTTCGATCAGTTGGAGTCGACGTAAAGTCCGCGTTGCCTGAGATCCTGGACAGAGCTCTGACCAGAGGAGCCTCTTTAATGAGGGCCTCCACCTTCGTTTTCGGTTTCCCAAAGGCGCTGCCAATGCCTATGCGATGATCTGGCTGGCCCTGTTGTGAAAAATGATAAGGCTGCAGCCGGTAGGTCCGTCTGTCAGTCACGAGGCTGAGTTTTGACTGCTGAAGAGCCTGGGCCATATTCCGGAAGCCGGTAACAGGGTTTAGTTCAATTTTCCGGATGGTGTTTAACGGAATGCGATGGTCTCCAGTGGTGAACCCCATGAGTCCGAGGCCAGTCAAGCGCGGGATGTGCAACGTGAGGTTCTCGCTATCCAGCTCCAACCAGACCTGTCGATTGACGAACGCCACCACGCAGCCCAACAGCAGGCACAAAGCCAATAGGTACAACTCGACAGGTACGTTACCTTGTTCATTCAGGTAAAGCTGGCTGAAATCCAGCTCGCTAATGCTAGGCAGTGCCAATAACAACAGGCTGCCGAACAAGAACGCCAGTAAAACTCCGATTCCTGCAAACAAGTGGCTGGTTTTGAGGATGCTTGCGGAGTAACGAAAACGCTGTTTGCTCATGGTTCAATGTCGTCCCTGACTCGGTAAGTTAGACATCTATGATAAATGGGAAGGTTTGAGCGGTCTAACTTCCAGCAAGTCTCCAGATGTAGTTGGTAGTCCAGGCACCCTTCGCAAGGCATTCGTCATCAGGCTGTGGCTAACTCCCGATTGTCCAGCGATGCGGAGATCCGCGTGAGGAGCAGGGCACCCAGAACAATTAGCCCGCCAATCCAGGGCGTATCCATCAAGCCCATCCCCTCAACAACGTGACCGCCCAGCCAGGCACCAACAGCAATACCTATGTTGAATGCAGCGATGTTAAGGCCGGAGGCAACGTCCACGGAGTGGGGCGTATAGCGCTCGGCGAGCTGAACCACGTATACCTGCAACCCCGGCACGTTGCCGAATGCAAATGCGCCCCAGACTAGTAGGGTGATGACGGCAGCAATCGGGTTGTAAGCGCTGAACGTGAGCACGAACATGATCGCAGCCAATCCTCCGAAAATGATGTAAAGCGCCGAGGTCGGGCCCAGGCGGTCGGCCAACTTTCCACCCCAAATGTTGCCGGTCGCAACGGATACGCCATACACCAGGAGCAGCAGACTAACCATGCCAGGCGCAAATCCGGTCACATCCTGCAGGATGGGTGTGAGGTATGTGAAGGCGGTAAAGGTGCCGCCATATCCGATGGCTGTCATCGCATACACCAGCAGCAGCCGTGGGTGTGTGACCACCTCAAGTTGCTGCCGAAGTGTCGCTGGTGCCGATTGTTTCAGGTTTTTAGGCACCAACAGGGCACTACCAATCAGAGCGACGCCCCCCAACGCAGCCACTGCGAGGAAGGTGGCCCGCCAGCCAAAAGTCTGGCCGACGAAAGTTCCGAGCGGCACGCCCGTCACCAACGCAACGGTCAGGCCGGTAAACATGATGGCAATGGCGCTGGCTTCTTTTTCCCTGGGAACCAGGCTGGTGGCAATGGTGGAACCGATTGAAAAGAACACACCGTGCGCAAGTCCCGTAAGCACCCTGGCGGTGATAAGAGAACCATAGTTTGGTGCCATCCATGCCAGCACGTTGCCAACGATGAACAGCGCCATCAGCGACAGTAACACCAGCTTTCGATCCCAGCGGCCAGTGAGAGCCGTCAGTACCGGAGCGCCAACGGCGACACCCAGGGCATAAAGGCTGACCAGCAGGCCGGCAGAGGGCAGAGTCACCCCCAGATCCTGGGCAATGGTCGGAACCAGGCCAACGATGACGAATTCGGTGGTCCCGATTGCAAAGGCACTCAGCGTCAGTGCAAAGAGGGCAATGGGCATAGCAGATTTCTCCGATGGGTTTGATTGACGGTGCTTAGTGTGACGCCGCATACTTTTGCGATAAACGGTGATTACTGAAAAATACTTTTGCGGAAAATGAGAATGAAAAGTCGGTCGGACGATCTGAATCTTCTGCTTTCGGTGGTAGACAGTGGCAGCTTCAGCGGGGCCGCTGAGCAGCTTGAGGTGTCAGTGACGCGGGTATCACGAGCGGTATCGAGGTTGGAGCAGTCACTGAACACCACACTTCTTAACCGAACCACGCGCAAGCTCGGCTTAACGGAAGAAGGGCGCATATTTGTCGAGAAGGTGCGGTCCGGACTGGCAGCGCTTGAGGAGGCGGAAGAACAGCTCGCGATACGGAAACAGCGACCGGCCGGGCGTTTAAGGGTCGATGCGGCCAACCCGTTTTTGCTGCATCAGATCGTTCCCCATATCCGGGATTTTCGGGAGGCCTATCCGGATATAGAGCTTGAACTGACTGCCAGCGATCAGATCGTGGATCTACTGGAGCGCAGGATTGATGTTGCTATCAGAATCGGAGGGCTTGAGGATTCGACCCTGCACGCCAGGGCGCTCGGGCGTTCTCCGCTGTCCATTGTTGCATCCCCCGGGTACCTGAAGAAGAACGGTCCCTGCGAGTCTCCCTCCGATCTCAAAGATCACTCCATCATCGGGTTTACGGCGCCAGAGTCCCTGAATATCTGGCACTTGGGTGAAGGCGTCCGTGTTCGGCCGACTCTTCGGGCCAGTAGCGGCGAGGCCGTGCGCCAGCTTTGCCTCCAGGGCAATGGCTTGGCTTACCTGTCGTGTTTCATGATCAGTGAGGATATCCGGCGCGGGGAACTGCTAGAGGTTCTGGACGAGCACCTGGTTCGCCCGAATCCTCGAGAATTGGTCAATGCGGTTTACTATCGAAACACGGCGCTGTCTGCTCGTATTCGGGTATTCCTGGATTTCTTCGAGAATCGGTGGGGTTAAGATGAGACGGAACTCATTTAACCATGCACAATCATACTGTTGACCATAACCAAACCAACGCATAAGGAGTCCCTATGCTAGAGCGACGTCACCGGGAAACGCCCACAATTGTCGCGACCCTCGACGATCTCGCAACCTTGGCAGACTATTCGCTCATGGACACTCTCAACTGCGACCCTGAAGCGAAAGCAAACGGAGCTGACCACGCGCCGCGACAGGTCTTCTCGGGCCACTATGTTTCGGTCAGCCCCACGCCCATTGAAAACCCCGAATACGTCGCGCACAGCCAAAACCTGTTTCGCGAACTGGCCTTCGCCGACAGCCTGGCGCAGTCGGACGACTTCGTCCGCATGTTCTCCGGTGACTTATCGCGCGTTCCGGAGCCGATGCGCAACGTCGGGTGGGCGTGTGGCTACGCGCTGTCTATTTACGGGAATGAATACATTCAGCAATGCCCGTTTCAGACCGGCAACGGATACGGCGACGGTCGCGCCATATCCGTGCTTGAGGCTGTCATCAACGGTCAGCGCTGGGAAATGCAGCTGAAAGGGGCAGGGCGCACACCCTACTGCCGCGGCGCGGACGGCCGGGCCGTTTTGCGGTCCAGTGTCCGGGAGTTTTTGGCACAGGAGCACATGCACGCGCTCGGAGTGCCAACGTCACGATCCCTGAGTCTGTACGTGTCGAAAACCGAGACAGTCAGGCGGCCATGGTATTCGGAGGGTTCGCGCTCCATGGATCCGGATGTGTTGATATCCGAGCCAGTTGCCATCTCTACGCGTGTGGCTCCTTCGTTCATACGGGTAGGGCAGTTGGAGCTCTTTAGTCGTCGTGCTCGCAAGCAGGAACACCCGCAGGCGATGGCGGAGCTGGAGAAGATCGTCCTGCACCTGATCGATCGTGAGTACGGTGACGTGATCGACCAGTCACTGCCTACCGCCGAAAAAGTGGTGTTGCTTGCAGAGGAGTTCCGCAGCCGATTGACGTCGCTGGTGGCGAACTGGATCCGCGTGGGCTACTGCCAGGGCAACTTCAACAGCGACAACTGTGCGGCCGGCGGCTTCACGCTCGACTATGGCCCCTTTGGATTCATGGATGTGTTTGATCCGCAGTTCCAACCCTGGACGGGTGGCGGGCAGCACTTCGCGTTCCTGAATCAACCCGTGGCGGCAGAACGAAACTTTCACTCGTTTTGTTCAGCGTTGCGGCCGTTATTGGCGGCGGAACCGGATTGTCTGCAGCAGCTTGACGAGATTCAACGTGATTTTCCGGAGGTGATGCAGGAACAGATGGAGAAGATGTGGGCGGCCAAGCTTGGACTTGACGCTTTTGACGCGGCCTTGTTCAGCGAGCTCGCAACGCTGATGATGCTAACGACCGTTGATTACACCCTGTTCTTCCGGGAACTCTCGTCGTTGCCTGACGATATTGGCCCACTCAAGAAGAGCTTTTACAAGGGCCATACCTATGCTGCAGACCCCGGGGGCCTGGACAAGCGCTGGTCAGTGTGGCTCTCAAAATGGCAATCGCTCACTCAATCTCACTCTCGAGAGGAGCTTTCCAGTCAGATGAAGCTGGTCAATCCCAAGTACAGTTTGAGGGAGTGGTTCGTTGTGCCTGCCTATCAGCAAGCGGCAGCCGGGGATTACGCTTTGCTGCGAGAACTGCAGGACGTCATGACGCAGCCATACGCCGAGCAATCGGCGGACGTAGAAGAAAAATACTACAGGCTGAAGCCGCCGGAGCTCTTTGAGGTTGGTGGGTCGTCGCACTATAGCTGCTCGTCGTGACCGGTCTCCCGATAAAAGGCACGGCTTTTCTCGTACACTGTCGACATATCGACCAGGACAAACCCCAGCCCTGATTCATGCAGAAAGAAGGTGTAACCCCCTGCTGGGGGAAGACTCTGCCAGTATTCGGGGATGCTGCTTTCCCGTTGGTTGACCGCAGGATAACGGGAATGCTCAAAGTAGCCGGCTTCTGTCCTGTCGTAAGTAACTGCAAGGGGTTCGGGTGAGACCATTAACGTGTACCGCTGCAGGCCAGGATAGGTGGCCGCCAAAGCGATGACACAAAGCAGGCCAGCAAGGCCCAGGTGCTCTGCGCGGGGAGCCCCTTTCCCCAGCCGGACACCCAGAACACCTGCCAGCAGTACTGTAGAAACAAACGGCCAGAGGGGCAGGTCACCGGCAACGAGGTAATGGGTGAGCAGTAGGTAATCAACGAGGGCATAGGTACCGAGCCCGGCAAGCAGAACTAACTGCAGAACCATGCCTTTGTGTTTCAATAAGTTAAAGTGGTTTGCCAATGGCCCGGTCCGATCAACCGGGGTCGACGTAAAGTCCGCGTTGCCTGCGATCCCGGACAGCGCTTTGACAAGCGGGGCCTCTTTAATGAGGGCTTCCACCTTCGTCTTGGGTTTCCCAAAGGCGCTGCCAATGCCTATCCGATGGTCTGGCTGGCCCGCTTGTGAAAAATGGTAGGGCTGCAGCCGATAGGTCCGCCTGTCAGTCACGAGGTTGAGTTTTGACTGCTGAAGAGCCTGAGCCATATTCCGGAACCCGGTAACCGGAGCTAGTTCAATCTTCCGGATGGTGCTTAACGGAATGCGGTGGTCTCCAGTGGTGAACCCCATGAGCCCGAGGCCGGTCAATCGGGGGATGTGAACCGTGAGGTTCTCGCTGTCCAGTTCCAACCAGACCTGGCGATTGACATACGCCACGACGCAACCCAGCAGCAGGCACAAAGCGAACAGGTGCAGCTCGACAGGCACGTGACCTTGTTCGTCCAGGTAGAGCTGGCTGAAATCCAGCTCGCTAACGCTAGGCAGTTCCAATAACAACAGGCTGCCGAACAAGAACGCCAGTAAAACTCCAATTCCTGCAAATAAGTGGCTGGTTTTGAGAATGCTTGCGGAGTAACGAAAACGCTGTTTGCTCATGGTTCAATGTCGTCCCTGACTCGGTAGGTTTGAAATCTATGGTAATGGGGATGGGAGCATCGTTGGCGAGAGAGTATAGCGTTTTGGACGACCATAGAAAGTGCTAGATTCCCACAATGACCAACCCACCTACGACTGGACCTACCGGTACGACGGCAACTGGACCCACGACATCAATGGCACAAGAAGAACCATCACCTGGGACGACGAAAACCGCATAAGAGAAATCAGGGACAACGGCCACCGGCTGACCTACACCTACGATGCAGCCGGCCAGATGCACGCGGCCCGCGGCCGCGAGGGCCATTACGATTATCTCAACGTGCAAAAAGAGCCGAGACAAGTAGCCCGCGGCTTATATTTCGATTAATTTGTGTGGGAGAGGCACATGTCATGCTCATTTCGCGCCCACTCCAGCAGCACATCGGACAAAGGCTCGTAGGTCGAGGCAAGGGGAGGGTGATAGTGGTGGGTCTTTATTCTCGTCGTTGTGGGTGAATCAGAGGAAACCTCGGCCACTAGAACATGGCCCGAATCGTGATCCGGTGCGTCCTTTAGTTTGAACAGATAGGCAAGTATGAAGGCATATTCGTCCTTTCCCGGGTAGAATCGAACGAAGCGGTCAGTTGTGCGTCCGATTCCCGTTACCTGATCGGAAGCTGGCTTTTCAAAACAGCGTGGAGCAATGGTTTTCAGGTCAGACTTAACATCGGCGTAGCTGCGGTCAATCATTTCAGTTTGGGTGTTGTAAAAGAAACCACCATCTTCTTGAATGATTCTCTGGTGGTCTCTCATCAAGTCTGTTGGCGCAACGCAGCCCGATAGTATCGCGACCAGAGCGGGTAGTACGAATATCTTCATGGAGCTAATTCCTGGCTGGCGTGTTAGTCAATGTGTTAATCGAAGTATTTGTCGCAGATGGAGACATCGAAATCGGCAATTTTTTCGATATCGGCCATACCTTCCGGGGTTTGCATCTTGAAGTAAAAATCCCCGACAACCATCCCGGAAGATGTTTTCAATCGCTTATAGCTGATCGAATAATCCGTGTCAGCCTCAGCTAGAAACACCACATCAATGAAGTTGATAATGGTTGAGTTTCCTACGGAATCATCGAATTCGACATAAGCGCGGAGAGGTTTCGTCGGAATGCTTAGTGTTGCACTGGGATCATCTGAGTCTGCCTCGATGGTGCCAAGGTACGCGTTATCCTTGATGATCGGCTCTTTGAAGATCAGTCCCTCTTGGCCACAGGCTTCGCCGCTTTGAATCATTTCGAAATCGTAAAGATGTACGTAAATCTCTCGATCGAATATCGTATCGGTTTCGACGCTTACCTTTAAGGTGGCAGTGTTGCCGGGGTTTCCATTGTCTCGGTAAGTATTGATACCGGAGCAACCGCCAAGAACGGCTGAGGCAAGGATAAGGGCCAGGCTTGTTTGGATTCTCATTGTTTTTCCTTTTTTGGCGATTGGTGGCCGAATGTAGCGTTTCAGGACATCGCACCTCCTGGCCCCCCGAGCCATCCAGGCGGGGTCAATCGCGAACGCGAAGGCATGAAAATCCCATTAATTTCAGTAGTTAGGGACGTTAACAAAACGGCACTGTACAAACATGCGACGTTTGGTGACGGATTGAAAAGAAAGGTAACTAGGTTGAGGACGCACGCCCTTAGACGTCCGTGGTATTCGAAGGGCTTTCGTTTTGTTCAGCGTTGCGGTGGACGACCACACTAAGTACTAAAACTGCCTAACCGAAAATCACATAGTTAGCGCCGGGTTTCCACGCGCAGTGCTAAACAAACTTAAAGTAAATTCTAGAATAGAGCACGCGTTTTAGTTTACACACAAAGTACTAAATTTGTCGTCCGGGCCAGCAGCCGAATTTTTCCAACTCCGGGTGGACCTGCCCCTACCTAAGCAGAAAGCGGTTGAGCTAGCGGAGAGCAGGTCACTTGAAATCTAGGAGAAATTAAATAAGCTTAGTAGCTAACTAAAAATCATAAGGGATTCGTTTGGTCTCCTTGGAATATACGGCTACCAACAAGCCAGTCAGATCTCGGATTGAGAATTGTATGGAGCTAGCGTGCAGGCGACCAATATCCCATTCCATGGAAGGACGCGCAGTATGCCAGTAGCATTTGGCCGTCACCTTAGAAACGTCTGTTTCGCTAAACTTGCGACTCACACATTACTCGTGTCGTCGCTATTTGCGAGCTCAGCCTACGCTGCCACTTTAGAGGTGCCCCCGATTTATGGGCCGCCCTACAGTTTTCCTGTTAGATATGGGGGGGATGTGGTCGCTGATTCATCTACAGTAAGCGGGGCTGTTCAAAGAGTAATTTAAAAACAACAAACGCGAGCCGTTCATTGGTGGCCTTTTAAAAGGAATGAAAAGATATGGAAAGAAGCCAAAGAAGAACATCGACTACGGCTACGACGCCAACGGCAATCGCTCGAGCCGCAACGTCACCGACGGCCTGAGCACCCAGGAAGCGACCTACGAGTACGCCACCGACAGCCACCACCTGTTGAGCGTCAATACCACCGAAAACCTCATCTCGTCCGAGCGCACCTTCAGCTACAACGCCGCCGGCAACCTGATCGAGGACGCGTCACCGGATCGGATCCTGACCATGAACTACAGCCAGCAGAACCGCCTGGAAGAAGTCCAGCAGACCGACCCGGCAACGGATTCCTTCGGCGGTTTGCTGGGCTCGCTCGGAGGAGAGCTGGCCCCCCCGGAAACGCTTGCGCTGTATCTCCACAATGCCTTGGGCCAGCGGGTGGTCAAGGTCGCCACCGACCCGGCCGCCAACACCCACTTCCAGTACAACCTGGCGGGACAGTTGATCGGAGAGACGTCCGCCAGTGGTGAATTGGTTCGTGAGTACCTGTACCTGAACCTGAACGGCACCCCGGTGGCGATGCTGGAGGCCGACAATGCGCAATAACGAGAATACCCCTCGGTCATCCAGGAACCAAGGAGTCAGGACCGCCATGACCAGACAGCTCATTGCCCTCATTGCATTGGTGTTCAGCACCATGACCGCCCAGGCGGCCAGCCAGCTTTACTATATTCACACCGACCACCTGGGCACGCCCCAGGTAGTAACCGACAGCGACCAGCAGGTGGTGTGGGAAGGACGGCAGATGCCGTTCGGGGAGTTGCACAGCCAGCAAGGAACGATCACCCAGCCACTGCGCTTCCCGGGGCAGTATGCGGATCAGGAAACGGGCTTTAGCTACAATTACTTTCGAGACTACGACGCCAGTTTGGGCCGGTATATCCAGAGTGATCCGATTGGATTGGGAGCTGGACTCAATACCTATGGCTACGTAAGCCAGAACCCATCAAGGTTTGTGGATGTATTTGGCTTAGTGCAAGGAAGCATTACTTTTGATGTTTCAGGAATAGTTGGACCCTTTGGAGGTAGCCGATCTGGTGGAATTGCATTCGACGATGAGGGTCGAGTTTGTGCTGTATATTCCACCTGCCAAACCAATGGGGAGCCGGAAGGCAAAGATGGAGCCTTTGGTTTATATGTCCAAGGTGGTTTTGGTGCAAGTATAGCTTCTGGCCAATTGTGTGACGGAAGTACTGAGTCCACCAAAGACTCGCTCGAAGGTGCTGTGTTTGGGGCATTTTCTGGAAGTTTAAGTGAGGATGAAGAAGGAAATGTGTCGGCTGCAAAGGGTGTTGTTGGTTTGGGTTTTGGGGCTTCTGTAAAAACGGAGCAATGCACTACATCCGTTCACTGCTTTTAGAGGTGAGTTGTTATGGAAAAAGTAAACTATAGGCTGGCACTGTGGCCGTTTTTTACTGGAGTTATGTTTATTTTTTTAGGGATCTGTCTCAATAAAGGGCTAGGCCTCACATCGCTGGGCGTAAATACAACATTTATTGGGCTTGGTATAGTGTTTACAGCAATGGCTTTGGCCCTGTTTATATGGTTGAAGTGGTTGATCGGTCGGTAAGGAGGACTTGGGAGCCCCGTCACCCTGAATTACATTTCGGTGTTTGGGCGGTATGTCCAGAGTGATCCGATCAAGCTTAACGGTGACTTTGGGGCTAGATGTAGCAGATCGAGAAAGTTGGGCGTTCTGCCGTACGGGAGAGGCACACTTTGTTGTTCGGCAACCGAATGACGGTAGAGCGCTATAGTTTGGGGCAGTACGCCGTTTTAAGTACTTTGCGTGGACGTCTAGTTAAAACATGTAAAAAAAGGGGGATACGTCACGGTTTCGTGAGGGGTGGGCTCTCCCGCGAATTATCACAACTGCGCATAATGTATATTATGTTAAATTCGCTATACGAATATGCAATCATAAGGAATGTGAATGCGCTTGCTGCGCTTCTACCTGTTGCCTTAGGCCTTAGCCCAACTGTCATGCCCAAGCCCAGTGGCTCGCGCAACCTCCTCTTGAGGAACGGCGGCCAAGTCTCCCAACTCTCTCGTGTCATAGTGAAACACGCACAAACGCGAAGCGAATTCGGCGAACACCAGCGACACTTCGCCGTGAAGCTCACCGGTGCCATAAAAGCGCCTCAATAGCCGTATAGTCGGGCGCGCCCTGTCGCAATGTTCGCGCGGCCAAAGCAGGCTGCAGGATGGCAGGTTTGCCCCAGTCAGTGTTGGCAAACAGCCCCTTGGATTCCATAGCCGCTACCCGGGCAGACAGTGCGTTCAGTCCGTCGGGTTCTGCCATGACGGTGAGCGCCACCGCCAGTACCTCGCTATTGCGAGCCTTGGGGTCGCTCTGCCGGGCAAGCGTAAGCTGTTTCAATGCCTCATCAAACTTTGCAACGGCAGCGCTGTCACCTGAATTTGAGCCCGGATTCGTCATGATCTTTTCCTTGCTGACTTTTTGCGCCATGTTGGGATCGTCCAAAGATGCTCTTGAGGCGTTCGGGAAGCAAATCATTCCGGGGCTTTGTTTCTATTTGTAACCATACCGACTATATTGAAAAGGATTATTGGGATCTATTGGCCCGCTTTATCCGTCCGGTGAGTACGTCAACAACTTTAGTGTTCTGGCTCTATCTGGGTCACTCATCCCCCCCTGTAAACGACACTGCCAACTGGATCAGTTCACCTAGTGCGTTCGATTGTGAGCGCAGTTTGTCTGGGTTAACCAGCAAGGAGAACACCGAATGTCGATAACTTCAGATAAGACTTTACCAACGGAAATCGCCGCGTGGCTCGATCCGACCATGGATTCAGTTCGCGGTACGGAAACCCCCAAAGACCCGAACAAAGGCTACATCGCCCTGCTTGGCTGGAGCGTCAATGCGATCAAGGCAGCGCAAAAATTTGACCGCCGCTATATCGTCGTTGCTCCGGATTGGGCTGCGGATTTTTGTTCTGCAAACAAGATTCCGTTCATTCCATGGGATTTTATCCGTCTGAATGACCGGTCGATAGAGATCGCCCAGTTACTTAAGGCGGAGGGTGTCGATGTCGCCATACCCTTATTCGAGGAAACCGTTGAATGGTCTGGTGCGATCAACTCCGTGCTTCTCGATAGCCCCCGCATGTACGGGCAATCGATTCTGTTCCGAGACAAGGCGTTGATGAAGCGCCGTGCCCAGCTTGGCGGTATACGGGTCGGCATCTTCGAAGAAGCACACGAGAAGGAAGACATCGTGCGCTTTATGAAGCGCGTTAATCAAACGCTGCTCAAACTGGATGGTGATCCGGACGACCCGATTCACGTTAAAGCCTTCGACAAAGCCGGTTGCCTGGGCCATCGGATGATCCGCACGTTAGAGGAAATTGAAACCATTCCCGCAGAAGAGTATCCGCTGCTCATGGAAAGTCACCTCGATGGCTGGGAGTTTGCTGTAGAGGCCTGGATCCACGACGGAAAAATCAAGTTCCTCAACATTTCCGAATACGTAACGCTGGGCTACTCGGTCTTCGTACCCGCCACCGAGCAGCTTGAAAGCTGGCGTAACGCGATCACCAAACAGATCGAGTTGTTGATCAAAACGTTCGAGATAAAATTCGGTTTGATTCATCCAGAGTACTTCGTCACCGCAGACGGCGAGATGTACTTTGGTGAGGTTGCGTATCGGCCGCCGGGCTTCAAGGCTTTCGAGCTGATTGAGCGCGCTTATGGCTTCAGCGCCTATCAGGCGTCCATGCTGGTGTTCGATCCGAAAAGCACCAAAGAGGAGGTAGATGCGTTCTTCCCTAGCGAAGTGGTCGATGCGAAGGGCTACGCCGGTTGCTTCGGTGTATACCCCCGGCGTCGTGTGGTCAGCAAGCTGGAAATGCCCAGGGAGACCGTGGATCACCCCTACTTCGAGTCCCATGAGTTGGTCGCACCGAAAGAAGAAACCGTGCCTGACCGCTCGGCCTTCGGGACCCACTGGGGCCTGATCTTCTTCTTCGGTGACGACCCCATCAAGATGAGGGACTTGCTGAAATCTCAGGAAGAACTGGATTTCTACGTCTAGAGGCTCCTTGTGTGGCGGATATCCTTTCGGCTATTCACCATGGCTTCGGCCAAAGAACCGAGGCGGCCACGAATGGCTGCCTCGGTGATCGTTGCCCTGACGATCTCCCGTTGGGCGTGGCTACCGCCAAATTGATTGGCAATGAATAACGCCGGATACAGGGTTTCTGCCGCCTCGCGGTAGCGGCCCTGCCAGAATGCGAGGAATCCGCTCACCAGTGGTAACCCGAGCTTTTCTGCCCAGGTTGCAACTTCGTTGGACCCTTGGGCGACGGCCTGCAGTGTACGGATCACCTTCTCCAGAGCTTCCATCAGGTCAGCGCCGGCGTAGGCCATTGCGGCGTGCCAGTCGTTAAAGGGATAGTTAGATGGATAGCTGCTTTCGGTCATGTGAACATCCCAACCCATCGCCAGCTTTTGCCACCGGTCGCCGGTGTCTATGCCTTGCAGGCTGAGTCGCCACAGAACGCAGAGGCGTCGACAAGATCCAGGGCCACAGTACTTCCTGTGTTCCGAATACGCCGGTCATAAAGTGCCAGCGCTTTATGGGGTTGGCCAAGTTCCAGATAGAACAGGCACTGGTGCCACACGTTGTGCACCTTGAAAAAATTGTTGTCTCCCGACCAGTGCGGATAGCGGGTAACCATCCAGCCAATGCCATCTTCCGCGCGCCCCTGCATCTCCATGACGTGCGCAACGGCGTGGTGGGCCCAGCAATCCAGTGGCTCCAGATCGACAGCTCGCCGCCCTGCTTCTTCTGCCCGGCCGTAGTGCCCCGTTTCTTCCAGCCCGAAGGCATGCATTCCCAGAAGGATGGAATACCCCTGCATGTCAGGCGTCCATTTTGGCAGAACCCGGGCGATGCGCTCTCGCAGGTTCTGTGAGTTGGCGCGGTAAAAATCGATCAGGTGCCCGGCCTGAATGCCCAGCAGATCATGGGGGTAGTCCATGTTGTGCCAGTCCAGGGTAATGGCGGCACGGGTCCAGTCACCGTCAAGCAGTTGCTGAAGTGCTGCAAGGTGCGATGTTTCCCGCTCCGGCAGCCGTTGATCTTTCAAAGAATCGACAACCGCCCTCACCTCGGCATTCGCGCCGGGTTCCGTAGCCAATGCCAGCAAATAGGCCCTCAGTATCCTGGCCATAATGAAGCCGGGCGAAGATTCGATAACCCCGTCAATAATCGCCACTGGGTCACCCAGGTAGAGGTTAAAGGCGTTAATGGCCGTGTCATATCCTTCCGTAGCCTGGGTATTCGCGCCGTACAAGGTGTTTCCCTGGTTATCAGTCAGCATGGTGTGTGATCTCTGGTTGAGCATTCGTTTTGCACGATTCGCGACTGCTGCTGATTCACCCGGAATCTTCATGCCTGCTCTTCGGCTCCGGTGTTATTATCAAGTGATTCGCGCTGCGCCAACATGATCAGGACACCGGGATTTATGGCTGATCCGCCGTTTTTGACACGAAGGCAGGCCTCAATGAATGGCAACCTGGATTTGCTTCTGGATATTCACTTCACAGGCGGGGTTTTCCTTGATGCCCGCTTTTCAGCACCCTGGTGCATTACGGCACAGGTCGGTCCGGAAGACTGCGCTCCATTCACCCCGCAACCGCGCCATATCATTGCCTACCACCTTGTGACCAAAGGTCGAATGCGACTGGCATTGAGCAATGACGAACCCATATCCGTAGAAACGGGACAGCTGGTGGTAATTCCGAAAAATGACGTTCACACCATTGGCAGCGACCTGACTCTGAGCCCAACGGACGTCACCAACCTCATCGAGCCGGGTGATAACGGGGGCATCGCACAAATCGTACATGGCGGCGGCGGGGACTGGACGCATCTTTTATGCGGATTTCTTGGCAATGATCAGCCCGGAAACGCGCTCTTTGCCCTATTGCCCAGTGTGCTGAAGCTCGATGTTACGGACGTCGCCACCAGCGCGTGGATCGAGAGCTCCTTTCGTTTTGGTGCTCTGACGCTTTCCGGGCAAAGCTCGGAATCCCACCGGGTGCTGGCGAGGCTTTCGGAACTACTCTTTATGGATGCGGTTACCCGATACATTAGCGCGACCCAACCGCGACAGCTTGCATGGAGGGCCAGCCAGAGAGACCCGATTATTGGCCGAGCGCTTGGACTGATTCACGGCCGGATAGCCGAGGACTGGACCACGGAGCGCCTGGCCCGAGAGGTGGGGTTGTCGCGCTCTGCGTTTGCGGACCGTTTCTCCCGGTTAATCAAAGTGCCGCCTATGGCCTACCTGGCCAGCGTGCGGCTTGAGAAAGCATCGGTAAAACTCCGTGAAAGCGCAGTGCCCATCCCCAGAATAGCCTCCGCCATTGGTTATGAATCCGAAGCTGCGTTCAGTCGAGCATTCAGGCGGGTATACGGGGTGCCCCCAGGCACCTGGCGTAAGCAAGCCGGCACCTGATCTGTCGAGATTGTGACGTCACCCCGCTGCCTTAATCTGCTGGTGTCGTGTTGTGGTCGCTCTCGGCAAGCTTATCCAGAGTTCGGTGTTCGCATTCTTTCTCGGCAAGAAAAGCCTCGGCAGAGGTCACAAGAATGTTGTCGTCGCTCATGAATCGCCGGCCGAGTAAGGCAGGGTATGAGAACTTCCCCCGGTCGGTGAGTGAAAATTCCGTTTCATGGGTGGACCCCGCAATGCAGAACTCCATTCTCACGACGTATCGGCGCTGTGATTCAGCACCTTTGCGCTTGATTTTTACGGTGCGCTCAACCGGGCGCTCAAACTCAAGAGTGACGTCCTCAGGCGCTGGGCCGCCTTCGCCGTCTTCCTGATCACGATGATCGGCAAGCGGAACCTGGAAACTCACCCATTCGTCGTCCCCTTTTTCAAAAGGCTCGACATTGACCGCGTGCAGGGATGACGTCTTGGCACCGGTATCCAGCCTGGCTTTGAGCCGCAAGCCGGTGTCCTGCAGTACAACCCACTCTACAAAGCCGAGAGACTCCGGTGGGCGTTCTGATTTTTCTCCGCCCAGGGCGGTGGCGGGCGCAGTTGAGCTTAAAATCGCTGCGAGGGTGAGTCCCGTCACTAATTTCATTCAATATCTCCGGCGTAGGTGATCAAATCAGGGAAGAACACCAGGAATCGATTTTCAAGCTCTTCCTGGTGGTCCCGGAGTTCGTCGATAACGTCATAAAAGCGATGTTCGAATCGTATACGTGCGGCAACGCGATTCAGAGCGTAGCCGAGCGAATCCAGGTCGGCGTATGCGTTGAACCAGTCGTGGTCGGCCATTCTACGCGTGGTGGTTTTCATGTTATCTGGCATCAGGTGTTCGTACTCGCGGAACTCACGGTAAACCTGATCGATAAAGGTAGCGGTGTTGAGGTTACTGAATCGTTGCCAGTGCCTTAACAGATAGTGATCGTACAGCATGTCCAGCGCTATGCCCGCGAATCGTCGCCGCTGGCTGGAGAACAGGCGCTTGCTGGCAAGCACCTGTGGGTGGCGGTCAGTAAAGGCATCGACTGCCCGGTGGTGCAGGATGCCTTCCCTGACCTGGGGTGTTACCGACTCAAGCGCCAACCCTCGTGCAAAATCCCCCATCAGGCTGCCAATTCGGATCTGTGG
>NZ_JBBDSR010000097.1:0-84272 GCF_040904845.1 Marinobacter sp. | reverse complement strand
CAGGGTACTCGCGGAACACGGCAACAACCTCATTCACGGAGGGTTCCATCTGCCGGTTCTGCAATGGCTGGAGGCTTTGCCCGCAGCCATTGTGGAAGACAGCCCCCAATTGCAGATGCTGCGGATCTGGTCGCTGTTTTTTGCCAACCGCGTGGACCTCCTCGATCCCCTGCTGTCGAACCTCGAAGATACCCTAGACCGGCGCGTTGCCGACTCCCATCCAGACGCAGAAGGTGCACTGGGACTGCAGAGTGAAATCTCCCTGATCCGGTCCTACCTCGCACGCACCAAAAGTGATGAGAAAAGCGCCTCGGATCTGACGCAACAGGTCTTGCGTGACATTGACCACACCCGCATTCCGCTAAAATCGGTGACCTATTACGGGTTGGGGCTGGACTATTACGGCAAGGGCGATCTGCCATCAGCGGAGGATGCGTTACGCTCGGCGCTCCGCTACGGCGAACTCGAACGTAAGCCCAGTACCGTCCTGTCCAGCGGCGGCCTGCTGGCGTGGATTCAATACAACCGGGGGGATATCGACGAGGCGTTGGAAACCTGCACCTCGGTGCGCTATTGGGTGGACCAGCATTACGCCGATCCCGCTCAGCCCAGACTGATCTCCTGTTGGCAGAACAGTGCGCTCACCGAAATTTACCGGGAACGCAACGAACCGGAACTGGCCGCTTCCCATCTGGCCCCCCTGCTCGAACACGTCAACAATGGCACCGAACCGGGCCAGCACGTCATTATTCAATACGTACGAGGCCATCTCGCATTCAGCGAAAGCCGGACCGACGAGGCCATCACTGCCCTCGAGGATGCCGTATCAGTGGCACGCCGACGCCGTGATCATATTGTCTTCGAACCCCCGGCCTGCTCCGCATTGTTGGCACGCTGCTATCTTGCGGCTGGCAATCTTGACCAGGCCGAGCGCTGGGTGGATTCGGTGACCGACAAAGCCTTCACCAACCCGCTGAATCGCGAACAGAACCAGATCAGCACCGCACGGGTGCTGGTGGCACTGGATCGCCCGGCGGAAGCGATCGCCCTGCTCGCGCCCCTGCGCCTGAGCGCAGAGAACGAGCAGCACTTCCGCCACCTGGTTGAAATACTCACCGTTTATGCCGAGGCACTGTACGCCGAAGACAAACAGGCCGATGCCGACCTGATGCTGACTCAGGCCGTACAAAAAGGGGCGGATGCCGGGTTTATGCGCCTGTTCGCGGAAGAAAGCCCAACGATTCGCCGCCAGCTGAAAGCCCTGCCAGCGCTGAAGACCAGATCAAGCTGGAACACCAATCTGCTGGCCATGCTCAGACATCTGGACACACACACATCCGCAACGGTCCAGGCCCCACTACAACCGCAGCAGGCTGACGGCGGCACTACTGTCCCCCAGAACTCACTGACTGAACCCCTGAGCCAACGGGAAGTGGAAGTATTGGCCCTGATCAATGAAGGCCTGGCAAACAAGGACATCGCCCGCCGCATGGCCGTTGCCCCCGCCACGGTAAAAGCCCACATCCGCAACCTGTACGGAAAAATGGGGGCTGGCCGGCGCACGGAAGCCCTGACAAAGGCACGGGAGTTGGGTTTGCTCGGTTGAACATCGTGTGAAAAGCCGCTTTTTGTGTCACGCATCACACTTCGCCAGAACTATTACCCCCGACTACGCCCTTTGGACGATCCGCCTGAGCCCCTTCCTCTTTTATGATCAGTTCCGTGGTGAGGCGAGGCCTCATCGGGAATTCTGAAACTTCAGGCCTTCAGACTTCTTGTTCCGCGTTGTTTCGACGCTCGGGTTCGATCAGAACCCCTCTTACAAGAGCCATACGGTAACGGATGGCTCTTTTTTTATGGGCAATCCGCCAATCAGCGTTCGATCAGACGGCGGAACGGCGGCAAGGCATCGAGCAATAACTGGCCATACCGACGCGTCACAATCCGTCGATCCAGAATCGTTACCCGCCCGGTGTCTTCCTCGGTGCGAAGTAACCGGCCAACCGCCTGAACCAGTTTGATGGAAGCGGACGGCACCGTGATCTCCATAAACGGATTGCCACCACGCTGGGTGACCCATTCCGCCAGGCTCGCCTCAATAGGATCGTCGGGCACCGAGAAGGGCAGCCGGGTAATCACCACATGCCCAAGGTAGTGGCCGGGCAGATCAATCCCTTCGGCGAAACTGGCCACACCGAAGAGCACGCTTGTGCGCCCTGCATCGATGCGCTCGCAGTGCTGACGCAGTACCTCACCCTTGGCCATGTCGTCCTGAGTCGTAATCAGTTCGGGGTATTCGGGTGCCAGCGCGTCTCGCACCAGGTGCATCTGGCGGCGAGACGTAAACAGCACCAGGGTCGCCTTTTCCCCTGCCCACACATCCGGCAGCCGCGCCACCAGAGCATCGGTAAAGCTGTCATCCGTCGGCATGGCGGTCATCGCTGGCACCTCCACGGTCGCCATCTCGGCGTAGCGGAACGAGCTCGGCACTACCAGGAAGCGGCTCGCTTCCGGTAGGCCCGCTCGTGACTGAAGCCGCTCAAACCGCCCCAGGGCTGTCAATGTCGCACTGGTCAGTACTGCCCCATATGCGCGGGACCAGAGCCGTGAATACAGCAGGTTATCCGCCAGTACCGGGCTACTGTATAGCGTAATATCTTCGGCATGATCCCAGCGCTGGCGTATGGCCCAGCGAGCGGGAGGCGGACTTTTCACCGCTCTGCCCTCGGTGGTTTCGCACCAGGCTGCCCAGAGCCTGAGCTGGTCTTCAGAGCGGGCGTGGAATGAGCCAATCACCGGATACCACGATTCCGCGGTATCCCGGTCAACTTCATGCTCTTTGCGCTCGTCAAAGGCTTTTTGCAGCTCCTCCGCCAGCACCCCGAGCTGCCGCACGAGGTTGGCGGTGGCAATCCGGGTGCTGGCAGCCAGTTCAGCCAACGCTTCCGGGAGCTCGCCCTCCGGGTATCGCCATTGAGCGGAGCGGCGCTCCTCGCTGAACTCCCAGCCGGTGTTCTGCTCGGCTTCGTCGTAGACGGCGGTCAGTGCGACGTCGACGTCCCGGGAAGCATGGCTGACACGATCAATGGTTTTGGCCGCCAATGTGGTGGGCGAGAGAAACGGCTGCATTTTGCCGAGCGCCTGTGACAACTGCTTCAGCCATTGCCGGGTCGCGTTCAACGGCACGGACGCGGCAAAGTGATTCAAGGCCTTGTCGGGCAGATGGTGGGCCTCGTCAAAGATAAACAGGGCGTTTTCCGGTTCCGGCAGAATCGCGCCGCCACCGAGGGCCAGATCCGCCAGTACCAGATCGTGGTTGGCGACCACGATGTCAGCGTCATCCAGGTCTTTGCGGGCGTCAAAAAACGCGCAGCTGTCAAAATAGCTGCAATGCCGGTTGGTACACTGCCGATGATCGGTGGTGACCTGCCGCCAGACGTCATCGGGAATCTGGTCCGGCCAGTGATCCCGGTCGCCATCCCATGTGCGGGCACCGTAACTCGCCAGCATCTCCTCAAAGAACGCCCGGGTACCCGGCTCTTGCTGACCAGGGCTGTCGAGCAGGAACAACGGCATGGTATCGCTGTCGCCGTTGCCTTCGTCGTGCAGCCTGGCCTCAAGCCGGGACATGCAAAGATAACGGCCACGCCCCTTGGCGAGCGTCCAGGAAAAATCCTGCTTGCTGTGTTTGCGCAGATCGGGGAGATCCTTGTGCACGATCTGGTCCTGCAGCGCCACGGTTGCCGTGGAGATCACCAGGGTCTTCCCCAGTGCCCTGGCAACCGGAATGGCGGCGATCAGGTACGCCAGGGTTTTACCGGTACCGGTACCCGCCTCAACCACACAGGCCGAGGCCGGTGAGGTGCGCTGGCCATCGTTTTCCGTGATGTCACCCATGTAGCGGGCGATTTCCGCAATCATCAGGCGCTGGCCGTACCGGGCACGAATGCCCTTGCCCGCCAGGACATCTCGGTAGCTTTGCTGAATCTGCTGTTTGGTATCGTCTGCAAGGGCCATCAGCGGGGGCTCACCCAGTCCCGGACCACGCCGACGCGAAAACGGCGACCGTCCTTGCTGAGCTCGACACCGTCATCGGTGATCCGCTCCACACGGATACCCGAAAAGCTGTCGCCAACTCTCATGTACTGGTTGTTGATCATCACCCGTCGCGCAGACGGTTCAGACGCGTAGATATGACTGTTAAACATCAGATCGGGAATACTCTTCTGGAATGGGACGGGCAGCTCGACCAGGTGTGGCACACGGCCTTCCGGTGCCTGTTCGTACGCTGCGGGTGGTGCTTCGACCAGGGAACGGTTCGGCACGATGATGGTCGGTCTCATCCGTGGCTCCGGCTCACCGCTCTCGGCAACCGCGGGTTCCGCCTCGGGCTTGGGCACCTCTTCAGCGGTGCTGACTGTAGGCACGGGCTCTTCCACTTCTGCGGGCACCGGTGCCGGTTCGACCGGCGCAGTTGCTTGCACTGCGGCTTTATCCTGTGCCAGCGACGGCCAGAAGATCACCGCGAGTACAACCGCGTTAATGACCAATGCAACCACAATCCAGAGCGCTGCCGGCAACGATTTTTTCCGTGGCTTATGGATGAGCTGAACCTGCTGACCAAGATCGGGGATTTTGCCCTGGCGTCGCTCCGTTTCGGACTTTCTCAGTGCATCGAGGATGTAAGACATCAATTCACCCCGCCTGACACTTGATCGCTCTGCACTTGATCGCTGAGCCGGGGCCCGGCCTCATCGAGATCGTTGTTGATCTGGATAAGGGTCATGGCACCGGCAATACCGTCTATGGTCAGGCCTTTCTGGCGCTGATACCAACGAACCTGCTCCCCGGTGTCCAGGCGCTTGACGCGATCACTTTCCTCGCGATCCTCAGCATGCAGCTCCGCCAACTCCATCATCCGTGCCCCCATCCACAACTGCTCGTTGTCGCCGGCGTCGGCATCTCCGTCTTTGCTCATATAAGGAGGCATTTGCCAGAGTACCGTGTAGTCGCCAAGCCAGTGGGGCTCAAGGGAACTGAACGCCACGGATCGCAACATACCGGAGACGACCAACACCGCCTGTTCATCACGAATACTCCGTAACACGACATAACGCTGCCGCCCTTCCCCGTCGCGGAGCTCCAGCATGGCCGGGCGGTCAAGGAGTTCCAGGCTTCGCCGGGTGCCTTGACGGTCGAGGCAGCGCAGGCCGTTAGCGGATGCAAATTCGCACCCTTCGAGGTCAGCAGTCGGTGAATACTCAAGGTCCCAGACCGACAACAGCGAGCGGTAGGCGTTTGCCAGCGACGATGAGTGCTGCCCGAAATCAAAGCTCTGCGGGCTGTCGGGTATCACGGTGACCACCGTGGCATCGGGCTCGGTGTCCAGGCGCTCAATGGTGCCAGTGCGCAGATCCGTGTCTGCGTCCTCTGACGCTGACAGATTCGATTCGCGCTCGCTGGCCTGGGGAGCATCGGCCCGAAAGTCGGTATGCCAGCGATCAAACAGCCACAGTGTGGCGGTGGCCGCCAGAACAACGAAGGCAAACACCATCACAACACGGTACCTGCCTGCGCCATCGTCCACACCGGTTTTGCCTCGCAGGCCGCCGTTGACTTCTTTGGCGGCCGTGCGCACGTGCTCGGCAGTAATGACATGCTCGCCCTCGGCGTAGGCACCGAGCAGCGCGCGGTCACTGATCAGGTTAATCAACCGGGGGATGCCGGCACTGGCCCGGAACAACTTTTTGGTGGCCCCGCCGGTAAAGATGTCCGCCCGCAAACCAGCAACGCCCAGGCGGTATCGCAGGTAGCCGGGCAGTTCGTCCTTGCCCAGAGCGTCAAGGTGGTAGCGTGCCGTCACCCGCTGGTTAAGTTGTCGCAATTCCGGCCGGGCTAGCAGCTCCTGGAGTTCCGGTTGGCCCAGAAGCACAATCTGCAGCAGCTTTTTCTCAGCGGTTTCGAGGTTGGTCAACAACCGCAGCTGCTCCAGCACATCCGCCGACAGGTTCTGCGCCTCATCAATCATCAGCACTTTATGACGACCCGCGGCATGGGCCCGCAGCAGGTCGGCATTGATCAGATCGACGAGTTGTTTAATGCTCGCCCCAACCGGATGGGGAATTTCCAGTTCATCACAAACGGAGGACAACAATTCCCGGGCCGACAGCCTAGGGTTGAGGATCAGTGCGATGTCGACATTGTTGGGAACGTTTTCAATGAAGCAGCGGCTGACGGTGGTCTTGCCCGTACCAACTTCACCGGTGATGACAATAAAGCCACCCTGGCCCTGAACTCCGTACATAAGGTGCGCCAGCGCTTCTTTGTGGCGCTCGCTGAGATACAGATAGCGGGGGTCCGGAGCAATCGAAAACGGAGGTTCCCGAAAGCCGAAGAAATCGTAGTACATGAGAGTCCAGTCTGGTGCTCAGGCGGAGCGTGCGGAAGCTGACGGAGCATCTGTGCCGTCCGGCTTCCAGGCCATCGCGGTATCATACCGCCCGGTTCCGGGGGATGTCATCTCACGAAGCCCCGGAATCGGCATTGCTGACCAGTCTCAACTCACCGGATGCCCGTTTTTGTTGGCTTTTCAAACGCCTTACACACCGTTCCAGCGTCTTGGAAATACGGGCATGGGAGCGAATCATCGAGATTTTTGGCCAGGTCGCGCGCTCGCCCGCCAGGATCATCTCCCGCACGTATTCGGGTTCCGGGTTGGCCAGCATCCGGCGGAAGTCGCGAAACCGGTACGACGGCGGCGCAATGGTGACATCCCCGGAATAGCGTTGCGCCATGATGGTATAGGCCTGCCCGGACAGTTGCCTCAGCATTTCCGGGCGCACCCGCTTTCTGAGGTAATCAAACAACCCCTGGCCGTGGAACTGAAACTCCGCCTTCACCAGATGCCATGGCAGGCGGGCCAGGCTTAGCTTCTGATCCCGCCCCCCGGCCGGAAGGAAAGGCACAACGTGAGGGTTGGTCTGGCTGGCAATGGTGTAGTTCACATCGTACAGATGCATCAGCCGCTCAATGGGCAGATCGCTGACCACCGAGCCGTCAACGAATTTCAGCCGGGGCATGTACGGCAGTGAATGGCCATGAATGTCCTTTTTCATCAGCGTCACCGGGGGGAAGATCCCTGGCACCGCCGCACTGGCCAGAACCGCGCTCCAAACCAGCAAATAGGGCGATGTGTAACCACACAACAGCCTCGCCTTCTGGTGCGCCTGAACCGGTGAAACACTGACGTTTATGGAGCGCCCGGTGCGCAGAAACGCTTCCTCGAACGTCAGTTCCCCAATATTGTCGCGAAGGCAGGATTTCAGCTGCTCCTGGTCCATCAGGCCGTCACCTCGCATGGCGCTGAGCAGCCCGCGCCACTTCCAGGCTTTGAGGTTGTGGTTCTCCGGCACCAGCATCTCAGGGACCTCAGCATCGGTATGAACACCAAGAAGGCCGGCGATAATCGCACCCGTACTCGACCCCGCGACTACCTGGGGCAACAGCCCTTTTTCCCACAACGCTTTGATCACGCCGAAATGAAAAACACCCAGGGTCGCACCACCACTGAGCAAGAGCGCCGGACGGCCGTAACTGTTGAGGGTGTCCCGAAAGAACTGGAGTTTGTCGGCGACGGGGAAGCCTGGCACCGGGCGATCGCAGAGAAAGTCCAGCCCCTCACACACCTGCACTATGTACTCTTCGATCAGGTGTTTGGTGCCGACCCTGGAACGGGTGTAAAGCCCCGGGTTACCCATATTGCCGAGGTCGTGATGCAGCCCCTCGCGCAGGGCACGTTTGAGCCGTTCAAAGTCATTCTGTTGCCGGTATTGCCGCAGGTTGCTGAGCCGGTCGTAAATGAGCTCGTAGTGGTACAGATCGGACGCGAACTCCTCTTTCCACTCGGCATTGCCCTCCAGGAAATCGAGTTCAAGCGCCGCGGCTTTCCAAACTTCGTAATTGGGTGCCTCCGCCAGCATTTTTCGAAACTTGCGAATGCGGTCATCGGTCATCTGCGTCAGAAGCCTTCCAGCATCAGGTCATCGTCGTCCTCTGCAAACGGGTCCGATGTGGTTTTACCATCATTGATCAAAAACTCACGCCGCTGCAGATACGCATTTCTTACGAAAGTATAGCCATCCCCCGATATAAAGCTCTCAGCCGGAATCAGGTCCGCGCGCTTGTCGACAATCTGCAGCGCCCGGGCGTAATAGAGTTCTGGTGTTTCGGCGTAGTCCCAGGCCGAGGGAAGGACCAGCATGTCCGTACCCAGGCCGGTCAAATCGCGCGGATTGGAGGGGCCCAGAAACGGCAGCATCAGATAAGGTCCGGAGTCAGCGCCCCAGTACCCCAGCGTCTGACCAAAATCTTCGGGGCGTTCCGGCAGGTCAAACGCCGTAGCAACGTCAAACAGGCCGCCCAGACCGAACACTGTGTTGTAAGTGAACCGCCCTGCGGCAACCACGGCAGATTCGCCCTTGAGCTGGAACAGGCTGTTGGCAAAATTGCGCACTTCCGTAAGATTGTTGAAAAAATTGGTCACTGCCCGGTCGGCGAACGCTGGCATAACGGTGCGATACCCGCTGGCAATCGGCCGAAGAAACCAGTTATCGATGGTTTCGTTGAAACCGTAGACCTTTCGGTTCCAGTCCTCGTAAGGGTCCGACCCGGTCACCGGCTCCGATTGTTCAGGAACCGGTTCCTGCACGTTCTGCGAAAGTGCGTTACCAGAGCCGGCCACTAACGCCAGTGCCGCGATGTACGGCCATACGGACGCAGTGCGCCGGAAGAAAAAATAGGTCATTATCGAGCCCGAGGTTGTTAAATCCGTTTCTGTTCGTCGAGAATACCGGCTCTGTTATTCTTTTTATTCGCTCTCAGGTTCGGAGGAACCCGATGTCTGTACCGGGAAATCTAGTCAACACCCTGTCCATGCCCCTTCGTTGGGGAGACATGGATTCATACGGCCACGCCAACAATACGGTTTATTTTCGATTTTTTGAGGAAGCCCGAATCGTATGGTTGGCATCCATGGACCTTGGCGGCTCAGAAGCTGAAACCGGTCCGATCATTATAAAAACCAGTGCCACCTTTCTGAAGGAACTGAGCCATCCGGCAACGGTTTCAGTTAAAACTTACGCGGACAAGGCCGGCAATACCAGCCTTGATACCTATCACACCATCACCGACGAGAATACTGGTGAACTTTACGCCGAGGGCTACGCCAAGATTGTCTGGTTCGACAAGGTCGCCCGGTCTTCAATGCGGTTGCCGGACTCATTGAGAGCCCTGGCTACCGACTGATAAGAGACGATGCTATCGGCGGCGTACGACCACGCTGCCGATCGAATAACCGGCACCAAAGGAGCAAATCACGCCAAGATCACCGGACTGCAGGTCATCCTTGTGTTTATGGAACGCGATGATCGATCCAGCAGAGCTGGTGTTGGCGTACTCATCGAGAATCACCGGGGCTTCGTCCGTACCGGCATCGCGGCCCAGAACCTTACGGGCAATCAACTGATTCATGTTGAGGTTGGCCTGATGCAGCCACAGACGTCGAAGATCGTCCGGTGCCAGAGACAGCTGCCCAAGCTGGGCCAGGATGGTCTCCGCCACCAGTGGCGAGACTTCCTTGAACACCTTTCGGCCTTGCTGCACAAACAGTTTGTCAGGCTGACCAATGCCGGATTCATCGGCGCGATTCAGAAACCCGAAGTTGTTGCGGATGTTGTTGGAGAATTTGGTTTTGAGGCTTGTGCCCAGGATCTCAAAGCCCTGCCCTTCGGACACGTTCTCTTCACGCTCTACCAGAATGGCGGTGCAGGCGTCCCCGAAAATGAAATGGCTGTCCCGGTCACGGAAATTGAGGTGACCTGAACAAATCTCGGGGCTCACTACCAGCACGGCACGGGCGCTGCCGTTTTCAACCGAGTTAACCGCCGCCTGCAGGCCAAACGTTGCCGAGCTGCAGGCTACGTTCATGTCATAGGCGAACCCGTCGATACCGAGCGCTTCCTGCACTTCAATAGAGACTGCCGGGTATGAGCGCTGCATATTGGAACAGGCAACAATAACGGCGTCCACATCGGCCACGGTTTTACCGGCTTGTTTCAGCGCTTCTTCGCAGGCCGCAACGGCCATATCGCACTGCACCGAGGGCTCGTCGTTGCCACGATCTGGAATACGCGGGGTCATCCGTTCAGGATCGAGAATGCCCTGCTTGTCAATGACATGCCGACGCTTGATCCCGGATGCCTTCTCGATAAAGGCAGAAGAAGACGGCTGTAACGGTTCCCTGTCACCACGGGCGATATCATCCGCGTAACGGGCATTTTCGAGCTCGACAAAGGCATTGAAAGCCTCCACCAGCTCGTCGTTATCGATGGTTGCGGGCGGTGTGTACAAACCGGTTCCGCTGATGACGGCTTTAATCACGCTTACCCCACATCAACTGTGTATAAAAAGTGAAAGAGAATTCTGACAATGCCCCAAATAGTACCACAGTCCCCGGCTTTTGCCCGCGCCGACGAAAGTCTCAGACCCGGGTGGCTTCCCACTGCCGGTCGAGACGCTTAACCGACACGGGGGCGACGGTGCCCAATTGCTGTGCAAAAAACGACACCCGGTATTCTTCCAACATCCACCGGTATCGAGTCAGCTCGGGGTCGCGGACCCCCTGGCGCTGTTGTTCCTGGGACTTGCTGGCGTAACGGGACCACAATGGCTCGATGCTGTGAAGAAACTCGCGCTCGCGGCCCAGTTCCCTTGGCATTTTTTCAAGCCTCAGCGTAGCCGCCTCAAAGTAACGGCCGAACTGCTCCAGCCAGGCGGTGGGTGTGGAAACCAGAAAGCCCGGATACACCAGATTCTGAAGCTGGAATTTCAGATCCGCCATGCTGCTGGCCAGCGACAGGCTGATCTTGCCTTTGAGCCGTTTGGCGACTTGATGGTAACCGGTCATCGCCTCGTGCAGTCGTTCATCGGCCTTTTCCAGGGCCGGAATAAACTCAGCACGCCGGTCATTGAACCGCTGCTCGAACGTTTGGCGATCGCGGGGCAGACTGTCCGCCAGGAAATGCGCCATAGCCGTGGCCAGCAATAAATCATCAAGCAGCACCCGCGCCTGCCCGACCGGCGCAAACATCAATGCCGAGGCTTTGAAATGGGGCAATTTGCGCTCAAGGTCATCCAGGGTGTTGCCGAATCGGTTGAGCATCAACCGGGCAATGGCTTTGCGGGTGGCATCTTCGGCCGTCAGTTGATCCAGGTATCGAACGGCTTTGACGGCCTTGCCCTGATCTTCCAGCGCGGGATACACCGTCACCTGCATGCCACCCCGCTCAGTCTGTACCGATTCAGGCAAAGTGCCGAAGTCCCAATCCTCATGGGCCTGTTCGGACGGAGAATCATCCTCGGGATCAGCCGCCGACGCCAGAGCCTCTTCGGCCTGACCTTCAAGGCTGTTCTGCAGAGAGGCAGCCTCCCTGCCCTCGGCCATCACTTTGCCGCCGTCACCCAGCACACGCACATTCATCCGCAGATGCCTGGGCAGATCGGTTTCGCTCCAGGCCTGTGGATCAATCTGCACGCCAGTCATCCGTCGCAGCTGCTCGCCAAGCTGTAAGGCAAGGGGCTGATTGGAGGGCTGCATGTTCTCCAGCGCGGCGTCCACGAAATCCGGCACGGGTACAAAATTACGACGCAGGGATTTGGGCAGCCCCTTCACCAGCGCAATGCACTTTTCCCGCAATAATCCGGGAACCAGCCATTCCAGCCGTCGTGCCGGGATCTGCTTCAGAGCCATCAACGGCACCTGAAGGGTCACCCCGTCGCGTTCACTGGTGGGCTCGAACTCGTAGCTTAACGGGTACTGGACACCTTCCCAGGCCAGGTAGTCGGGGTACAGGTTGCCTGCCTGTTCGTCCACCGGGCGCTGGAGAATGTCCTGTTCCGTTAACTCCATGTTTTTCAGTGCCAGAGCTTCGAGACCTTTCCACCAGGTCTCGAAATGCCGACCACTGACAATATCCCCGGGTAAGCGCTGGTCGTAGAAGGCCACCAGCGCTTCGTCGTCGACCAGCAGATCACGGCGACGGGTCTTTTTCTCGAGATTCTCCACAGTGTCCAGCAGGGCGCGATTGCGTTCAATAAAAGGCGCGCGGGAACGAAACTCGCCTTCCACCAGCGCACGGCGGATAAACAGATCCCGGCACTCTTTCGGATCGACTTTGGCGTAGGGGATGCGCCGTTTCTGTACCACGTCCAGGCCATACAGCGTGACCTTTTCATACCCCATCACCTGAGCCCGCTTCTGTTCCCAGTGAGGCTCGAAATAATGATGCTTCACCACGTGTCCGGCCAGGGGTTCTATCCACTCCGGCTGAATGGCGGCGACGGTGCGGGCAAACACTCGACTGGTCTCAACAATTTCTGCGGCCACGATCCATTTCGGGGCGCTTTTCGAGACCTTTGAGCCCGGAAACAGCGTCACTTTGCGGTTGCGGGTTGCAAGGTATTCACGCTTTTCCACCTTCACCGCCACCTGTCCGAGCAAACCCGCCAGAATGGCTTTATGGAGCGAGTCGTAATTGGCCGGCTCGGTGTTGATTGCCAGTTTCTGTTGGCGGCAAATCAGCGTCAGCTGGCGATGAATATCGCGCCACTCCCGCATTCGCATCCAGGAGAGGAACGACTTCTGGCACACCTTCTTGAGCTGATTCTGGGACAACTCCTGACGCTGGTCTTCGTAAAACCGCCACAGGTTCAGCAGGCTGGCAAAGTCGGACTCTTTGTCATTGAACGGCGCATGGGCCTGGTCCGCTGCCTGTTGTTTTTCCTGCGGGCGCTCGCGGGGGTCCTGAATACTGAGGCCGGCGATAATGATCAGCGTTTCCGACAGACTGCCAAGCTGTGCAGCGGTCACCAGCATCCGCGCCAGGCGGGGGTCCAACGGCAGGCGTGACATGGTGCGGCCCAGGCGGGTCACCCGCCGCTTGCCATCAACCGCACTCAGCTCCTCCAGCAGTTTATAGCCATCGTTGATCAGCCGCTTGTCGGGCGCTTCCAGAAACGGGAAGTGACGAATCTCACCCAGTCCGGATGTCGCCATCTGCAGAATCACCGATGCCAGATTGGTGCGCAGAATTTCAGGATCGGTGTACTCAGGGCGATTGATAAAATCCGTTTCATCGTACAACCGGAAGCAAATGCCTGGCGCTACCCGCCCACATCGACCCGCCCGCTGATTGGCGCTGGCCTGGGACACGGCCTCAATGGGAAGGCGCTGGATCTTGGATCGCACGCTGTAGCGACTGATGCGGGCAACGCCGGTGTCAATCACGTAGCGGATGCCCGGAACGGTCAGGGAGGTTTCTGCCACGTTGGTCGACAACACGATCCGCCGTCCACGATGGCTCTGAAACACCCGGTTCTGTTCCTGGTTGCTCAAACGGGAGTAGAGCGGCAGCACGTCGGTATGCTTGAGTTCCTCATGCCGCAAAAATTTACTGAGATTGCGGATTTCCCGCTCGCCCGGCATGAACACCAGCACATCCCCTGGCGGTTTTTTTTCCTGCCGTTCGTGCTGTTCTATTTCGTCCAGCGCACTGAGCACGCCATCTGTCCAGCCCTGATCCCGGTCATCCTCATCACCGGTTAGAGGGCGGTAGCGGATATCAACCGGATAAGTACGGCCGCTGACCTCAATCACCGGGGCACCGTTGAAGAACTGGCTGAAGCGGTCAACCTCGATGGTGGCGGAGGTAATGATCACTTTCAGGTCCGGACGCTTGGGAAGCAGCTGCCGCAAGTACCCGAGCAGGAAATCGATGTTCAGACTGCGTTCGTGGGCTTCGTCGATGATCAGCGTGTCATAACGGTTCAGGAAGCGATCATGCTGTATCTCCGCCAGCAGAATGCCATCCGTCATCACCTTGAGCCGGGACTGCTCCGACGTGGTGTCCGTAAAGCGGATCTGATAACCCACCTGTCGTCCTACCTGCTCCCCCAGTTCCTCGGCGATCCGCCCTGCCACACTGCGGGCCGCAATGCGTCGTGGCTGAGTGTGGCCGATCAGGCCCTGGATACCGCGGCCGATATTCATGCAGATTTTGGGGATTTGCGTGGTTTTACCAGAGCCCGTCTCACCGGCGATAATCACCACCTGGTGCTGTTCGATGGCGTCGCGGATGTCATCGACACGGTCCGATACCGGAAGCTCCGGCGGAAAAGTCGCGGGCTTGTGCAGCGCTTGTCGCCGCTGGGCGGCGGCCGAATTATCCGACGTGGAAGGTGACGGTTGCGTAGGCGTCCGGGTCATGAACAGGAGGTACCAATGTGAGTTTCGATGGTTTGAAAGGCGTCAGTCTAACGGTATCCGCACCGCTGTTAAACGGAAAAACCCCGCCTTGGCGGGGTTTTTCATACCACGGAGGCCTGCTGAGGCAGGCCCGCAGCGGACCTTACTTGCTGTTCGCTTCGTCGCGCAGTTCGCGACGCAGAATCTTACCCACGTTGGTCTTGGGCAGTTCATCACGGAACTCAAAGTGCTTCGGCACCTTGTAAGCGGTCAGGCGTTCACGACAGAACTCTTTCAGCTCGTTTTCGGATACGCCCTCTGCAGTTGCCACGAGGTATATCTTAACCGCCTCGCCGCTTTTTGCGTCTTGAATGCCGACTGCAGCGCACTCAACAACCTTCGGGTGACCGCTTACGACATCCTCGATTTCATTCGGGAAGACGTTGAAACCAGACACGATGATCATGTCTTTTTTGCGGTCCACAATGCGGATGTAGCCGTCTTCCTGAATCAGTGCGATGTCACCGGTCTGCAGGAAGCCATCTTCGGTGAAAGACTTCTGCGTATCCTCAGGGCGCTGCCAATAGCCACGCATGACCTGGGGGCCCTTCACACACAGTTCGCCCGGTTCACCCAGAGGTGTTTCATTGCCGTCGTCGTCAATGGTTTTCACCTGAGTGGAGGGAATCGGCAAGCCGATGGTGCCAAGCTGAATTGCACTGTGGGGGTTGAACGTTACCACCGGTGAGGTTTCGGTCATGCCGTAACCCTCACTGATCTCGCACCCGGTCACACGCTGCCACATTTTGGCGGT
The DNA here is from genome assembly GCF_040904845.1 of Marinobacter sp. Classification (GTDB taxonomy): domain Bacteria; phylum Pseudomonadota; class Gammaproteobacteria; order Pseudomonadales; family Oleiphilaceae; genus Marinobacter. The sequence goes on along the minus strand of NZ_JBBDSR010000097.1, from coordinate 69,159 downwards.
GTCACTGGTCAGCGCCATACCACCGGAAGACGTCAGTTTCAGCCCACTGAAATCCAGTGCCTGGAAATCCTCGTTATTACACAGAGCCACGAACAGGGTATTGAGCCCCAGAAACGCGGTGAACTTGTGGTTTTTCAGTTCTTTGACAAAGCCCGGGATGTCACGGGGATTCGGGATCAGCACGTTATGGGCACCGGCTTCCAGCATGATGCCGCAGTTCAGTGTGAAGGAATAAATGTGGTAAAGCGGCAGCGGCGCGATGACCACTTCCTGCCCTTCCACCACCATATCTTCCATCATCGGCCGGGTCTGCAGCAGGTTCGCCACCAGGTTGCCGTGGGTCAGCATGGCACCTTTCGCCACACCGGTGGTGCCACCGGTGTACTGAAGAACGGCAACATCGTCCTGCTTGCTTTCAACGGGCGTAAATTTTTCGCGGGCACCGGCGCTGAGCACGGCTGGCAGCTTGTGGGCCTGGGGCAGATTAAACGGCGGCACCATCTTTTTAACGTGTTTGATCACCGCATTCATCAGCGTGCGCTTGACCGGCGAATGCATGTCCGCGATTTCAGTCACGATCACGTGTTCAATGCCGGTGTGCGGCAGCACTTTCTCGGCATTCTCCGCCATGTTGGCCAGTATCACCAGCGCCTTGGCACCAGAGTCATTGAACTGGTGTTCCATCTCCCGTGTGGTGTAAAGCGGGTTGGTGTTGACCACAATCAGGCCGGCGCGCATGGCACCGAAAACCACCACCGGATACTGGCTGACGTTCGGCATCTGCACGGCGATTCGGTCACCCGGTTTCAGGTCGGTCTTGTTCTGAAGCCATGCAGCAAAATTCCGGCTCTGGGTGTCGAGGTCCCGGTATGTCAGGGTGACACCAACGGCACTGAAGGCGGGTCGATCTGCGTATTTCTTTACAGACTGTTCAAATACGTCAACCATACTCTCGTATTTGCTCAGGTCGACCTCACGGTGTACGCCAGCGGGGTATTTGTCCTGATAGAACTGCTCGAAATCCATCACCATCTCCTGTTGGGCGCTTGTGTTTATAATGATTTACCCGTGCCGAAGTGATCATAAAATCAACCCGACAAAAGTATCAGCCTAAAAATGAGGAGGAGAGAATAGCAGTTTTGTGAACGATGAGGTAGTTTTCAGGACACGCCTGTTCCACGGCCATTTCACCCTTCGATTCACTGGAGAACACTATGAGCGACACTCAGGAAACCCTTGAAAACATAACCTATAACGAGCTGAATGAAGGCGACACTGCCACCTTCACCCGCACGCTGACCGAAGACGATTTGGTGCTGTTTGCAGCGGTGTCCGGCGACGTCAACCCGGTCCACCTTGATTCGGAATTCGCCGCCGACTCGATGTTCAAGGAGCGCATTGCTCATGGCATGTGGAGCGGGTCGCTGATCTCTGCCGCGCTGGCGACGGTGATGCCCGGACCTGGCACGATTTACCTGGAACAGAGCCTGTCTTTCAAGCGGCCGGTGAAGCTCGATGACACCCTGACGGTGGAACTGACGGTTATCCGCAAGGAGCCGAAGAACCGTGTAGCGTTCCAGTGTGAGGTCCACAACCAGAACCAGGAACAGGTGGTCAGCGGCGAGGCCAAAGTCATCGCGCCCACGAAAAAAATGTCGCTGAAAAAGCCCCGGTTGCCAAAAATCACCATCACCGACTGACTACCCGGGCCGGAAGTCAATCGGGAACTTCCCTGTCATGACCAGTTCCAGCAACACTTTGCCTTCCAAGCCGGGCTCTGCGCCGTCGACTTTTTTGACAGGTGTTACACAACTGAGACTCGGTGCGGCGACGGGCTGTCATCAATGGCGGGTTATAGCGCTGTTTTAGATAAAGAAATCGCAGATGGCCCCAGAATTGCTGAGGTCAATTGACGGGGAAGCAATGACCGCTACCCCGTTTGATATGCCGAGCTTTGCCGATGCTCTCAACCGCATCGGCTTTTTTATTTGCTCAACTGCTTCATGGCCGACTCGAGGCCATCAATAGTCAGCGGATACATGTGGTCTTCAACCAGTTGCCGCGTCATGCCCAGTGAACCGCCACTTCCCCAGTAATTTTCAGGGAGCGGGTTCAGCCACACGACTTTCCGGAAGTGATCACTGATACGCTGGAACCAGGTGGCACCCGCTTCCTCGTTCCAGTGCTCGATAGACCCACCTGGGTGGGAGATTTCGTAAGGAGCCATGGTGGCGTCCCCCACGAAGATCACTTTGTAATCCGGGGAATATTTATTGAGGATATCCCAAGTGCTGGTGGTCTCGTTCATGCGGCGAATATTGTTCTTCCAGACGCTCTCATAAACGAAGTTATGGAAGTAAAAATACTCCATGTGTTTGAACTCCACACGGGCGGCGGAGAACAGTTCCTCGCAGATCCGCACGTGAGGGTCCATGGAACCACCAACGTCAAAGAAAATCAGCACCTTAACGGCGTTGTGACGTTCGGGAACCATTTTCAGGTCCAGGTAACCCGCATTCCGGGCCGTTGACCGAATGGTGTCATCCATATCCAGTTGGTCTGCGGCACCCTGGCGGGCAAACTTGCGGAGCCGGCGCATAGCGACCTTGATATTACGGATACCCAGCGAAATGCTGTCGTCGAGGTCCTGATACTGGCGCTTTTCCCAGACCTTCACCGCCCGGCCCTGGCGACCGCCTTTCTGGCCGATGCGGAAGCCTTCCGGATTGTAACCATCCGCGCCAAAGGGCGAGGTGCCACCGGTACCGATCCATTTGTTGCCGCCAGCATGGCGCTCCTGCTGCTCTTCCATGCGCTTCTTGAAGGTATCGATTAACTCTTCAAGGCCGCCCAGGGAATCGATATTGGCTTTTTCCTCATCCGTGAGATGCTTTTCGAATTCGGCCCGCAGCCAGTCATCCGGAATCAGCATCTCCATCAGGTCTTCCAGGTTTTCTATGCCTTCAAAATAAGCTTTGAAGGCACGGTCAAACTTGTCGAAATGGCGCTCGTCTTTCACCAGGCACAATCGTGACAAGTAATAGAATTCTTCCATATCCGCAAATGCGAGGCGGCTTTTCAATGCCTCCAGCAGATCCAGAAATTCGCGCAGGCTGGCGGGTACTTTTGCCCGCCGCACTTCGAGAAAAAAATCAATCAACATAAGGTGTAGCTCTTGCTGAATGTCAGCTGCGACGACGCGCCATGAACGCCAGCTTCTGCAGCAGATGAACGTCCTGCTCGTTCTTCACCAGGGCCCCATAAAGTGGCGGCAACGCCGAGCTGGTGTCCTTCTCCTGCAACATTTTGGCAGATAATTCGTCCGCCATCAGCAGTTTCAGCCAGTCGATCAGCTCGGAGGTGGACGGCTTTTTCTTCAGGCCCGGCACCTTGCGGACATCAAAGAACACTTCGAGTGCGTCCCGCACGATGTCCTGTTGCAACCCCGGGAAATGCACGTCCACGATGTCTTGCATGGTGGCGTGATCCGGAAAGCTGATGTAGTGGAAAAAACAACGGCGCAGGAAGGCGTCCGGCAGCTCTTTCTCATTATTGCTGGTGATCACAATAATGGGGCGTTGCTTCGCCTTGACGAACTGTTGGGTTTCATAGACGAAGAACTCCATGCGGTCGAGTTCCAGCAACAGATCGTTCGGAAACTCAATATCCGCCTTATCGATCTCATCAATCAGCAGCACCACCTGCTCATCCGCTTCAAAGGCCTCCCAAAGCTTTCCCTTGACGATGTAATTGCTGATGTCTTTGACCTTCTCATCCCCGAGCTGGGAGTCACGAAGGCGCGACACGGCGTCATACTCATAAAGGCCCTGCTGAGCTTTGGTGGTGGACTTGATGTGCCAGGGAATCAGCCTCTTGCCGAGGGAGGATGCCATCTCTTCCGCCAGCAAGGTTTTGCCGGTCCCGGGCTCGCCTTTAATCAGCAGTGGGCGTTGCAGTGCAATTGCCGCATTTACCGCCATCTGCAGGTCATCAGTCGCTACGTATTTCTCGGTACCGGTAAACTTCATTCTGTGGGTTCCTGTTCGGTTATCAAATCATCCGGAGGGGGAGTATAAAGGCCAAAGCGGCCACCTCAACCCCCTGCGCTATTTTTTCGGTTTCTCATCATCAGGGGATGGCTCGTCGGGAAGGTCGTCGAATTCGGAGAGGTCGAAATCTTCCAGCCCGAAGTCTTCTTCCGGTTCGTCCTCCACGGTGTTCTCGGCTACCGGAATTTCCTCATCTGCGTCACCAAGTGGTTCCGCCACGGGGATATCGTCGTTTTCCTCCGGCTCAGGCGCGACTTCTTCCGTCACCACGAGCTCTGGCTCTGGCTCTGGCTCTGGCTCTGGCTCTGGCTCTGGCTCTGGCTCTGGCTCTGCAGCATCTTCTCCATCCTTTTTGCGGCGCAGTACAAAAAACAGACCTGCGCCAATGATGGCAATCAGGATTACCCCGCCGGTAATGAACACCCACAGCGGCAGGCCACCTGAGGAAACCTCGGGTTCAGGCGGGTCATTGGCCGGCGGTGCCGGTGCTTCTACGGTTGGCTCTTCCACCGCACTGACATCAATCGGGCCACTGACCTCTTCCTGTTCACCGGGCGCTTCGGCCACATCAGAGGCCGGTTCAGGCCCGGCCTCGGGCTCAGGCTCAGGCGAACCAGCCTGGCCATCGTCCTCAGCGGCGTTGGTGTCTGACTCGCCATAGGTGCCAGCAGAGGCGGCGTCGCTCTCCCCCTCGGGAACGTCAAACCGGCTGACGCCGCTGTATTTCCGAGAAAAGGTCTGGCCATCGGCGACAATCTCAATGCGATATAGGCCGCCAGCGGGCAGAGTCTCGATGACATCCCGGTAGGTACCATTTTCCGGAGGCGCATCGGCTGACAGCGCCTTGCTGCCACTGCGATCGTCTTCGGAGGTCAGGGTAACCCGGACCTCCAGAACCCCGAGAAAATCCGGGTCTGTAAGCTGTTCCTCTTCCTCGAAAAAAGCAACTTTCAGATCCAGCGGCTGATCCTCGGAAAAGCTCGGTGGAACCGGAGACACCACCATGCGCAGATCACTGACGACCGTAACGCGACTGCCTTCCCCAAGCTCGCCTTCGATCTGCCATTCACCGGATACCGGATCGCTGACGGTGATCAGGTCGTACCCGGATTCACGAACCCAGCGCATTCCGTCTCCAGGGCTGCCAACCTGCGCGGTATGGCCGTCAGGATCGGACAGCGCCAGTTCCCGGGTATCACTGGTTTCACCCTTGCCCCAGAAAATCAGGGCGGTAAATTCCTCGACGCCGCTGTCGACGCTGAAGGCGTTTCCTACGATGGGCACCTGCTCCTGAGGCACCGCGGCATTCAACGCGTTGAGAAACGCCAGGTTCAGTGCTTCAGCCGAGGGCGCGACGTTATAGCTGCCTCCGGTTTTGTCTGCCAGTGTTTTGAGAAATTCGGCGTCCGCGTCGTCGGACAAGGCAACGGTGTGGACGGTAGCGCCCTTATTCGCCAGGCGATCAACCACAGGCCCAAGAATACGGTCACGCTCTTCGCGATTACGGGCGTCGTCGGCGGCGATGTCGACTTTGCCATCGGTCAGCAGAATGAAATCGGTGCCGCTCAGGTCGCCATCGGTGAAATAGTCATCGCTGGCAACCTCGATGGCCTCTCCCAGATTGGTTCGAAGCGCTACGGAGTTGATATCGGTAGAACGATCAATCACCCGTGCCCGCCATTCGTCACCAACACGGTCGTAAGGAACCAGCATGTTGACGTACTGCCCAAAGGTCCAGACACCGCTCCTGGCATTTTCGGGGATTAGCCTAGCCAGTAGCCGCACCGCCGGTTGCCGCAGGTTGTCCGGATCGTTGTCTTTCATTGAGCCGGATATGTCGACGATAATGCGAATGTCGGCACTATCTGCAGAAGCCTGGGGGGCCGCAGCCACAAAAAATGTCACAACCAGGATGGCATTCAGTATCCGTTGCATCGGAACTCCGTTCTATTATTGTTTTTTTCAGGATTTCAGCGTTTCACCAGCCGATAACGCACCAGGTCCAGCACCCAGACCAACAGCATGGCAAGAGCGGCGAGACCCAGGTTGAGAATCGCCCTGCCAGAGGCTTCCGCATCCCCCAGGATCAGTTCATAGCCGCCATAGAGCCAGGCAGGCACCCACCAACCGCTCACCTCAGCGGACTCGACCGGCGTTAGCAAAATCACGACCAATGCTGCCTGCAACAGCGTGCGGACCCCATACACGGGCACCACACGAAACAGGCGGGACATCATGTAGAAAAAAACTACGAAGGCGACGGCGTAGACTGTCCAGAATATGCCGTAAGCGAGCTGAGCGTCAGTATCAATCATTACAGAATCCAGTGAATTATGTGTTCTTCCCAGTCTTCTTCCGGCACCCCGGCTTCAGACACCACCCGTTGCCGGACCGATACGCCCGCGTCGTGGACGGTTTGCGGATCACCGGAGCGAAGCGGATGCCAGTCCGCCAGAGGCCGATTTTCTGCGAGTGTCCGGTACGCGCAGGTGAATGGCAACCAGTGGAAGTCTGCCAGGGTATCGGGCGTTAGCACGGTGCAGGCCGGTACTTTTTCAAGGCGTTCAGAATAAACCGTACAACCGCAGCTGTCTGTATCCATGTAGCGGCATACCAGGTCGGTGTAATACACGTCGCCGGTGTCTTCGTCTTCCAGTTTCGCCAGGCAACATTTACCACAGCCGTCACAGAGCGATTCCCACTCCGCGCTCGTCATCTCGTTAAGGTGCTTGCGCTGCCAGAACGGGATTTCCGCGATCATGGCTGGCGCTGCTCCGGCTTCTTGCGAAAGTCCACCACGTGCATCTCCGATTCTTCCGCCATCTGCAGGTAAAAGTCCTTGTCCTCGATGGCATCCAGTACCTGTTGGCCGGTGGCGCGGGCAAGTTTGCGCTCTGGCGTCATCACCAGATCCATGGCATGCACCGGCGTGCCGAAAATATCACGCAAGTTGTCAGGCAGGTCGGCCCAGACCTGCCCCCGACGCACGTAGAGGTAGGTATTGGATTTCTTACTGCTGCGAAATACTGAAACAAACCGCTTATCCGTCATGATCTTAGTAATTCCTCAAGCTGCTCACCCACCGGCGCGATGACCTGGCTTCGCCAACCGGTATTGAAAAGTCCTGCGGCCGTCTTGCGCTGGCGAACAACGACCTCAAGCCGTTTACGTGGTGCCAGCAGTTCAATCGGTACATCCGCCGCCTCAGCGGCAGAGGCGATCACTCGTTTCACCTGCTTGTAGAAGCCTTGCTCATCTCGGGTCAGCGGAGCAGGTATCGGCGTCAGGCCAGCGGTCGACGCCGCGCCACCTTCACGCACCAGGTCGAGCAAGGTTTCGCCGTACCGCCGGGTCACTGGTTGCGGCAGGCCCTGGATATTGGCAAGCGCCCTGCGATCACCAGGCATGCGGTCTGCAATCGCAATCAGCAGGGGGTCAGCCACCACGCGACTCCGTGGCCGGTCCCGGCGGCGGCACTCCTCTTCACGCCACATCACCAACATCTGCAACACCAATTGCTTTTGCGGGGCCAGCGCCCATCCACCGCGTAATTTGAGATAGTGCTGATCGGGATCATCCTGGGAGGACAGTTCGGCGGCAAACCGCGCGGACTCTTCAAACAACGCCTCTTCCAGGTCTCTTGCGGACAGATTATCCAGCACCCAGTGGTAGATCGGTACAAGAAAGCGGATATCGTCAAGGGCATAACGTTGCTGCGCCTCGCTCAACGGTCGGGAGACCCAGTCTGATCGCGTGGCGGACTTATCAAGCGTTTCGCCAAACAGGGTTTCGACCAGCCGCGCATAACCGACCGAAAAGCCCGCCCCGGCGAGAGCCGCTCCAATCTGCAGATCAACAACACCGAGGGGTTCCAAATCAAGCCATTGGCGAAACAGCTCAAGATCTTCGCTCATTGCATACAGCAGTTTGACGGTGTCGGCATCGGTCAGAACCCGTCTGAACTCCTGGGACTGCTCCGCAACCTCGGGGTCAACCAGGCAATAGCGACTGCCCATCCCAAGTTGCACCAACCCCGGAATCGGGAAAAAGGTGCTGACCCGTTCAAATTCCGTATCCAGGGCGAGGGGCTCGCCCTGGCCTTCCAGCAACCATTGATCGAGGGCATCCGGCTCGGTGATCCAGTGAATAGAGGCAGGTGCCGGGGGAACGGTACCGATCGGATTGATTGAATTCATAGAAAACGCTCGATCAGTCTTTATTCAGAAAGGGGTTTGCGACCCCGGAATGCGTGAGTCAATGTGAAGCCATCAACGTAGCCGAGCTCACCGCCAACCGGTATGCCATGCGCCAGCCGGGTGATGAGAACGTTGCGGCCATCAAGACGATCGGCAATGTAATGCGCGGTTGCTTCGCCTTCTACCGTCGGGTTCGTTGCCAGGATCAGCTCGGTCACTTCTTCGTCGGCGATTCGCCGCAACAGGCGCTCTATGCCAATTTCCTCAGGGCCGACACCGTCGATCGGTGACAGGTGCCCCATCAGCACAAAATAGCTGCCGCGATAATCGCCCGCCTGTTCAATAGCCAGTAGGTCCGAAGGACTTTCCACCACGCACAGCGTGCCATTCTGGCGTTCCGGGTTTTCACAGATCCGACATTGCGGCGTATCCGCAAAATTCTGGCAGGTGTCGCACCGGCGCACACCGGCCATGGCGCTGCCCAATGCTTCCGATAGCCGAACCCCACCAGAACGCCCACGCTCCAACAACTGAAACGCCATGCGTTGGGCGGTTTTCTGGCCCACACCCGGAAGGCACCGAAGGGACTCCACCAGTTCATCTACCAGCGGGCTGAACGCCATGAAAAATCCTTAGACTGCACATCAAGAAGTTATTGTAAGAGCACGAATCAAAATGGCATTTTGAACCCGGGAGGCATACCCATTCCAGACATCATGCCAGACATTTTATCCTTCTGGTTGGCCTCTACCCGGCGCACAGCATCGTTTACCGCAGCCGCCAACAGGTCTTCCAGAATGTCTTTCTCTTCGCTCATCAGTGATGGGTCGATCTCGACCTTACGCACGTCGTGACGACCGTTCATAGTTACCTTCACCAGCCCCGCCCCGGATTCGCCAATCACTTCCTGCTTGGCAATTTCTTCCTGGGCCTTCTGCATTTCTTCCTGCATTTTCTGGGCTTTCTTCATCATGTCGCCCATGCCATTCATCATACGATCTCCTCTATCAGCCTGAGTTCTGAACCGGCCGGATACTTTCTTCGACGACCCGTGCCTCGAAACGTTCAACAATTGATTTAACCAGCGGGTCATTCTGAATAGCCGCTTCCGCTGCGCTTTGTCGTGCAACGCGTTCACGCTCTTCCCAGGCTGCGGGTGTCTGGCTACCGGTATCGCCCTGCTCTATGCGCACAGTAATGGCGTCGCCGAAGCGATTTCTCAAGGCGGCGAGGATCTTTTCCTCGTGCCGCGCATTCAGCAGCCTGGCGTGGCCCTCTTCCATGGTGAGCAGCACGGTATCGCCTTGCCAGGTCATCGCTGTGTGGCTGGCCAGGTTTCCGGGCATGCCAACAATGCCGAGGCTACGAAAATCCCTCTGCCAATCGAAATCACCGGTTTGCGCAGGTTCTGTCTCAGGTTCGAGCTGCTGAGGTTCTTCCACCGGAGGTGGCGGATCAGAAGGCTCCGACTCAATTACCGGAGGCTCCGGTTCGGGCTCCGGTTCGGGCTCTGGCTCTGGCTCTGGCTCTGGCTCTGAAACCTGACCAGAATCGACCACGGATTCCGGTTCGGGGGCCGCCGGTGCCGGTGCAGTTACCGGCGCAGGCTCGGGCTCCTCTCGCGCTTCACTGGTGCCGGTCTGGCCGCCTGAGGAAACCCTTGCCGGAGGTTCGCGACGGTCCGTACCGGGGCGGAAGGCCAGCATTCTCAATAAGGTCATCTCAAAACCCATGCGGGCGTCCGGCGTTACCGTCAGATCTTTACGCCCCATCAGCGCAGCCTGGTAGAACAGCTGTGCGTCTTCCGCGCTCAGCTGGCGCGCCAGAGCCTGAACCTGGGCCGCGTCACCCAGGGCATTGTCAGCACTGCCGGGCACCACCTGCTCCATGGTGACCCGGTGGAACAACGACAGCAGATCCGCAAGAATCACGCTGTAATCCGGTGCGAAATCAGAGACCCGCTGAATCTCGGCGAGCAACGATGGCCCGTCGTTTTCCACCAATGCCGCGACCAGGCGTTCAATGTCACGCTGATCAATGGTGCCCAGCATGTTGCTGACGTCACTGGCGGCCAGCTTCTGGTTGCCAAACGCAATGGCCTGATCCGTGAGACTCAGAGCATCCCGCATACTGCCATCGGCTGCGCGAGCCAGCAGCCAGAGCGCGGGCTCTTCAAATGGAATCTGTTCCTCACCGAGCACGTACTTCAGGTGCCCGGCAATGTGTTCAGGTGTCATCCGCTTCAGATTGAACTGGAGGCATCGCGATAACACGGTGACCGGGAGTTTCTGGGGGTCGGTGGTCGCCAACAGGAATTTCACATGTTCCGGTGGCTCTTCCAGGGTTTTCAGGAAAGCATTGAAGGACTGGTTTGTCAGCATGTGCACCTCGTCAATGAGGTACACCTTGAAACGGCCCCGGGACGGTGCGTACTGAACGTTGTCGGTCAGTTCTCGCATGTCGTCCACGCCCGTGCGGGAGGCGGCGTCAATCTCGATCAGGTCAACGAACCGGCCTTCCTGGATTTCCTGACAACTGCTGCATTCCCCACAGGGATTCGGCGTTACGCCGGTTTCGCAATTCAGGCATCGGGCAAGCAGCCGGCCAATGGTGGTTTTACCCACGCCACGGGTTCCGGTAAACAGGTAGGCATGATGGAGACGCTGGTTTTCCAGAGCATGGATCAGCGCCTGCAGCACATGCTCCTGGCCGACCATATCTTCAAATGTACGGGGGCGCCATTTACGGGCGAGTACCTGGTAGCTCATGTTTAGCCAACTGCTGTGAAAATGGACTTAACCTTAGCATGGACATAGCCGGATAAGAAGCCGTTGAACCAGGGGAGATAACAGGAATAATCGACGATATCAGCAAGATAAAGCGGAAGGGATAAAAAATCTGGGGGTGACTCCATCAGCGACACTCCGGCACACAATTCCACCGCTGCGGCTGCTCCCTTCCGGGCCTGACCGGGTTCACGGTTTCATGTTGCGGAGGCACCAATGGAGCCACCATAACGGCGCTTCGGGACAATTCCCCGAAGGCGGCGCGCATAGTAGCAAAAGGGTTCACCGACTACAACGACTTAAAGCGGCAACCGGACTTCAAGGGGCAACGGCACTTCGTCCTGACGGAACCAGCACGCAACGCTGTACCGGGTGCGGTTCGCCTGCAGAACCTCGTGGGGAATATCTTCACTCATGAAAATGGCCATGCGGCCCATCTCGGGTAACACAGACCCGCAGATCTCAAGGTCATTTTCACGATTGAAAATTTGCAGCGCACCACCGTCCGCTGCCTGCCAGTCCTCGTTCAGATAAAGCACCAGGCTAACCACCCGGGAGGCACGGCCGGCGAAGCTGTCCAGATGCCGGCGATAAAAGTCACCGGGCTGATAGGTAGCGTAGTGGGCCTCGAAGCGCTTCAACCCCAGGAAGAGCCGGCGGTTGAGCCCCGCTCGCACCCCATCAAAGAAATCAAACAGCGCATTCTGGGGCACCGTGACCCCTTGCAGCCAGGCTATTTTGTCCCGCCTTATGGAGCGGTCCCGTGTGTGGTCAGCACCACGACCAACTCCCGCAGCCTTCATTCCCGCCGTCAGGTCCAGGATCTGGATTTCGTCCCTCAGTGACTGCAATAGCTGGTCACCCATGTGATCACCCACATCAACACTGACCCAGCCATAATCGGTCAGCCCGACTGCAACAGCATCAAGCCAATCACCGAGCACGCCGGCGGGCTCAGGTGGTACCGATGAGCAAATCGGCACGGCAACGTTGTGTTCCATGGGGTGACCTCTGTGTCCGGGGCGGTATTTTAAGCCGGAATCTCGCGGCAACGTCAGTTTTAATTTACTCTGTTGATACGCAAATACACATAACGCCCGGCACAGGGCCGGCAAACCGACATCTTTATGCAGTCAAGAGGCATCTAGTGACAACAAGACCCGGGCACTGGTCGTTTACCCGCTGGAAAACCGTGGGGGAACTCGAAGCCCTTGAAGTGCACCATCCGCTGTTTCGCTCGCGATTGTTCCTCCAGGGTGCCCATCTCGCCCAGTTTGCCACCCACGACGAGCCCGAATGGCTCTGGCTCAGCGAGACCGCCCGATTTGAAACCGGCCGCGCTATCCGTGGCGGTATCCCGTTGTGCTGGCCCTGGTTTGGCGTGCCTTCCAGGAACCCGCCGGAAGTACGCAAGCGCATTCGTTCCAAGGACTCCCACGGGTTTGCCCGCACCGCACTCTGGAAGCTAGAAGATGTCCGGGAATCGGCCCACGACGTTGAAATTTTTCTATCACTGGCTGCCAATAACGATTTCATGGACGCCTGGGACGGACACGCGCTGTTGCTTGCAACATTCAATTTTTCGGTGAGTGGCTGCCAGATTGCGCTGACAACCACCAACCTTGGCACCACGCCTTTGGCGTACACACAGGCCTTGCACACCTATCTTCCCACGCCGGATATTGATCGCACACGCATTCAGGGCCTGGAAGGTAGCGATTACATCGACACGCTTCAGGATTGGAGCTATCACCAACAGAAAGGGGACCTTGTCTTCGACGGTGAAACCGACAGAATCTACGAATCCGGATCATCGCTAGTGGTGGCCACTCCCAGGTGCCGTCGGACACTCAATGCCATTGGCAGCGACTCCACGGTGGTCTGGAACCCCGGCCCCGCCAAAGCACGGACGCTGTCAGACTTCCCAGATACTGACTGGAAATCCATGCTGTGTGTCGAAACCGCCAATGCACTCAGCGATTACAGGGTGTTGAATGAGGGGCAAAGCCACACCCTTGGCGTGTTGATCGGGCGAACTTAAATCATCAGGGAGAAGCCATGAGCCTGGCATCCATACTGAAATCGAAACTGGTACCTGCGGAACTGAGTGAACAGATCGATCGTATCCGCAAACCCATCGGGAGCCTGGGTTACGATCCCTGGGGCTACAACAGCGAAGCCATAAAGTACGGGTTTTCGTTCACCCGCCAACTCTATGAAAAATATTTCCGTGTGGAGTCGGACGGCGTCGAGAACGTGCCCGCCGAGGGCCCGGTTCTGATCATTGCCAACCACAGCGGCCAGTTACCGATCGACGGCCTGTTGATTGGTTATGCGCTGGCGGCGCGGAAGGTCAACCCGCGAATGCCACGGGCAATGATCGAGCGTTTTCTCCCCACCGTGCCTTACCTTGGCAACCTGCTGAATGAGGTGGGCGCAGTGCTTGGCGACCCAACCAATTGCGCAAAAATGCTCGCCAACGAAGAAGCGATCATCGTCTTCCCCGAAGGCGTTCGAGGGTCGGGGAAGCTCTACCGGGATCGATACCAGCTCAAACGATTTGGTAACGGCTTCATGCATCTGGCGATGAAATACAAAGCCACCATTGTGCCGGTAGGCGTGGTGGGGTGTGAGGAAACCATACCGGCAATCGCCAACATCAAACCGCTGGCAAAAGCCCTCGGCATCCCCTATGCACCCGTCGCCCTCCCAGTGGTTCTGCCAGCCAAAGTGCACCTCAATTTCGGGCCGCCGATGTTCTTCGACGACCTCGAAATTCCGGAGGAACAGGTCACGGCGCGGGTAGAACAGGTTAAAGGCGAAATCAGCAAGCTGATTGACAAAGGTCTCAGTGAAAGGAAAAGGCTGTTCTGATGAGCGAGCAACACAGACCACGAATACTGATAACCGGTGTGGCCGGAGCCCTGGCGCAACAGGTCGTCGACCGCTTGCGTGATCACTGCGACCTGGTGGCCGTGGATTTCCGCGAACAGGTCTATCTGGGCGACGACATTCCCAGCTACTGCATTGATTTCAATAAACGGGTTTTCGAGGATCTTTTTCGTCGCTACCGTTTCGACGGCGTGATCCATCTGGGGCGCATTATGTCCAGTCAACTGACCCGGATGCGGCGCTACAACGCGAACGTGCTCGGCACCCAGAAATTGCTGGATCTCAGTCATAAATACGGCATTCGGCGTGTGGTGGTGCTCTCTACCTTTCACGTATACGGTGCCATTGCCTACAACCCGGCGCTGATTGATGAAGAGGCACCGCTGAAAGGCGTGGGCCTGAGCGCCGACCTGGTGGACTCCGTGGAACTGGAGAACCTGGCGAACATTTATCTGTGGCGCTATCCTGATCTGAACATCACCATTTTGCGGCCCTGCAATATAGTCGGGCCCGGCGTCCGGAACTCCATCGGCACGCTGCTGGCAAGTCAACGCGCACCGGTTCTGGCCGGGTTTTCGCCGATGATGCAATTCATCCACATCGACGATATGGCCGATGCCATCGTACTGGCCTACAAAAAAATCCAACGGGGCGTATTCAATGTCGCGCCGGAAGACTGGGTGGCCTACCAGCATGCTCTGAAACTTTGCGGCTGCCAGCGGCTACCGATTCCCTCCGTGCCGCCAATGTTGCCGAAGTTGATACTGCGGACACTGAAACTGAGAAGTTTTCCGTCGTATCTACTGCACTTTTTCAAGTATCCTGTCGTGATCGACGGCAGAGCCTTTTCCAGGGAATTCGGGTTCACCCCCCAACGCCCGCTTAAGGAAATTTTCCGTTTCTATCGGGAGAACAAACACCCCGTGTGACGCCCCAGCCTGCCCATGGCAGAGGAAGTCAGGGAGCGGATGACAAAAACGCAGGACGCGCGGCATGTTGAATGATTTCAGCTTTATCAGCCACTCCGCAGCAGCTTTGTCCTTTGGGCTGCTCGCTATACTGGTCGCCTCCCGCTATCTGCGGCGGGATGCTGACCGGGTACTTCTGCTGACCAGCCTTGTGTCGGTGTTGTGGGCAGGTGCCCTGGCCGCTCAGAGCCTTTGGGGGCAGCCCTCTTTTTTCGTTCGTTACCTGCTTGAACTGCTCCGGGATGCGGCCTGGATAGCACTGCTATTCGCCCTGCTCAGGGATTTTTTCCAATCCACGGCGATTGTCGGCCGGTTGCGGCGGATACTGGGCGTTGCCACCGTTACCCTGCTGGTATCCCTGCTCGCATTCGGCGTACTTGAGTACGCATTCGATCTCGATCTCCTCAACGGCAAAACCAAGGTAGTCGGGCAGATCGCCCTGTCCCTGATGGGGCTATCCATGGTGGAGCAGATCTGGCGTAACTCCCAGTCTTTTGGTCGTTCCAGTATCAAATACACCTGCATCGGCATCGCCGCGATGTTCGTGTTTGATTTCTTCATGTATGCCGATGCCCTGCTCTTTGGCCAGGTATCCGAGGCGCTCTGGAACGCTCGCGGGCTGGTCAACGCCGCGCTGGTGCCTCTGTTTGCCATTAATACCATCAACACCCTCAAACAGCCTGTGGATTTCCAGCTTTCCCGCTCCGCGGTGCTCCATGCCGGCACCCTTATGTTTGCCGGCAGCTACCTCATGATTCTTGCGGTGGGCGGCTACTATGTCCGGGCTCTTGGCGGTGCCTGGGGCGAAGCGTTACAGGTGCTTTTCCTTACCGTCGCGCTCACCTTTCTGGTAACTCTGCTTACCTCCGGGCGTGTACGAGCGCGATTGATGGTATTCATCAGCCAGAATTTCTTTGATTACAAGTACGACTATCGCGAAGAATGGTTGAAAATGACCCGCGAGCTGGCGAACTTTGTCGATGCACCGCCCCTACCAGAACGCGTCATCCGAATTCTGTCGGGGCTGGTGGAAAGCAACGCGGGCGCTTTGTGGATTCGTGACGAACAAGGTGCTTACGTTCTAAAAACCGCCATTAATCTGCGGCCACCCCGCTTCACCACGATTGATGGCGATTGCGAGCTGTGTCGCTTTTTACAAAATCAGGAGTGGATCATTGACCTCCACGAATACCGGGCCGATCCAGTGCGATACAATCTGCTGGAAATGCCCGATTCCATCACTCGGGTTTCCGGTGGCTGGCTCGTTATCCCGCTCTACCTGGGCAACGATCTTTACGGCGTCGCGCTGATTGGCAACCCCTATGCCCCGGTCGTACTCAACTGGGAAAACTTTGACCTGATCAAAGTGGTCGCCCGGCAGACCTGCAACCTGCTGGCGCAGGCCGACGCGCAAAGCCGACTGTCGCGCGCCATGCAGTTTGAAGCCGTGAGCAAGGCATCCGCCTTTCTGGTTCACGACCTGAAAACGCTGATTGCACAGTTGTCCCTGCTGGTCACCAACGCCCCCCGCCATCGCAACAACCCGGCGTTCATCGACGACATGATTCATACCACCGACCACGCTGTTCGTAAAATGTCGAATCTGGTCGACCACATACGCAAGCCAAAAAACGACACTGATTCGGCCACAATTCTGGACCTAAGGGACATTGTTGCTGAGCTGGCAGAGCACTATAGTCGCCGCTACCCCGCACCCCACTTTATACCGGCACCCTCCCCGGCGTTTGTTGAAGCCGACCCGGACCAGTTGCGCAGCATACTCGGAAACCTCATCCAGAACGCTCAGGACGCCACCCCACCTGATGGAGAAATCACCCTGACCCTGAAAAACGCGAGAGACAATGTTGTGCTCTTTATTCAGGACACAGGCACCGGAATGGCCGAAGCGTTTATAAACACTCAGCTCTTTAAACCCTTTGAGAGTACCAAGGGCCTGACCGGCATGGGTATCGGTGCTTATCAGGCCAGGGAGTACGTTCGCAAAGTGGGAGGCAATATCGATGTCACCAGTGAGCCTGGTGTGGGCTCCTGTTTCTCCGTCCGGTTCCCACTGGCAAGAACCAACGAAGAACTGGAAGAGACAGAACAGAAAGATCCAACTATCCTTATTACGGAACCCGACCCAAGCGCCAAATAATCGTCATTCTGTAAAGTTAAGACACACAAACATTGAAAAATGTCAATATTAAGTTAAAAATCAGTAAAGGAGTGCCTCGGGGTGAATGAACTGAGGCAGACATGGACATAAAGGGATTTAACGCCGTGGTGAGTAGACGACTGTTAATCGTAGAGGACGACCCCGGCCTGCAAAGCCAGATGCGCTGGTGTTTCAGTGACAACTTTGAAGTCACCGTTGCGGCTGACCGCGAATCCGCGCTTGCGGCGCTCAGGCGCATGGAACCGGATGTCATGACTCTCGATCTCGGCCTTCCACCTGATGCGGGCGGGGCTTCGGAAGGGTATCGCCTGCTTGAGGAAGTGCTGCGGCTGTCACCGCAGACCAAGGTTATCGTCGTTACCGGCCGCGAAGACAAGGAAAACGCCGTTAAAGCAATCGGCATGGGTGCCTGCGATTTCTACCAGAAGCCCCTCGATGCCAACATCCTCACCTTTGTTGTACACCGCGCTTTCCGGCTGGCCGAGCTGGAACTGGAAAATCTTGAGCTGTCCCGCCACCACAACGGCACCAACATCAAAGGTATCGTGGCCTCCAGCCCCCAGATGCTGGCCATCTGCCGCACGTTGGAAAAGGTCGCACCGACCGACGTAACAACGTTGATCACCGGTGAGACGGGTACCGGCAAGGAATTGCTGGCCAGGGCACTGCATGACCTCAGCCACCGCGGCGCCAAGCCCTTTGCCGCCATCAATTGCGCTGCCATCCCGGAGAATTTACTGGAAAGCGAATTATTCGGTTTTGAAAAAGGCTCTTTCACGGGCGCAACCCAAAGCAAGAAAGGCAAAATCGAACACGCCAACGGCGGCACACTGTTCCTGGATGAGATTGGTGACATGCCCATGGCACTTCAAGCCAAGTTACTGAGATTTCTGCAGGAACGAATGGTAGACCGGGTCGGGTCCGTCAACCCCATTCCAGTTGATGTCCGGGTTGTCTGCGCTACGCACCGCAATGTCAGCGAACTGATTGAGCGAAGCGATTTCCGTGAGGACCTGTACTACCGGATCAGCGAAATTACGCTGGATGTCCCGCCACTACGGGAGCGTGACGGCGATGCGTTGGTCATCGCGCAGTCACTGCTGAAATCACTCGGTAAACAGATGGAGCGCTCCCACCTCAGCTTTTCCGAAGATGCCATCACCGCCATCAATCACTATGCCTGGCCCGGTAACGTCCGGGAGATGATCAACAAGGTGAAACGGGCCACCATTATGGCGGAGGGCAAACGCGTCACCGCAGTCGACCTGGAACTGAGTCAGGACGACAGCCCTTACGACAGCCAGCTCAACCTGCGACAGGTCAGAGAGGCGGCCGAACGGAAAGCCATTAACCAGGCCCTGCAAAGCTGCAATTTCAATATGGCGCAGGCATCACGGTTGCTCGGAGTAACCCGCCCCACCCTGTACAACCTGACTGATAAGTACCGGATCGAAACCTCGCATGCGGCAGCCGATGCCTGACGTAGTGCAGGTACCCGTAACAGGGATCGCAGCCAATAAATAAGAGAACAAGGAATAGGTAACGGGCTATGAAACCAGTCTCTGCAATTCACGCCACCTTGCTCTGTGTGGCTATCAGTCTGGCTGTTGTCGGATGTGGTAATGACGATAACGACATGAGCCAGCGGGATATTCAGTACCTGAGCCACCTCGATCAGTCGCGCTTTCTTCAGCGCCAAGGGGAACTCAAAGCCAGCACACTGGAAGCCCGCAACGCCATTGAGTTACAGCCCAACACCCCGGCCCCCTATTTCGTCATTATCAACAACCTTCTGAAGGCCGGCGATGCCATAAATGCGCTGCGTCAGTTGGGCTGGCTGATGGAGTCCATACCCGAAGACACCCTGGACGTCGAAGACCAGAACCGGGCAAATCTGATCCGTGCGGAGGCCAGGCTTTTGCGCGGCCATACATCAAAGGCGCTGGATGCCCTGGCTAACATCGCCTCCGAGGACGACACGACTCAGATCGAAAAAAGCCTGCTTCAGGGTAGGATACTGCTGACCGCAAACCAGGTGGCGGATGCAAAAGAACGGTATAGCGAAGCCCGTGCGCTCGACCCGGAATCCGCGTTGCCATTGGTCGGCCTGTCACGGGTGGCGATCGCGAACGGCGAAGAAGAGCGGGCCCGGGAGCTGATTGCCGAGGCGGAACAGATCGACCCCGAAAACCCGGAGCTCTGGTTGTGGAAAGCACAGATGGCTCACAACAACGAGAACTGGCCCACGGCTGAGGAAGCTTACGTGCGGGCACTTGAGGACATTGGCCAATACGACATCATGACCTTCCGGAAGTACGAAACCATCTCCGCACTGATTCGTGTGCTCAGGGCGCAGGGAAAATCAGCGGAAGCGTTTGTTTACGAAGAAATTCTGGCCAAATCCGGCCCTGGCACCATCAAAAGCAACATAACAGCGGCCCGCGAGGCTTATGAGGCTGGCGATCTCACAGCCGCGGCCCGCCACCTGGAAGAGGTGCTCACCCAGGTTCCCGGCCATGAACAAAGCTCACTGATGCTTGGCATGATTCGCTTTCGCCAGGGCCGGACTGAAGAAGCCGAAACGCTCCTCAGGCCGATTGCGGAGTTGGGGGATTCCGACCCTGAAACCCTGGCCCTCGTCGGCATCGCCTCCCTCAACGCCGGAGACCTCGAAACCGGGGAGCCGCTCATCGAAAAGGCCCTGTCCCTGGCACCCGATAATCACGAACTCCGGTTAAGATACGCCGGCTACCTGGTAAAAAGTGGGCAATACGAAAAGGCCATAACCCAAGCCGATAAGGTTCCAGACGATTCCAATCTGAACGAACAGGCACGCGCCATGGCGCTGATTGCCCGGGGTAACCTTGCTGCAAGATCCGATCAGCCAGATAAGGCCCGCACCCAGTTCCGGCAAGCGGTGGAGCTGGCACCGGATAACCGACAGGCCCTGCAAGCCCTGAGCGAATTATCAAAGCCCGAGGTTATGCGCAATGACATGCGTGAAATTCTCGAAAAGCAGCCCGAAGCGACCGGCCCCAAACTGGTCCTGCTGGAATCGGCGTTGCTTGAAGACCACAGAAAAAGCGCGGAGGAGTTAACCGCAGCATTACTCGAGCGTACCGATGAGCACACGCCGGCACCTGCCGAGCCCTTGGTCGCTGCGCTGTATACTACCGTCGTTGCCCGCCTGCGCCAAACAGGAGAACCGGAAAGGGCGGCCATCGTATTGGAGCGAGCAAGGGTGCTCTTTCCCGACTCGGCAGCGCCCTACATCGTGGAAGCACGCTATTTTGAGCAGCAGGGTAAATACAAACAGGCCGCGGAGCTGTATCAGCTTGCCTATGAAAAAGAGCCCGGGGCCGAGATAGCCAATGGTTATGCCAGAAGCCTGCGACGCTCCGGCCGCGAGGACGACGCCCTGACGTTTCTTGAATCCGT
This sequence comes from Marinobacter sp., assembly GCF_040904845.1. Lineage (GTDB taxonomy): Bacteria > Pseudomonadota > Gammaproteobacteria > Pseudomonadales > Oleiphilaceae > Marinobacter. The sequence continues at coordinate 48,651 of NZ_JBBDSR010000097.1, read as the reverse complement.
CATCGAACGCTTCCCGGCTGACCCGCAATTGCGCCTCGGCACGGCCTTATTGCAGCAGTCTCTCGGTAAAAAGGAGGATGCAATCTCCAACTACGAGACACTCCTGGCCTCCCGTCCGGACAATACCGTCGCCCTCAATAATCTCGCCTGGCTCTATCACGAAACCGGCGATGACCGTGCCATGTCACTGGCCCGGAGAGCGTACGAGCTCAGCCCGCAAAGCGCGGCCGTGGCAGATACCTATGGTTGGATCATGCTCAAGGCCGGCAATCATCAGGACAGCGTTGCTATCCTTGAAAAAGCGCATGAACTTCAGCCGGATTCAGAGGAAATCGCGCAGCATCTTGCGGAAGCTTACCGCACCATTGGCAAACGTTCGGAGGCGCAACAACTTCTGGGCAAATTCGGCAGCCAGGGTTAACTGAAACGCTATGAACGCGGCTTCCCGGCTCACTTTTCAGCACGCCTGGCTACTCGCTATCCCCCTGTTCGCCTTTGCGTTATGGGGCGAATGGCGGGATTTTTTCCGGTTATGGTACGACTCAATTGTCTACAACCATGGCTATCTGGTTCTTGCGGGCATTGTCTTTTTACTCTTCATCCGTCGAGATGCCCTCGCCTCTTTAACCGTTAACCGCTCGATACTGGCACTGGTGTTGCTAGCAGGTGCCAGCGGGGTGCTGCTGTTTGCTCAGGCGGCTGACGTGCAGTTCGTTCGGCTGACGCTCGTTCCGGTGGTCATTCTGCTCTGGGGGTGGTCTATCTGGGGGCGGGAATTCCTGAAAGCCGCCGGTGGCCCTATCCTGCTGCTGCTGTTTGCTGTTCCCTTCTGGGACGATTTTTCACCGGTGTTACAGCACATTACAGTGTTCTTTAATGACATATTTCTAGCACTGGCCGATATCGAAGCCGTCATTAATGAGTTCTACATTGAGCTGGAAGTGGGCACGTTTCTCGTCGAAAACGGCTGTAGCGGTGTCCGTTATCTGATGGTCGCGCTTTTTCTGGCGTGCTTCTATGGCCAGCTCTACTATCGCTCAGCCCCCCGAACGGCACTGCTGGTTGTGATTGCCGGGCTACTCTCCATGCTCGCCAACTGGATAAGAGTGTTCGGAATCATTGCTGCCGGCCACTACAGCAATATGGAATCGTCGCTGATCGAGGACCATGAGCTGTTCGGCTGGGTCATTTTTCTCGTCGTCACTCTGGTGCCTCTGTTTTTTATCGCCGACAGGCTCGATCCTCGCCGTTCAAATGACCCCGGCGCTGACACACCCCATTCAACCGCTCCCACGCCAACCTGCACAGCCGTTGTTTGGCCCGTTATTGCATCGTTTCTGGTGGCGTGGCCCTCGGTGATCCCGCTGGCGGTAGAGGCCCGAACCGAACGAATCGCCGAATCCTGGAGACCGGCCCTTCCGGAAGGCAATGGCGACTGGCGAGGCCCACTGCGGCACGCCAATATCTGGCAACCGGACTACCAGAACCCGGACATTGATCTCAGTGGCGTTTATGTGTCCGATGACCTGCAACAGGTCCAGCTGCAGATCACCGGCTACCGACGGCAAACCCAGCACAAAGAGCTGATCGTCTACGGCAACGAATTATTCGATGCCAGTGAATGGCAGCTTGTTTCCTCAAAAAAACAGACCATGACGAAGCCATCACCGGTCAGCCCCGAACGAGTCAACGAAACCATCATCCATCACCGGGCGAAAGACAGAACCATCATCCTGTGGTCATGGTTTGACGTTGGCGACCTGCTGACGGATTCGACCATCGAGGCAAAAGTGGCGGGCGCGCTGAAAAAGATCAGCGGCGACAGTCGGGGCGCTTTGTGGGCACTGGCAAGTTACTGTAGCGAGAACGGCCCACCGGACTGCCAGCAGCAACGAGCGGCGTTCGCACGCTTTCTGGAAGGGGCCGAAAGGTAAGCGCGCGCTCAGCGTTTGCTGATCTCGGGCTTCGCAAGCGCAAAGTCGTTGATCAACTCCGTGATAACCCGTGCATCCCGTTCAACTTTATGGCTCAGGTAGTCAGGGATGACCCCCTTGCGAACCTGTTGCCAGGTACGTCGCTTGGCGCGAACATCGAACATGTGATTCAGATACAACGGCCCTTTCCTTGACAGCCTGACTGATCGGCAGCAACCGTGTTCGATGTCGATGATGGCCTGTGTCATCATTTCCACACCCAAACGGACCACTTTCGCGTAGAGGCTGTTGGGGTGATCATCGCCCTGAATGACCGGCCGGCCCTGGTAGATCACGTCACCATCATCCACCCCAGAAGCGACAAAATGCACGGTGGCACCGACGCACTCCGGCTCAGCGTTATGAATCGCCCAGTCGGTGGTAAACAGACCCCGATAGAACTGCGATAAGCCGCCATGAAGGTTGAGCACACCATGGCGTGGAACTGACAGTAGATCGGCCTTGAGAATCGACGCACCGCACACGGCAATCACATCGGGCTGCAGGTTGCAGATCCATTCCCGGTTTTCCGGGCTGTTGATGTCATTGACGCCACGGGTGTGCCATACCGGGACGCGCTCACCCCGGCTTTCCACATCCTCTTTACCGATAGCCTGTGCCCGACCTTCCTCGCCAAAATCCAGTGCGTTTTCAGGGCGGTTGTACAGTTGCTTCGGCTCATTGAACCGACGATCCAGCACCTCTGCGCATTTTTTGGCAAAAGTGGCGGGTCGCGACGCGTACTTGAGGGATTTTCGCAATAGTGACGACGAATCCCGCTCTGGCAGCTGGTTTTCCACCACCACACCGACCACGTTGATGACCTTTGCCAGGCGGTTGGCAAAAAACAGGTCCGATTTGTCCTGGCTGACAATGACCACGGTTCTCAAAGCTTTGCTCTCCCTGTCATGCACGATCCGATATCAGTGGGGCTGTTTACGCGGCTGTTTGCCGATGAGCCGTTTTACAACCGGGATCACCCGGTACTCAAGCCAATAAAGACACTTCAGCCTTGTGCAGCTTCCAAAAATCTCGACATTGCAGAACTCCCGGTAGTCCGATGTCCAGTTGCTCAGGTACCAGTAGTCGTCCGCACAGGTGTAGTACTGGCGCGCACCCCGGTTATCGAACAGAAACTTTAACGCGGTGTATTCCAGTACCGAGCCCGGTGAGTAGGATTTGAACGCCGCGTTAAAGTCCGCTCGAATGGGGTAGACGATTTCGTCATGTGCAAGATGAAGCTCATACGCCACCGGCACTCCGGACTGGCGCATGATCCAGGCCGTCAGTTGTCCGGAGGCACCAAACTCCGAGATAAGGTTCAGCAAAAATCGCCGGCTTCGGTGGTTGGATTTCAGGTCATTACCGATAGCGGATTTCCAGCTCTTGGAAGATATGTCGATCAATTCATCGACGAGGCTCTGCTGCGCCGTTGAAACAGTCTCCAGAGCGATGTCGAAGCCTTCAGCGGCATGGTATCGGTTGAGTTTATGATTGAGGCTCTTCTTGAGTTTTCTCGGCCTGCCACGGTAGAACGTCTCCCAGTCCCCCTCAATATTGATAACAGGGGTCACCAGGCTGGGCTTTTCGCCCACACTCTCATGGCCGATGCCGGACTGATCAAGAAGGAACGCTTTCAGGCTGCTACGCCGGGGAATTTTGAAGAACAGCCCGATTTCATTCGGATCGACTTTGGTGAGCCGTTCCAGAGCTTCCCGAGTCTGAGCAGGGTCCAGATCCGGGTCGACCACGACGGACGAATAAGGGCTGTGTCCGTTAGCCGCGAGGTGCAGCAATGTCACCGGCATGCCCCGGTAGCGCTCCCGGCTCTTCAGCAAAGGCGCAAGGCCAACAAGATGACCCTGGCTGTATAAGCACCGAAACTCCATCTGGGCGTTGCCCGCAAACGCGCCCAGCCACGATTGCAGCCAGGCACAGGACAACGGTAGTGGCACTGGGTCGAGCTTATTGAGTAGACCATCCCATTGAGGCTGTATTTCACCGAACCCATCCTGGTTCCGAATTACTCGAAGTTCCACAATAAACGGCTTTCCCTGAGGTGTTTGTACACTGTGCCCTATTGCCTCGCCGTCATCGGCTTATTCCCTGAAGGACGTTAATACTACGCCGCGGACAACTTGTGTTTCACTTTACGCAGCTGGTCCAACACGTCAATTGCCCGGCGCTTGATCCAGAAATTCAACAATGGTTGCTGCATCCAGTCCGACAGGCGGTTCTGGAGCCAGAAATAGTTAACGGATACGTTTCGTCCTTCAGCCTCGATAAAATGCCAGGTGCCTGCCGGGATAAACAGAGCTTGCCCTTCCTCGAGCCACCCAGTGACGCCTTTCGCGTGTTTCAGTTTGGGATACAGGGAGAAGTCCGGGTTCTGACAATCCACCCGGCTATCGACTACCCGGTTTTCCAGAAGTGCCCTGAGGCTGAACGGGCTGTAGGGATACATGCTCCCACTTTGCTCGGGAGAGAACAGAATGAAGCGTTTTCGCCCTTCAAGCATCATCAACAGACTGTGGGTTTCGTCGTAATGCAACAGCGATGTGTTCTGGCCGGGGCCGATATAGAGATTGGAAACCCGAAATCCGGATTCCGGAACAAATCCGGGCAGGCTCACTGAAAGGTCGCCGGGAAGATCTTCCGACACACCCCGGCCTTTGAGCGGTTCGAGCGCGTAACCGTTATGCGTGGTTTCCATCACCTCGTCGAAGTCCGGCATCGGTATGCGCTCAAACCCGAGGTAGTGGTATATCCCATCCGCCGATTTGCGCTGGATACGGATCGACTTCAGCGACTGTCGGAAATAGTCATAGTTCCAGCCCCGGGTAAACGGCAACGCCTCACTGACGCCACTCAGAAGAACCGGCTTGCGATGCCGAATATACGAAGCCAGGCCGTCTTTCTCAGTGGGAAACGGAATGGTGTCAATGGTGTCCTGGCCGGAGAGATCAAATAAGCTCATCGTGAATTCCCTTTTCTACGATTAAATGGCCAATTTACGTTAACAATATGTCAGGACTGAACAGGCTGCAAGCGGGCCGTTCCGGGTTTTTTATACGGCATCAAAACGGTCAAACTCAGCCTGTGCTGCAGATACCTTTCCGCCCTTGAACGCCACACTGAGAAGTCCCCGGCCCGCCACCCTGGCACTGATATAAGTGAACGCCGGCAGGAACCCGGCGCTCGCCAGAGCCCGCCGGGATGGCTTGTTGCCAGTGTCCACCGCGACAAGCGCGAGAGTTGAAGTTGAGTAAACCTCACCAACGAGCCCAAGAAGCAAGGTGCGAAAATACCCGTTACCACGACACGCCGGGGCGGTTGCGCAGTCCCAGATATAAAAAGCGCCGGCCGGGACGACGAGCCGCAGCTCATGCAAGACACCCACATGCGCCCCGGCTTCCGCCACCCAGCCATAACACACCGGCTGGCCGTCCACGACCAGCTCATAAAGTACGTTGCCCTTACGGCAGCGACGGGAGAATTCGGGCTCCGAGCAGTGCAGATCGTCACGGTAATCGACGGCTCTGCGTAGCGCCTGCGGCATTTCAGTGTCACTAATCAAGGCCCCAGGCGCTCTCGGAACCGGCATACACAACATGATGCCCGCTTTGATTTCAAGCAGAGACAACAGCCGTCGCTTGATTCCACCCAACCACTGCCGCAGAGTTTTCAAGGTTTTCCTGTCTCCGGAGACTGTTAAAAAGGTCCACAAAACGTCCTAGCACATCGGTACCCCCTATGCTAATTTACATAATGTAACATCGACGGTGTATGATTCTCTATCAAGGAAGGCAAAGAGATGAATGCAAGCAAGTCTTCCCCGGCAGCCCCCGGTTTTCTCGACCAATTCCAGCATTCAGCGTACTCTTTTTCAGATGAGGTCGCGCTCTGCACAGCGGGCGGGCATTCGCTGACCTATCAGCAACTTGATCAAAACGCGCTCACGCTTCAGTCATACCTCGCCGACTTCGAGTTTGAACCGGGCACGCCGATAGCGATCCACACCCATGACCGGGCCCTGGCCATTACCGCCATGATTGCCATTCTGCGTCATGGGTGTCCGTATCTGCCGCTAGATCCGCTCTACCCGCAGGATCGTCTTGACTACATGGTGAGCCATGCGGGTGCGTCTCTGACCATCACCGACAACGACGACTTCCGATCTCCGATTGGTCAACATCTTGATCTGCGGGAGATTGCCTTTGGCGAGGCACCCGTGCCACCGCCGGTCAGCTGCACGCCAACAACGGACAGCAACGCCTACGTTATCTATACCTCGGGCTCCACCGGCAAGCCCAAGGGCGTGCTGATGAATCACGGCACTCTGGATAACCTGATCCATTGGCAAAACCGGCGCTACAGCGACGACACCCGGTACCGCACACTGCAGTTTTCCGCGTTGAGTTTTGACGTCTCGTTTCAGGAAATCTTTTCCACACTGACCCAGGGCGGCACGCTGTTCCTGGTTGATACCGAGACAAAGCAGGACTTCCACCGGTTACTGGATTTTATTGACGAACACCGCATTGAACGCCTGTTTCTGCCGTACATTGCCCTGCTGCAACTGGTGATGTGGGCCAACCGGCTGTCACGCTATCCGGCCTCACTGAAAGAAGTCATCACCGCGGGCGAGCAGCTGGTCATCAGCAAGGAATTACGAGCTGCCTTCAACGCGTTGGAGGATGTATCGCTGTGCAATCAATACGGTCCCTGCGAAACCCATGTCGTCAGTGAACACCGGCTGCACTGGCCAGCAGACAACTGGCCGGCACTCCCCCCGATTGGCAAGGCTATCGATAACGCGAAGCTGCTGATTCTGGACGACAACCTGTGCCCGGTCAGTACCGGCGAAGTCGGCGAACTTTACATCGCGGGGCCGGTTCTGGCCCACGGTTATATCAACAGCCCGGAGCAGACCCAGCAGCGCTTCGTGACCTTGTCCGATGGCCCGGAGCAACCCCCCACCCGCGCCTATCGCACCGGTGACCTGGTCAGCCAGGACAACATGGGTGAACTCCTCTACCACGGGCGCATCGACAGCCAGGTCAAGATCAACGGTTACCGGGTGGAATTGAGCGAGGTCGAAGCACGGCTACTGGATACGGGCCTGGTCGAAGAGGCCGCTGTCGCGGTGCGCGACGTCAATGGCCAGAAAAAGCTGGTGGCGTTCCTCACCGGCGAGCCCGGCCCGGCCAACTCCGATGCGGCCCTCCGACAGGCACTCGGTAAAGCCGTGCCTTCGTATATGGTGCCCAGCCAATACCACCGGCTTGCAGCGCTCCTGAAGACGCCTTCCGGCAAGATCGATCGCAAATCGATGGTGGAAGCGCTCGAAAACGCCGCCACCATTGCGCCAAAGCCGCAGAATCACAGTGACTCGGTGCTGGCGATTATCCAGGCTGAGATGGCTAACCCGGACCTGACCACGGACGACAACCTGCAGGACCAGGGCATGGACTCGCTGACAGCCAATCGCATTGCTGCGTCCCTGCATGAAAAGCTGGCAGTGAGCGTTCCCGTCTACTCACTTTTTCAGTACCGGACATTGGGCCAGTTTCTTGATTACGCAGTCTCCCGCCACGCCGTGCGCCTGCCGAAGCTACAACCACAACCTGGCACTTCGGGTAATGCGCGTTCCAGAGAGGTCGCCATCATTGGCATGGCGGTCCGAGTGCCAGGCGCGAGCTCATTAGAGACGTTCTGGGCCAACCTGGTAGACGGCCGGGAAAGCATCACCTTCTTTTCCCGGCATGACGGTGAAAACGAAGACGGCATCGTTAACGCCCGCGGCGTTCTCGACGACCCCCTGGGCTTTGATGATCGCTTCTTTGGCATCAGCCCTATCGAAGCCGAATTCATTGACCCTCAACAGCGCCTGTTGCTCGAGCTTGCCTGGCACGCCCTGGAAAACGCCGGCTACGACCCCGAACAGTTTGCCGGGAAAATCGGCGCTTATTGTGGCGTCGGCAACAACAGCTATTACCTGAACAATGTGTTGAAGAACGAGGAAAAGCTTGAGGACTACGGCCCCCTGCAAGCCATGGTCGCTAACGAAAAAGACTATGCCGCAACCCGGCTGGCCCACAAGCTTAACCTGGTAGGCCCGGCGCTGAGCATTCACACCGCCTGCTCCACCTCGCTGGTGGCGGTGGCCGAGGCGGTTGAAGCCATTCGCCAGGGCCGATGCGATATCGCCATTGCCGGCGGGGCATCGGTAACCTTCCCTCAACAGCAACCCCATACCCATCAGGAAGGCAGCATCTACACCCGCGATGGCCACACCCGGCCATTCGACAAGAACAGCTCCGGCACGGTCTTCAGCGATGGCGGTGGGCTGATCGTGCTCAAGCGCCTCGACGAGGCCCAAAGGGACCAGGATCATATTTACGCCTGCATCAGCGGGGTTGCCGTCAACAACGACGGTGCCGAGAAAGGCAGCTTCTCGGCACCGAGCGTTCAGGGTCAGAAATCGGTCATTGTCGGTGCCATGAAGGATGCCCGGGTCGATGTCAGTGATATTGGTTATGTGGAGGCACACGGTACCGCCACCCCAATTGGCGACCCGATTGAAGTATCAGCGCTGAACGCGGCCTTCTCCGAGCACACCGCCAGCAAGCAGTTTTGCCGGCTTGGCTCGGTTAAAAGCAACTTTGGTCACCTCACGGCCGGGGCGGGCGTCATTGGGCTTGTTAAATGCGCGCTGGCGATCGAACGGGGCAAGGTGCCGCAATCCATCAATTTTGAGGCGGCCAACCCGGAACTGGACCTGTCCAATACGCCGTTTGTCATTGCCGAGTCCACCAGTGACTGGGCCGTTCCGATAACCCGGCGCATCGCCGGTGTCAGTTCCTTCGGCATCGGCGGCACCAATGCGCACGCCATTCTTCGAGGCGTAGAACCCATTGAGCGCCCCCAACAAAACACCACGCCGGCCTGGGTGCCGCTGTGCTTCAGCGCGCAATCCGGCAACGCCCTTTCCGGTGTTCTCGCAGCGTTCCAGCCACTGCTGCAAGAAACAGGAAGCGAAGCCGCACGGCCGGACCTGGCCACAGCACTGATTCGCAACCGCCGCGCCTTCCGCCACCGCATCGCGCTGCCACAAACCCTTGCGATGGACGATCTGAACGATGCAATCGAAGAGGCCCAGGATGGGGAAACGTGCCTGAAAACACCGGCGGTGGTGTTGGCATTTCCCGGCCAGGGTAGCCAGGTGGCCGGCATGGGGCGTTCCCTGTACCGGGAGGTTCCGGCGTTCCAGCAGGCAATGGACGCCTGCGCCGCCATCTTGCAGGATGCTCATGGGGTGGATATCAAAGCATTGATGTTTGAATCCGGTGATCCTCTTAAAGACACCAGCAAAACCCAGATCAGCCTGTTCTGTATTGGCTACTCATTGGCAGCCGCGCTTATGGACCTTGGTATCCGGCCGCGTGCCGCCATCGGCCACAGCATTGGTGAGCTGGCCGCCGCTACCCTTGCCGGGGTGTTCGATCTGCCAACGGCGCTGCGCGTGGTGATCACCCGGGGCCGGGTAATGCAGGCACAACCCTCCGGTGCCATGCTGGCCGTACGTGCCAGCCGCGAGCAAATCGCACCGTTACTGACGGAAGGCGTCGTCATCGCCGCTGAAAATACCGGCGAGTCCTGCACGCTGTCCGGTCAACAGGATGCCCTTTCATCGTTTACCTCGGTGCTGGAACAGAATCAGCTCCCGTTCCGCGAGCTCAATACTTCCCACGCCTTCCATTCGCCAGCAATGGATGCGGCGTGCACGGCGTTCTCCGAAGCACTTGTTGATATCACCCTGCATACGCCAAACCTGCCGTTCATCTCCTGCGTAAGCGGTGACTGGATTACCGACGAGCAAGCGACCGACATCCAGTACTGGGCAAGTCAGATCCGGCAACCCGTGCAATTCCGCGCCGGCGCAGCAACGTTGGGCACCCTGAATAACCTACTGATGATTGAATGCGGCCCCCAGGGCACCGTTTGCGGCATGGTGATGCAGACGCTGGCGGAAAAGTCAGACCTCTCACTGATCCCCCTGTTGGCGGACGCTGGACAAGCCGACGCGGAAATTGCCTCCTTCAGCCGCGGCCTCGGCCAGACCTGGTGCGCCGGGCAGGCGATAAACTGGCCAACAGGGGCACCCAACCCGGCGCTGAACGCCCGGTTGCCGGGCTACCCGTTTCAGCACAGAACCCATGTTATCGAACCGGTGGTCAGCACCATTCCGGGGCCACAGCTTTCTCAAGACCAACACACGAATTTGGCAGGGCCCGCCATGAAAGACGCTATTACGGAACAATTGCGCAAACTGTTTTCTGATATCTCCGGTATTGATCTGAGCGAAGCCGACGGCAACGCGACCTTTTTCGAACTGGGGCTGGATTCGTTACTGCTCACCCAGTCAACGCTGAAGCTCAAGAAAAAGTTCAAGGTCAACATCAGCTTCCGTCAGTTGCTCAACGATTGTGGCAACCTCAACAAGCTGACGGACTATCTGATTGCTGAGGGCGTTGTGGTAGAAGGTGCTGAAGGCGCGCCACCGCACACCGCCATGGCCGCCGCTTTCCCGCAGGGCGTCGCCTCAAGCGCTCAACCAACCGGTGACATTCAGGCCTTGTTGCAACAGCAGATGCAACTGATGCAGGGTCAGTTGGCTCTGCTGTCATCCTTGAGCGGCCAGGGAAACGAGCCAACTCAGCCCAACGCCGGAGGCCCTGCCAGCACAACGACCAGCGCGGCCCCCATCGGACACTCAAAGGGGCTTCTCAAGCCCTTCGGGGCTGGCACGCGGATCAATGTCAAACGCAGCAACGAACTGTCTCCCACCCAGCAGAGCAGCTTCCGGGCACTGTGCGAGCGCTACAACAGCCGGTTTGCCAAATCGAAACAGTTTGCCCAAAACAACCGCAAACGGTTGGCGGACCCGAGGGTGGTCTCCGGGTTTCGCAATGTCATCAAGGAGGTGGTTTACCCCATTGTGGTTGAGCGCTCCGAAGGGGCCTACCTATGGGACTCGGATGGCGGAAAGCTGATCGATGTGACTTGCGGGTTTGGCAGTAATTTCTTCGGCAACTCGGCTCCGTTCATTAAAAACGCCATCGCCCAGCAGCTGGACACCGGCTACGAGATTGGCCCGCAGCATCCGCTGGCGGCCGAGGCGTCTCGCCTGTTCTGCAAGGTTACCGGCAATGAACGCGTCGCGTTCTGCAATACCGGCTCAGAGGCCGTGCTCGGGGCCATGCGCCTGGCACGGACGGTAACGGCCAAAGAGAAAGTGGTCATTTTCGAGAACGACTACCACGGTATTCATGACGACGTCATCATCACCCGTGGTGCAAACGGGTTCGCGGTCCCGGCGGCAGCCGGTATCCCGGAATCCGCTGCGGCCAACATGATCGTGCTGGATTATGGCAGCGACGCCTCCCTGGATTACATCCGGGAACACGCCGATGAAATCGCCGCCGTTCTGGTAGAGCCCGTACAAAGCCGCAATCCCGACCTGCAGCCCAAAGCCTTCCTGGAGAAAGCCCGTGATCTGTGCACCACCCAGCAGATCGCGCTTATCTTTGACGAGGTCATTACCGGCTTCCGCATTCATCCACGAGGCGCGCAGGGTTACTACGGCATTGATGCCGACCTCTGCACCTACGGCAAAATATTTGGCGGTGGCTTACCGGTGGGTGCGATTTCCGGCAAAGCCCGCTTTATGGATGCCCTCGATGGCGGGTACTGGCAGTTTGGTGACGACTCGTCCCCGGAAGTGGGGGTGACCTACTTCGCCGGTACGTTTGTGCGCCATCCGCTGGCGTTGGCCGCCACCGTGGCCGTTCTCACCCGCCTGGACGCGGAGCCCAACCTGCAGAGTGATCTCAACCACCGCGCCGACGAGATGATCAGCGAGATCAACCACTACGCCAAAATGGTGGGTGCACCTCTGAAAATCGAGCATTGCGGTTCCATGTGCAAGGTCAAGATCCCGCAGGACATCGCCTTTGAAGAGCTGATCTACATTCTGCTGCGCGAGAAAGGCATCCACATCTGGGACGCGCGCCCGATGTTCATTACCACCGCTCACAGCGATGAAGACCTGAGCGCCATCACCAGCGCTTTCAAGGAAGCCATGGACGAAATGATCGCCATGGAGTTCTTCCCCGTTACCAGCGCGCCCACAGACACGGGCACCGGAGCCGGCCAGAAGCCGCCCGTTGAAGGGGCCCGGCTTGGCCGCGACGAATCCGGCAAGGCCGCCTGGTACATCCCGTCAAAAATCCATAAAAACCAGTTTGAGAAATGGGCAGGTTAATCGCTTATGAATACAGCAGTACTGACACACGTTAACCGCCACGATCCTTTCAGATTCGGCGAACTGGAAGGCACCATCGAAAGCACCGAAGCGCAGCGGGAAGTCTGGCTGGCGGCCCAGTTTGGCGATGACGCCAGCGCTGCGTTTAATGAATCGGTCTTTCTTCACCTGGTCGGCAGCGTTAACCAGCGCGCCTTAGTGGCCGCTCTGGAAGCCCTGTGGCAACGGCACGAAGCGGTGCGGAGCTGTTTCAGTGACGACGGCGAAACCCTTGTGGTCTACAAAGACCGCCCCGCCCCGGTCCATACTCATGACTTCCTCACCCTGTCACCGACCGACAGGAGCCGGCAACTGTCGGCCCTGGCGCGCGATGCCGTGGTGGAGCCGTTCGACCTGTTCGATGGCCCGCTTGCCCGGTTCGACGTCATCCGGTTTGACGAAACAGACACCCGCGTGCTGCTGACGCTTCACCACTCCATCTGTGACGGTTGGTCTCTGTACATCCTGGCCAGCGAACTGGGCAGCCTCTACGAGCGAGAATGCGCTCCGGCACAACCCGCGTTGCTGGAGGCTCCGTCCAGGTTCGGCGACTACGCACAATGGGAGCGAGGCGAGGAAACACGGGCTCTGCGCGAGCAAAGCATCGCCTACTGGACCCGCCGTTTTGCTGGCGGCATTCCCACTCTCGATCTGCCCTACGATCGGCCAAGGGGGCTGTCCCGCAGCTTCGCAGCCTTTCGCCTCGACAAACCCATGCCCTGGGATCTGCTCAAAGAACTTAAAGGGCTGGCCGCCAAAAACAACAGCACCATAACCACCACTCTGCTGGCGGCCTTTGCGGCGTATCTCAACCGCATCTCGGGCAGTGAAGAGATCGTTTTGGGGATTCCCTTTGCCGGGCAGATGGCCAGCGGGGAACACAGCCTTGTGGGGCATTGCGTCAACATCATTCCGCTTTACCTGACCGTGTCCCCGGACGATTCATTCCGCACGCTGCTCGCACGAGCCCAGCAGGCCATGCTCGACGCGTTCGAGCATCAGTACCTCACTTATGGCACATTGCTCCAGACCCTGGGCGTCGCCAGAGATCCGTCCAAACCGCCTCTGGTCTCGGTGCTGTTCAACGTGGATCAGGCCAACGAATCGGACTTCCGGTTTGCCGGGCTGGACACCCACTTCGAGTCCAACCCACGGGCGTTCGAAAACTTTGACCTGAACCTGAACATCACCTTGTCCGACCACTCAGCAGTAATGGAGTGCACCCATAATCTCCAGCTCTGGAACACCGACACCATGGACCGTCGCATGGACGAGCTGTTACTGCTGATGCGCGGAGCCCTCGAAAAACCCGACACGAACCTCTGGCAGCTCGAACTGTTGCGCCAATCAGACCGGGACTTTTACCACCAGGAATGGGCCGCAGCCAGGTGCGACTACGACCTGGCCAACCACAGCCTCCACGGCCTGATTGAAGCGGCCACCGATCGTTTTCCAGACCGCACCGCGCTGATTTACGAAACCGGGGAAATGTCCTTCCGCGAGCTTGATGAACGCGCGAACCAATTGGCTCACTGGTTAATGGATCGAGGCGTAGGCCCCGGAACCATTGTGCCAATCCTGATGGATCGCTCGCCGGCCATGCTCATTGCCATCAACGGCATTCTCAAGTCCGGCGGTGCCTACCTGCCATTGGACCCGGAGCATCCGCAGGACCGACTCGCCTTTATTGTCGACGAGGTGCAGTCCGGCTTCGTTCTTACCATGGCGTCACTGTCGCACCGCACACCGGACGGTACCGAGGCCATCGTCATCGACGACGGCGGTCTCGATCTGAGCCAGATGAGCATTGCCCGCCCCCGGTTGCCCTGTACCCCGGATCAGCTGGCCTACGTGATCTACACCTCAGGTTCCACGGGCAAACCGAAAGGCGTGATGCTGGAGCACCAGTCTATCTGCAACCATATGCTATGGATGCAGGACACCTTCCGCCTGGAACCGTCTGACGCGGTGATGCTCAAAACGCCCTACACCTTTGACGTGTCACTCTGTGAACTGTTCCTGCCGCTAATGACCGGCACACCGTTGGTCATCGCAAATCCCGGCGGCCACAAGGACCCGGAATACCTCGTTGAACTGATCAACCAGCATGGCATTACCCACATCCATTTTGTGCCGTCACTGGCCTACCTGTTTCTGGATGTCTGCGATCAGGCCCGCTGCCCCAGCCTGCGCCGTTTTCTGCTGACCGGTGAAGCCGTCAGCACGGAGCTGGAAACCCGCTTCGGGGAGTGTTTCCCCGCTGCCGAATGCTGGAACCTTTACGGCCCCACCGAAGCTGCCGTGCACGTCAGTAGCTGGCTGTGCGGGCAGGAGTCTTCTGACTTTACGGTATCCATTGGCAAGGCGCTGCCGAACACCCGGCTGTATGTGGTCGATAGCCACACCAATCTGCTGGGTCAAGGGCTGGTCGGCGAACTCTTGATTGGCGGGGTGCAGGTGGCTCGCGGTTATATCAACCGACCGGAACTCACGGCGGAGAAATTTATTGACGACCCATTTTCGGACGAACCGTTCAAAGCCTATCGCACGGGCGATCTGGTCAAAATGCAGCCAGATGGCGCGCTGGAATACATCGGTCGCAACGATTTTCAGGTAAAACTCCGGGGGTTGCGGATTGAGCTCGGGGAAATTGAATCGGTCATCCTTCGCTTTCCAGGCGTCACACAGTGCGCGGTACTGGCGCGGGAAGACCGAAAAAATGACCAACGCCTGGTCGCTTACATCGTGGCCAAACCGCAGCTGACAACCTGGTTGTCAGAGCTGAAGGCACACATCGCTGAAACCTTGCCCGATTACATGCTGCCCCAGCACTTTATTCAGCTGCCCGCCCTGCCCCTGACCTCCAGTGGCAAAGTGGATCGTAAATCGCTGCCACCGCCCGACACAGCCATCGCGGACGAGTCAGACTACGTGGCACCGGCATCCCGTCTGGAAACCGAACTCTGCGAGCTGTGGTCTCGTGTGCTGGGTGCGTCGTTGGTCAGTGTGACCGCCAATTTCTTTGACCTCGGCGGTCACTCGCTGCTGGGTACCCAGATGCTGGCACAGATCAAAAGTCGGTACGGTGTCAGTCTGGGGCTTGGCAAATTGTTCGAGGCACCCACCGTTCGTTCGCTCACAAAGCGAGTCGATCAGGCAAAACAAACCGGGGAACGCCCGGCCCGTATTCAGCCCGCGCCCGAGCACCAGGCCGTCTACGCCACGCCGCAGCAACAGGTGTGGTACCTGTATGAGAAAATTGTTCCGGAGGCGTTCGCGTTCAACCTTCCCGCCATCTTCCGGTTCCGCGGGGATCTGGATGTCCGCTCGCTGGAGCACGCGCTCGACACCGTTCTCCAACGCCATGACATTCTGCGGGCCAATTTCCTGAACCAGGACGGCCAGGTGCAGATCGTCACGAATAACGAGCGCAGCATTTCGCTCCCGCCCCAAACCCTGGCGGACTACGGCGTTTCATCGGTCGAATCGCTGGAAGACGTGCTCGAGGGCACCGTCGCCACCGGCTTCGATGTGGAATCGGACCCGCTTTTCAAAGCCACACTGATCGAAGTGGAGAAACAGGACCACATCCTGTTCCTGATGATCCACCACCTGGTGTTTGACGGCTGGTCGTTCGATTTGCTGCTCAAGGAAATGTGCACCTTGTACAACGCCTATACCCGAGGGCTGGGCGACCCGCTGCCCGCGTTACCGGTGCAGTTCCGGGATTACGCACACTGGCAGCACCAATGGCTGGAAAGTGACGCTTTGGAAAGCCATCTGGCGTACTGGAAAAATGCTCTGGGCGGCGAGCTTCCGGTGCTCCACCTGCCCCTGGACTTCGAGCGCCCTCACACACAGCCCCATCGCTGCAAAGGCGTAAAGTTCGCTATCGACCAGGCAACGGTAGCGGCGCTGGAAGTGGTCGCTGCCCGGCAGCACACCACGCTTTTCACCGTTTTAATGGCGGTGTATGTGCTGATGTTGCACCGCTTCAGCCGGCAGTCCGACCTGATCGTGAGCCTGCCGGTATACGCGCGGAATCAGGATGAACTCAGTGGCCTGATGGGCCCGCTCATCAATGCCCTGGCCTGCCGCTTTGACCTCAACAACCTTCGATCCATCGATGACCTGATCGAGCGCGTCAAGGACACCCTGCTCTCGGCCATGGAACATCAGGAGGCTCCTTTCGAGTCTGTTGTGCGCGCGATCAACCCGTCCCGCGATGCCTCCCGAAACCCGGTAGCGCAGACGCTGTTCAACTACCAGGATGTTCGCAACCGGCAAGACCAGATGGAGGGCATAGAGCGGTCACAGATCAATCTGGACCGGGTTGGCGTGGAAACCGATCTGGACGTCTGGTTCAAGCGCCACCTGCACGGCATTGAAGCGGGGTTCGAGTACCCGATCGAGCTGTTCAAACGCACCACCATTGAAGCGCTGGTGACCAGCTTTACCGACAGCATCCGGACCATTACCCATGCCTCGGCACCGGTGCTTCTTGAGCCTTTGATCCACGCCACCGACCCCGAGCTCAATAACATCGCAGCGTGGAACGAGACAGCGCTCGACTGTCCGTTTGAGCAGGGTTTTCTCTCGGAATTCCAGCGCCAGATCGAGCGTTGTCCGGATAAAACAGCCTGTGTGGCCGGCGAAGTGCAGCGGTCTTACACCGAACTTGACCAGCACAGTAACCAGCTCGCCCGCTTCCTCGCGGCACAGGGTGTGAAGTCCGGCGAGGTTGTTGCGTTGCTGATGGAGCGGACGCTAGACCTGCCAGCCACCGTCATCGCGCTCTGGAAGCTGGGGGCTGCGTATGTGCCCCTGGACCCGGCCTACCCGGATGAGCGCATCAAGGCCATTCTTGAAGTGGCCCAGTCGCGCCTGCTGCTGACCAATACGGCTTATGCCAACATTGACGGCGGTGACGCGGTAACAGTCGTCGTCCTTGATGATCATGCCGAAGCCATCGGGCAACAGCAGACAGGGCCCGTGGTTTCGTCGCTGCAGCCCACACAACTGGCTTATATTATATTCACATCCGGTTCTACGGGTGTGCCCAAAGGTGTCGAGGTCAGCCACGGCGCGTTGCACAATTTCCTGATGGCCGTGGCCCGTGAACCCGGCCTGAACGACGATGACCGGTTGCTCGCCATTACCACCCTGGCATTCGACATCTCATTGCTGGAACTGTTCCTGCCACTTACCGTGGGTGCCACCCTGGTCATCGCCTCACAGAGCCAGAGCGGCGACCCTCACCAACTGAAAGCGATGCTGGAGAAAGAGAAGATCACCGCGTTGCAGGCCACACCGGCGGCATGGCGATTACTGATGAACGCTGGCTTCAAGCCCGGATCTCCGCTTAAGGGACTGATTGGCGGTGAAAAACTGCCAGGCGATCTGGCCGCCGTGCTGGTGGATCAGGGCATAGAGTTGTGGAACATGTACGGTCCTACGGAAGCCACCGTCTGGACCAGCTGTTTCCGGGTGATGGCCGACCCAGACGGCAACCATCCACGCATACTGATCGGCAGGCCGCTGGCCAACACCCAGCTGCACGTTCTGGATGACAACGGCAATACCCTGCCCCTGGGCGTTTATGGTGAACTCTGCATCGGCGGTGCGGGCCTGGCCATTGGTTACCGTAACAACCCCACGCAGACCGCCGAACGGTTTGTTCAGCATGCCAGCGGCGAGCGGCTTTATCGTACCGGGGATCTGGCCCGCTGGACCCGGGACGGTCAGATTGAATTTGGTGACCGCATTGATAATCAGGTCAAAGTCCGCGGCTACCGGATTGAGCTTGAGGAAATTGAGATCCAGCTTCGCACTCATCCGGCCATCGCCGATGCCGCGATGGTGGTACAGGACCTCGGAGCCGACGACCACCGGCTGATTGCCCACATTGTGTATCGCGGCCAGGATCGGCCCACCAGTAGTGAGTTGCGCAAACACCTGCGGCAATTCCTGCCGGATTACATGATGCCCCAGCAATTCACCACCCACGACCAGTTGCCTCTTCTGCCCTCCGGCAAGGTAAACCGGAAATCACTGGCACAGATGAGCGTGAACCCTGCACCGGCCCGGGCAGCCCATCGGGAACCGACGGAAATCGAGGCCAGCCTGATGGACATCTGGAAGGCGAGGCTCAAACGCGACCAGGTTGCCCTGGAAGACCAGTTCCTGGACGTTGGCGGCCACTCCCTTCTGGCCCTGCAGGTCATTGTGGATGTGGAGCACGCACTGGGTGTGCGGTTAATGCCCCAGGATCTGTGGGTCAACACGCTGGAACAGCTCGGGCATCTGGTGGATCAGAAGCGGCCACCGAAGCAAGCACCTGCCGAGAACACCCCCGGCAAAACCCTGTTCAGACGGCTTTTTGGGTCGCAGTAACATCGCGAGGAGTGGAGTTTGGAAGCATTTTATTTTGGACCGTCTGAAAGTTATCTGTTTGGAGTCTTTCACCCGCGCCAAGGCATGAACCGGGACGAAGCGGTCGTGTTGTGCAACCCATTTGGCCAGGAATACCTGAGAGCCCACAAATCGGTTCGGCGGTTGGCGATTAACCTCGCGGAACAAGGGTACTCGGTATTGCGGTTTGACTACCGGGGCACGGGCGATTCCGCGGGGGACCTGACCGCTGTCACCGCTGATCACTGGGTTAAAGATATCGGCCACGCTATCCAGGAAGTGATGGACATGTCCGCCGCACGGCGTGTTGCCGTGGTGGGCCTGCGGCTCGGCGGGCTCATGGCAGCGCACGTGGCACGGGCAAACAGCGCGGTGTCCAGGCTGGTGCTCTGGGACCCCATCATAGACGGTGCCGCCTACGTTGATGGCATCCGTGCCGCCATTGCGGAAGCCCAACTGCAGGGCAGCGACTCCCGGATTGTGGCTGAAGACGGCACCCTGCACTTCAATGGGTTCTGCATGCCTCCCGAGTTTCAGGAAACCTTGCGAGCCATGCGCCTGGACGACGTAACGCCGCAGTTGAGGATACCCATCGCCCAGATTGTGTCCCATGAGCACGACGATTTCATGGGCGTTAATCGCAGCCTGGACAGCCGGCCGGATTTCCATTTCGAGCTCGCACCCGCCCCCCACAACTGGAATTACGTGGATCATGTTGGCGGAATTCTGTGGCCTAAACCGGTCATCGATGCGATCGGACAGTATTTTGATTAGGCGCGGCCTTATTCCACAGGAGGGATCATGCGAGAACAGGTAGCCATGGTCGGCAATGACCTGCCGCTGGTTGGCGTGCTCTGCGAGCCCGAACCCGACCACAACAACGCCCCGACCACCGCCGTTATTTTGCTCAACTCCGGGGTTATCCACCGTGTTGGTTCCTGCCGCCTGTCCGTCACCCTGGCCCGCTCGTTGACGAAAGAGGCTGGCCTGGCAACGTTTCGCTTCGATTTTTCGGGCATCGGTGACAGCGATGCCCGGCGGGGCACGCTCACCGCCGCCCAGGCAGCCGTGGAAGAGGTTCAGGAGGTCATGAACCACCTCACCCAGTGGAAACAGTATGACCGCTACATTCTTTATGGCCTGTGTTCCGGAGCCTTTGCGTCCTATCGCACGGCACTCAGCGATAAGCGGGTTGTAGCGACCATCCAGCTGGATGGGTACTGCTACATGACCTGGAAAAGCCACCTGCTGCATTACGCCCCAAATCTGCTTTCCCTGCCACGCTGGGGGCAATTCCTTCTCCGCAAACTGGGGCTTCGCAAGCTCAAGAAAGGCGTTGAGGTTTCCGGCATCGAAGAACGCTATTTCGAGGTGCCCGGCTTTGCCGGATACCCGCCCAGAGATGAAGTTCGGCAAGGCCTGAAGGCACTGAATGACCGGGGCCTGCACATGCTCTACGTCTTCTTCGGCAACGAATATTATGTCTATCAGAATCAGTTCGAGGACTGTTTCAGTCCGGTGGCGTTTGGCGACAATCTGACCATTATCCACCGGCCCGACGCCACGCACATTCTCTCGGAGCCGGCAGACCGGTCCTCGGTTGTTGAATCCATCACCCAGTGGGTTGGCGAACTGGCGCGGCGATCATCATGAACGCGCTCCCCAGGCAGGAATTGACGGCACTGACCTCGCTGCGAGGCATAGCGGCCGTGCTGGTCATGCTCCATCACTTCACGATGGTGGTTTTGAAAGACCTGGTGCAGGCCAGCCCCACCTCCCTGATTCCCAAGTCCTATCTATGGGTTGATCTGTTTTTCATTCTCAGCGGATTTGTCCTGGCTTATGGGTATCACACCACCTTTCACCAACGGATCCAGCCGGGACAGTACCTGCGTTTCATTCAGGCCCGCTTCGCCCGGATTTACCCGTTGCACCTGTTCATGCTGATGCTTTTCGTGGCCTACGAGAGCCTGCAGTGGTTGCTCAGTGACCTCGGTGCCCAGGGTATGTCCCACGTGGAAGCACCTTTTACAAAAGGCCAAAGCCTCTACACCCTGAAGACCAACCTTTTGCTGATTCAGACCATACACTGGCGCGCATACTGGAACGAACCCGCCTGGTCCATCAGCGCCGAGTGGATGATTTACTTCACCTTACCGTTCCTGATCGCCATCCTGTTCCGCCTGCGCAGCACCTGGATCCTCCCTATTGCTGCCCTGGCCATCATCCCGCTGATCATCATAGAGACGTATTTCGGCGATCTTGGCTTGTACTACGCTGGATGGCCCATGCTGATCCGTTGTGCCTGCGAAGCCATCCTCGGGATTCTCGCCTACCGGTGTTATCAGCTTGGCTTATTCAGCCACATTGCGTCTGTAAAGCTGCTGACCCCGGCACTGATTCTCAACCTTGTTCTGTTGGCGCTTCCAGGCCCCGGGGTGCCATCCGTCATCGGGTTCGCATGGCTGGTGCTGTGTGCCTCGCGGCTGCAACAACATCAGCCCCACTTCCTGAACACCAACTGGGTTGTTTACATGGGTAGCGTCTCCTATTCCATTTACCTGGTGCACTGGCTGATTCTCGATATCGTTAAGGATGGTGCCCGCTTCCTGACCGGCGTGCCGGCTGATCAGGCCCTCACTCCCACCCTGCAGGGCATCATGCTTATTATCATGGTCGGACTGACGTTCGGAATATCGCACCTGACCTACCGCTACATCGAAAACCCCATGCGAAAGCGCCTGAAACCCTCTTCAAAAAAGACACGGTCACAATCTGAAGTACGTCATAACATCGACTCATGACCTCAGCTTTTCCCGAATAAAAACTGCTTACATATAATGACAAAAACTAACATCGCGCCTTTGAATCCCCCCGCCATATGCCATGCTTAGATAACGTGAGTGTTTATATTTTTCCTTTCTGAATATGCCTACAGAGGGTGCTGTCATGGTCAGAACCAAAACGGTAGTACTTCTCTCATTAGCAAGCACATTTGTTGTGGGTTGTGCTACGCGACCAGGGACGGATGTGGGCGACTTTCCTCCTCCTGCGGCTGGCGGGTCTATTGAGCATGTGATCGATAACAGCGACCCCGCCTTCTATACGGAGGGCGACTGGAAACGCTCCGTGGCATCATCCGGCTTTCAGGGGCAGGACTATTTAGCTGCGGAATCCGGGAGTGGCAACCGGGTTGCCACCTGGAACCTCAACATTATCAAAACCTTCGACATTTACGCGAAATGGACCACACACCCCAACAGGGGCTCTGACGTTAAATATGTTATCCACCATCTGGATGACCGGGATAACCTGGTGACGGATACTGTCACAGTGGATCAACGTGAGAACGGCGGCGAGTGGTTCAAGCTGGGCTCCTACCGCATGTCGGCCCTGACGGGCCGCGTGACCGTCAGTGACAACACAGACGGATACGCCATTGCCGACGCCATTCTGTTTCGCGAGCTGGGTGTCCCGGGTGAAGACCCGGATGATGAACCGGATGACACCGCCGATAGCGACGGCGACGGTCTCCCGGACGAATGGGAGCGCCGATATGGGCTGGATCCCAACGACCCATCAGACGCCAGTGGTGACCTGGACAATGACGGGCTATCCAATCGTGACGAGTTTGTTTCACAGACCAATCCAACCGAGGCCGATACAGACAGCGACGGCATGCCCGACGGCTACGAAGTGGACTATGGCCTGGACCCCTCCGGCAATGATCGCGACGGTGACGACGATGGCGATGGCCTCACCAACTATCAGGAGTACCTGGCAGACTCAGACCCCGGCGATAGAGACAGCGGCCTCACCGGCACCAGTGTTTTGCTGACGTGGAACACCCCGACAGAGCGGGAGGATGGCACGCCTCTTGGTGACGATGAAATCGTGCAGTATGAGATTGCCTATTCACCAGAGGCGGTGGCCGGAGAAACGGTCATCGACAATCAATCTGACGGGTTCGTGTCTTATGGCAGCAATGGCTTTGACTCAAGCAGCACCGGCGGATATCAGGGAGGTGACTATTTCACCATGCCGGAAGGCTCGGGGGAAAGCTCCGCAGAATGGCGGTTAGCTAACCTCTCCACAGGTGTACAGTACGCGCTTGACGCCAACTGGACGTCGCACCCGAACCGTGCCTCTAACGCAACCTACGAGTACACATTTACCAACGATAATGGCTCACAAACCACTGATAGCGTCACAGTCGATCAGAGAGAAGGTGGTGGCAACTGGCAGGAGCTTGGCACTTTCAAGGCCGGTGACTCCACGCTGACGGTCAGAATCACCAACGACGCCAACGGCTATGTCATCGCCGATGCCGTCAGGATAAACCCGGTCGCCGGCAAGGATCAGTCCATCGTAGTGGATCGCCCCATCGACAACAGTTACGTGATCAAAGATCTGGCTGAGGGAGAGTGGCAATTCAAGATTCGCGCTATCGATTCCGAAGGCCTGAAGAGCAACTACTCAGACGTTCAGACTCGCACCGTGGACTAACCCGCCAGGCGGCCCCGGGGCGACGGAGGCCGCCTCCTTAGGGCCCTGAAGCATACCATCGCGAAGCCCCCAAGGCTCAACAACCACGCAGTCGCTGGCTCGGGCACTTCAATCACTGAAAGTATTTTGCCGCTAAGATCGGATTCGATACCCGCTCCGGTATTCGGATCCACGATGGCCCAGAAGTTAAAACTAAAAGTGCCTGAATGGAACCATGCCGGGTCCATCCGGCCGTCGGTCTTCACCAGGCGCTGCTCCTCAGGAATAGGCTCAAGCCCGAGCTGATCAAACCCTAAAAACGTGAGGTATACATCAACAGGGTCGATATCACCCAGATTGCCAATGGGCGGGTTGAGCGGAGATGACGATCCGGGTGTATAGAAACGTTCCGTCGAAGCATCACCCGATGCGTAAAAAGCGACGGTGTCCTGTTGGCTGAAGTGCCATTGGCCGATGTTGCCGAAAAAGCTGACCTTATGTTCGCTGTTTTCATAACTCAGCGTCATTTTGATCAGAAAGTCATCACCGATGGCAATATCACGTAAATAATCAGCGGACTCCGCAGGCCCGGAGACCTTGCCGGCAAGGTCGTAGTTCCAGATAGGCGCTGAGACGCCAATGGCGGGGATTGATAACAACATAAAAGCGAATACAGTGCGCATAGAGATCTCCTTATCCAGAATGCTTTCAGCCATGTAAGCAAGCAATCCATGGGCCGCAGAGCGCAATCTCCTTATATTCCCTCCACAACCAGAGCGCTCACAAAATCATGAGCCGCAGGAGCGACCAAAACTGTAAAAAACCCTGACTCTACCTGGGACCAAATAACACCAGTATCGAAGCGATACGCTGAACATCGACACTTGTTACATCTTCATGGGAAGGCAGTGTTACCAAACGCGACGCAAAATCAGCGGCCACCGAGTACTCGCCTGAACGACCCAACACGGACATACCTTTGATTTCCGGGAGTGTAACTTCATACAACCCATTCGCGCCGATGCCTGCATCGTTTAAGGCCTTGAGCGCCTCCTTGCGCCGACCAGCGTCAGGGGCTAACACGCCAAACCTTAACCTGGGGCGATCAGGCTGCACCCCAATGGCCGAAAAACGCTCCGTACTCAGCAGAACCCAACCCCTTTTTTCGAGGCTGCTCAACGCTTGTTCATACTCACTGTGGATCAAGGGCCGTTCATCAAACTCTCGCAGCCCGCCGTGTAACAGCGCCAGCGGGAATGTAAGCCGCGTTGCATGGTCATGAGGATGGAAACGGGTTTTTCCCAGCCCGAGAAATGGCAACTTTTCCAATAGTGCATATGCTGGCCGTGTCATTAGAAGGTTGAAAACTAACCGTTTCACCTGCCAGGCAAACCCTGTATGAATGGCACGGTCTGGAACCTGATCCAGAAACCGACGCTGCCGTGACGTCAAGGGCTCCCGACACAGCAAGGCCCCGCCCCCCATAAGGTTAATGGGCTTGCCGCGACCAAAGCTCAGCACGACAAAGTCAGCCAGAACCTGTTCAACACTCCGGGGCGGGAAACACTGAGCAGAATCCTCGATCAGCCGCAGGTTGCGCTTTCGGCAGATCCCCGCCAACGATTCAAGCCGTTCCGGAATACCCAGTAAACCGACACCCACGACAGCGACGGTCTGCTCGGTTATAGCACTCACCAGACAGTGTAAGTCCATAAAGGGTGTGTCAGGTTTCAGATCCACCAGAACCGGCCTGGCCCCCTGACAAAGAATGGCTGTAACGAGATCCGGGCAGCCATACGCCGGAATAATCACTTCAGGCCGGGTAACATCGGGTCTGTCGAGCATCGCCAGACCCACAGCCAGGGCCAGCGCATCTGTACCTGAGCCACAATACTCGGCCGTATAAACCCCCTCCCAGGGCAACACCACCGGCTGTGACGTTAGACGCGGAACCCGGCTTCCGACGGGCCTCAATTTACCTGCCATGAACTTACGCCCTTTCACCGGATCAACGCTGTGATGGGGCCCATACCGTCATGCGCTTGCCCGAGAGAAAGCTGACGAATGCATGGGCCACGGCCAGGTTCACCTGAATAAAGAAGTAGGGAATTTTCACCGGCGCATAGGCCCGCAAGCGCGGTGAAATGTGACCACTTAGCGCCAGGCCGTAAAAAACAGCCTGGGCGGCCAGCACCAAAGTGTAGAAGCCCCCCTTTCCCGCCAGTAGCAGCGAGCTCGCCAGCAGCAATACCTGAAACCACGGAACCGCCCAACGCATCAGCTTATGGCCGAACACCTGGAACGAAAACAGACCAAACGTCGATGGATTCAGTACCTCCAGATGCCGGCTTAACGCGGTTAAGCCCCGGATAATGGTCCTGACCTTGCGCTGATACTCCTTTCCCGCGTCCGCCACATCCTTGTAATAACCGAGCACGTCCGCTGCCGTGACCGCAACCAGCCCACAGCGGGCGCAGTTCAGCGCCGTATTGAAATCGCTGGGAGAGAGTATGTCCCAATCATCACAAACCGACCGCCGCGCGGCGAAAAAGGATCCGCTTAACCCAACCAGCCCGGCCTTCTTTGACTCCAACCCCCGCAGCCACATTTCATAGCGCACATAGGCACCTTCCCCCACAATACTGCCATCGCGACTGATAAAGCGGTCTTCACTGGAAACCGCCCCGACCGCGGTGTCCTCAAAATACCGCACCATACGGCCAATGGCGTCTTCCGGAATGGACGTTGCCACATCGGAAAACACCAGTATGTCACCGGTTGCCTGGGTAATCGCCTGCAACTGCGCATACTCTTTGCCCTTACGAACGTCCGCACGGGCCAGGCGAACGCCCTGCTCGTGATATTCGTTGACGATCTGGTCAGTACTGTCCGACGAGGCGTCGGAAGCAATCAGAATTTCCAGATCCGGGTAGTTGAGAGTGAGGCAATTCTGGATTTTTTCGCGAATCCTGGACTCTTCATTATGAGCCGTAACGATCAATGAAACTCTGGGCAAGGCCGTGTTCGTGGTGTTGATCGTACTGGTAGATCGCCGTGCAGGAATCACTGAGAGAATTAATGGGTACAGGAAGTAGCTGAAGGCAGAGCCTATCAGTGAAAGCCAGAATATTAACTGAAGCATTGGTTCAAATCCCTTGAAACCTTAGTGACGAGGTCACTGGTAAACTGCCAGAATAGCTGTTACAAAACTATACACTGACGCAAAGTCGGAAACCACTGGAACACTAGCGGAGACATAAGGTAGTGGCTCGCTTGAAACTCTTTGCCAAACACTGTGCCAATCTTGTCCTTGCACTGTATGGCTATGCCCGTATAAAAACGACAAATACCCCCACGCTGCTGATCCTTAACTACCATAGGGTCCTTCCCACTTCCCACCCGGACAGGGAGAATGAGCAGCCCGGCATGGTGGTATCTCCGGAACGACTTAAGGCGCATATTCAACTCGTTAAACAGGTTGGCTACGTTCCCATGGATCTCGACAGTTGGGTCACGGCTTATACCCGTAATCAGGACCTGCCAGACAAAGCAGTCGCTTTTACCTTTGATGACGGCTGGAGGGACAACTACGAATTTGCATGGCCGGTTCTTAAAGAGGAGCAGGTACCAGCAACCGTTTTCCTGGTGACCAATCTCGTCGGCACGATGAAGGAATTTTGGCCTGAACAGATTCTGAGGCTTCTTACGAGCCATCTTGTGCCACTCGAAGGTGATGCGTTTGCATGGCTCAGGCCTTTCCTGCCTCAACACAGGTTGCCGGAATCGGTCTCTGGACTTTCGCTCTCCGATGCAGACAACGTTGTCCTGGAACTGAAAGCTATGACCGACCAAGCCATTTACGCTGGCCTTGACCAGATTTATAGCACCCACCCTGACCTCCGACCCTCACCCGAATCGCGAGCCATCCTCAACAGCTCGGAACTTGATGAAATGTCGAGTGGAGATTTGGTCAGTTTTGGGGCCCATACCCGAAACCACTTCCGTCTGAACAGGCTCGAGACAGATTCAGACGTCGAGCGCGAAATCGTCGGGTGTCTGGAGGATCTGAAGCGCATCACCGCCAGTGCCGTCCCTATTTTTTGCTATCCAAACGGTGACATAACAGACTCGGGTAAGCAGCTTGTGGCAAGTCACTACCACGCAGCATGCACCACCAAAATCGGTTGGAACCGCGCTGGCTGCAGCCCTTTCGACCTCCATCGCTTTAATCTGCACGATGGCAATAGCTACAACTCACGACGACTACTCGCAACCATCGGGCGCGGCCTGCTATGACGGCAGCCGTTCGCCCTGTCGTTACTCATGTCATTTCGGGAGACCTTTGGGCCGGCGCGGAAGTGCAAGTTTTCAACCTTTGCCAGGCATTACAAAGCTCAGGCGAGGTTGACGTCACCGTGGTGGTGTTTAACCACGGCGTGCTGCACGAAAAGCTTACATCCCTTGGCATTCCGGTCACGCTGGCCGATGAGCGTAAGCTTGGCTCATGGGCAATAGCGATCGCTATTTCGCGCCATTGCAAACGTGTTGGCAGCCAGATCGTTCACACCCACGGGTTCAAGGAAAATGTGCTTGGCATCATCGGGAAGGAACTCTCCCGCACCCCAGCCTCTGTACGGACCGTCCATGGCAACCCGGAAATTCGGCTCTCATTGACCCGACCGGACAAATGGATCGTCAATAAAATAGACCTGTGGATGAGCAAAGTCCGGCAGCAAGCGATTATTGCCGTTTCCTCTCAACTTGAGGAAAAGCTACGCACGATTTTTCCGGAAAAAGTCCGCAAGATTTTCAATTTCATTGATGTGGATGCATTACGTGCCGATTGCAGCATTCCTCGCACTGGCCATGACGATGCACTCCAATGTGGCATCGTCGGGCGTCTTGTGCCGGTCAAACGGGTGGATCTGTTCATCGATACCATCGAGTTACTGAATAAACAGGGCGTTCCCTGCCGGGGGACTATCATTGGCGCAGGCCCACTGGAAAATCAACTTCGCGCGCGGGCATCCGAAAGCCAACTTACGCATGAGATTACGTTCAAGGGATTTGTCAACCCAGCCTGGCCTGAACTCAAGGCCCTCGATGCGCTATTGATGACATCCGATCATGAAGGGTTGCCAATGACGTTGCTGGAAGCGCTGGCCCTGGAAGTTCCGGTTATTGCTCACAACGTGGGTGGCATTCCAGAGGTGTTGGCCGGTGGGCGCTGTGGCTGGCTTGTCGACGACCATTCACCAGCCGGCTATGCGGAAGCGCTTCAGTCGATGTTAGCCTCTCCCGAACACGCCAAACAGAAAAGCCAGACCGGCCTTGAGCAGGTTCGAAAACTGTTTGACCGCTCTTCCCAAACTGAAAAATACCTGACTCTTTACCAAGAACTCTGTTGAAGTGACCGGTAAAGCTCCTCGTGCAGCCGGGAGACATTCTCCCAGGACAGCTCTGTGTCCGCATGATGCCGGTTGACCTCGCCCAGCGATGACCCCGTCAGGCGTACTGCATCATCGACGGCCGCCTTGAACGTACTCCGTTTGAACGGCGTGAACACCGGGTTTCCCAGCCGCTTCAGCTCCTCACCGATAACCCCGATATCAGGGCCGATAACAACCTTGCCAAAGGTGAAGCCAAGCGCCACGTTCCCCGAATTCAACGTATCGACCCTCGGGATCAGCAGGGCGTCGCAGTCGGAGACAACCGTTGCCACCTGATCGTCAGGAATTTTACCGGGTATGAGTTGGATATTGCGCCGCCACCGAAGGGGAAGTTGCATGCGGTAATACCTGAATTTTTTCCGCGACCCCGAAAACACCCGACCGGCAACAATAAGTTTCCCACCATGCGATGACAGGCAGTCTGCCACGCGGCAAATGGTATAAACCTCTTCGGGTTTTCTCACAGCGCCAAAACACAGCACCGTAAAGTGCTCCCTGGTCTTTCCCATTGACCCATTTTCCGTCTGCAGTCTTTTGAAAACGTCGTAATTTCCGTGAGGGATAACGCAGTGCCGCGCACGTGATGCAATGTTTGCCCCTGCGATCGCTTTGACGGAGGCGCGTCCCAAGTGAACAAGAGCGTCCAAAGACAGATAAAGGCAAGCGTACAGGCGGGAAAACAGCGGATTGGCCAGTACATGGGGCGCTTCATTATGAACCGTACCCACCAACGTGATGCCGCGCTCCCGGCAGTGCCGGAGCTTCTCTTCCATTCGCAGGATGTCGGCGTCGGTCACCCTGGCGTTCCAGCCAAAGATCGCTTCAGGCCATTGAAAATGAACCACATCGTAGTCCAATTCCTCTTCATCAAGAAATTCCCGATGGTCTTGCACGCAGGTGACATCTGGTCGCTCGTTCAAAGATCGGAGCAGTTCCGAGACATACGGGTTACCCGATGGTGGGCAGGCAAGAAGCACCCGGAGAGGCGTTGTCATTTCAGTTTCGGCTCCTTGCCAAATCGTTTAGAACGCGTATCCAAACTCCCTCAGAACCCCCTCTTTATACACTTCAACTTTCCGGCGGGTTTTGGGCGTGTAGAACGCCCGATAATCCTTTTCAGCTCTTGCCTGAGTAGTATTCACCATGGGTATGACCGGAGGGTTACGGACACCAGCGGAGGTCAGCACCCTGGAAAAGTCCTCCTGGAGGTGTTCAAACCGCATCACATGGTCAACACCCCGCACAAACGTGTCTTCCGCTTCTGAACGCTTGCCCATCAGCCGTTTGGCCAGGTTCCGGGCACCACTGAGGGATTTGCTTTCAAGATGAACAGGAAGATCCGGATAAAAGCGGTTTATCCACTGATCAAAGGTCATGTTGCGAATCAGTTTCAGATCATCAGCGTATCCGGGCACCTTATAAACCCAGGAATCCGGGTTCTCGAGTTCGTCCTGATAGCCTTTGTGCATTTTGAAGTACAGGGACACCAGGGAATCAAACGGGTTCCGGACGGTGGTAAAGGTAACGAACTCCCGCCTCTGTGCCTCAGAGAGCAATTTGAATTCCAGCAGTTGGTCCAGTGTGCAATGCTTTTTCTGCACAACATAGAGACCCTTTTCATCCATCACGTCATCATTGGGGAGCCATTCTCCCCCAAGCTGTTCCATCAGTACGCTACCAATGGCAGTGCACCCGGTACGCGGAGCCATCAGAAAAAGCAGGCCGTGCTCCCTGCAAATTATCGCCATGTAACTGTCCCTTACTCACGGTTAGATATGTGTCGTCATTTCCCGGAACACCGTGTTGCTTGCCACCAGCTCATCGTAGGTGCCAATGGCAGAGATCTGCCCGGACTCCATCAGAATAATCTCATCACAGGCCTGAACCGTAGAGAGTCTGTGGGCAATCAGAATAATGGTTTTCTTCGAGCTAAGCTTATTGACCGCGTCCATCACTGCCCTCTCAGTGAGGTTATCGAGGGCGCTGGTTGCCTCATCAAGAATCAAAACTGACGGATCATGGTAGAGGGCTCTGGCTATTCCGATGCGTTGGCGCTGTCCGCCCGAGAGCCTCACACCTTTTTCCCCGATCCACGTTTGGTAGCCTTCCGGAAGTTCACTCATAATAAAGTTGTGCAAATTGGCAATTCTCGCCGCCCGCTCCACGGCTTGCTGGTCAATATTGGACTCTTCAATGCCAAACGCAATGTTGCCGGCCACCGTGTTGTCGGTCAGGTAAATTTGCTGGGGGACATAGCCAATTTTGTCCTGCCAGGAGCGGAGGTTGGAAGGTTCTACCTTGACGTTACCCACGACCAGCTCTCCCTTTTCAGGCGGAAGGAGCCCCAAAAGCACGTCAACCAGCGTTGTTTTTCCAGATCCGGTAGGCCCGACAATACCGATGGTGGAGAACGGACGTACCTTAAGGTTCACATCGGTTAGCGCCTGCCTCTCGGCCTGAGGGTAGGAATAGCAGATATGACGAAACTCGATCTCCGGCTCGTCGCGCCCTGGCCACTTCCCGACGTCCGATCTTCGCATTGGGCGTGAGGATTTTTCGAGTTTTTTAAGATCATTGTAAACGGCATCCAGTACGGTTTCTGTCACCCGAATTTCCGTCAGGTGGCGGTAGACGGCCTGAAGTTCTGGCATCAGCCGATAGCCCGCAAGCGCAAACAGCGATAATACTGGCAAGGCATTCTGAACACTGCCGTACACACCGATAAAGTAAATCACGATGGCAATCATTCCGGAGAAAATCAGCCCTTGCATCGCCAAGGGCGGCAACTCAGCGGTCACCCGCGCTTTGGCAATGTGCTTTGCCATATCCTGTGAAGCAAGGCGAAATCTCTCGACCGCCTGGGTTTCCCTGCCAATAATAAAAAGGTCTTTAATACCGCCAAAACTTTCCTGCACAACCCGATAGCGCTTTTGATTGGCTCTGTGCCTGCGCTGGCCAAGAACGGACAACCGTTTGCGGGAGAGAAGATAGATAAATCCATACGCCACGCCGATCACACACACGGCAATCAACGCCAGGGCGGGATCTGTAAACACCAATAATGAAAACAGGGCCAGAACAATCAAAAGCTTGGTCACCATCTGCATGGCGGGAAACAGTGCGCCATTGATCACTTGGCCGGCTTCTGAAAGCACACTGGTCGACATTCGTGCCGTATGCTGGTTCAGGTACCACTGGTATGGCTGATGGAGATACGCTTTCATCAAACGGTAGCTGACGGAGTGGCTGCGTAAGGTCGAAAACTTAACCTGAACCCAGATTCCAACGGCCCGAATCGCCAGCGACCCCAGCAAAAGAACGATAACGCCCGCACCCAGAGCAACGATGAACTCGCCATCATCCAGAAACGGCAACCATTCTCTGAGTGTGGCTAACAGCGGATTATTCTGTATGGACTCTGGCTCCGCTACCGCTGACATGAACGGCAGGATAGAGGCCACGCCCACCACCTCTGCGCCCGCAACCACAATCGAGAACAGAAACACGAACACCGCCTGGATGCGCTCCCGATGATCCAGTATTCCAAAGAGCTGCCGAAAGGTTTTAAACATAGGTTACCTGCGAGCTGGTCAAATAAACGCGACGCCTGCTATCCAGTATAGAAATCCGAAGGGAAAACGTCCTCTAGCGGGTTCACTGAATAATCTGTTGGCAAACCCCCACCCTTCAACCTGAGGGCTTCATCAAAACTGTCAGCAATAGGCATATCGTGTCTCCCCGTTCCCTCGTAGTAATCCAGATATTTGAAGCGCTTTTCTTCATCCGGATTTGGCAAGACCAGCACTGCCGGAATCCCATACGCCTCCGCCAGAATAATCCCATGCAGCGACGATGATATGACCTTACGGGCAGACAGAATCTGACGGATCACCTCACGGTAACTTTGTAGCGGGGACACCAGATTATCGACTCCTTCGAACGCATCCTGATCGTTATAGTGTGGAATAACGATGAAGTTCCTTACGTTATTCTGGGGACGAGGTATTTTTAGAAATTTAGGGACCAAAAGCGCTGGATCACCATAAACTGCAGGGCAGTCAATGCCCATGTCATACAGAACGCCCCTCGTGCGTGGCCCTCTCACTGCCCTGACATCCAACGACGAGAACCGGTAAGAAGATCGGGCAGCTTTTCCATTCACACCCGTGCCCCAAATCACATCTGAGTTCTCCGCAAAGTGCATGATTGACCCAATGGCCAACATCTTTTTGGAGTTGGCACCCAGGTGCCACTTGGCCTGCGGATAGTTGCTGCGCAAAATAGCGGCAACAAGCGCAGGAGATAGTTCATCGCCAAAGTTACGGAACCGGAAGTTCCGCCTGAAAAAGAAGAGGCCGGGCGGTCGTTGCCGGGCCAGAATCAGGGCCTTTTCTTCCAGTAGATCAAGCATTGCTGACATCCGGTGTAACTGCGGCACCGAAAACCCGTAGCGTTTCATTTACATTGTTTTGCCAGCTCAATCCTCGCTGAATATTGCGCCATCCATTACGGGCTATTTCCGCTGCTGCATCACGGTTATCACGCAAAAACACCAACTGGTCCAGAATATCCCGGGGATCGTCCGAACACAGCAGACCGTTGTGACGATGCTCTATCAGTTCCGCCATCTGGGCTCGATTGGACGTGACGACAGGCACCATACAGGCCATGTACTCGAAAAGTTTCATCGGTGAATTATGGAAACCGTAGGGCGACCACGGATAGTCCGGGTGCAATGCAACACACGCATCCGCTGCACATACAGCATTCAGAATGCCCTCACGGTCCAGCCCCTCCCGGATCTCCACGTTGGGGCCAGATGGCAGGGTGTCAGTTACCTGGTTGACCGCAAGGACAAAGCGAATATCCGGGGCGGCCTCAGCCGCGAGCCGGGTGGTCGCAGCCATGAAATCCATGCCTTGCCAGGGATAGATTGCACTGCCGCTATAGAAAACCGTGAACGCGGGCTCGGCGCGTTTGGCGCGACGTGCTTTGATATCGTCTTCAGGAATCAGCGGGCCGCCATTCGGAAGAACAACAACGTTACGGATACCCAGCTTTTCTTTTGCGTATCGCCCCAACGCTGACGATACACAAATAGCGGTGTCTACGTTGGTCGCAAGCGATTTTCGCAATGACTCTTCGCGAGCAATACCCAGCTTCTTGCGATTAGCGTGCACCCAACGCTGGGCCGTTCTTATGGGCGATTCGGTTTGCCCGGCCTTTCTGCCACCTAACCAGGAATAGGCAAGCGTTTCGTTCGCGGGTGAATTGATTTCCCAGACCACCGGCGTGCTACCGGACTGCGACATGCATTGAACCGCCAGGGGCCAGTCAGAGAGATAACGCGCATCGATCCGGATATAGAGGACATCGACAGCATCGAGAAACGCCTGGATAGCGCCCGGTGTATCGCTATTGATGTTGCTCACACCTGGAGCTGTGGGATCGTCCATCACAACAACGCTGTGGCCTTCAGCCAGGAAACCCTGAATGAGTTCAAGCGCGTGGACGTGGTTGCCGCCCTTGGGTGGATAAATTCTGAGGTTATAAAGATAGCCTATTCTCAAATCCGATCTCCTTATCAGAATCAAGCCCGCCGGACGGTAGCTAGCCGCTATCCATTCTGGCATCATAATGCTCGCCAGGCAGACAGGAAATCGTACCACTCCCTTCAGTACTTGTCTGTAAAAGGCGGTGATGTTATTCAGCAATGGAAGCGGATATGGGCACCACGACACATGGAAATGTCTTACTGGTATCAAACTACGCTTCTGACGTGGGTTACGCCTGGTGGTTGATGGAGCATTTCTGGGTACTTATTTCAGAGCATTTCCACCAAAAAGGTAAGAAAGCCTATCTCGCCTACCCCGAAATCAATACCCTCCCCGACCGCATTCAACAAAGCCGTATAAGCGTTGTCGAGCTCAACGTGCCAGGGCGCTCTTCTCAACAACGGCATCAGCTCCGGGAATTTATCAGCACCCACAACATCACCGATATTTACTTTACGGACCGTCCCTGGTTTAGCCCTGACTACCTTTTTTTCCGGCGTTGTGGCATCCGTAATATTGTGGTTCACGACCACACACCCGGAGACCGACCTCCGGTTACCGGATTAAAGGGCGCGCTAAAATCCATTAGGCACAGGTTGCCATGGGTGTGCGCAAACACTCAGTTTTGTGTTTCAGACCTGATGAAGCAGCGCAGCATCGCCAACGCCCGCATTCCTCCAGAGCGCTGCATTGTGGTCCAGAACGGCATTCCGCCAATGAGTTACGATACTCACCAGCGAGCAGCGTCACGACAGCGTCTTGGCATTCCGGACAACGCCTTTGTGTGTATCACCACCGGCCGGGCACATCCTTACAAACGATTTGATTTTGTGATCGCCGTTGCCGAGCTGGCCGTACAAGCTCTGCCGGCTCAGCAACTGACGTTTCTATTGATTGGCGATGGCCCTGCGATGAATCACCTGCAACAGCTCGTGGAAGACAAAAATCTGCAGGACACCGTACGCCTGCTCGGATTCCGTAGTGATGCACGCGAGTTGCTACCGGCAGCGGACATTGCGTTTCACGCCGCGCTCGGGGAAGGTTTTTCTCTTTCCATCGTAGAATATATGACTGCATCGTTGCCCGTCCTGGTTCCGGACATTCCCTCCGTTAAGCAGGCAATTGATCATGGCGAAAACGGGTTTGTATACGGAAAGGACGATGTTCAGGATGCGGCAGGTTATGTCGTTAAACTGGCCAGTGACCATCAACTGAGGGCCCAACTGGGTTCAAGTGCCCGCGAAAAATCCACAGTACAGTACACCTTGGACTCCTGCTCCCGCGCGTTTCTTACGGCCTGCTCACAGGCATTCTCATGACCCGGACATTACTGGCTTTATCAAGCGGGTAGCCTTTTCTGAGCATGGTAGGGCCAAGGATTTCGTCGAGTAAATCGCATTCCTCGTCGGTCATCTCTGATAACAGTTGTTGTGTCAGGTCACCTTTTGGCTCACGGCGCTCCGCGTGATCCGGGCGGGGTAACTCCAGAAAGTGGGCAACGGTATCAACCATGGGCTCCGGGTTGTGCCACCAGTCTTCATAACGTAACTCGAGCACGGAACCGGGCATTGCCTCGGCAACGGCATCCATACGGTTCAACGTCCACACCCAGTAGTGCGCCATCTTCTTCAAGACATCTTGAAAGCGAATCGGGCAGTCGTACTCAATGTACTTGCCTGGTGAGCGAATGATGCGACTCCATTCCAACCTCGCCGTTATGTAGCTGGCAAGCCAGCCATCCCTGATGAAATGAATGAATCTAGCATCAGGAAAGTCGGGCGCTATGTCCAGAGCCAGCGCAGCCAGCATCCCGCTGTCGTTCAACAGGTTTTGGCCGCCCTTCAACCATTGGTAGGCACCAAGCTGCACCCTCGCCCTAGAAAACGAAGTGCCGTTGGTGTCCTTCACGCTATTTATGAACTCGTCGGGAGATAGCCAGATAGGGCCTACCGACACGCTGGAAGTGATCCAGGGGAAGTGACCGCGGAACCAGAGATCCCCGTTACCCTCACCTGGGTAAACCAGTAAGTCATCAATGGTTTTGAAGGCCTTTACGGCGGAAGACTTGCCGGAATTGTTAAAGCCGACAACAAAGATCGGATTTTTCAGCCGCGAGGAAAAATAGGAAGATTGCACTCTGGAAGCCCTTCGACTCAAGCTCAGTGCAAAATTCCGCCCGGAAGATCTGCCTACAACCATAAAACGCTATCTCTTTATGTAACGTTAGCTATAACTTGATAAAATTTAATTAAAAATACAAGTTTTGACAGCTTTAGTTATTAAAAACTAGAGTGCTTTCCTACGATTCCACGCGTGGAATTTACTAAAACTTAAAGCAATATAATTGGCCACCAATATTAATCATAATATTAAGACATAATTTTATATTTTTTTCTATAATTATCTAGCAACCATTTGTTTAATATAGATTTTAATAATATTCATTTTTATGATAACAGTCGGTCTTTTTAGTGTTTTTTACCAGAAATGACCGAGTATTCGATGAATAAATCCTTAATCAAATTTAAACGCTCTGAGAACGTAAAATTACGTGAAATGGTATAAACTAGAAAAGTACGCTTACCTCCGGAGCCATAACTATGAACAAACTGCCATTATTCACTGCAACTGCGCTTGTGCTAGCGCTGGCTTTGCCAGCCCAAGCTGAGCAGATTTTCATAGATTCGTTCGAATCCGGCGACATGTCTGCCACAAGTAAAGATGGTTTTGACTGGCAGCGCAACAATCGCACGTCTGTAGTCACCGAGGAGGCTGTTGTCTACAACAATGGAGAGAAATATAACCCTCCAAAATATGGAGAGGACTGGTCAGCATTTCACGGGGACCATAGCCTCAGATTTCGCTATCCGGCTGGAGAAGCAATGGCCGAACAAAGGTTCAGACTCGGTAGTAGCTATCCTGACATCTGGTTCCAGTATTGGGTTCGGGTCCCCACAAACTATACCCATGGAAGCAGCAATCCAAGCAATCACAAGTTGTTCGCATTGTGGATGGATGATTATTCAAGCAAAGGCTTAGGTCCTACTATCGCCTGGGAATTCTGGGGAACGGGGGGTGGTTCCAGCAATCTCGCATTCCATTACAGCGAAGGAGGCTATGAGGTATTGGGAGGGCACAAACAGTACACTGATTTCATTTCCGTCCCGAGTGACCGGGGGCGTTGGATGGAATTAACTATCCATATCAAAGCCTCTTCGAGTGGCAGCTCTAGCGACGGCGTCATTGAACTGTGGCGAAGGTGGGAAAGCGAATCCCCCGATGATCGCGAGCTTCTACATCGCACCCGGGAGGCAGTACTGCCATTCCCTTCGGGAGGCCCGAATGGATGGGCAGCCGGCTACTTTATGGGCTGGGCAAACGCAGCATACTCTCAAGATACTGAGTGGCTGATTGACCATATAACCATTTCAACGGAATCACTGCTGGATACTGATGGAGTATCTGGGTCAGGCAACGCTCCTAACCCGCCCGTTCTCCAAATCAGCGAATAATCTAACTGCCGACTGTCGGAGTGTCATCTCGACCCCGACAGGCAGAGCATCGAAAACGGGTCGACCTGACTCAAGATAATATTTAAAGTTAAAAACACATTGACGAACTTTCGGGTTGCCCAAGCGATAGGTAGTACCTGGGAGATGTTAGACCTTAATTCTGCGCTTGGCCCCCGGCAACAGTATAAGATCTTTTCACCCGGTGGGGCTGAAAGAACTCTCCTTGGATCCCCGCATTTCGCCTGCACGGGATGGCCCGATACAAACGATGGAAAATGAAGCCGCAATCCGTTTTCTGTTTTACCACTATAGATTTATAAACTGGTCTCAAAATATTGTTTTTTCTTCATTTCGTTGACGAACCGATCTATATAGATCGTCGAAAATCTTATATCGCCACCGAAATATCTCCGCAGCTGTAAGTCTATATCTTTCTGATATTTTTCGTTTGTTTTGTCCTCTACATAAAGCGTAACCTCTCCCTTGGAATTTTGAACCGCTTTGTAGTTAAGCAGTATATTTTTTTCCAAGGCGAGATTTTTGAACACATAATAAAAGGTCAGTGCCGGGTAGGTTTGCCTATCGCCCTGGACATTTGCACCCTTCCTGCCGAGAATGCTTTTGATCAGAGGGTGATTTCTTCCACAGCTACAGGTTTCATCACTGAGAGTTACCATATCTCCTAACCGATACCGAATCACGGGGAAGGAGTACGAAGAAAGATTCGTAACTAGCAGTTCGCCGGTGTCGTTCTGCTCGAGAATGACATTTTCGATATTCACGTGAATTCCCCCATTGGGGCATTCAAACGCAATCAAACCAGCCTCTGCCGCACCATATTCACTGGTAATATTCTTCCCAAAAGCTTTCACAGTTTCCGGATGATAAGCATCGAGAATCATTTCTGACGTTCCCTTGACCATCTTGAGTGGTATGGGGCCAAGCTCAAGCTCATTCACGCATTTTGCCACTTCATAAACCATGCTTGAGTAGCCTGAAATGTAGCTTGAGTTCCGCAGCCTGCTACAAAAACCTCTTACCTCAGATTCTGAATACCTGAATAATCGGAATCGATTCTGTATCGCGTCGAGTAAGGCCACTTTGCGCGACTGGGAGGCACTTATATTATATCCCCACAAATAGCCGTTCTTATCCCATGGTTTGATGCCATACCAGTCATAGGATCGCATGAGTGCCGCGCGATTCACTGAGTCCCACTTTTCATTACGGTAAAACGCGAGGGCCTCTCCGGAAGTGCCCGAGGTTTCAGCAAGTCGGAGTTTTTCATTCAGGCCGCTGGTGTGAATCAAGGAGTTTTCTCTGATCAGCGTCGCTTTATCCAGCTCCGGCAACCTACTGATATCAGATACCGATGAGAGCTGTGAGGGGTTGAAGCTCGCCTCTCGGAATATTCGATGATAGTACGATGAATGAGTTCCGCAGAACCTCAGGAATCTTTCAGCACCCTCCAACTGGATCTGCTCCAGCTCCTTTCTGGAAAGCCATTCTGTCGATTTGAGGTAGTCATATTGTTCGAACAAAGTAGGGTTCCGGACCCTGACACCTGCTTCGAAGATTGTGCGGGCAAGCGTTGAGTTCATCAGGCACTCCTTCCCTGAGTTCCAGGTCGTTGGGCCAGCTCACCAAGAACTTCTGCGTATTGTTTACCAATGCCAATGTAACTGTAGTGATTGCGAATTAGCTCCGGACCAGCCTTTCGCAGACTAGCTTCTGTCTCAGGGTTACTCAGTAGTGTTTTAATCGCATCAACGTAATCCTCCGGTGTTTCTGCATAGACAACGTCAACGCCGTTTTGAACATTGATGCCCCTGCAGGCAAAAGGGTCGGCGATAATGCAGCAGCCACTAGCAAGCGCATCCAGAATTTTCAGTTTGGTTCCACCGCCAGTTCGGATTGGACAGAGATAAAACTTAGCGCGCCAAAGATACTCCCTGACATCATCCACAAAGCCGTGTACGCGGAAATACTCGTCGTTTTCGGCAAGCTTTAGCATTTCTGCAGTGGGCCCACGGCCAACAATATCCACCCGTATGTCCGGAATACTGACTTTAATCAGAGGCCATAATTCGCGGATAAAATACTCAACCGCCTCACGATTCGGGTACCAGGAAAGGCCGCCAACAATCACTATACTGTTTTCAACTACCTTCACTGACGGGTTTGGGTAGAAATAGGAAACGTCCACACCATTTGGAACCGACATGAAGTTACCGCCACCGATTGCTCCTGCCATCGCCTCAGCGTCTTCTTCAGAACAGGTAAGGTTAAGGTCCGCCCTCCTACAATTGTGATTTTCACTCTTCAGCAACCGCTCAGCCTCAACTTGGTAGTAAATACTCTTGATTCGGTTGAGCTCAGTTTTCGACCTCGATTTGAGCATGCCAGACTCAAAATTATGGTGATTAAGGATAACCGGAAGCCCCTGGAAAAGGTCGGAGTAAACGCAAAGGCTGACGGTATCAATATGAACTGCATCAAAATCGCCCTTCGCCACAATGTTCATTAGTATTTGTCTGGCTTTAGCAGATCTAAGCCATTCCATATTGTAGGCTCGCCCGCTCAGTAGTGCTTTAAAAGCTATAATGTAGCGACCAGCGATCATACTAGTTTCTGGAATATCAAGAACATGGATAGATTCCACGATTTTGTACAGTTCCTGACAGGCAAGCCCAAGTGGGTCCTTTTGTTCAGGTAAACTGGCTGCCAAGAAATCCGACTGGTTAAAAGCCACTAGCGTAATTTCATGGTATTTCGCAACTTCTCTGATCATATTGAAAGTACGTTGCAAGACTCCACCTTTTGGAGGAAAAGGGATTAAATGAGACAGCCAAAGTACCTTCATAACCTTCCTTTCCTTCGCTTATCGCTGACCTTAAAACTATTAGTCAAAGCCACGATGAGCGCCAAATGAATCCATAAGTATGGATAATAAGCTACAGTAACAAATTGACCTGCCACCACAAAGCCGAGTAGTGACAAGTTGGCAGAGCGGCCAATAAGCGCCTGTCGATCTTCGCAGCCCTCAGCCTTGAACCAGTGTCCCAGTTTGAACGCAACTAGCAAGAAGCCAGAAAAAACAGCTAACCCCAGCGTTCCAGTATCAGTTCCTATTTGAATAAAAATGTTGTGGGGCAGCTCCGCCTTTCCTAGTAACACGTCGTCCGGGTAGTAACGCTCAAAATAGGGTGCAAAATTGAAATAACCAACACCAAGTACGGGATTATTCTGGATCATCTCTGCTCCATTTTCCCAATAAAGCAAACGCTGTTTTGATGTGCGATCCTCTCCCATGGTTTCAAAACGCTGTTTTTGCTCATCGGGCAAAAACGTCCAGATAAGCGTAGTGGCTACGCCGATTACAATAAGAATTTTCGGATTGAACACATAACGGTAATTCATCACGAGTAGCTGGCAGACGAGTGCAAGCTGACCACCTCGCGAGCTAGCACCAAGGATCACCATGATGGCGGTAATGGGCATTACCATTAATGCGAAGTACCATTTTCTTGAAATATGAGGTTTCAAGGTGTGGGCAAACGCCCAGGCAATGGGCCAGAAGACCAACATTTGTATCGCTAATTCACCGGAATTTTGAAAAAATCCTGGTGGTCCCATCAAACCCCAGTCACTAAAAGAAAAGCCTCTTCGCGCCCACGTTAGTGAAAGCGAAAGTGAAATCTTAAATGACGCGACAAGAAATATACATATAAATATGAAAAACCTTCGCCTTGTATTGACGATGTTTATTATTAAAAAATATATAATAACCCACAAATAATATAGATCTAGATTGTTAAAAGAAATTTCCGGAAAGTACGCTAAATAGCTAGATAACAATATAAGTGTAAAGAAAATAACTAACAAAAAATTAATTGATGATGAAACCCACGTGACGGTTTTGTCAAAAAAACATCCAATCAGCGCTGCAACAACCAGTAACTGAGCCCATGGCAGAAAATCTATAACTGGATATATCGACTGTGGCCTTACATATTCAAAGAATAGATAAGCGCAGATCATCCAGAACGCGAAGCTTTCACTGCGGAATTGTCGCCACGCCGCACTCACCTTTAGACCGTATAAATCGGAATCCAATACTTCCTTCCGTCTCCTACCCACAAAGCCCCCTCACCGCTTCCATTACCCTGTGTTCGCAATGGTTAAAAAACTCATCGCAACAGTTATAGGGGTCATGGATGTACGGATTCCGTTTTTTGCAGTAACTGCCAGCCAAGGCGATGGGATAGTCGTCGCCAACTTTGGTTTGAAAAGAGGATGTGTGGGAAGGCTCCATCACCACGACAAAGTCATTGTCTCCGAAATGAAAGTGCCTGACATTGACCGTTCGATGGGATTCAAGCGACATGCCTTGGCCTAGCGCAAAGTCCCGGGCCCTGGGGTCGGCGGGATGGTCGTCACCGCAGTTCAGGCCACAGGACGCAGCCTCCCACCCTAGACTTTGGGCATACACTTCGGCCAGGGGGCTACGGCAGATATTACCGCTGCAGACAAAAACCAGCCTTTGTCCGCGTTTGGGCTGCTCAGAAGAGAACCTACGATAGGTTCCTAGCAGGGCAAGGCACCCATAGAAGAAAAACCGAACAAATCCCTGTCGCGAGCCAAATCGCTCATATACCAACCGATCCAACGAATGCGCTCCCTTTTCCCAATAATAGGGCTGGCTCCCTGATACATTCCCAAAGGAGATTTTAGATCACTTTGATAGAATTTAC
The DNA here is from genome assembly GCF_040904845.1 of Marinobacter sp. GTDB lineage: Bacteria > Pseudomonadota > Gammaproteobacteria > Pseudomonadales > Oleiphilaceae > Marinobacter. Next base: position 6,145 of record NZ_JBBDSR010000097.1, on the reverse strand, counting down.
TCGGCTTATAACGGATAATCGAGCCACCTTTCTCAAACATGCGACAAATTCAGGACGTTGCTGTAAATGAAGCCCCGAATTCTGGTACTGGACGGGAATCAAAGAGCCTCACTGGCAGCCGTCAGGTCCCTGGGTTCAAAAGGATTGTGGGTGGCAGCCGGCGAATCATCGCCCTGTTCTCTGGCGGGCACCTCCCGGTTTTGCGCGGAGAGGCTTCATTACCCTGACCCATTTTCCTCGCCCCGTAAGTTCTTTGAGGATATCCTGCAGATCATTGATCGCCTGAGTATCACTTTCCTGCTTCCCATCACGGAAGCCACCACTTACATAGTACTGGCGTACCGCTCTGAACTGCCCGGGCACGTCATTCTTCCTTTCCCGGATACCCAGGCTGTTGAACAACTGGCTAACAAAAACGAGCTGTTCGCACTGGCTCAGCGGCTCGATGTGCCTGTTCCTGAGTCCGTACAATGCCGGGGCATCGAGGAAGGACTTCTGGCGCTGACAAAGCTCACGCAGTTTCCGGTTGTGCTTAAACCCTACAAATCCAGGATTCTGACGGACAGTACGGTTCTCCCCACGCAAGTGGTCATTGCCGGAACCCGAGAAGAGGCGGAACTGGCGTTGGAGCAACACGCCTTTTTTGAGTTCCCTTACACCATTCAGTCCTTTATTGACGGCACTGGCCAGGGTATTTTTGCGCTCTTCGACCACGGCAAGTCAATCTGTTACTTCGCACACCGCCGGCTGAGAGAAAAACCGCCGGGAGGCGGCGTCAGCGTATTAAGCGAATCCGCACCGGTTAACGAACAGTTAAAGGCATCTGCGGCCAGGCTTCTGCATGCTGTTCAATGGCATGGCGTTGCCATGGTCGAGTTTCGGGTCGCGGAGGACGGCGTCGGCTACCTTATGGAGGTCAATCCCCGGTTTTGGGGCTCGTTGCAATTGGCGATTGATTCCGGCGTCGACTTCCCCTGGCTGCTGTATCTTGTGAGTACGGGTGCTGAAGTCCCACAAACACAATGGCAGCAGCGTCGAGTACGCTGGTTGCTCGGTGATCTCGACCGGTTGTATCTGGTGCTTAAGGCACCCGGCACGTCCTATTCCATCGCCCAGAAACTTGGCGAGGTGTGGCGATTTTTGAAACCGGGTTTGAGAACCCGTCATGAGGTCAATCGCTGGCGGGACCTTCGGCCATTCTGGTTTGAATTAAAGCAATACCTTCTCGCACTCAGGAAGTAAAGACTGTATGCATCAGTCCTACGTCATTATTCTTGCCAGCGGCCTTAACGGGCTCGGTGCCGTACGTTCTGCCGCTCATGCAGGGCTGAGAACCTACACGCTACTGACGGGGCAGTCAGATTTAAGCGCGTACAGCCGTTACAGCCAGTACCGGTTTCTTTTGCCCCCGGCACCTTGTATCGATGATATCCGCCCTATTCTGGACAATCTCTACCTTACCGAAGGCGGCCCCGGCGTGTTGATCGCCTGTTCGGACCTGGCAGCCGAACTGCTGGGTCAGCTCAAAACAGAAGGGTATGCCAGGCACCACCTTGTTGTTCCCTGTGGAGACACCACAGAGGTTCTTAACGATAAAAAACTCGAATATCAGTACATGCTCAGCGGTGGCATTACATTGCCACAGACCTATTTCTCGCTCGGGGCAGACACACCTGAGTCTTTCCCCCTCATAATTAAACCCCGAACGTTCCGAGAGTATAAGTTGTTGGGTGCGAAGAACCGGATTGTCCGCACCCTCAACGAATTGAACGAGTTTCGTGACCAGTTTCGTGGGTATCTTGATCAATTTATTGCCCAGGCGGTTATTCCTGGAGACGACGATAATCTCTGGGTGTGCAACGTTACTTTTGACCGAGAGCGAAACCTGGCCGCGTGTTTCGTGTTCAAGCGCCTTGGCACCATGCCCTCACATTACGGTGTCACGTCCCTGGCGGTCAGTCTTGATAACCCGGCGTTACGAGAGGCCTGCCAGAAGATCGGCAAGGTTTTGAACTACACCGGCCCCGCCATGATCGAATTCAAGAAAGACCCCGAAACCGGCCTTTACTACTACATTGAAACCAATCCACGCCTGGGTATGTGTAACTGGTTTGATACAAGGTGTGGCATCAACAACGTTCTGGCCTGTACCCATACCGCGTACGGTCGCAAGGTTGATATCGGTCCTCAGAAAGACAATCAGGTGTACTGGAACTTTTTTGGGGATCTGATTGCGCGTCTGGAAAATCGTGAAAACCTACTGCGCATTATTCGGCTCTATCTAAGTCTGCTTCGGCACAGGAAGGTCGGTGCACTGTTTTACTGGAAAGATCCCCATCCGGCATTTCGATACGGGTGGACATCACTACGGGACATGGTTTACCGGCTCGGCAAAAAGCTCAGCGCGGCTTCTGGCTGACGGTTAAACCGCGCTTTCAACGCTTCAAACCGGTTAACGATCTGAAGGAAATCTGCCATGTTATCGGGCAGCGAAAACCGCGACAGATCATACAGGCCCTGCCCCGACCGTACGTAGTCCGGTACGGTGTTGAACGCCATTTTGACACCAGCGTTTCTGAGCATATCCACGTCTGTGCTGTCGTAGTCGGAAGGGCGGCCCGTAGGGTATGCGAAGACCTCCGGCTCATAACTCAGCTCTTCTGACACCCTGGCGAGCGACTGGAGAATTTCTTTCTGTTTGTCAGCCACTGACAAGGTAGAGAGAATTCGGTGGGAGCAGGTATGGGGATAAACTCCATGGCCCCTGGCGCGCAGTGACCTGGCATCGTCCCAGGACATTGGCTGGAACTCGCGAGGAATATCCGGCGGGGGCGAAACCCTTAACCCGGGATAGAATTCTGCGTCCAGCCATTCGTAGATATGGGCCTGGCTGTGAGTTTTTAATGCATTTCGTATGGCACGGGCCGCGTGGCGAATTGAGTGTTTTTCCAAATCCAATAGGTAGGTGACACCGGATGGCAGTTGAATGTCAGCCTGTCGGACAGTCGTCCTGGAAACGCCGTAGGCTATCTGGTCATCCCAGGGCCAGAGTTTGCCGTCCAGTAAGCTTGTGATCACGAAAAGGTTGAGACTGTAGCCAAATTCATCGAATAAGCTGGCAGCCACTTCATGGTGGTCACGAAAGCCATCGTCAATGGTGAACATCACAGAACGTGACGGCACGGCTCTGCCCTCGGCCAGTATTTCCCACAGGTCATCCATCGACAGCACGCTGTAACGGTGCCTGGAGAGATACTTGAGGTAGCTCCGCAAGGTTTGAGCGCTCATGGCACCGGGTAGGTCATCAACATTCTCAACAACCCGGTGCAGCATGAACACCGGTATTCGCCCCGGGCAGATAAATCGGTAAACTCCGGTTTCCCCCACCAGGTTTGCAAGCTTGACGATAGCGGTTTTCATCACCTCACCTCCTGTTTATAAGCCACATCAGGCCGAACCCTTGGGTCGAATCAGGCGTTTATACACCGCCATATACTGATTCAGCATAGCCGCCAGACTAAACTGCTCAACCGCTCTATTCCTGGCTCTACCAACAACTGGCTCCGCTCTGGCTGGCTGCCTCAGTTCAAGAATCGCACTGACTATGGCCTCCGAATCCCGAACCGGGATCAGGTACCCGGTTTCGCCATCTTCTATAATTTCTTCGGGACCACCGCTTCGCGTTGCGATCACAGGAATCCCGGCCATCATGGCTTCTACCGTAGCGATCGAAAACCCCTCCGAAACGGATGGCAGCAGGAAGATATCTCCCTGTCTCAGTACATCCGAAACATCTTGTCGAAATCCGAGCCAATGAATGTTCGGTGCTCTCGGCGACTCCGATACCTGTGCTTTGAGCGCGCTGAAAAGCGGTTCTTTCTGGTGCCCGACAACGACGAAGTGGATGTCGGGGTGTTGCGCTGAAAGCGTAATCGCAGCGTCGACCAGGTACTCATAGCCCTTTGCAGGGCGAATATTACCGATTGAGACAACCAGGATCCCATTTGGAGGCAGCCCGAGTTCCGATCTCAACCCTGCCCCGTGGTCCCCCGTAAAACGGTCAGGATCGACTCCATTGTAGACGAGCTGCAGTTTATGCGCAGGCAGAGCAGCCCTGGCTCCAAGCTCTTGCTGGAGCCTCCGCGAAACGCTGACAATAGCGGACGCGCCCCAGCCAATGAGGGCGAATTTGGCTTTCAGAAAGCGTTCACCGGACGCCACATCCACGGCACCGTGGAACGTTGCAATCATGGGCGTTCTGCTGAGCACAGACACCATCGCACCGTAGACGTTAGAACCCAGCAGGTGCGCATGAATGAGGTCAACGCCTTGCGTGCTAACGAGCCTCCAGAGCGCGCTGATGTAACCAAGATTGAAACTGCCCTTCGAGTCTATGATGTACGGTGCAATCCCCAGACTCCTGACCTGTTCCGCCACCCAGCCCTCCCCACGGAGTACGACCACGTTACGAAATGATGTGTTCTGCAATTCACTGAGCAGGCTGATAAATACCGTCTCCGCACCGCCCGGGCCGGTGGTATCAATCAGGTGAAGAATGGTATTGCCTCGGGATTGGTTCATGGCAACGTCAGCCCTTCATCCAGTAGAGCGCGCGGAATAGCAGGTTTTTTACCAGCATGACCGAGATAAACTGGTAGTTTTCCGTTGCGAATCTCGATTTATAATCTTCGTTCTTACCCTGACCCGCCAGAAAATCAAACCGCCAGGTGTCATTCCGCCGGAACCCTTCTTCGATGGCGTAGCCAAGATGAATGGAGCCCGGGGACAGCTTTTTGTGAAAGGTCTCATCGAACCCCGCCTGGATGTTGTAAACCACGCCGTCAAACCAGACGTTGTATAGCAATGACACGACCACACCGCCGCATGTCAGCACTGACAACTGGGGCTGCCCCCCTTCTTCGGTAACCCTCGCAAGAAACTTCAAATGGAAGCCGAGGCTTTTGTCCGTTACGCAGTCTTTGTTCCACCGTGCCCGGTGAAATTTGTTGAGTGTCTGGAAAAAATTTTCCGGGTCCCCCTCCCAGGCATTCTCAAGACAGACCTTACCGTGGGACTCAAGCAGTTTTCTGCGATTGTAAAGGCGCAAACGACTGCTCGACCCCAGCTGCGCCAGATAGTTTGCGAAGCTTCCGTTCGTCGCGACAGCGTAGCCCTGGTCCGCGGCGTTAATACGAAACGCCCACTTGTGGGTTGCGGCGATGGTTACTAACGCAGACAACTCCTCCGAGCCACTGAGCAGGTCGCTGAACACCACTTCGGTCCAGGAGTGGGATTCCAGTACCGTCACCATCGCCGCCAGCAGGTCTTTTCCGCTCAGGTGTTCCGGGCAGAACCGATTGTATTCGGTTCTCGGGGTTCTCAGCTTCCGGTAGCTGGTGCCAACAAACTGAAGAGAGCGCACCGGAAGGATACCTTTTAATCGATATTTCGATTCATACAGACCCGATATGTGGCCATCCCATTGGCGGATCAGGCGCAGGCCCTCGGCATCGCCCCAGGTGTCCCACCAGGCGCTCTGCCAGGCGTGCGTCTGGAACAGGCTCATTACGGCAGGTCCTTGACGATGTGGGGGCCAATGAGATTGGCAAGCCATACGGGCAGGCGCTGCCACGCCGCTATGAGCAAGCGGAACTTCGGGTTGTCCGGGGTGAGAGCTGGAAGCCGGCCACCTTCAGGCAGCAGGTAATCCCAGCACAGCGGCAGCGGCTGCGCACCCCATTGTTGCTTGAAACGGTACGTACCGGAGCTTTCACTGCATCGACCGAAATCAAACACTCCGTAGCCACGTTCAATCGCAAACTGGAGTATGTGCCAGTACATCGCCCTGTTAACGCCGGTATGGTTGTGAGAACGCAGTGTCGATGCCCAGGGTATTTCCATGCGACCCCGGTACCCTGTTAAAAAGGCACACCCAACTGCGTGATTATCTACCCTGACCACCACCAGCCAAGACTGTTTCGGCAGTGCCCGCAGAAGGTTGCGGAAAAAGTCTTTGCCGTACACCGGTGTGCCCAGATCACGCATATTGATTGCAAAGACCCGATAAAACGCGTCCAGCAACTCTTCACCGCCGACTTTATACTCGGTCAGCTCTCGTTCCCCGCGCCGGATCTGAGCCCGAATT
>NZ_JBBDSR010000096.1:0-19546 GCF_040904845.1 Marinobacter sp. | reverse complement strand
TGTTATGTAGCCGGATGCGGCCACTTCGCTCTCCCTCACGGTGCAACCTGGCGACGGATGATGCGAAGAATAGTCCCAGGCTTGTGCTTCCACTCTTGAAGTCCAGTGACTTGAAGTTGAGAGTCGCGTTGTACCGCATGTTTTCCGGGTAACCCTGGCCGTCATCTTCAACGCCAATCACCAGGTAGCCGTCTCGTTCACAGGCGGTCAGCAAGATTCGGCTACGGGTATAGCGGATGGCATTGTTGATGGTGTTATTGAGAACTCCGGTGAGCAGGTCGTCGTCAAAAAAGCCGTTAATATCCTTGGCGTTTACGGAGTAATCGATATTCCTTCCTTGTAGCAGGGGTGTATGGCGGGCCATGTGCTCGGACAAAAAATCAGGCACAAAGTGTTCTTCAATGTGGGCAGATAGGTTGTTTTCCCCCAGGCGATATATGCCAAGCAGTTGAACCAGATCGTTGTGCATGCGCTCTGCTTCGTACTGAAGAGTGTTGAAACGATTGGTTTCACCGAGGGTTGTCTCGTGCTCGTTGCGGAGTTCATCAAGTGAGTTGAGCAGCATGCCGAGAGAGTTTTTCATATCATGAACCGCGGACGCCAGAACCATGGAAAAGTCGATATGGTCGTCCTGTGATCCGTCGGTGTTTTCTGGCGTGGAATTCATGTCATCATTCCTTTCAGTTTGCTGCACAGCGCAAGGTATCGACGGTATTGGCGATGTTGCTCGGGTAGGCTTTTTAGTTGAGTAAGGTGCGACTCGCACTTCATGAGAAGCTGTGGGTTAGGGGAGCCATCGTCGCTGTATTGCTTCATGAGCACCTGAACAAGGTTGAGGTTGAGGGCAGCGTGCGAGGGCACAATCTCAAGCGCGCTGGAAAACTCCTCAATTGCCGTCTCTAAATTGCCCGCCTCGAACGCTTTAATGCCATCACGGTTCCGGGTTCTCGCTTGTAACTTCTGACGGAAACCCACTGGTTCGTCCAGGAGCCCTTCAATCTTTTGAAGAATATCCGGTTGACCGTTAAATCGTTGCGCCAAGTGACTGAGCAATTGCCTGGCTTGATCATCCCGGCCGAGACGAAACAGGGTCTTGGCGTAATCAATGCCGGTGTTCGGGTCCATGGCCTGAGGGTCAGAGAGCGCTTGCGTCACCGGTTCCAAGACGTTTTCAGCTTGTTGGATGCGCCCCTGGCCGGCATGAATTCTTGACTGAACAATTCTGCTGCGCACCGCGAGTGACTCGTCTTCTGAAAAACGTTTTTCCATTCTGGACAGCGTGTTGAGGGCTTCGTCAGCATGTCGTTTGCCCTCGTCACTGGAGTCCCCTTCGCAAAGATCCGAGAGAGATTGTCCCAGAGCCAGGTAGTGGTCCGCGCTGTCATGTATGGAATGGGTGCCGAGCCTGACTGTTTGTCGCCAGGCATACGATGCCGTCGATATGTCCTGATTGTCGGTGGCTAGCTGGGCAAGCTGTCGATGACGCAGAAGGGCGTTTGGCGAATGTTCGGCGGCTTTCTCGAGAATTTTCTGTGCCTGGGTGGATCGCCCTTGACGCTCCAGGCCTTCAGCAAGCAGGTCGTACGCCTCCATGTAGTCCGGATGGCTGTCCATAAGGGCTTTCAAGGACGTCACGGCGGCGTCTGTATTCTGGATGGCCAATAGCGTCTTGCCCTGGCCAAGCCTGGCCCAGGAGAGGTCTCGCTGGGTGAGAACGTCATCGTATATTTTCAGTGCGTGGCTGTAATCACCCACCCTGTAATAGAGGTCAGCCAGGGTTTTCATCAGCCAGGTCTTGTAACGTGGTTGCCTGGGCAGGGTGGCCAGGCACAGGGAAATGGCTTCCGGGTAGTTTTCCCGGTCCAGCTCTCGGTTAATCGGGAGCAGGGCGCTGCGCTGACTGAGCAGGGCGGTCAGCCGCTTTTCGAGCATGGCGCGATTGATGGGTTTGGTCAGGTAGGCATCGGGCTGATATTCCCGTGCACCCATGACCATCTCTTTAGAGGTTTCTGCAGTAACCATCAGAAACAGCGATGATCGCTTTAACAGTTTTTTGTGCCGCAGCTCTTCGAGAATATGCTGGCCGTTTTTACCTTCGCCAAGATTGTAGTCGCACAACACGACGTCTACATGGTTATAGGCACAGTACTGAACGGCGGGGGCTCCTTGGCCAACCAGTTCTATCCTGTCTGCCCCACAGCTTCTGAGCATCTGCCGCATCGACAGGCGAAAATTCTCGAAGTCGTCGATAACCAGATAAGTCAGTTTTCCAAAACTGTTACCGCCGGTCTTTTCTGTTGTGTCAGTCATGGACGTTTCTGTTTTAACAGCTTGTTAACCAGTGCCCGCAATGCCGCAGGCTTGACCGGTTTGTAAAGAATCTGGTACCCCCTTGAAATGGCGTCCTCCCTAACTTCAGGGGCCATATAACCGGTAACCAGTATGCCTGCTATTTCATGAGTGAAACCATCCCGCAGGGAGTCCATGGCATCCAGCCCGTTCTTGTTATCATCAAGCTGGTAATCAGCCAGTATGATGTCGGGTTCCTGGCCGTTCAGTTTGTGTCTGGCATCGTCCAGGCTTTCGGCAGCGGTAACCTCGCATTGCCAGTTGCCGAGCAGTGCGACCATGCCTTGCAGGATCGCGGGATCGTTGTCGATGCACAGCACCTGTAAACCACCCAAGCTGGATACACGACGTGAGCTGGCCGGTGTTTTCGCGGTTATGGCTGGGAGCTGTTCAGGCGGTGCTGCTGGCACTGTAATACTGAAGACACTTCCATGGCCTTGTACCGAGTGGACGTTGACCGGATGATTCAGCATGCCACTGATGCGATCCACAATCGCGAGTCCCAGGCCCAGGCCCTTTTTGTCCCGACCTTGTTGAAAACGTCGAAACTCCTCAAAAATATGAGCGAGCTGATCTTCCGGAATACCCGGCCCGGTATCCCATACCTCAATGCGAAGATACCCCTTGAGCCGTCGACAGCCCAGTAGAATTCTCCCCTCGGGGGTGTAACGAATGGCATTCGAGAGGAAGTTCTGTACGACTCGCCTGAGCAATTTCGAGTCGGATCGAATCCAGGCGGTACTTGGAACCACATGCAGCTCCAGGCCCTGATCCTTTGCGATGGCGGAAAAGTCGGTAGCGAGATGGCGCATGATATCGTTGACCGGGAAGGTGCCGATGTCTGGTTCAAGCGCGCCGGCATCCAGTTTCGATATGTCCAATAGGGTACTGATGATTTCCTCGGCCGCACCCAGCGAGCTGTCGATATGCTCAACGAGGTCTCCCATGTCGCCGTCGCCGGCTTTGCCCGCGAGGGCGGAAGTGAACAGTCTCGCCGCGTTCAGGGGCTGAAGCAGGTCATGGCTCGCGGAGGCGAGGAATCGTGTTTTACTCTGGTTGGCCTGTTCCGCAACGGATTTGGCCTTCAGCATTTGCTCGTTGATGACCTGCAGTTCCTGCGTGCGCTCCTTGACCCTCTGTTCCAGATAGATGTTGGTTTCTTTTAGCGCCTGTTCGGTCCGCCTCATTGCAGTAATGTCCTGGAAGGTGGTGGCATAGCCTCCTCCGGGGATCGGGCTGCCATCTACTCGCAGAACGGTGCCGTCAGGGCGCTGGCGTTCGTATGACATGGGGCGGCCTTCCCGCATGCTGTAACATCGGTCGATGATGATTTCATCAATGCGACGGGCCGAAAGGTTGGCATTGGTCAGGTTATAGCGCATCAGGTCTTCCACCGAACGCCCGACGCGAACGTAACCCTGAGGGTAGTTGAACAGCTCAAGGTAACGATGGTTCCAGACCACCAGTTGTTGCTGATGATTGACCACTGAGACCCCGAGACTGATGTTCTCAATGGCAGACTGAAGCAGCTCCCGGCTGAACGTCATCGCCTGTGACGCTTCGTCAACGATGCTGACAACGTCCTCAATCTGCATGTCGCGGCCGGTCAGGGTGGATTCGAGAACCACCCGGGCGGTCGAGGCCCCGATGACCGATGCCAGTTGCCGCTCAATGTATTTCATCAGGTGGGACGATGCAGGCCGGTGCGGGTGTAAGCGAATGGCGTTGCGGCGCTCATAGTTTCTGAAGATGGCTTCAGAGCGTTCTTCTCCCATAAACCGGTCGGTCAGTGCCTGTAGGTCAGACGTGAGGATTTCTCCCTGCCAGATCTGGTGTTGAGGTGTCTCGGCTTTCGGTTGTGGATCATGGAAAAACGCGGCGATCTGGATTTTCTCCCGCACCCTTTGCCGGGTCAGCATCGATAGCACGATGTAAGTCACGGTGTTGATGCCAAGGCTCCAGACAATGCCGTGACTGGTGCGGTCCAGTTCCAGGCCGAACAGGGCGGTTGGCCGGGTCCACTCCAGGCCCCAGAGGCCCTTATCGATGAGTGTTTCCGTCAACCAGCCGGTCGAGGCGAGAGCGGGTAACAACAGTGTGTAACACCACATCAGGAAGCCCAGCCCCAACCCCCATGCCGCGCCGGTGAAATTGCCGCGCCGCCAGATAATGCCACCGACCAGAGCTGGCCCAAACTGGGCTGCTGCAGCAAATGAGAGCAGGCCGAACGCGGTAAGGCTGTAATCCTCGCCAGCCATGCGGTAGAAACCATAGGACGTCAGCAGCACAACAAATATCGCCACCCGCCGGATGCTGAGCAACAGGTAGCTGAGGTCGGCACTTTGGTTCATTCGTGGCCGAAAGAATTTGAGCAACGCTGGCATGATGATTTCGTTACTGACCATGGTGGCGATGGCGACCGAACAGACAATGACCATCGCTGCGGCAGCGGAACCGCCGCCAAGGAACGCAAGAATGGCGAGCCACTCTTCCCCGGCCAGAATCGGGAGTTTGAGAATCAGGATGTCGGGGTCAGTGCTGCCCGCTTCTGGATAGAGTAGGCCGGCGGCAGCGATGGGAAGCACGAAGGCGCTGGCGATGATCAGGTAAATGGGCATCGCCCAGCGTGCGGTTTCAAAGTCCCGGTGGTCCGTGTTTTCAACGACCATGACATGAAACTGTCTTGGCAGGCAGATAATTGCCAGCATGGCGACCAGGGTTTGCGTAATAAATGCCGGTGCTTCAACGCCGTCGGTGGTTAGGGTGCCCGTCAGGTCGGCTTCACGAACGTTTGCCAGCAAGTCGCCAAAGCCGCCGAACAGACCAAACCCGACAAACAGACCCACAGCCACAAACGCGACAATCTTGATCAGGGACTCAAACGCCACGGCCTGGATCATGCCACGGTGGTGCTCTGTGGATTCAAGGTGGCGCGTGCCGAACAGCACGGTGAATACCGCGAGAACCAGCGTGACGTACCACGCCGAATCTTTCCAGGCCGCCGTGCTCAGTTGTTGGTAACCGCTACCGGTATCCGAGAGTACATTAAAGCCCATCGAAATCGCTTTCAGTTGGAGGGCTATGTAGGGCACGCTGCCAATCAGCGCAAAGGTGGCAATCATTGCTGCGAGAACCTGGGATTTGCCGTATCGGGAGGCAATGAAATCGGCAATGGAGGTGCTGTTATTGCGCTTGCTGATATAGATAATGCGGCGCAGCAACGGCGCAAAAAAAACGAAAACGAGCAGTGGCCCGAGATAGATGGGTAAAAAGCCCAGGCCTTCCTGGGTCGCCCGTCCCACGGCACCGTAAAAGGTCCAGGAGGTAAAGTAGACAGCGAGTGACAGGGCGTAGATGTGGGTCCGCGCCCAGCGGCGCCGGTAGAGCCCGGGGTGGCGGTCGCCAGCCCAGGCAACGGCAAACAGTAGCGTGATGTAGGTGATTGAAATCAGTACTAACAACCAGCCACTGAGCATAAACAGGCTTTCCTGAAAGTCGGAAGTTGATGGTCAGACCCGGCGGCGCGGGTTATTCAGTGCATGCGGCCCGGAACAGTCGGTCTTCCGGTGACAAGGTTCGAAGCTCCTCCAGATCTGGCTGGCTCTCTTTATCAAAGGGCACCAGTTCCCGGTTGTCGCAATTGAGCAAATACATTTTGTGAGAAACGGCATCGGTGTATGACTGTTCGAACCGGTAAAGGTTAAACCGTACTACGTTTTGCCCGGGATTGTCCCGCTTGATGCTGTCCGTATCCAGCACGGTAAAGGCCGTGACCTGTGGTATCACATAGGTCCAGGGCCGCCAGGGCGCGCCGTATTTTTCGGTACTGACGACAACAGCTTCGTCAGGAAGCTGGGTCTGTTTGTGATCAAACCAGTCGTACTCCCCATACACCAGGTACGCCAGCATACCCGCTCCGGCAAATACAGGAATGATCCACTTAGGTGCTTTTTTGCGGGTAAGGGCGCGAATGCCCAAGGCGATACCCGCCGCACCCAGTCCGGAGAAAATGGTCGCTATAAAAGTCCAGATCATACAATGGTTTCCTCGAAAAAAAACGGGCTCCCTCACAGAGGAAGCCCGTTTAGGATCAACCGTCAGCGCGTTGACTGATCGCGGTTGACTTGTTGCTTAGTGGTCTTGAGCAGTACCGGAACCCCGTGGGTAACGGACGCTTTCAACCAACTCCTGGATTTCAACGGGCGGCTCTTCAGTCGCATGAGAGACTGCAAAGGCTACCGCAAAGTTGACCAGGGCACCAACTGCACCGAAGGACAGCGGAGAAATACCCAGCAGCCAGTTATCCGGAGTGTTGGCGAGGTTGTTGGTGCCCGGGATGAAGAACCAGCCCAGGAAGATGAAGATGTAAACCAGGGTTGCGCCCAGGCCAGCCAGCATGCCGGCTACAGCGCCCTTGTTGTTTACACGCTTGGAGAAAATACCCATCATCAGCGCCGGGAACAGCGAGGCAGCGGCGATACCGAACGCCAGTGCGACCACCTGTGCCGCGAAGCCTGGAGGGTTGGCACCCAGGTAGGTCGCGACCACAATGGCGACTGCCATCGAAATACGCGCCGCCTTCAGCTCGCCTTTCTCCGTAATCTTCGGGTTGATTGCGCCTTTGATCAGGTCGTGACTGATGGCAGAGGAAATAGCCAAGAGCAGACCAGCAGCTGTCGACAGCGCAGCAGCAAGACCACCTGCGGCGATCAGGCCGATAACCCAGCCAGGCAAGTTGGCGATTTCAGGGTTGGCGAGAACCAGGATGTCGTTGTTAACGACCAGTTCATTGCCTTCCCAACCGCGGCTTTCAGCTTCCGACGCAAAGCCTTCTGAGTCGTTGTACAACTGAATGCGGCCATCGCTGTTCTTGTCTTCGTAAGTGATCAGACCGGTTTCTTCCCAGGTTGCCATCCAGCCCGGACGATTCTCGTACTCAATCGGCTCAGACGTCGGTCCTTCCGGATAGAGCGTTGTCATCAGGTTCAGGCGCGCCATGGAAGCAACAGCCGGAGCGGTCAGGTACAGCAGAGCGATAAAGACCAGGGCCCAGCCTGCAGACCAGCGTGCGTCCGCAACCTTCGGTACCGTGAAGAAACGGATGATGACGTGGGGGAGACCCGCAGTACCAATCATCAGGGACAGAGTGAACAGAACCATGTTCAGTTTGTTGTCCACATCGTCTGTGTAATCACGGAAACCCAGTTCAGTGATGATCTGATCGAGACGCTCAAGCAGTGGAACACCGGACTCAATGTGAGTCGAGAACAGGCCAAGCGGCGGAATCGGGTTGCCAGTCAGTTGCAGCGAGATGAACACTGCCGGAATGGTGTACGCAACGATCAGTACACAGTACTGGGCCACCTGGGTGTAGGTAATCCCCTTCATGCCACCCAGAACGGCGTAGATGAAGACCACGATCGCAGCGATGATCAGGCCGGTAGTGGACTCCACTTCCAGGAAGCGCGAGAAGGCCACGCCAGCGCCGGCCATCTGGCCGATAACGTACGTCACTGACGCAACGATCAGACACAACACTGCAACCAGACGGGCCTGTTTGCTGTAGAAGCGGTCACCGATGAACTCCGGCACCGTGAACTTGCCAAACTTACGCAGGTAAGGAGCCAGTAGCATTGCCAGTAGCACATAGCCACCAGTCCAGCCCATCAGGAAGGTTGAGTTCGAGTAACCGCCGGCGGCGATCAGGCCTGCCATGGAGATGAAGGATGCTGCAGACATCCAGTCAGCACCGATGGCCATGCCGTTGGTCACTGGGTGAATGCCGCCACCGGCAACGTAGAAGTCTTTGGTGCTACCGGCTTTCGCCCAGATCGCGATACCGATATAGAGGAGGAACGAGCCCCCCACGAACAGAAGGTTGATTGCAAATTGGCTCATTCGATTTTACTCCTCATGTACGCCGAATTGCTCGTCGATTTTGTTCATGCGCCAGGCATAGAAGAAAATCAGAGCGATGAAGGTAAGGATCGAACCTTGCTGGGCGAACCAGAAGCCAAGATCGGTTCCGCCGAACTCAATGCCCGCAAGCAGCGGACGAAGCAGAATGGCAAAACCATAGGAAACCAGAGCCCATATGATAAGGCTCCCGAATATGAGGCGAAGATTCGCCTTCCAGTATTTTTCAGCGTCGTAGCTATGACCTGACATAGGATCACTCCTGTTTTCTTGTTGTGGAGGTTGGGTGGGTTTCTGGAGAGTTGTAACCGCTAGAGACTTTATTATTCATATAAGTGTTTCTCCGACTTGTTGCCCTCTATGACTTTACTGGTCAATGGATTTATAGATATTGGCAAAAAGTCTAATTCTCAGTTATTTGCCGACGAAATCACCTTTTCGCAGGCTGAATTCAAACCACTCAGATACGATGCATGTTCTGGAGGCGGCGGTAGTATCGAAGCTTGCTCTTCAGGTCGGCGAGGGTGTGCACTCCGTTTTTATTGGCCTTGTTGAGCGCGACCAGGGTCAATTCGGCGGTCACCAGCGCGTCGGCCGCCGCGTGGTGACGTGCGCTGACCTCCAGCCCGAAAAAATCCGCCCAGCTATCCAGGCCACGACCGCCGGTTTTGGCATTGGGGAAAAACGCAGGCAGAAGCTCGGCGGCGTCAAACCAGGTATGACTCTCGGTGTACCCGAGGATCTGTTTCAGGGTTTTCTCCAAAAATTTCTGGTCAAACGCCGAGTGGTAGGCGAGCACCGGGTCACCGTCCATCCACTCCAGCAGATACAGCAGTGCATCTTCGATTTCATGGCCCCGAGTCAGCGCCTCCGGCCCAATGCCGTGAATCAGTACCGTTTCGCTGATGTCCAGCTCTGGCCGCCGCAGAATCAGGTCAAACTGGTCCTCCAGGTGAATAACGTCGCCTGTAATAGCGACCGCGCCAATGGCGATCACCTGGTCTTTCGAAGGGTTGAGCCCAGTGGTTTCAAGGTCCAGCACAACAAGTCGGCTGGACGCCAGCGTCTGCTCGCCAGCTGGTTTGGGTGTGGGCAGGCACGCCGGGTCGTGGGCTGAGGCACCTGCCGCACGGCGACTCTCAAACCACTGCCTGATGTGTTCGAACATGGTTTCCGGCCTGTCTGTCACAGTTGATAGGTCACTTCGAGTTTCTGCTGGAGGCGCTGCGCCTGACGGAACGATTCCCTGAGGATTCGCCGGTCAAGGGGGTTGAGGTCGTCGGGGTTGATGTAATTTGACAAAGGTTCACCGCGCTCCAGCATCTCCTGGTGGGCCCGCATCCGAATGGCTTGGATCAGGCTGTAGCCTTCTTTCCAGGCATTGGCGTCTTTGGGGTCAAATACCTCTTTGGCGACGAGGCGGTCCATCCGTTCGAGGGTATTGGCCTCTTCGACGCCATTGGCCAGTGCGAACACTCGAACCGCTTCCACGAAAGGTGCCAGCCCCTGGCGTTTCAGATCCAGTGTGTGTTTCTTGCCATCTGGCGCATAGCGAAAATTACGAAACATGGTTAGTGGCGGTCGGCGGGTTATGGCGTTGCCGGCGAGCATTTTCTGGAACAGCGCATTCTTGCCAATGCGGGTGAGCACCTTGTCGAAAAGCTTATCCAATGGTTCCATGGGGCCAAACACCGCCCGCATATCCAGGAAGATGGACGAATAGACCAGGTTTTGTGGAGTTGAGGCATCAATGAACCGGAGAAACCAGTCATCCCATTCTTTGCCGCTCAGGCACAACTTTGGGTTGCTGGCCATAATGTTGCCTTTGCACAGGGTGAAACCGCACTCGGCCAGCTCGTTGTTGACTCTCTCGGCGAAGGGTAAGAGCTTCTCCCTAACCTCCGCCTCGGTCATGCCTTCGGGTGTTTCAAACAGAATGCCGTTGTCCTGGTCGGTGAGCAGTGTCTGTTCCTGCCGGCCCTCGCTGCCAAAGGTAAGCCAGGTGAACGGAATGCCAGGATCGGCCTTTTTGAGGTTGAGCTCGAGGACGCGCCTGACCGTGACGTCATTGAGTGTCGTGATGATCTTCACCACCTGGCCGGAATCCGCACCGTGGGCGAGCATGGCGTCCACCAGCCGGGAAACATCGGTACGCAGGCTGACCAGCGTTCTCAGATGGCTGGCCGTGCCGATGGTGCGGGCAAGGTTTACCAGGTCAACGCGCTGCAGAGAGAACAGGTCGCGCTCGGAAACGACGCCAGTCAGGTGGTTTTCTTCGTCCACTACGCACAGGTGCGCAAAGTGGTGTTCGGCCATGAGCATGGCCGCTTCGAACGCATCGGCGTGTGACGTCAGGCAGATCGGATTTTTGGTCATAACCTGGCTTACAGGCGTGTCGAGCGGGCCTTTTTCTTCGGCCACCATGGTGCGCAGATCCCGCAGGGTAAATATGCCAGTGGGGTGGCGTTCGTCGTCGGTGATGATGATGCTACCCACATTGTTTTCGTGCATACGCGCAACCGCCTTGCGAACCGGGAGGTCCGGAGAGCAGACAATGGGATTCCTCAGGGCATAGCGTTCAAGCGGGGTATCGAGGGAGTTGGTGGAGCCCATGGACGCCATGGCACCGGACTGGATGCGCTGGTTGACTTGATCCAGCAGGCTGCTCACGCCACGAAGGCAGAAATCGCGAAATGGATCGCTCTCGGAAAACAGGGTAACAAAGGCCTCGTGCTCAATGCTCAGGCAGAAGGTGTCGCCAGAGGCCCGATGCAGGGTTCGGGTCGGGCGTTCGCCAATTAATGCTGCCAGCGGGAAGCACTCGCCCTGGCTGATTTCAAAGGTGGTTTCCGTCTTCTCAGCCTTTTCATTATGGCGTTCGCCACGAATTCTGCCCTGTTTGACGATGTGAAATCGCTTGACCGGGCCGTCCTCCGGAGACAACACCACGTCCTCATCCGCATAAAACCGCAACGATGCGTGTTCGGCAAAATGAGCAAGATGTGCATCATCCATGCTCGAAAAGGGCGCATGCTCTCGCAGGAACGTCATGATGGCGCGGGTATTCTGCGGGCGGGGGGTGTCTGGAGGTGCGGCGGCCATAGCTTCGTCCTTGTTATTCGTTATCGCTTTGGAGTGTAGCCCAGTTCGTGGCGATGTAACCCTAGGATTTTCGTCGAACCCAGGTAGTGCCTCCGGCTTTATGCCAGCATGACACGGTGGTAGAGTTTCCAGACTTTCAACGCTGAACGACATAGCCATGACCACCAAAGACGAGCGCCTGAGCTTCCTGGAAGAAATGAAAGATGTCCGGCGCATCCGCAAGCCCAATCGCGCGGAGATCAAGACCCCAAGGGAACTGACGCCCGGTCACGCTGAACGCCAGCGCTCAGCGGTCAATCAGCCGTTCAGGGACGCCAATCCGCTGACCGCCGATGTGGTTGAACCTTTGACGGCCCATGACATTCTGAGCTGGCAGCGCCCGGGGATTCAGCATGGGGTATTCCGTAAGCTGCGGTTGGGGCAGTATCCCATCGAAGCGCGCCTCGACCTGCATCGCATGACCGTGGAGGAAGCGCGCCGTGACGTCTTCACATTCGTCAATGACTGTATCCGGTATGGCTTGCGTACCGTCATTATTCTTCACGGTAAGGGCGAACGTAATCCTGATGGCATTGCGCAGCTGAAAAGCTTTCTGGCCAAATGGTTGCCAGAGCTTGAAGGCGTGCTTGCCTTTCATTCGGCCCAAAAACACCATGGCGGCACCGGTGCGGTGTATGTCATGGTTCGTAAAGGTGATCGGGATAAACAGCACAACCGTGAAGTTCACGGTCGTCGTTGACCCCATGACTGACACATCCATCCCCCTAATTCATCTGTTCCGGCCTGTCCGGACTCTGGAGAAAACATGGTTAAGAAACTGTGCCTGCTTGCGTGTGTGTCACTGGCCCTGGTCGGTTGTAAGGATCGCGTAATCTGGAACGATAACGGCAAAGTGGATGAGGCGACGGAAAACCGCGAGGTATGGGATTCCGAAGGCAAGCTCAATAAGGGTGAGCGCAAAGTGTGGAACGACCAGGATGGCAATGAAGTGGTCAAATAAGCCGGTTTTATCTGCAAACTATAAAAATGAAGGCGGGGACACTCAACGTGTCCTCGCCCAAGCGATGAGAGGATAGCGTAATGGCCCTGAGCCTGACGGTGAATGGTGATAAGCGGACCATCGAGGTCGATCCTGATACCCCGTTGTTGTGGGTTATCCGCGATGAACTGGGCCTAAAAGGCACGAAGTTCGGGTGCGGTGCGGGCCTGTGCGGTGCCTGCACCGTCCACCTCGACGGCCAGCCAGTGAGGTCCTGTTCCACGCCGCTTGAAATAGTGCAGGGCCGGTCCGTCACCACGATTGAAGGGCTTGCCACCGACGCGGGCTTGCACCCGCTGCAGAAGGCCTGGGTCGAACACGGTGTCCCTCAGTGTGGCTACTGCCAGTCCGGTCAGATCATGAGTGCCGCCCATTTACTGGCCAACAACCCGACACCCCTGCGTGAGGACATTGTTGCGGCTCTTAGTGGCAATCTGTGCCGTTGTGGTACCTACTCCCGAATTATCGCTGCGGTAGAATCCGCCGCCGTTGACGGAGCCTCCGAATCGACCAGGGATGGAGCCTGACATGGCGATGAATCGAAGAGATTTCCTGAAAGTCAGTGCCGGTTCTTCCGGCAGCCTGGTGCTCGCGCTTTCCCTGCCGGGCTGTGCGAGTGTCAAAACCGGTTTCGAAGAAAAGGACGGACGCTGGCGGCCGGATGCCTGGCTCGAGCTGACCACCGACAACGAGGTGTATTTTACCCTGGCCCGGGTTGAAATGGGGCAGGGCACATACACCGGTCTCACGACCTTGGTGGCGGAAGAGCTGGAGGTGGCACCTTCTGCGATCAAACCGACGTTTGCACCGGTGGCGTCGGAGTACCGCAACCCGCTCTACAAACTTCAGCTTACCGGCGGCAGTACCAGCCTTGCGACCAGTTGGGAACCCCTGCGACAGGCCGGAGCCGAGGCCCGGGAATTGTTGATTCTGGCGGCGGCACGGGTGTGGGAGGTAAATCACCGTGAGTGCACCGCGTTTGAGGGCAAAGTCCTGCATCCGAACGGTGCGGACTCGCTGGCGTATGGCAAGTTGGTCGGTCTTGCCGCCAGCGAGGAAGTGCGCCATGACATCGCTCTCAAACCGCGGGAGCAGTGGCGTTATATCGGCAAGGATCGTGGCCGCTTGGATGCCCTGGCGAAGTCTACCGGCGCGGCCAGTTACGGTATCGACACCGATTTGCCGGGCATGGTGTATGCGGTGGTCAGCCGACCGCCCCGCCATGGTGCCAGGGTTCGATCGTTCAACCGCGATGAAGTAAAGAGCCTGCCGGGCGTGCTGGACGTCATCGACATCGAGCGTCGGGTTGCTGTGGTCGCCGGAAAATACTGGCTGGCCCGCAAGGCGCAGGCGGAGCTAAAGATTGACTGGGACAACAGCGAGGCGCTGAATCTGTCTACCGGCGACGTGTTTGCCCACTATCATCAGGCCGCGGATGACGACGACGGTGAGCAGGAACGCAGCGATGGCGATGTATCTGAGGCGGTCGGTTCTGCGGATCGCGTGCTGGTAGCCAATTACGAACAGCCCTATTTGGCGCACGCGACCCTGGAGCCGATGAATGCAACGGCCTGGTACCGGGACAATGGCATGGAGGTCTGGGCTCCGACCCAGGCACCGGATCTCGCACGTATAGCCGCGGCACGGGTCAGCGACCTGTCGCCGGATGATATCACCATCAATACCACGTTTCTGGGCGGCGGGTTCGGACGCCGTCTGGTGCAGGACTACATCGAAGAAGCAGCGGCCGTGGCCTACCGGGTCAAAAAGCCGGTCAAGGTTATCTGGTCGCGGGAAGAGGATACCCGGCATGATCTGTTCCGACCGGCCATGCTTCACCGTATGAAGGCCAGCATTTCCGGCAGTGAGGTGACCAGTTGGCAGCATCGGGTTATTGGTCCCCAGATTCTCGACTGGTACGTTCGCAACGCCGCGCCAGCGCAGTACCCCTGGTCTCCGAAGTTTCTTTACGACACCCTGGGCAAAATCGGATTGATGGCGGAAGGCATTGCAACGCCGAAGGACTTCTCGGCCATTGAAGGTGCTGTCGACTACCCATACAAGCTCGCGAATGTGGAGGTTCGTCACACCCATACTGATCCGGGGGTGCCGATTACCTGGTGGCGTTCAGTTGGCTATTCCCACAATGGCTTTGCCGCAGAGACCTTTATGGACGAGCTTGCCCATGAAACCGGCAAGGACCCCTACCGGTTCCGCCGTGACCTGATTCAGCATCAGCCGCGGCACCTGGCGGTGCTCGATAAAGTGGCGGATATGGCAAATTGGCAAGCGGGTGCGCCGTCCGGGCGGGCTCGAGGCCTGGCACTGTTCCAGAGTTTTGGCACCTTCGTTGCGCAGGTGGTTGAGGCCAGTATTGAAAACGGTGAGATTCGTGTTCATCAAGTCTGGTGTGCGGTTGACTGTGGCCAGGTAGTGAACCCCGATATTGTCCGTGACCAGATTGAAGGCGGTATTATCTTCGGGCTCACGGCTGCCGTGTACGGTGAAATCACCCTTGAAAATGGCGAAGTCCAGCAGAGCAACTTCCATGACTACCTGTTGATGCGTAATTACCAGGTGCCGGAAGTCGCAATTCGCATTATCGACAGTGCAGAGCCCCCAACCGGGGTAGGTGAGCCAGGTGTGCCCCCGGTTTTGCCGGCGTTGGGCAATGCCCTGTTCGCTCTGACGGGAAAACGCCAACGGACATTGCCCTTGAGAGTCACCTGAGGGCAGCGTGGGCCTTCTATACCACCGGCCAGCGGTTTTATAATGCGGCTTAACCCCGAAGGCCCGCCGGGTCGAGGCGGACTGAACCCGGAGATTGCCAGTGTTTGATGTCACCCGTTACGCGCAGTCGGCCCAGGCCATCGTCGAGGCCGGCCAATTCCTTTACAGTCGGGGCTGGTCCCCGGCCACCAGCAGCAATTATTCCACCCGGCTGGATGATGAACACATCGCCATTACCGTCTCCGGCCGCCACAAGGGTGCCCTGGGGCCGGGCGATGTCATGGTGGTGGATCTGGCCGGAAAGCCGGTGCAGAGTGACTGCCGTTCTTCTGCGGAAACCCTCCTGCACACTGTGCTTTATCAGGTGTTCCCGGAGGTTGGCGCGGTGCTGCATACCCATTCGGTCAATGCCACGGTGCTAAGCCGGGTTCTGCCCCCGGGTCAGTCTCTGCAACTGCAGGGCTACGAACTACAAAAGGCGTTTCCGGGCAGCGATACTCACGATGCCAGCCTGATCGTGCCGGTGTTTGACAACACCCAGGACATTGCCGGGCTGGCCGCTGAGACCGGGCAATGGTTTCGCGACCACCCTGAACAGCCAGGCTACCTGATCCGTGGCCATGGCCTTTATACCTGGGGCCGGACCATGGCAGACTGCCTGAAACATGTTGAAGCGTTTGAATTCCTGTTTGAGTGTGAACTTGCAACCATGAGGCTCCGCCAATGACGACCCTGAGTATTTTTCACCAGAACCAGCCGGACCAACCTCAGTCGGTCACCGAAGACACCGGAGAGATCCAGCGTAAGCTGGCGGAGAAGGGCATTCGCTTCGATCAGTGGCAAACTCGGGATCTGCCAGACGATGCCGCGCCAGAAGCCATACTGGACGCCTATCGTGACGAAGTCGCGGCACTGAAGCAGGAGTGTGGCTTCCAGACGGCGGATGTGGTCAGCCTGAATCCGGACCACCCCCAGAAGGAGGCCTTCCGCCGGAAGTTTCTGGATGAACACGTCCACAGTGAGGACGAGGTGCGGTTCTTCGTGCGGGGGCAGGGCCTGTTTTACCTGCACTTCGGCGATCAGGTCTATGCCATCCTGTGCCAGAAGAATGATCTGATCAGCGTGCCGGACGGTACTCGCCACTGGTTTGATATGGGGCCCGAACCCAGGTTCACCTGCATCCGGCTGTTCTCCAATCCGGAGGGTTGGGTGGCGGATTTCACCGGTGAAGACATTGCCCGGCAACTGCCGCGGTACGAGCAGCTGGCAGGAAGCGCCTGATGATTCGGGTGATTCTTACCGACATCGAAGGCACCACCAGTGCCATTCATTTCGTCCACGATGTGCTGTTTCCCTACGCGGCAGAGCACATCGGCGACTTTGTCCGCGATGGCGAGAGTGATAACCCGGCGATTGCCGAGCAGTTGGACTTAGTCGCGGAGCGTTCAGGCACTGATCGTAACGATATCGAGGGGCTGATCAGCGCACTCCAGGGGTGGATTCGTGAGGATCGCAAGGAAACCGCCCTCAAAGCGTTGCAGGGCATGTTGTGGGAGCAGGGTTACCAGCAGGGTGCTTTTCGTGGCCACGTCTATGAAGACGCCGCGGATTACCTGCAACGCTGGCATGACCGGGGGCTGCGCCTGTTTGTCTACTCTTCCGGGTCGGTCAAGGCGCAAAAGCTGATATTCGGCTTCAGCGAAGCCGGCGACCTGACGCCCTTCTTTTCTGGTTACTTTGATACCCGGGTGGGCGGCAAGAAAGAGGCGCAGTCCTACCGGCACATTGTGGATCAGCTCGGGGTGGATGCCGAAACGGTATTGTTCCTGTCTGACGTCGAAGCGGAACTGCAGGCAGCAGAGGAAGTCGGCCTGGCAACCGCCTGGCTGGTCCGTGATGGGCACCTGCCGGGCACTCAGCGCCCGGTCGCCAGAGATTTTTCCGAGGTGGATAACCTGCTGAAACGGCGCTGAGGACGGCAGTCACTCGGGGGCAGGCTGTTACGCTGAATCACAGAGAGAGTCTGAAGTGGTTCTGATCCGAAGGAAGCCAGTCTGGCTGATGATGGTGGGGCTGACCCTGGCGTTATCGGCGTGCAACCCGTTTTCCCAGGCAGACTCCATGATGGACGAATATGTGGAGCGGGTGGCCCGTGTTCTGGACGGCGAGGCCCGGCTATCAGAACTGCCGGATTTGGGGCGTATGCCCCGACGACGGGATCGCCGCCTCACCATGCCCGAACTTGATATCGATATCCTCGACTTCTTATCCCTCTACGGCTGTCAGCTGCAGTACGTGGTGGGAGAGCGCAATTCCGTGATGGGGCGGGTGATGGACCCGCTCAACAGTTTGCGATACGAAGTGCGTTTTATCACTGCCGCCCGCGACTGCTTGCCGCATATCGAGCGCAAAGCGCTGAAAGCGAGCGTTCAGGACGCCATCGACGGTAAGCGTGAATCTCTGCCCGTCGCCATTTGGAATGCTACCTGGGGGGCGGAAGAAATTGAGACACTGTTTACGCTCTCCAAGGGGCATTATCCGGTGGCCGCCGAGAGCAATCCGGCTTCTGACCTTTCCTCCGACCTTAACCGTTTGAACCGCACCCTGGACGCGTTGCTGGCGGGGCACCTGCAATCATCGCTGGATTACCTGGGAGAGGTGCACCAGCGCTGGCAGGCAGAGCATCGTGGCGGCCAGTTGCTAAACAGTGCCAACCTGTTGACGACAAGGCTGGACGATGCGACCGCGATCCTGCAATCGCGCCTGGAGGGCCGGCCACTGTGTATCGGGGGCAAACCCAACAACCAGTCCGACGTGGTCAGGAACATGTTCTTCAGTGTCTACATTGAGCGGATTCAACCCTACATGAGTGACGTTCGCCGTGGGCGGGAGGCGCTGATCCGCCCGCTCTGGGAGATGGCGAGCGCGCAGCGGGGAGTTATGCCTGAATCGTTCAGTACCTGGGCCAACCGCTATTTAGCGCTGGAAGGGGCCGCCGGGGAGGAGGGTGCTGGAAAAGAGGGCCCCAGCCTTTGGCAGGAGCTTGACCGCGCGATGGCCGAACACACCGAAAGCTGGCAGGCGTTACTGGCGCAGTGCGGGCTTCGGCCCGGTGCGTGAGTACGACTATCGCTGGCTTTCCGGTGTGACCCGCAAAATTTCCTCAATGGTGGTCTGGCCAGATGCCACTTTTTGGGCACCGCTCAACCGCAGAGACTTCATGCCGGTTTTATAGGCTTCCAATCGCAACGCTTCGAGTTCGCAATTGTCAGTAATCCGCGCGGTGAGATCGCCAGACAATTTCAGGATCTCATAAACCCCCGCTCGCCCGTAATACCCGGTGTTACGGCATTCCAGGCAGCCAACCGGGCGATACACCTGTTCCGGTGTCGGGGCCTTCCAGGGCCGGGTCAGGCTTTGCCAGGCCTGGTCATCTACTGGGCCCGGGGCCTTGCAGTGGGGACAAAGCGTTCGTGCCAGCCGTTGCGCCATGACGCCAAGCACCGTCGCCCGGATCAGGTAAGGGGGAATGCCCAGTTCCATAAGCCGGGTGATGGCGCTTGGCGCATCGTTGGTGTGCAGGGTCGACAGCACCAGGTGCCCGGTTAATGCCGCCTGAACGGCCATTTCCGCGGTTTCCAGGTCACGGATCTCACCGATCATTATGATGTCCGGGTCCTGTCGCAGCAGTGCCCGTACCCCCGCCGCAAACGTCAGCTCGATATTGGCCTGCACCTGCATCTGGTTGAAGGCGGGTTCCACCATCTCAATGGGATCCTCGATGGTGCAGAGGTTGACCTCGGGTGAGGCCAGCTGTTTCAGGGTCGAGTACAGCGTGGTGGTTTTCCCGGAGCCGGTCGGGCCGGTCACCAGCACAATGCCGTGAGGCCGGTCGGTAATGTCGTGCCAGCGCTCCCGGTCTTCCCGGGAAAATCCCAGTTGCTCGTAGGATTTCAGCAGCACCTCGGGATCGAATATCCGCAGCACCATTTTCTCGCCGAACGCAGTGGGCATGGTCGCCAGGCGCAGCTCCACCTCGCTGTTGTCCGGCTTGCGAGTCTTTATCCGGCCGTCCTGGGGGCGGCGTTTTTCTGCCACGTTCAGCCGTCCGAGAATCTTCAGCCGGCTGGTGACCGCCACGCCGACCTGTTCCGGAAATTCATAGACATTGTGCAGCACGCCATCGATGCGGAAACGAACCTGGGTGACGTTGCGCCTGGGCTCGATGTGGATGTCCGAGGCCCGCTGGTCAAACGCATACTGCAGCAACCAGTCCACGATTTTGACCACATGCTGGTCGTTGGCATCCGGGTTCTCGTTTGCGCCCAGATCCAGCAATTGTTCGAAGTTCTGGTTACCTGCGGACCCCGAGCCCTGCCGGCCACTGGCCTTGTTGACCGAGTTCGCCAA
>NZ_JBBDSR010000095.1:0-19618 GCF_040904845.1 Marinobacter sp. | reverse complement strand
GGTGTCCCGGGACACGCTTTGAATACGTCCATGTGACGCTCGGGCTCCGCCATCCATGGCTCCGCACGGTCCCGGGACACCGTACCCGCTCGCCTTTGGATCTTCGGAGTTGGTTTCAACAGGCAACCAGATTAGCAGGAAATGGAGTTGAGGGGAAAAGCCTGAGTTGGCAGAAACGGCCATAAAAAAAGCCAGCCCGAAGGCTGGCCTGGAGTGCGGGTGAGATTGGAGATCAATACTCTTCCGGGATCTCCTTGATCGGGTTGGAGAGGAAGTTAAGGAATATACCTCGTTCCGGAATAACCAATGTTGTCGTGACGTTAATGAGTCCAATTGCTATGGCTTCAACCTGAATTGTAGGGACATTGGTATTGTGCTGTATAATCTGCATTCTTCCATCATCGAAAAATTTTACAGGCCCCTTAAGCACTAACTCAAATGGGTAGCTGTATAGGTTATGGGCGGCGTTAAACGGAGCATCGAGATTTGGTGCATCCAAAAAAAGTTCCACTGCCCCTTCCGTTTTGAATATTGGCCCACCTTCTTCACTTTCAATTATGATGCCGGGAATGAGGCTGTTTCTGGCACAGGCTGAACCGGTACACTCCGGGTCGTCCTTAGCGTAACGCATCCGCAAAATCTGTGTGTTTGTTGTGGACTTTCCTTCGTTTAGATAGACGTCGATGGAAGTGGTCGCAAGCATTGTTGGGTAGAGAAGAACTCTTACACCTTGCTCCCCGGTCTCAGGATCGACTGCAGGTCCAACCACTTCTGAGTTCAACGCATATGTTTGATATATAAATTTATTGTGGGGACAGTCTTCATCTACGTCACAACCAACCGTTGAATTATTCGATATACTAACTAGCTTGGCGGCATTCGCAGACGGAGCAAAGCCATCGGCGTCACTTACCTCATGGTTAAAAGGTTCAAGGCAATCCGTGCTCCCCGGAGCGTCACAGTCAATCACGTAGTTCGAATTGGTGTCCCGAACCGGAAGATTTCGAAGTGGAGTAAAGACACTTAAAACTGACTCAGAGCCGGTGAAATAGATAGTGAGGTTCGGCCCCCCAGTGTCGGATGGGTCCACGAGTAAGTCTGTTTGTAAGGGCATTTGCTCGGAAGAGCAGATGATCTCACGACTGCCACAGTTGCCATCGACGGCAGATTTCATTGTATAGCGATAGGTGGCATCTAGCTCCCAGGCTTTGGCTGGGTAAAAGCGGATCTGCTGGTTCTTTTTCTCCAGTCGCCCAGGTACATCCTCTTCTTCGCCGATAGCGGCCGGTGCGGACGGATCTGCGACTTTCTCTACTACAAATGAAGTGTCATTAATGGTGGCCAGATCCATTGATTGAGAAAACTTAACTACAATCGGACGGTCTTTGGGGAGGGTGGTAACTGGCAGTTGATCCCGCTCGATATTGGCCGGCGCATCTGGAGAGTCGACGCAGGTGCCGTGGTTACCATTACTGATATCGAGATTTTCTGTTACGCAGGGGTAGCCAGGATAGGTTGTTAATGCCAAGGGAGAGGCCGGAGGCATTTCAGTGCCATCACTGATTTCCGGCAATCTGAAGGTCAACGTCGGAACGGTAGCGGTATTGCCGGCAATATCGGTAACGCCATTAATGTTTACCGCGTACTCTACGCCATGTTCTAGACCACCCTCTGGATTCAGCACCAGAACAGTGCCATCAACCTTGGCGTTCAGGGTGCCGTCGGCCACGGTGAGTGGTGTGCCATCTTTATCCAGTGTTACACCACCAGCGACAGAATCCGCATCCAGCGGCTCATCAAAATTCAGCACCACCGGATCACCCGGGCGCTGCATATCCTGTCGAGTAGCAGGGAATGCATCTTCCGGGCCGGGCATCCAACTGACCAGTTGTGGGCCGGTCAGGTCCTGTAAATCATCGTCTCGCTGGCTGGCCGCGGTTTCCTGGGAGTCGGAATCGGTGGCGGCTTCTATGCGGAAGGCGATGGTGGAGTCGGTGAACTCCTGGCCCAGAAGGTTCGGTTCTACCATGCCAATGGCGTCGATGGTGAGCACGCCGTCTTCCACGATGGCGATGCCACTGAGCTCAACGCCCAACAGGTCTTGCGATAGGGACGCGTTGGGCTGCGCTTCCTCTGTGTTCATGGACACGTCCATAAACAGCTTGACGTGACGAGGGGCGTTGGCGTCGTCGGTGTATGGGTTCGGCAGCAGGTAGCCGGTGGCATCGGACAGCATGGTCACTTTGATGTTGCCGGTTTCCTGAATGCTGCCGGTGGCGGGATCAATAACCGGCACCAGGCCGTTTATCCGCACGTCCAGGCTGCTGCTGTTCAGCACGCTGCCTTTTGGTACACGCAGCGGCAGGGGTTCGTCTGCGTCGAAAGATGGCGCGAACGCCAGTTCCGCAAACAGGCCACCGGTCTGCTGGGATGGGCCGGCGGTGCCCTGCAATACCGAATTCAGAGTAACGCCGTTGATGATCTCGCCGTTGAGTCGGGAGCGGCGCAGCTCTTCCCCGCTGCTGCCGGCATTCAGGCCGGAATCGATCACTTCCTGAAAGAGTACGACGGTCGGGCTGGTGTCTCGGGGCGTGACCTCTTCACTGAAGCTTTCCAGCGTGCCGCCGTTGAGGCCGGGCAGTCCGTGGAGGGAAACAGTATAGGTTTCGCCCGCTGTCAGGGTGTCGTCTTCACGGCCACAGAGTTCGGGCGAATCGCCGATGCAGGGGTCAATGGTGACATAACGCCCCTTGACCAGCACAGTCGCAGGGACGGCTTCACCACCGCTATCGGTGATTTCGATCACACCGCCGAGCTCCTTCCATTCCGGGTGGATCGGCTGGGTCAGGCGCAGGCGGAAGGTGGAGAAGTTCATCGGGCGGAAGACGCCATTCGGAGACGGTATCATCTCGTCGACAGCAAAGCGGTCGCTGAGGTTGTCTAGCCCGGCGATGCCGCTGAATGCGGCGCGTGTCGAGAACTGAATGCCCTCCGCACCGACGGCATTGGGCGTTGCGATGATTCGGTTACCCTCGGCCAGCAGGCCTTCGGTGAACTCGATGGTGTAATCAGCGCCGGGCTCAAGCTCGCCTTCCAGCAGGATGCGCAGGCTGCGGTTGTTATCCACCGGCTCGGTGGTGAAGGCGACCGTGTCATCGCCTGCGGTGACGCGGATTTTGCTCTCCACGTCCTCATCGGCGAGGGC
Source organism: Marinobacter sp. (assembly GCF_040904845.1). Classification (GTDB taxonomy): domain Bacteria; phylum Pseudomonadota; class Gammaproteobacteria; order Pseudomonadales; family Oleiphilaceae; genus Marinobacter. The sequence goes on along the minus strand of NZ_JBBDSR010000095.1, from coordinate 16,413 downwards.
GTGGGAGAAACGTAGCACCAGATCGGTTTTCGGGCTGAGTTCGCCCTGGCCATCGGATGGGTAGGAATAAACCACGGAGCCGGGCGTACGCGGTTCATTGATTGTTTGTTCATCCCCACCGCAGGCGGCAAGGATGGCGATAGGTAACAGTGCCAGTGTGTTTTTGTAGTTCATGGCGTGCCTCTCCTCAGAACTTCAGCGTGATGGAGCCGCTTAATACGTGAATATCGCCGTCGGCCGTGGCCTGTTGCTCATTGCCGTCGAAATCGACGATGGTAAAGTCCCGTTTCTGCAGTTGCTGGTACTGGTAACCGATATCCAGGCGCACCGGGTAAGCCAGAATGCGAGTGCGATCGTAGGTCGCGCTCAGGCCGATACCGGCAACGATCTTGTCGGTGTCCAGGTAGTTCAGTTCCGGATTACGGGTGGTCTTGAGGGGGGATTCCTCGTAGGCCAGGCCACCGCGGACTGCGAAGTGTTCGCTGAGTTCGTACTCCCCCCCTATGCGGGGAATCAGAACGTCATCGAAGCGGATACGGTCGCTGGAATTTACAGACTGCTGATCTTTGATCGAGTCTCCAGCGAACGCCTCTTCAAGTTCTGACCAGTTCTGTTGCTCGACGCTGCCGCCGATGCGCCATCCGTCGCCCTTGTATTGGGTACCAAAGCCGATGGTTTCTGGCTGGAACGAATCAATGGTGGCCACGGCCAGGCTCAGACCAGGGTCTGGGATGGTTTGGGTCACAACGATGTTGGAGTTGACCGAGGTGCGGGCAGAGGATTTGGTGCGGTAGGTGACCGCGCTTTCCCAGCCATCCAGAAAGCAGCTGCTGTCTGGGCACAAGGTTTCTCCCCATTTGATGGTGGTACCAAGAATGGACTTGAGCGAGGGCTCGGCATTAACCGCCAGGCTCTCTTCCTTGGTCTCGCCGCCGAGGGTAGATTCTGCATCCAACTGAGCGGCGGCCTCCAGGGTGACACGAACGGAAAAACCAGCAGAAATACCGCGCCACAGCGGTGTGGCCCCACCAACGTTCAGAAACAGGGGCTCTTTGCCGTATTGAAGGTACTGACCAGTTTCAGACGTTTCTGAAGAAAACGCCAGCATCTCTTTGCCGTATTTTTCAACGCCGGCGATGAAGCCGAGATAAATCGGGTGCTTGAAGCGGGTTAGTGAGCCCAGGTTGGTTTTCATGCCGATCAGTACGTGCTGGCTGGGCGAATTCGACACAATATCGCCGTCGGCATCGGAACGGCTGGAGCGTAACTCCTGTTCCGCGTGGAGAATGCCGCTGGTCAGCTCGCCGCGCTCGTCGCTGGTGAGGTAGGACGGGTTGTAGTAAGTCGCGGACACCTGGTCATTGAACATCGACAGGGACTGAGCGGTGGCGACGTCAACTGGCATAACGCCGTATGAAGTGCCGAGATTACCCATACTGGCTGAAGCGGTGGTTGCGAAGCCGGCGGTGGAAGTGGCAATCGCAAGTGTGAGCGCCCGTACTGCAAAACGGTGAGAACCGGACATGAATCTGACTCCTGTTATTTTTGTCGTTCCTGATTGTGCGACTCTGGCGTTGGCCAGGTCACATTGCTGAGTGCTGGTACAACTGTTTCAGATTGTAACCATCTTGTCTTTTTGGGACGTTGGCCATAGTGACATCGAAGGTCGTCTTAAAGATCATCCCCTGGCCAGTGTCAATCATTGGCTAGAGTAAAATGGAACGCGAGACCCGGACGGGCCGGATTTGTTGGAAGAGTGTGATAGTGCGTTATGTTTTGTTTGCCCGAGCCACCAAAGGAACTCGGCAATGCCGGTTCTTTGGTGGCTCGGGGTGCGGGTGGTTAGTGTTGGGTGTAGGGGGAGATGTAGTTGAGCACTAATTCGCCCGCCGGAATGGCTAACGTCATATCCGTGTCCGGGCTACCAACCAAGATGTCTCCCAGCCCACCGAGCACGTTGCCCTCAATGGCGATGTTGAGATTCAGCGCATCCACGTTTGCAAGCTTGATCTGCATCCGCCCATCGTCGAGAAATGTCACCGGTCCTTTCAGTTTGATGCCATCTATTGGAAAACTGCGCATGTTGTGATCGAGCGATGTCAGGTCAATGTCTGGCTGAAGATAAGGGGCATCCATGTACACATCGAGTTCGGTCTCGAAAAAGAGTTCATCGGTATCTGGGTGTGAATAGATAGAGCCAGGAACGAGCTGATTCCGCTCAGCACCATGGTAGCGAATGCGCATCACCATTGGGCCGGTGGGTATGAGCTGGTTAATGCCGCCAACCAGATCCGCAGCACTGCATGTCCAGATGCAGATGGGCTGTGGCGAATCATCAATAGAGACCCAAAAGTCGACTCCTGTGGTATACAATTTTGAGGGGTGAATGTTGACTGGTACCCGCCCTGATTCATCAGGTTCGCCCGCAACGTCTACATCAAGCATTGCGGTTTTATAGATAAAAGCACTTTCCCCACAGGCTTGCCCAACCGGACAACCTATATTGGCGTTAGTCACGAGATCGCTGGACACCGAACCAGGGGTTACCGAAAGCATAGCTCCGTTACGCGGGGCGTGATGTTCGCCATTGCTATCAGCCGTGACAGGTCGCTCAGGTGACTGCAGCGACAAATCGCTGTTTGCGTCCCTGGTAGGAAGGTTCCGAAGCGGTATCGAGACATTGTTATCGCCGGGCCGGGCAACGAAATAGTTGGTCAAATTCGGCCCCCCAAAGTCACGATTTCCAAAAGACCTGAATGACTGGCTCAGAATGGTGGTTTGTAGGGGGTGCCCAGATTCGGACTGAATAATGTCACCAGAACCATCGACGCTTGATTTGAGTGTGTAACGATAGAGCTGATCGCTATTCCAGTGGCTCAGCGGCATTATTTCCAGGCTGCGCACACTTTTTTCCATTACATACTCTGGAGGTGCGAGGGTTGACCACTCGCCATCCCTGTATTCCTCAAGTGTGACAGTGCTGCCGGCTACCATGGATGATGTGTCCATGGTTTGAGAAAAACGAATCATAATCGGGCGATCTGTGGGATGTTCTGGTATTGGGAGGGTGTCATCCGAAGGTTTGCCCCCTGCGCAGCGCCCATGGTGGCCGTCGTGCGGGTTGCCGTCGACTTTTGCGCACGGATACCCGGGGCGAGTGGTCAGCGCCAGCGGCGACTGCTCAGAAGACGTGCCAGCCAGTGTCGGAGCCAGCTCAAAATTCAGCGCCGGAGTCGCCACTTCGTGTCCCGCCAGATCAGTAACACCATCTAACAAGAGGCTGTAGTCTGCGCCATGCTCGATAGGCTCACCGGGTTTTATGGTCAGCGCAGCGCCGTTGAGTGAATGGGTGAAATCCTGCTCCACGCCATCTTTGAAGAGCGCAACGGTATCGGCCGTAACTGAGCCTGGCAGCACCGGCTCCGAGAAATACACGATCACCGGATCACCAGGGCGCATTTTGTCCTGATTGTCTTCTCCGGGCACCCAGCTCTTTATCGACGGGGCTTCGTTGTCCGCAAAGCTTGCTTCCGGTGGCGCGTCATCGGGGTTCTCGTAGCCTTCCAGGCGGAATGAGATCAGGCCGGAGGCCACATCCACACCCATGACTTCGGGTTCAATCACGCCCACCGCTTCGATGGTGAGTGTGCCGTCTTCCACCAGGGCCGTTCCGACCAGGTGCACATGCAGCAGTTCTTGTCCCAGGGCCGCATTGGCAATGGTGTTGCCGGTGTTCAGTGCCATATCAATGAACAGCTCGATTTGTCGCGGTGCGTCGCTATCGTCTGTGTAGGGGTTGCTCATCAGGAACCCGCTGGCGTCGGAAAGAAAACGGACCTGAATGTCTTCGGATGAAAATCCGGCCGGGAGGGCTCCGGCGACATTCACCGCCACGTCTGAACCGGTCATCAGCGCGCCACGATCAATTCGCAGAGGAACGCTTTGCCCCGCTTTATCGAACCTGGGTATAAACCCGAGTTCCGCAAAGACGGTACCGCTCGCGGTGGTTTCGTTGTTATTGCCCAGCAACAGTGAGCTGAGCTTTACCGAGTTGAACGCTTTATCGGACAGCGCCAGTTTGCCGGTGTCGGTGGTGGCCGTCTGGGCCATGCGCTCACGCTCACCGTCAGGTGATGTGGAGTCCAGCGGGGTAAATGTCCAGGGCGCTTCTTCGGGGAGCTCCAGCGGGGCCTCGGCGATGGTGCTGCGGATGTCTTCGGTCAGGTTGATGGTGTAGGTCTGCGCCGGGTCCAGATCGTCATTGGGGTCGATGGTCACCCGGTGGTGCTGAACATACATCTCGGCAGGGACAGGCTTGCCGCTCTCGTCCTGCAGGCTGATGGTATCTCCGTAGCGTAGAGAGCCTTCATCCACCGGTTCGGTAAACTGAATGCGCAGCACGGATATGTCGGTGGCCGGATAGGTGTCGTCCCCGGTGGGGACAAAGCGGGCAACGCGAAAACCGCTGCCCTCGGTGCGGGCGAGCAGTGGGCCCTGGGTTGCCGGGGCGGTGGTGAAAGTGATGCCGCCGCCGGGTAGTTCAATATCGCCCATGCTGGTGGCCAGCTCTTGGTTTTTCAGCGTGTAGCGGGTACCCGGCTTTAAAGGTGTGTCCGGGCGCGCTGCTATGCCACGTTGCCCGCTGGTCATGGTGATATCGGTCAGTGCCACCACGTCGCCCTGATCGCTCTTCAGCTCAAGCATCTCCGCGTTCAGGTCGTCGCTGTCCACGGTCAGGGCGCGGGTAAATCGCATGAATATCGGGGAGGTGACCGGTACGGCGGCCTGGTTGGCGGCAGGATAGCTGAAATACAGTTCGCCGGGTGCGCGGTCGGTGGTGTCGATAGTCTGCTCTTCGCCACCGCACCCTGTCAGCGCGACGGTTGCAATAGCCAGGGCGAACAGAGTGTTGTGAACCGGTTGAGCCGGGCCGGTTGTGGTAGCGCGCATACAGCGACTGGTTCGGTCAGTCATAACAATACTCCCTTATTATTGTGCGTCGTTACGGCCTTTTGACCGCTATTCCGTGTAGTGGGGATTCTAGGCCCGGCCTGGGGGTAAATGTTTGGCTTGTTTGACGGCTTTAGCGCCGGAGGCGGGCCAACTGGACTCAAACCCGGCATGGTTGCCCGCTTTAGGAGAAAAGCCGAGGCAGTTTCGTGTGAACTTTTGTTGCAGTTTTGTGATGGTTATCACATCGGGGTGGTCGAGGTGTAAAGCCCTACTTGATGAATGCCGACCTGGTTGTCGGGTTAATTTACAGCTAGCGTCGCTTGCGCTTAGGCCACCCATGACTAACTGGCTGATCCTCCTCGATTGGCCCTGACGTGGTGTGAACGTTGCTGCGGAAGAGGAAAGTAAAGAGAGTTAATGCGCGGTTGTCTCATGCCGCCTGACTGAACGTCAGAAGGAGTCTTCTCATGAACTGGAATGCATCACCGGCCGCCCCCGAGGTCACGGAGCCGGGGACCATTGCTTTGATTGCCCTGGGTTTGCTGGCTATTGCTGTTCGGCGCTGGAAAGAAAATCACAAGCGCTGACATGCGTAAGAGGCACTCTCCAGAAGAGGCCAAAGAGCTGGCGGCTGATCTTCAATCAAGGAAAAGGGTGGATAGCGTTTCCGAAAGCGTATGACAATGTTTTTGCCAAATCGGAAGGCTACCCACCTGGTTCCCCCGGGACCACTTCACGAAGTGATGTCGCTCAAAATAGACCTCGCCCTTCTTTTCTTGTGCGTGAGGGTGAGACCTATCAGGCCCAGCCCCAAAAGCGCAAGTGTTCCTGGCTCGGGAACCCGAACTGTGGACTTGCCAAATATGGCCACGTGTGAGATCGCTCCCGTTGTGTCTGCGTAAAAATCACGCAAATCAAGATCTTCCATGCCACCCCAGCTGCCCAGGTCGAAGAGGTATTGGGGCTGAATTCCGTTCTTTACTACCAGGTAGCACTCCGGGCAGGTTATGAAATTGGCACCGCCCCATTCGATTAGCGCATTAGTGGGATCCTCTGGTGCAGGACTGAACAGAGTGCTGTAGTCATTCGCAAAGGGGCCACTATCTAGGCCGAGCGCGACGCCCTCTTGGTAATCGGATTTGTAGAGAAGGCTCAGATCCGAGGTGTTAAACAGAGCTGCAACTTCCCCAGCGTTCAACGCCCCCGTTTTATTACTGGTTGTATCGTGATCGGCGGGGTAGAGGATCAGTGCGTTAGCGCTTATCGAAAATATCAGCACTAACAGCACAGCGGCACTCCGGGCAAATAAGTTGAATGTGTGCATGGCTGTCTTCCTTTCTCTGATTTACTTGCTGGCCTGCCCACGGCGCTGTTAACAACTGTGCGGATATTAACAGCCCAGGTAAGGGGCGGCTCCTTGCCTGGTATTCCGGAGTATATGAGCAGTTACCGTTCCGTAAATCGGCGATTCAATACAAAACAGAAGGTTGGGATTATCGCGGATTTGCGTGTCAGGGTGCATTGTAAAAAAAATAGACAGGCGCAAAAGAAGTCTGTGATTTTGGGCCGGAATAGCCCGCTGAGGTTCAGTGCGATTGAAAGGAGTGCTTTCGGAAGCTCTGAGGGCGTGGTTGTGGTAGGTATTTTTGAAACCTATGGCGACGTACGACGGGAGTTCGGGCGGCGCAGTCATTGGAAAGCGGACCTTTTGCCACGCCCAAACGGGCTATTTAGGGTGGCCTGGATAGGTGCTCCAACGCCTGCATAAGCAGGGCCGGATTAGGGTGTCCGGTGGAGGCCCATCGAGCCTCCTTTTAGAAGTGTCAGCAGTAACAGCGTAGAACCCCTTTGCACTTTGCATTAGGCAAGCGTGCGCCTGCTTCGAGCACCGAAGCCAGAGCTCTCGCGAGTTATTCGGCGACAATGGCAGTTCAAAGAGTTATCGAGCTCCAGACTTATAAGACATATGTCTGGGGTAGGGCCTTGACCGGGAAGTGAGCGTAGGTAACGTTGTCCTGATAAAATAAGCGACACGTAACGTAAAGCAGGTGGAACCATCCGGTGAAAATCAATCCATTACCTCCGCTCAACAGTCTGGTTGCTTTTGAAGCAGCTGCGCGTCATTTGAGTTTTACGTTGGCAGGCGAGGAATTGAACGTGACCCAAGGCGCCATTAGTCGTCAGATACGCTGCCTTGAGGACTACTTGGGTAAGCCTCTGTTTACCCGGGCCACCCGTAAGGTCAACTTAACCATGGCGGGATTGCAGTACGCGCAGGCAGTCCGGAGTTCTCTGGCAGATATCGCGTCGGTGACGAACGATATACGTTCGTGGCGGAGCATGCAGCAGGTTACAGTGGCAACATCGGGTGCCATGGCGTCGTTGTGGTTACTGCCGAAGATTGCTAGATTTCAGCAGGAGCACGAAAATATTGATTTGCGCATTGTCGCTCTTGAACAAATCCGCGATCTTGGTCGGGTGGAAGCAGACATCGCACTTTTCTATTGCCGCAAGCCGCCCGCCACCATGCATGCCACAACCCTGTTTTACGAAGAGGTATTCCCCGTTTGCAGTCCGGACTATCTCGATCGATATGGTCCCTTTGAAAACCCGGAAGACTTCGCTGGTTGCACTCTGTTGTCGCTGGAGGAGGCGGATGTGGACTGGGTCAGTTGGAAGAACTGGTTTCGGGAGGTGGGCTGGGAAGTAGGGCCGCCCAAGCGGCGGCTAAACATTAATAGCTACTCAATGCTGGTTCAGGCTGCAATTATGGGGCAGGGCATGGCGCTCGGGTGGGGACAATTAGTTGATGACCACCTGGCGAACGGACAACTTGTTCGTCCTGCCTCCACAGTATTGCGCACAGAGGCTCGGTTCTGTCTGCTGGAGAAGGGCGAAGCTCCCTCGCGACACGCGAGTGTGCGTGCTTTCCGGGAGTGGCTTCTTAAAACAGTACCCCGTGAGGTAGGGGATCTTGGACTGACCTGACATTACAGTCTGGAACTCTCTGGTAATCATCTCTGATGATACAGTGCGGCGAGTTCGCTAAAACTCGCCGCACTTAAGCTTCACTTAGGCGGGCTCTGGCTTGAGCGGTTCATTGCTCGCGTCGGAATCTAAACGCTCGGCACGCTCTGAAACCACGCTCTCGAAGTCCAGATTCACATCGCTGGGTCGTGCCTGCACTGGGAGCATGGCAGCTGCCATGGGCTCCCGTCGCAAGGTGCGGTAAAGACTGACTGTCATCAGCAAGATAAAGAAGGCAATGGGCAGGCCTGCAATGATGGAGGCCGTCTGAATGGTTTTCAGGCCCCCTGCATAGAGCAGGGCACCTGCGATACAGGCTATTACGACGCCCCATAGCACTCGGATACCCTGAGGAGGCTCCGTGTTCCCGCCACTGTCGAGTATGCAGAGTACAAGCGTGCCGGAGTCTGCCGAGCTGATGAAATAGGTTGCCAGCAAGAGGATGGCAAGAATCGAAAGCGCGCTTCCCAGCCCGCCCGGATCCAGGCCTTCAAACATAGCGAACAGAGCTGAGGTGGTATCAGCCTGAGTGGCCTGAAGGATAGGGCCACCAGCAAAGGGCGTCTCTACAACGCTGGCGTCCGCCGCGACAGCGTCATCATAAGCTGCTCGCGCCTGCATTTCCTGAAACAGGGCACTGCCACCGAACACGGACATCCAGACGCAAGTCACCAGAGTCGGAACAATCAGTGCTCCGCCAATCATTTCCCGGACTGTACGTCCTCGCGATATACGTGCGATGAACATCCCGACGAACGGTGCCCAGGTCATCCACCACGGCCAGTAAAATGCAGTCCAGTAGTTCTGCCAGCCGCTGTCCGCCGTGGCATCGCTCCACAGGCTCATGCTGATGAGGTTGTTGGCGTAATCGCCAGTGCTTTGCAGCAAGGTATTGAGTATGTAGCGGGTTGGTCCGATGGCCAGGATAATCACCACGATAACCACGGACAGCATCATGTTCCATTCTGAGAGCCGGCGGATACCGCGACCAACGCCAGACAAAGCTGATGCAACCGCTAACAACATGATCAAAGCGATCATCCCGAGCTGTATGGTTATGTCGAGGGGAAGTCCGAACACATGGTTAAGGCCGCTGTTCATTTGAATGACGCCCAATCCCAGTGACTGGGACACTCCGAACGCTGTAATTCCAACGGTGAGAATATCTACGGTGTGACCGATAGGACCATAAATCCGATTACCGATAAAGGGATAGAGTATCGAGCGCAGGGTGAGCGGCAGGCCTTTACGGTAAGCGAAGTACGCCAATGACAGTGCAACAATAATAAATGTCGCCCAAGGATGAAGGCCCCAATGGAAGAATGTCAGTCGCATGGCCGTTGTCGCCGATTCGGCGGTTAGACCAGCCGAAAAGGGATTTGCCGCATAATGGTACATCGGTTCGGCGACTGACCAGAAGATCAGTCCAATGCCCATACCCCCTGAAAACAGCATACTCACCCAGGCAATGTAGCTGAATTCGGGTTTTTCATCGTCTTTGCCGAGTCGAATGTGACCAAACCGGCTCACCATAAGGTAGAGAAGGAAACCGAGTACGCCTGTGACCAGTGACAGATAAAACCACTTGAAATTATTAAGGACACTGGTGGAAATCTCCTGAAAGATCACGCCAGCCTGTTCTGCCATTACTGCGCAGAAAATGACGAATCCAATTACCAGGATCTTCGAAGCAATGGTTACGGTTGGGTCGAGGCCCTTGAGCGGGCCGCTGTCTGAGCGCATAGGTTTTTCCCCGTGGCTATTGTTTTTGTGATTGCTCTAATTTGGACAAACTGCCTGTTTTCGTGTCGGCAAGATTGACTTCTTGACGAATCGCAAGCAATGCAATTTTTTTCATAAAAACATGAGATTTTGTAATCTATATTTATGGTGAGCATCCTTATCAATTCGATTATATAAAGCTTTCCAATATTTATGCATGATTAAATATCATGGATTGATGCCAAAACATCGATTGTCTGAAAGATACCTCCGCACACAGAATTCTCGCAATCCAGGCCGCTTTTCGTTCAAGGCCGAGGAAAACAAAAAGCATCAACGAGCTAATTCCACAGCGAGGCCATCATGACAAATCCAAACCTGATTCCCACTCAACAAATCGATCGGGTGCTTGCCCCTATCGCCGACGCCAGCGGCATGCCGAACGCAGCTTATGTCAGCGAAGAATTTTTCAACCTGGAGCGCGACACGCTCATGGCAGGTACCTGGGTGTGTGTCGGGTTTGCCAGTGATCTGATCAAGGATGGCTACGTTAAGCCTGTGAACTTCATGGGCTTGCCGCTGCTGCTGATGCGAAACAAAAGCGGCGAAACCCAGGTTTTTCACAATGTATGCAGCCACCGCGGCATGCAATTGGTAGCGGAAGAGGGCGAGGTTCAGGGGGTTATTCGCTGCCCCTATCATTCATGGACGTACGACCTTGACGGCAACCTGAAAGGCACGCCGCACATCGGTGGCGTCGGCCAGCACAAAGTTGAAGGCTTCAAATGCGAGAAGCACGGTCTCAAGCCACTGCGCAGTGCGGTGTGGATGGACATGATCTTCATCAATGTTGACGGTCAGGCCGAGCCGTTTACCGATCACGTGGCGTCGCTGGAAAACCGCTGGCGCGACTTTATTGGTGCCGATGGCTTTGATCTTTTGCGGCGGGTGAATATGGGCGGAAGTCTGGAAATCAGCGTCGACTGCAACTGGAAACTTGCGGTAGAGAATTATTGCGAGAGCTATCACTTGCCATGGGTTCATCCCAGTTTGAACAGCTATTCGCGACTGGAAGATCATTACAATATTCAGGCGGGCGAACATTGCTCCGGGCAGGGTAGTCTGGCGTATCGCCTGTCCAATGTGGCTGGCACTCATCTGCCAAAGTTCCCGTCATGGCCTCAGGACAAGCTGGAGCATGCGGAATACATCTCCTTTTTCCCCAATGTGCTGCTCGGCATCCAGGCTGACCATGCCTTCGCCATGATGCTGGAGCCGGTCTCTGCAGGAAAAACCACCGAACATTTGCGCGTCTATTACGTGGGTGACGAGGCGGCCGAGGATGCTTACGGTGCCTGCCGTACCTCCACTCTGGAATCCTGGCGGGTCGTGTTTGGTGAAGATATTGGCGTGGTTGAGGGTATGCAGCGCGGTCGCAGGTCACCTGGCTTCCAGGGGGGCGTCTTCTCCCCGGTACTTGACCACCCGACTCACTTTTTCCATCAGTGGGTAGCCCGTCGTGTTCGCGGCGACGCATTGACTGCATGATATTCAGACCACTACCGGGGAGCGCTCCATGGGCAGCTTAAAACGTTTTTACAATTACATTGATGGTTCGTGGACTGGCAGCGAAACCTACCGCATGGTCGATGATCCGGCTACGGGCCAACCCTATGCAGAAATCGCGGATGCCAGTATAAGCGACGCTGACGCCGCCATGGCAGCGGCTCGTCGTTGCGTTGACTCCGGCGCCCTGACATCTGTGCGCCCGGCCCAGAGAGTCTCCTGGCTATTGGCCATTGCCCGTGAAATAAAGGCACTGACCGAAGAAGCTGCACTGGTACTGAGCCGTGAAAACGGCAAATCGCTTGATATCGCCCGCGGCGAGTTCGAGGAGTCCGCCCGCTATTTCGAGTATTACGCTGGCATGGCTGACAAAATCGAAGGTACGTCTATCCCGCTGGGTAATGGCTATGTCGATTTCACCAGTTATGAGCCAATGGGTGTTTCGGTACAGATTGTGCCATGGAATTTTCCGCCTTCGATCTGTGCACGCTCCCTGGCGCCAGCACTTGCCGCAGGCAATGCGGTAGTGGTCAAGTCCCCGGAAGTATCGCCCCTGGCAATGACCTTTTTGATGACAGCATGCGAGCGTGCCGGGCTTCCTCGTGGTGCCGTTAATTTACTCTGTGGCGAGGGCGCGGTTGTGGGTGCCCATTTGGTCGAGCATACCGAAACCAACCAGATCGTGTTCACCGGTTCGGTCGCTACCGGGCAACGGATTTTGCGGGCTGCTGCCGAACGCGCAACACCTTGTGTCATGGAACTGGGCGGCAAGTCGGCGGCCATTGTTCACGCTGATGCCAACCTGGATCAGGTGATTGCAAGCGTTGAGGCGGGCATCTTTTTCAACGCGGGCCAAGTGTGCTCGGCCATGTCCCGTCTGCTTGTGCATCGGTCACGAATGGAAGAGGTTTGCCAGCGGGTCACTGAATTAACGGAAAGTCTGTCCATTGGTGCGGGTACCACTAACCCGGGCCTGACGCCGCTGGTTTCTCAAGCGCAATTGACCCAGGTGGAGGGTATGTGTCGCCGAGCTATTGTCGAGGGCGCGACCTGCATCACTGGTGGAGAACGGGTTTCCGGCACCTCTGGTTACTTCATGCAGCCCACCGTATTTACGGATGTAGCGGTGGATAGTGAGATTTTCCAGCAGGAGGTTTTCGGACCCGTATTAGTGATTAATGCCTTTGATTCAGAGGACGAAGCCGTGGCCCTGGCCAATGGCACAGCTTTTGGTTTGGTGGCAGGTGTTTTCGACCAGCACCTGGATCGCGCCCTGCGAACGGCTCGACGCCTTCGTGGCGGGCAGGTGTTTATCAACGAATGGTTCGCTGGTGGGGTGGAAACACCCTTCGGTGGCGTAGGGCTTTCAGGCTTCGGTCGCGAGAAAGGCCAGCAAGGGCTTTATGGTTATGTGCAAACAAAAAATATCGCCATCCGCATTGCTGGCGAATAAGGATCTCCTATGAAAACCTGGCTTTGTGTTGTTTGCGGTCTCATCTACGACGAAGCGAAAGGCTGGCCTGAAGACGGTATAGTTCCCGGCACCCGCTGGGAGGATGTGCCCGATGACTGGCTGTGCCCGGAATGCGGTGTCGGAAAAGCTGACTTTGAAATGCTGGATATTACTTCCGACATGCCTGAAACACCGGTAACCCTTTTAGCGGCAGAAGCTGCAAGTGCCAGCATTCCCTCGGAAGTGGTACCGGAAGGTCCGGTAGTGATTATTGGGAGCGGTTATGCGGGCTATGGTCTTGCCAAGGCATTGCGCGCCCTCAATGCTGACCGCGAGATTCATATCTTTACCGCGGACGATGGCGGTCGTTATTCAAAGCCGGCACTGTCCAATGCCCTGGCAATGAAAAAGGATGCTCATACCCTACTTGAGGAGTCTGCACTAGCCATAGAGCAGCGCCTTAATATTAGGGTTCACGCATTCTGTCCTGTGTTGTCTATCGACGCCAAGAAGCAAACCCTTGTGACCCGCCTCGGTGACATGAGCTATGGAGAATTAATCCTGGCCACCGGTGCACGGCCGGTTCGCATTGGATTTACCGGTGATCAGAGCGCCTTGATTTCCGTCAATAATCGTCAGGACTATCAGCGGATGCGAGCCAAACTTGATTGCCTGGATGAACCCGCCCAAGTCACCATTATCGGCGATGGTCTCATTGGCTGCGAGTTTGCCAATGATCTTGCCCAGGCCGGTCATGAGGTGGATGTGGTAGGCCTCGCGGAAAGGCCTTTGCCCAGATTGTTGCCGGTAGCCGGGAGCGAAGTACTGCGTCGGGGGCTTAGTGAGATCGGCGTGCAGTGGTATCTCTCCCGCTCACTGGCCGATGTAAAAAGCGTGCCCGACGGCTCGTATCGCCTGACCCTGACCGATGGCACAACACTCGACTCTGACCTGGTTGTCAGTGCCGTGGGGCTTTCGCCAAACATCAGTCTGGCGCAAGAGGCCGGTGTCAAATGCGGCCGTGGCATTCAGGTCAATGAATACCTGGCTACATCCATACCGAATATCTACGCCCTTGGCGATGCCGTGGAACTCAACGGCCAGCTGTTGCCTTACTTGGCACCTATTAATGCCGGTATCAAAGCGCTGGCTTGGACAATTGATGGCACACCCACCCCGGTGAACTACCCTGTGATGCCAGTGCTGGTCAAGACACCGGCAGCACCCGTATGTGTGGTGGCTCCGCCCATCGAAATCGCCATCCAATGGCGCATTGACAGAACCGGGGATGGCGTGCGCGCTGCCTGTTATGACGATGGTGGTGTCATGGTTGGCTTTGCCCTTGTCGGCAAGGAGGCTATGACCAGTCGCAGTGAATGGATAAAAGCCTGTGGCAGAGCCACCGAGGAGCTGGTATGACAGAGTCTATTATTCCTCGCGACGACAAATGCAACGGCTGGTATCACCTGCTTCCGGAGCCCGCCAAGGCACACCGATTGACCCGTTGTAAAGACGTCGAATGGTTGGTTATCGGTGCCGGTTTTACGGGTCTGGCGGCCGCGCGACGCCTTGCAGAATTACGACCTGGCCAAAGAGTTGTCTTGCTGGATGCTTTGCGAGTGGGGCAAGGCGCTTCCGGCCGCAATACCGGATTCGTTATCGATTTACCCCACAAGCGTGACCTGGAAGGCGACAACCTTGCACGTAAACAAAAGCTTCTGGGGCTCAACCGGAATGCCATCAAGGATCTGGGTGTACTGGTCGAAAGCCATAGCATCGATTGCGGTTGGTCCCTTGCCGGTAAATACCAGGGCGCGGTGGGCGAACGGGGGCTCAAGTACCTGAGTGGCTACGAGAAGCTTCTCAAGGAATTTGGCTACCCCTACAAAAGGCTCGAACGGGAAGAACTGCGCCCAATCCTTGGTACTTCGCATTATGCGGCCGCTATTTACACTGCGGATACAGCGCTCATGCAACCTGCTGCACTGGTGCGCGGCCTGGCTGATACGCTGCCGAACAATGTAGAACTCCACGAGGACTCTCCGGTGGTCGGCCTGTCCCGCAGTGACGGCATTTGGCACGCCGTGACGCCGGAGGGCGAGGTGCGGGCAAAAAATCTAGTGTTGGGCTCCAATATCTATTCCCAGGAATTTGGTTTTCTCAAGGGAAGGATGTTACCGGTAATGACTTTCGCCAGCATGACCCGGGAGTTGACCGATCAGGAAATGGAATTATTTAATGAGGCACCACACCACTTTGGCCTGACACCCGCCGATCATGCCGGTACAACCGTGCGCCTTACGCCGGATCGACGATTAATCATCCGCAACCAATACCGGTTTGTTCCCAAGTACCATGACAACCTCGTTGGCCGCGCCGCCATTCGCAAGGGTCATCGGGACTCGTTTCTGGCGCGCTATCCCTCATTGGAACATGTGCCTTTCGATGCGACCTGGGGCGGCGCCTGTGGGTTATCCCGCAATTACACACCCTTCTTTGGCGAAGTGGGCAATCATGCCTGGATGTCAGGGGTTCATCAAAGTGTCGGCGCCGCACGGGGAACCATTTCCGGCAAGTTGATCGCAGAATTGGCGACAGGTCAGGATTCCAGTCAACTGGCAGATATGCTTGCAGTATCCGGCAAGCCCGCCATGAATCCGCCACAACCTTTTCTCAGTGTCGGTGTGAAGACCCGTATGGTTCACGCCGCCTGGGCGAGCCGGAGCGAGTTATGATTGCTAAAAGGAAGTATGCATGAATCAATCTCCGGTTCGGGTGGTTAAATTCGACCATCACGAGACTGCTTTTAATCACCGCGGCGGGCCACCCGGCCATGCCGCCATCGGACGCACGGTTGATGGTGTGCTGAGCGCCACCATGGGTGCCGGTTTCGCCCGTTGGGAAGGGGCCGAAGTGGCCTGGACGCTTCTCTACGATGAGGTCATCTTTGTCATCGAAGGCGAGCTGGTAGTGACAGCGGCCGCCGAGACCCACCATGTAATACCTGGCCAGATGCTCTGGATTCCCGAAGGTACGGAGTTGGTTTATGGCGGTTACGCGCTCTTTGGTTATGCCTTGTATCCAGGTAACTGGAAAGACATCCGAAGTTAGAACGCGCTAGGGACGAATGCCGGTCTGAGATTCCTTCTTCATGGTTGAGGTGGACCCCATCAGTTGGACACCTTGAAGGCACTGCTAAGCTCTGATCCGTTGTATTCCCAGCTCAAGCTGCAGGCTCATAGGTTGTTGATAGTACACCTCATCAGGTGTTTGGTAATCAAGGGTCTGATGGTACCGGGTCTCGTTGTAGTGCCGGAAGTACCGGTTAAGCGCCCGCTTCAAGTGGTGTCCGTCCTCAAATACGGTGAGGTCGACGCACTCGTATTTGACGCTACGCCAGAGCCGTTCCACGAAGATGTTGTCATGGTAGCAGCCCTTGCCGTCCATGCTAATCTAGATACCATGCTTCTTAAGAGCGCCTGTAAAGGCTTCACTCATGAACTGGACACCCTCTCAGTGTTGAAGATTTCCGGCGTTCCATGGCGCTGTAGGGCCTCTTCCAGAGCATCGATGCAGAAGTCCGTGTCATTGGAAAGCGGACCTTTTTGCCACTCCAAGATTAGCTAGAGAAGGGAGGCCCCCTCTGTCAGCCTAGTTGTCCAGTTGGCGGTTCCGCCTGAATTTCATTAGTT
>NZ_JBBDSR010000094.1:0-3243 GCF_040904845.1 Marinobacter sp. | reverse complement strand
CGGCGCGAAGGCCGAGGGATCGGTGGAATCCAACAGCGCCTGGAACACGTTGAAGTAGATGTTCAGCTCTGTGCGTCCCTGCGCCAGCAGGCCGCCGGAGGCCGCGTCCAGCGCCGGCAGCAGGGCCGGGGCGATGGTCTGGCGGGAGTTCTCGGCGATGCGGGTGAACTGGCCACCGGTGTTGTACAGGATGGAAGCCAGGATCGGGTTCAGATCCGGGTTGTCCTGCGCGGCCAGGTTGTTGATCACTGGATAGGGCACGCCCCCCATGCCGCTCAGGGAGTGGCTGATGAAGTACACCCGATCGGTGTTCATGGCTGTGACGTTGGTACAGTCGCCGTCGGCCTGGCACTGGTTGATGGCGTCTTCAATGGCCGGTAGCAGGGCATTGATGTGCAACAGGTCCAGCGCGCCCTGGCGCATGTTGTCCCGGGTATTGGCGTAATTGGTGAAGTTGAGGAACAGGCTGCCAGATTCGGGGTTATCCACCTGATCCCGGGTGGCTGCCTGCATGGCGTCATTTGCGCTGAAGTCGAAATGTCGTTCTGTCGCATCGGCGGAAGCGCCGGGTTGCTGGGAGATCTCCACCATACCGGGGGTGGTTTCCGGATCATCTTCATCGCGGGCGCTGGTGGCGGCTTCGCCGAATACGCCGTTCAGCGGCAGGTCGATGCCGACGGTGATAAAGCAGTTTTCGCTGTTGCTTGGTAGTCCGCCATCATCTGCCAGGCATAGCAGTGCTGCCGCTGTGGCCATCGGGAGAATGGCAGACCGGTCCTGGGTCGCCGCATGCTGGTAGATAATAACCGGATAGCCATTAGGAGGCGTGTCAAATGCAGGATCAGGTGTCCCAACGATAATGGGAACTTTCACATCAGCTTGCTTTTGGACAAAGGGGAAACGGTAGCTGACCCTGTCCGACTTAGCTTGAGGCAGATCCGGCTTCGCGCTGAAGTCGGCAGGGAGCCAGGAGCCGGTCTGCAGCGGCGCACCGTCCGTCCCGTCAGGTAGTTGCTGGTGGTAAGGAAGCGTGATTTCACCCTCGTATATCTGAATGTCGATGTCGTCAACAAGCACCAGGTTAGCCTGCTGCCCAAACGCCGGGTTCACCTCACGCCCCAGTTTCTGGCTAAAGAAACGAACCGGGGACGGTTCACCCGACTCCGGGTCATAGGCCGCCGGGATATCCAGAAGATCTGAAGCATCCGCCGCCAGTTCGGCCGCCCGGGCGGAGACATCAACCGCGTCCTCGGTAGCCTGGGTGGCAGTGCCCTGAAGAATGAACGCCAGCCGACGATCGTCGTCTTCCGCAGCGATCAGATCGCCATAGAGCACGGTTACGCTGTTGTCCTTCGCATCAGTGAGAATCTCAGCGAGCTCTGCGTCATACAGGCGGTAGGTCTCGTCGGTCAGCAACTCGTGTATCCGCGAGTTGATCTGCTGATCCTCGCTGGATGCGCCGCTCATGGTCTGATCCGACAGGTTGAAATCACCGGCGATCAGATCGTTGAGTACCGATTGCTTGCGGTCGATCAACAGCTGATTGCGGAACCAGCTGGCCGGCGCTGCGTTGGCCAGCAGAACATCTTCCACCGCCGTGGTGGTGAAGCTGATGGCAAAGGTGACATCATCAAACGTCGGGATGCCAGCGGTGGTCTGGCCCTGTTCGCTGAGTACCTGGCGCTTGAAATCAAAGAAATCGGAGCCGAGCGCCCGGGCCGGGAGCATGGATTCCCGGAATGGCTGCAGCGCTGGGTTGCTGAGCACGAACTCGGGGTTGGAGGCGGTCTCGAAACGCAGCTCCTGCACCAGCGGGTCGCCGTTTTGATCCACAATGTCGTTGCTCAGCACCACCGCGTACTTGGTTTTCGGCTTCATGGGCTGAACCGGAAGAATGCGAATGGCATTGTTCGCGGAGCCGCCGGCTGCACCTGCAGGGCCGTCTGCATCGACGGTGATGATTTCAATGCGGAAACGCGGCTCCAGCAGCTCCTGATAAAGTGCATCGGCCGCTGCGGTGTCGCCCTGTTCTTCCAGGCGTTTGGCGTGGCGATACTTCTCGGCGTCCACAACGCCACCGACTTCCCGCTGTTGCTGGAAGAGGCTGTCGCCCGTGGGGTATTCGATTTCCAGTACGAAAACGTTCTGGTCTGGGTTTGGAACCACTTCCTCGTCGATTTCAATAAAAGCGCGGGCGTCCAGGCTCTGGTTCGGATCCAGGCTGTCGCTGATCTTGATGTCAAACGGCGCGAGGATGGAGCTGCCGTCAACAAAGCCAAGGCCGGTAGTGACCGGGTTGGCGGGGTCGGTACCGTTGAGCATGGTGCCGTCGTTTTCCGGATTCAGAAAAAACAGCGGGTCGCTGGGAATCGGGAACGCGGTGTCCAGCGGCCGGAAAATGGGTTTGGTACCGTCGCTGGGGAAGCTGGGGTTGTCGATCTCATAGACCGGGTTGGCATTCTTACCAGTCTGGCCGCCACTGTCGAGGCAGCCCGCAAGTGCGGCACTGCCTGCCACAATCGCCAGGAGCGATGTTTTTCTGATATTGACCATGTCTGTACCTTTCCGATTGTTATTGTCTTACGGGCGGGAAGGGCCCTTGACAGACCAAACGACAAAGGCTGAATAAAGGTTCCACTAATGGTCGAAAAAAATTCCCTCATAATGTCAATGAGATGTTTGTAGTGAGGTGTGCGGATTAGACGTTATCTTTAGTGGAACTGAATCCAGCAGTTAACCAGGGGAACGATTGATGGCATTGGTACAGGTCAGGGGGTTGGTGAAACGCTATGCGGACGCGGGTGGCACCGTGGACGTGCTGTCCGGTCTCGACCTGGAGCTTGAGGCAGGCGACTCCCTGGCGCTCATGGGCCGTTCCGGTTCCGGGAAAAGCACGGTGCTGAACTTGTTGTGCGGCCTGGAAATGGCGGATCAGGGGTGCATCGGGGTGTCAGGGAGAGTGTTTCGGGGAAGCTCCGGCCGTTATTCCGCCGATGAAAACAGGTCTTGGGCGGACCTTCGGCGACGCGCCATAGGCATGGTGTTCCAGGATGCCAATCTCATGCCGGCGCTGTCCCTGCTTGAGAATGTCCGTTTCCGGGCGCGACTGGCGGGGCAACGGGAACAGGTTGCCCGGGATTGGCTGGAGCGTCTGGGCATTGGCGAACTGGTGGAGCGATATCCGGATCAGGTGTCGGGTGGCCAGCGTCAGCGCGCCGCCCTGGCCATGGCATTTGCCATGAA
>NZ_JBBDSR010000093.1:0-19836 GCF_040904845.1 Marinobacter sp. | reverse complement strand
GGGGTGATCGAAAAATTTCGGGTCGATCAAGGGTGCGGTCTGCGCAGACGGACCCTGCAGAGAAACGGTGCCCCGGCTTTTAGGCCGTAACAGGCAAACGTGGCAGGAGAATCCGTGCCCGCCATGGAGCGTTCTGGCGTGGTTGTCTACCAGCGCAACGACAAAGTGCAACTGAATATCCGGGGCATTGAGTTGCGGATCGGTTTTGAGGAACCCGCCGCCCTCCGCAAAGTTGGATGACAACAGGCCCCGTCGGGTTTTCCGGTATCGCAAGAACTGTTGGATGCCATGCAGGCCGCCCTTGAGGGAGAATCCAAGCAGATTTTTGTCGCGGGATTTGTAGCCGAAAATAAAGTCGGGATGATCCTGAAGGTTTTTGCCGACGCCCGGAAGGTGTCGGACAACGGAAATGCCCTGAGCCTTCAGCTCGTTCTCATCACCGATTCCGGAGAGCATGAGCAGTTGCGGCGACTGAAACGCCCCGGCGCACAGTATCACCTCACGATGAGCTCTGATTTGTCGTAGCTGCCCCCGTTGCATGAATTCCACCCCGACCGCCCGCGTGCCCTCAAAGATGACTCGCTGGGCCAGGGCACCGGTCTCTACGGTCAGGTTAGGGCGTTTGCCCAGGTGTGGCTGGAGATAGCCTCGGAAGCTGCTCCAGCGTTCGCCATTGTTTTGTGTGACCTGATATAAGCCGATGCCTTCCTGTTGCGGCCCGTTGAAATCATCGGTCAGTGGATAGCCCACCTGACGGGCCGCCTCCAGATAATGCTGCTGAAACGGGTTGTCGCTTTGCAGGTTGCTGACTTTAAGCGGCCCTTCGGTGCCGTGCCATTGGTCATTGAGCGTTTGATTTCCTTCTGATTTTTTGAAGTACGGCAAAACCTCTTCAAACGACCAGCCAGTATTTCCCAATGCTGCCCAGTGGTCGTAATCGCTGGCGTGGCCTCGAATGTAAGCCATGGCATTGATCGCTGAAGAGCCGCCGAGCACTTTACCTCTGGGCTGATAGCCCCGTCGGCCGTCGAGCCCGGGTTGCGGTACCGTTTCAAAGGCCCAGTTGTTGATGTTGCGCGGAACCATGGCGACCACGGCGGCCGGTGTCTGTACCAGCCAACTGTCGGCTTTGCCAGCGCCGGCCTCGAGAAGAGTCACGGAGGCACCAGGGGTTTCACTTAGTCGCCCGGCCAGTGCGCAGCCGCTTGATCCGCCGCCAACGATCAGATAATCCACTGTCTGCATTCTGAACTACCTCTGAGCTTATTGTTGTGCGCTGATTTCTGCGCTTGTGAACATGACGCAAGGAGCTCGCAGGCTGAAGGGGAAAGTGGGCCAGCTTCAAATTCAGTTCACTTTATCGTCATAAATGTTAATGCCTGTTACATCCGTTTGTACTTTTGTGACTGGCGGAATGACGCTCT
This sequence comes from Marinobacter sp., assembly GCF_040904845.1. Taxonomy (GTDB): domain Bacteria; phylum Pseudomonadota; class Gammaproteobacteria; order Pseudomonadales; family Oleiphilaceae; genus Marinobacter. The sequence goes on along the minus strand of NZ_JBBDSR010000093.1, from coordinate 18,412 downwards.
CTCCTGCGTTACACCTGATCTCCTTTTGAATTCAATAGCTTGCTTCATTTCATTGCTTCCAAGTGGCGAAATTTTGACCATTTTGTAATTAGGAAGATGACGCCTTTCACGTCGATACTCGCCATCGTTTTATACAATTTAACAACTTCGACGAATTAATGGTGGGTAAAGCTTATGAAACGCGTCATCAAAATGTCACAGGCATGGATCGCTGCGTTGGTTATTGGAGTCGTCCTTACAGGCTGTGGGGGTAGCTCATCAGGTGGAAGCGGCGGCGACTCCGCGAAGTCCGGGTCGACTTCATCGAATAGCACGGTCGCTTCGTCCGTCGTGGGTGAAGCAGGCGATCGCACGGCAGCGCTCAACTGGAACGCGCCATTGGCTCGTGAGAACAACGAATCGCTGAAAATGGGTGAGTTGTCGGGCTACGTCATCAGCTACGGAAAAGCTCCTGAGGAGCTGACGGAATCGGTACGAATCGACAGCGCTGCCACCATGGAGTACACCGTCAACAATCTGGATAACGGCACCTGGTATTTCACCATTCAGGCGGAAGATGTCGATGGTCTGGTCAGCGAGCAATCAGATCTGGTCAGTAAAGAAATCCGCAGCTAAGCGGTTCAGGATTGGAGTAGGGGGTTGGCGACCGGCAGTTTGAGAGTGAACGCCGAGCCTTCCCCGAGCTCTGACGATACGGATATCTCCCCCCGATGTTTTTCCACCACCACATTGACGAAGGACAGGCCCAGCCCGGTGCCATGGTTCCCGGACAGTTCGCTGCTCTTCTGACGCCGGTAACGGTCGAACAGGTGGGGGAGTTCCTCAGGCGCAATGCCACTGCCTTCATCACTGACGGCCAAGCAGGCTTGGTGGCCCGCACGGAACACCTGAATGTTCACGGTTGAGCCCTCTGGGCTGTATTGCACCGCGTTCGTGAGCAGGTTGATCACCGCGCGTTCCAGCAACTCGGCGTTACCTCGCAGCCACAGATCCTCGGTTCCCTGCAATAGCAGATGAATACCCTTCTCGGCGGCCTGCTCGCTGACACTGTCTCGGGCGTTTTCCACGATGGCGAGAAATTCGCATTCGTAGAAACGGGTTTCCGTCAGCTGCTCTGCGCGGGCCAACTGCACGAACTCCTCTGCCAAGTGATAGCTGCGCCTTGCCAGCCGTCCGAGCTGGTCAAGCTGTTGGGGTTCGATCTGCCCAGGGTTGCGTTTGAGCTGCTCGATCAGCGCCAGCTGAGAAACCAGTGGGGAGCGAACGTCGTGGGAAATGAAGTCAATCGCTTCCCGGTGCTGCCGTTGCTGTTCCCTCAGCTCAGAAATGTCGGAAATATTGGCGATGATGCCATTCTGGTTACTTTCTGGCAGGGCGAAGGGGGCAAAGTGGATCAGAAAATCTTTGTCGCGAATGCGAAGGTCCACGGTGCGGCTCTGGTGCAGGGTCAGGGTCTCCGAGACGGTTTCGTGCCAGGGCGGTGTTTCGCGCGGGTCATGGCCTTCGAGCAACCGCGCCAGGGGCAGTCCGGCAAGGCTGGGCATCGGTTCCAGAAACCACTCTTCAATGTGGCCGTTGGCGAACCGAATCACGCCCAGCTCGTCGGTGACGATAATGCCGTCGGGCATTCTCTCAAAACTCCGGCGCATGAACCGTTGCATGGTGTTCAGGCGTTCGGTGGCAACCTTGACCCGTTCAATGCGCGCCGAAATGTTCTCGCTTGAGCGGGCGGGTTTGAGTGGCTGGGTGGTGGCGTCGAGTGGCAACCTGCGAAGATAGCGCTGGATCGCTTCGCGGCTGAGATCGTTCGGTAAAAGCAGGCCAAGTACATAGCGCCTGTTGCCCCGCAGCAGGCTGATCCAGCTTTGATTGCTGGTGTGAACCCACTGGCCAAGCTTCAGCGGGGGGACGTTCTCCTGGCTCAGTCGATGGGCGCTGTGCACTTCTTCGTTTTCCGATAACCACCAGCCTTCGGGTTGCAACAGGGCCCGGAAATGCTCCAGAAGTTGCGCCGGGTTTCGCCGCGATGGCTCCGGAAGCGTGACCTGAGGTCCGCGTGCCAGGTCGTCAAGCTGACGGTTCAGGAACCGGTTGGTCATGGCGAGACGCAAGCCACTGGCAATCGGAAACGCGAAGAATGGCATCAGCAATGCGGAGGCAATGGGAAGCCATAGCCGAGCGCCCAGAAGCAGCGCACTGTGAGTCACGACCAGTACAATGGCCACAGTCAGGCACAGGGCCAATGTTCTGGCGGGGCGCATTCTCGGTAGCATCAGCGCGAGCAAAATGATGGTCAGCCCAGCTACGGCAATCGATACCGCCGGTGCAAGAGGGCGGATCAACGCACCTTCGTTGAGTGCCGAGTAGCTGTTGGCGTGGAATTCAACGCCGGACATCGGTTTGCTCAATCCGGAGAAGGGGGTTGGCAGTATGTCTCCGAAACCGGGAGCGGTTGCGCCGATGAACACGGTTTTCCCTCCGAATCGATCTGGTGAGGGCGGTGCCGAAAGTATCTCGGCGAACGAGTAGGTGGGCAAGGTGCCGGCACCGCCGGCGAGCGGTACGGCGCGATAGTGTTCACGAATGTTCATGAACGCAGGCAAGCCATCCCCGGAGGTGGCCGTGTAGTCCGTGTCCGCCATGGTAGATGCCGCCAGAGCAAGGCTTGGCCAAGGCCTGTCGCCAAGACCGTTGCGCAGGTACAGGCCCCTGGCAATGCCGTCCTGGTCGAGCTCCACGTGGGCGTGCCCCATCGCGTGCGCAGCGGCTGCCAGCTTGTTCGTGGGCAACTGTTCGCTGATCAGGTGATTTTGAGAGGGTGGCGACAGGTAAAGGGGCAGTATGACTTTGCCATGACGTTCCATGGCGGATGCCAGTTGTTGGTCTTCCGGTGAGGGCTCCGGAAACAGAATGTCAAAGACGATGGTGTCTGCGCCGGCGGCATCGAGCTTTTCAATCAGCCGTGCATGAGTGTCACGAGGCCAGGGCCAGCGACCGAGCCGATCCAGGCTTAACTCATCAATGCCGATCAGTACCACGTTGCCTACCGGGGTGGCGGGGCGGGCGGTCACTTCGGCGTCGTAGAGCCAGTAGTCCAGGCGCTGAGGGAGGGCGGTTGCCTGCAGAATCAACAGGATGACAAGCAAAGGCAGGCCAAGGGTCAGGAAGGTCGTTTTTATTGGCAGCCAATCCCGAGTCATGAGTCCTGCTATTGGGTGTCCGAGTGTGTTGAATTATTCCAGGTAGAGCTCCCTCCCAGATCCCCAGCGGCTCGCCAACGAACCATCAGAAAGAGCTTTCAGGCGCACAAAGTACCGTCTTCCGGGAATCAGGCGCAAGGCTGCGGTGGTATCTGAAAGCGTTGCCTCCTTGATGATGTTGTTGAATCCGGGCTCTTCGGAGAGCTGAAGCCGGTACTCGGAGGCGGTATCCACGTCTTCCCAGAACACCCGAACCTGATTGTTCACGTAGTTTACACTGATTATGCGAACCGGGGGCAGGGTGCCGTTGACGGTAAACGACCGGGGTTCACTGGTGGCCACAGAGTTTCCGCCAGCTTCACTGACTACCCGCCAATAATAGGTGCCCGGGGTTAATGCCCGGGAGGGCAAGGTGCGGGAGTCTGGTGCCCATTCGCTGGTCGCAATCAGGCTACTGAACGTGTCGTCTTCGGCAATTTCGATGCGCGCAATTTCGTTGTCGCCTTTCAGCTCCCAACTGAACTCAGGCATGTCATCATCAACCGTGGCACCGGCTTCCGGCGAAAGCAGTTGCGCTGCGCGGGCGGTCAGATCCACTTCCACTTCCAGAATTCCGGGCATGCCCGGCGTGCCCCGGTCATCCAGGGCGGCGAGATGAATCTCGTAGGTGCCGTTATCGAGCAGGTTCAGATTGTGTTGATTGCCCTTCACGCGCCGACTGTCGACCCAGCGGCCACTTTCTGCATCGAAGATATCAAGCCGGTGGGACGGCGCTCTGCTTGGTTGCCAGCTCATTTCAGCCGGCAGTTGGGTGAGCTGCGGAGGCAGGGGATTCAACGCGGGGGGCGGCGGCAGCCTGCGGATGCTCAGAGTGCCGTTATCGGCGGTCGATGCAGTGGCACTGTAGCCTGCGGGAATGTTGCGGGTGTGCCCTTGCGGGCCAAAGCTGACTTCGCCCTCCGTGACCTGCAAGCTGGTGGTTCCGGGGCTCGCCTGCATGGAAAACACGGTGCCCCTCACCGCTGCCACCGCAGACGGCGTTTCGATCTCGAAGCGTGCACCGCCCTCAATCACCGGTTTGACCTGAGTGTGCACTTCACCGTGATCAAGTCTCAGCCGGGTGTCCACCATGCCGGATTTGCCGTATTGGCTCAGCCGGTTAAAAACCAGGCGGGAGTTGGGCGAGATTCGCACCATGGAGCCATCCGCGAGTTCTACCGTGGCGGTTCCGGAGTGGGACAGGATTTCATCACCGACGCGAACCAGTGTTTCGGCACTGAGGGCTTTCTTGTAGCCATTATTTCCGGAAATGTGCTGAACCTGGCCGGAGACCGACACCACCCGGGCAGGGTCTGGCTGCCGTTTCAGCCAGGCCAGGGGAAGGCGCAGCGCGTCGCCCTCACCAATGGCCGCGGCGTTTTCAATGTCGTTGTACTCAAGCACGCGCTGGGCGGGAACGCCACGATTGAGCAGCGCATCGGCCACTTCGTTAAAACTTTCGCCCGGCCGCAGGGTGTACAGCCACTCGGGTGTCGCTGCGCCCTGATCGGATGGGTTGGCTGTAGGAAGGGAGCCACGGGTAATTGACAGCTCCGCCTGCACGGACACAGCAAATGTAAGTAACAGCACTGCTGGAATAAAGGTGTGTATTATCCGCCTGGGGTTCGAGCCAAAATTCATTTCAAGCGTGGTCCATGCTGGCAGGCGTGTCTGCGGATTCGGTGGCCTTCATCGCCTCCAGGCGGTACCCGCGCTGATAAATCGTTTTGATCCTGAATCCGTTTTCCGGGTTCAGGCCCAGCCGTCGGCGCAGCCGGCTCATGTGAGTGTCGACGGTGCGGGTGTTTAAATCTCGTGCCACTCCCCAAACGCGCTCCAGCAACATTTCGCGGGTCAGCAGCCGGCCCTGGTTCTGGAACAGGAACAGGGTCAGGTCAAAATCCTTGTCGGTCAGGGTCAGTTGTTCGCCGTGCAACAGGATCACGCGTTGCTGGGTATTGATCTCGAAAGGGCCGTACTTGAGAACTTCTTTCTCGTTGTCCGGGTGGGTCCGGCGTGCCAGGGCGTTGATACGGGCCACCAGTTCGGCTTCCCGGGCCGGTTTGGCCAGATAATCATCGGCACCGGCATCCAGCGCGCGCACGATATCCGCTTCGCTGTCGCGTTGGGTCAGAAACACCACGGGGATTGGCCAGTTCAGCTGGGCGCGAACGCTTTCCAGAACGTCGATGCCGGTCATGTCAGGGATTTGCCAGTCGAGAACCAGCAGGTCGTAACTGCGATGAAGCACCGCACTCAGAAATGATTGGCCGGTGGGAAAGCTGTCACAGTGGTGTCCGCGCTCTGAAAGAATGGACTGAACGTGCTGCGCCTGTTCATGTTCATCTTCGAGCAAAGCAATGCGCATCAAGCATCTCCTGAAAGTGACGTTCCACCGTGTACAGTTGGGATATTGCGAGCCATTGTCGCAGAATGCCCGCCGGCCTTCAGTGTCGTTATGTAGTGTTGCGTAAACGAATAGCGGGCGTGCCATCGTTGTCATCAACGGTTTGTCGGCAGGCCGGAAAATTACTGCAGCCCCAGAACCAGCCTTTCTTGCCTTTACGGCGAACCAGAGGTGAAAAACAATGGGGGCAGGGAATCGGCTTCTGGCCGGTTCCGTCTGCTGGCGCGCTGTCTTCCAGAGGCCGCGTGCCGTTGCAGTCCGGAAAACGTGTGCAGGCCCAGAAACGTCCGAACTTGCCTTCCCGCTCCCGCATCGGCGTGCGGCATTTCGGGCAATGGGGGAAGGCGGCGGTGTGCTCCTGTTCGTCAGGGGCCGCTGTGCCTGGCGTTTGGATAAATCCACGGATTTGCTGTTTCAGGTCCGCGAGAAACTGCCGGGGGTCACCTTCGCCACGTTTGATGGTCTCGAGCGTGGCTTCCCAGATCGCCGTCATGTCGGGTTTGCTCACGGTCTCGGGCAGAGCGCCAATCAAGGTTTTGCCCTTGTCGGTTGCTTTGATGTGGCGGCTGTCCCGGTACAGATAATCCCGCTTGAACAGTGTGTCGATAATGTTGGCGCGGGTTGCCTCGGTGCCCAGGCCGTCGGTTTCCCTGAGGGTTTTGCGCAACTCGGCATCGCTGACGAACCGCGCAATGTTGGTCATCGCGGAGAGCAGGGTGGCGTCGGTAAAGTGCTGCGGCGGCTGAGTCTTCCGTTCTCGTATGTCGGCCCGGTCACAGAGGGCTGGCTCGTCTTTTTCCAGCCTGGGCAGAGGGGCTTTGCGGGCTTCCTGGTTCGCCTCCCGCAGGCGAATTTCCAGTGCTTTCCAGCCCGGTGTAAAGACTGCGGTTTCGGTGGCGCGGAAGCGGTGCTCGCCAACAGCCACCGTCAGGCGGCCTTCACGGTGCACGGCGTCGGCGCTGAATTGCATCAGGTAGTAGCGGGCGATGAGATCGTAGATCTTCGTTTCCGCTGGCGTTAGTTTTCCACTGGGCGAGGGCCGGCTGGTCGGAATGATGGCGTGGTGGGCATCGACCTGTTTGTCATTCCAGGCGGCGGTGCGGCGTGACGTGTCTGCCTGCCCGCAGGCCGTGGACAAATCACCAACGACCCGGCCGATTGCCTGCAACACACTTTCCCGTTGCTGATAATGCTCTTCAGGCAAGTAGCGGCAGTCGGAACGGGGATAGGTAATCAGCTGGTGGCGTTCGTACAGGCTCTGCGCGGTGTCGAGTACGTCTTTGGCGCCCATCCGGAACAGTCGTCCCGCTTCAATCTGCAGGGCCGACAGTGACAGCGGCAGCGGCGGTGGCTCGTTGCGATCACGGAAGCGAGATTCCGTGATCCGGCCGGGCCGGCCTGCTACTGCAGTGACAATCTGTTCGGCGGTGGCCTTGTCCAGCAGGCGATCATCTTCGTCCAGATGCTCCCGGAACGCCTCATCCGGTAGCCAGCGGGCAATGAAGGGTGATGGGTCGCTGTCCGGTTCAATGCCGTGGCAGCTTGCCTCGATGCGGTAATAGGGCTTTGGCTCAAAGTGCTCGATGCGATGATCCCGCTCGACGACCAGCCCCAGAACGGGCGTCTGTACCCGGCCAACCGAATACACTCCCTGTTGCCCCTGCTGTTGGTAGCTGAGGGTGTAGAACCGCGTGAGGTTAATGCCATACAGCCAGTCCGCACGCTGGCGGGCCAGCGCCGAGTGGGACAACCGACGGTAGTCACGATTGTCCTTCGGGTTGCGGATGGCTCGCGCGACGGCGGCCGGCGTCAGGTCATTGATGAGTATCCGCTGAACCGGGCAGGTGGAGCCGACATAACGGATAACCTCATCCACCAGCAACTGGCCTTCGCGGTCAGGGTCGCCGGCGTGATAGATGGTATCGGCCTGGCGGATCAGGGATTCCAGCACTTTGAGTTGCTGGCTAACGCTCTCTTTGGGGGTGACTTCCCAGCGCTCGGGGAACAGCGGCAGATCTTCCTGGCGCCATTTCTGCCATCGGGGGTCGTAGCTGCCCGGCTCGGCGGGTTCCAGCAAGTGGCCGATACACCAACTGACGGTGACGGTGTCTTCGCCCTGGCCACAGCGAATCCAGCCCTGCCCCTTTTGATGCGGCGCGGGTAGGGCAGCGGCGATGGCGCGGCCCAGACTTGGCTTTTCGGCAATGTACAGTTGCATGGCATCGGACGTGTTCGGATCGGGATGGGAAGATGGCCTTTTGGCCCTGTTGTGTCAAGGCTGCGGGCCTCTGTAGTAGACTGGGCACAGTGGGCCGGGCAGTCTCGACCGTGGTTTGCAAGCAATGGAGTGGAAAACTCATGAAAATCCAGAATTCGATCGAGCAGAAACTCACCGCAGCGTTCGCGGTGGATCATCTGCACGTCATCAACGAAAGCCATAAGCACAGCGTACCGCCGAACTCCGAAACCCACTTCAAGGTCACTCTGGTGTCAGCGGACTTTGATGGTCAGATGAAAGTGAAGCGTCACCAGGCGATCTACAAAGTTCTGGCAGAAGAGTTGGAGGGTGAGGTTCACGCCCTGGCATTGCATCTATACTCACCGCAAGAGTGGGCGAACTCGGGGCAGACGGCACCGGAATCCCCCAACTGCATGGGCGGGTCGAAAAAGGACCCGGCGATGGCTTCAGGAGAGCGTCAATGAGCCAGTTTTTCCAGATACACCCTGACACACCGCAGAAGCGGCTGATCAAGCAGGCGGTCGATATACTCCGCAATGGCGGTGTCATTATCTACCCGACGGATTCCGCCTACGCTATTGGCTGTCACCTGGGTGATAAACAGGCAGCGGATCGTATCAAGCGCATCCGCAAGCTGGACGACAAGCACAACTTCACACTGATGTGTCGGGACCTTTCAGATATCGGTACTTATGCCAAAGTGGATAACACCCAGTACCGCCTGCTCAAGACCTTCACCCCCGGGGCCTACACCTTCATTCTGGATGCCACCAGCGAAGTACCTCGCCGGTTGCTTAACCCCAAGCGCCGCACCATCGGTTTGCGGGTACCTGACAACGCCATTGTCCAGGCGTTGCTGGGAGAGCTCGGCGAGCCAATCATGAGCAGTACGCTGATTTTACCGGGGGAAACCGACCCGATGACCGACCCTTACGAGATTCGGGCCACCCTGGAACACGAGCTGGATCTCATCATCGATGGCGGGTTCTGCGGTTTTGAGGCGACCACCGTCATTAACATGACTGGCGATCTGCCGGAGGTGACTCGGGTTGGTAAGGGCGATCCGGAACCGTTTCAGTAACTTTGGTAGTAGGTCTGGTAGCAACTCTGGCAGAACATCCTGACTGCCAATGCTCGAGGCAGGATGTCAGGCGCGGGTGTTGAAATTGAACGCGTAGTTCTTGCGAGCGCCCGCCGCTTCCAGTTGCTCGGCACTGACCGATTTGCGCATGGTGTCGTAACGGTGCACAAGATCCTGAAGGCCGTTGAATTGCTGGTTGTCACTGACCAGAGTGTCCAGTAACGAATTGTTGACGCCATAAGCTTTGTTCAGCTTCAGGGCAGTGTCGACGAAATGCAGTGTCGGTTCGTTGACGCTCAGCCGGCTGAAGGCATCCTGAAAACCCTTATTGTTGTTCAGGTCCTGCTCGATCTGGCCGCGTTTGGCGTCGCTCAGTTTGCCATCCACCTGTACCTGCCCATTGTCGCCCTTGGTCACATTGATGGCGGAGGCAGGGTGCACCCCGTATTCGGCAAGTTTGTGCCGCAGCGTTTCCCGCACAAAGGCAAGGTCCTGCCCCACGGTTTGCTTGTAATCTGTGACTGACAGCTTGCGGGCTTTCAGGGCCGCCAAATCCGGGTTCTGCGGCGCGGTGCGGGTAAAACGGTCATCCGTCGGTGACGACGGCTGGTCCGCAGCCGCTGCTTCACTGGCTTTGGCGTTGTTCTGGCCGCCTGCCACATCCGGACGTTTGTCCAGTGAGCTTTGGAACTGGGTGCTGGCCTTGATCAGTGATGTAAGCAGCGACACGGTGTAAACCTCCCATCGTCACTGAAAATCGGTGACAAAAATCGAACGCGTGTCAGGTCTGTTGCACAATCCGGGCCAGACTTTTGTTTATCGGCGTTTGAACGTAAAGTTATTGGCTGATCCGTCCACCAGAGATTAAGGAATCCGATGCCGCGTTTTCTCCATACCGCCGACTGGCAGATAGGCCGTTATTACAGCCGCTTTGAAAACGACGATGCGGTGGCACTGGCAGAGGCGCGGTTTACCGCCATCGAACGTATCGCACAGCTGGCGGTGTCGGAGCGGTGTGGTGCGGTTCTGGTAGCGGGCGATGTATTCGACGCGCAAACGGTCTCCGACCGCACGATTCGCCGGGTTTTCAATGCCATGGCGGCATTCACCGGGCCATGGGTGATGTTACCGGGCAACCACGATGCCGCCCTGGCGGAGAGTGTCTGGACCCGTGCCCGACGCCTGGATGCGGTGCCCGGAAATGTTCATTTGGCCCTTGAACCCAGCGTGTTGGAGCTGAAAGAACAGGGGCTGGCGGTACTTGCCGCCCCGTTGACCCAGCGCCACACCCACAGTGACCTGACCGAGAGCTTTGGCCAGATGGACTCGGCCGATGGCCTGATCCGCATCGGGCTGGCCCATGGCAGTGTGCAGGGGTTGTTGGCGGACGATATTGATTCGGCGAACCCCATCGCGCCGGATCGCGCTGAACGTGCTCGCCTGGATTACCTGGCACTGGGGGACTGGCACGGCCTCAAACAGATCAACAGCCGCACCTGGTACAGCGGCACGCCAGAGCCAGAACGCTTCCGCAACAATGACGCCGGAAAAGCTCTGATCGTGGATATTGAGCAACCCGGTGAAGAGCCTGTGGTCACCCCCCATCGCATTGGTCAGTTTGATTGGGTGCAGTGGCGGGAACATCTTGTGATCGCCACCGACCTGGACGAACTGCTGGCCAGGCTGGCCGAACTGGAAGCCCCGGCGGTGGTGGACCTGACGCTGACCGGCGAAGTGGATCTGGCTGGCGAACAGACACTCCTGCATACGTTGTCCGTTGCGGAAGCAAAACACCGAAGCGTTCAGTGTGACCGCAGCGGGCTTTCGCTGCAGCCCACGGATGATGACATCTCCGAACTGAACGCCGACGGTTACCTTGGCGAAGTGATTGCCGAACTTCGTGAACAGCAGGAACGCGAAGATCATGCGCAGGTTTCCCGGGATGCGTTAGCCATACTGACCAGCCTGCTGAGAGAGCGTGGCGGCGCTGGCACAACCGGGGAGGCGTCCTCATGAAACTGCAACGCCTCAGAGTTGAACAGCTAAGACAGTTCCGCCAGCCCCTGATATTGGCTGACCTGGAGCCTGGGTTGAACCTTATCCATGGCCCGAACGAATCCGGCAAAAGCTCCCTGGTGAGGGCGATTCGTGCCGCCTTTTTTGAGCGCCACCGGTCCAGCAGTGTGGACGATTTGCGCCCGTGGGGTGACTCTTCGGCAGCACCCTCGGTTGAGCTGGATTTCGTGGCCCAGGGCCAGCCGTGGCTTCTGAAAAAGCGATTTCTTCAGAAGAAACGCTGTGACCTCGAGGTTGGTGGCGAGTTGTTCTCGGGTGAAGAAGCCGAAGACAAGCTGGCCGATCTGCTGGGTTTTCAGTTCGCGCCCCGTGGTGCGAGCCAGGACAAACACTGGGGAATCCCAGGTTTGCTGTGGGTAGAGCAGGGCAGCGGGCAGAACGTTCACGATGCCGTGGCCTACGCCGGCGACCACCTGAAATCCGCACTCAACAGCCTGTTGGGCGAAGTGGCCAGCAGCGGTGGCGATGACGTCATCCAGCAGGTAAAGGCGCAGCGCGCGGAGTTGCTGACCAGCACCGACAAACCCCGGGGCGATTATGCCCGCCTGGGTGACGAGCAACAGAGCCTGGAAGCGGAGCTTGAGGCGCTGGACGACCGCATCAGCCAATACCAGTCTCTGGTGGATCGGCTTGGTGAGCTGCGACAACGCCATCGGCAAAATGAGCAGGACCGCCCCTGGGAAGCAGCCCGCCGCAAACTCCAGGACGCCGAACGTCTGTTTCGCGAGATCGAGCAATGGCAGCAAGAGCAGCAGCGTGAGCAACAGGCATTGGCGGATTGTCAGCGCAATCTCCAACTGTTGCGACAGCAACAGCAGCAGGCCGACGCCGCCGCCAATAAGCTCGAGCGCCGGGCGCAGTACCTCAAAATCTGCCAGGACACCGAGACAACCCTGAAAACCCGTGAGGGGCAGGTGATTGATGCGCAAACCCGGGCAAAGCACGGCTACGAAAAAGCGCGGGAGCAGGTCCGGCTGGCACAGGCCCAGGCGCAGCGAACCCGCCTGGAGAGCGAACTCAGGCAGGTGAAGCAGCAATTGGAAGCCGTTGAGCAAAATCTCGGCAAAGTGCGGGGTTACCTTGACGAGCTACAACGCGTTCGCACCCAGCAGCAGGCCAACCTCGTTGACTTGCAGGCGCTCGAAAGCCTGCGCACGACGCAGCGGCAGCTTGAAGAAGAACAGATTCGCTCCCGCGCCATCGCCACCCGCCTTCATTACCAGCTCGACAATGGCAAAACCTTAACGATGGACGGCGAGCCGGTTGACGGTGAAGGCGACCGGTTACTGCTGGCGGAATCTACCGTGATACTGCCCGGCCTTGGCCAGCTGACCATAACCCCCGGCGGCGATGATCTGGCGAAAGTTCAACGCCGGCTGGAGCGATTGCAGGACGATTACCAGACCCATTTGAAAGCGTTGAAGGTGACGACACTGGAGCAGGCCGAACAACGTGCCGCCGAGCAGGCGCAGCGCAACCAGACCATCGAACGCCTCGAAGCGCTGGTGGCGTCTATTGCGCCCCGGGGTGTCGACCCGCTGGCTGCCCAGCAACAGGAACTCGCTACTCGCCTGCAGCACCTTAAGGATGAACAACAGGCGCTGCCAGAAACCAACCCCGAAACCATGTCGCTGATCAGTGCCGAAGCGGCCCTGGAGGCAGCGGAGCAGCAACTCCGTGAGGCGGACGAACAATTGCAGGAGCACAGCAAACAACAGTTCGCCGCCGCGCAGAATCTGGCGACTGCCAAGAGAGAGTGGCAGCAACTGCAAGACGAGCAGGAAAGCCCGGAACGCCAGGCGACACAGAAGGCTCTGCAGCAAAGTGTGATGGAGGCAGGCGAGCGCGAGTCCCGCCTGACGCAGTCCGTCAGCCAGCGCCAGAACCAGATCGATGAAGCCCGTCCGGAATTGATTCAGCAAGATGTGGAACGATACCGGGCCAGCGCCGAGCAACTGGAAAAAGGGCACCACAAAGACGCCCTCGAGCTCGCCGGGCTGCAAAGCAAACTGGAAACCCAGGGCGCGGAAGGGCTGGAGGAACAACGGGAAGAGTTGACCGCACGCCTGGAACACACGCGCCGGCGCTACCAGGAACTGCATCGCCGTGCGCAAGCGCTGACGTTGCTGTTGGGGCTGCTTCAGAACAAGCGCCAGGCTCTGACCCGACGGCTACAGGCACCGCTACAGAAGCACCTCAACCACTATCTGGGCGTGCTGTTTCCCAAAGCCAGCCTCGATGTGGATGACAATCTCATTCCCGGCCAACTCACCCGCAGCGCCCAGCAGGGCGACGAACGCGGCGACCTTCAGGAACTGAGTTTTGGTGCCCGCGAACAGATGGGGCTGATCAGCCGCCTGGCCTACGCCGATTTACTGCAGGAAGCCGGTCGCCCCACATTGATCATCCTGGACGACACCCTGGTTCACAGTGACAGGCAGCGCCTGGATCAGATGAAACGCATTCTATTCGACGCCGCCCGCCGCCACCAGATACTGCTGTTCACCTGCCACCCCGAGAATTGGCGGGACCTGGGGGTGGAACCCATAGATCTGGAAGCGTTGAAAACCGATATGGCATGACCTGACTACAGTAGAAAAAAATTGCGGTTTTCTGGCCCCATGAACTACTATTTTAGAAAGTGTAAGTCGTGCATAACAGGTGGGGCATAAGGCTGTCCTGCTATCTTAGGTAGACTTTGGGAGACGCGACAGGAAGTCAGGTGTACCGGAAAGGGTCACCTGCTCGCGCCCGCCGCTAGAAAAGGGAGTGTTTGCTGTGGCTAGAACAACAATGTCCAGATATGTGGTGCTTGGTGCTGTGTCGGTTTTGGTGGGCTGTGGCGGGAGTGGGGGGAGCGGCGGCAATGGAGGCGACCGGACCGAAACCCAGCGCCCCCAAAACCTCGCTCTTACCCTTGACCCGGATAACTACGCTGATCGGCGAGTCAGCATTACCACGGAGGAAAAGGCTGAGGCAATTATCAATGTCTATGCCAGCGGAGAAAGGATTTATCAGTTGGCGGAAGAAATCCGGGACACGATAAGCTCTGGCGATCCAGAAAGTGTTTCAGGTAACGAGTTCACTTTTGAGTGCCTGAATGACGGCACTCTGCGGATCACTGTTAACAGCGATGAGACCGACGATGATGAACGCTGGCTGTTTTCAGACTGCGAACTGACCACGGAGAGCTTCGGTCGAATCCTCCTGAATGGGGATTACCGTTATGTCGACGACGTGTCCTCAACGGACAGTGGAGGGGTCTCAAGTATTGGTTTCCAGTTTTTTGCCATAAAAGGAACGCTTTTGAATACCGGCGAGCCGATTGAGGTCAAAGGTCTGGACGACTGGGATCGCACAATCGAGGCGAACGGAGACAGGGAGGAGGTTTATGGTGCGGAAGCTCTGGAATTTAAAATTGGCGACCAGTACCTTGCCACTGCCAACGCCGTCACGGAGCTTAAAACTACCGATTCCACACCGACCACATTGACCATCAAATCGACCCTCATTGGCTCCGATATTGATGGGTTTGTCGAAATCTCGACAAAGACGGCACTACAAAAACCAAGCGGTGGCAATGAATGCCCTCAGAAAGGAAATTTATTCTTTGACGGAGAGGGTACCGCGGATGCGGATATTCTGTACGGAGACGATACGGGTGTCGGGCAAGCGGCCACGGTTGTGTTTAATGGCGGTTCCAATACCATCGAGTATGACGATGTCACCTGCAAAGAGCTGATTTACTGAATTGATGATCTGTCCAGTGCCATCACTAAAGGAATCGCAGTATGGCTTTGCTTATTAGAGAAGTTGTCGTGACCTTAAGCGGGTTATTTGTTGTTGCTGGTATATCCGGCTGCGGTGGGGGATCTTCATCAAGTTCCGAGTCACCTGACAAGTCACCTGACTTTGAAATCTCACCCAGCAGTACGATCAACGAGAATACCTCTCAGGCGAACAGAACCTCAAAGCTGTGGATTGACTATCAGGCCTTTCGCACAGAGCATAGCCAGCCTGCAGGCAATTCCTTTGGTGATGCGGTTGCCTACGCTGATTTTGATGGCGATGGTGAGACCGATGTCTTTATAGCTCCGGGCACATCGCTGTATGACTCGGTGCCTTTCGAGTTTTACCGGAATCTTGGTGACGGCTCATTTGAGTTGGCTACCGAGGCTTGGATCGACGGGGAGGTTCCAGAGCTCCCACACCCCCGCAAGTCGATAGTGGCTGACTTCAACGATGACGGTCGACCGGATGTTCTCGTTGCAGACCACGGGCCGGAGCAGGAACCGGAAGCAGACTTCCCCGGGGGGCATGTGTGGTTGATGCTTTCTCAAGAAGATGGCACCTACGATGCCGCCCAGCTTACCACACGGCTTGGTTTCTACCACGGTGCCGCCGCGGGTGATCTCAATGGTGATGGCCTGCCAGATGTCTTTGTTACAGATTCCCCGTCAATGGAACGTGATGCCCAACCAGAAATCTTCATCAATCAGGGAGGTGGAGTACTGGAGCGGGCTCCTGACCGGCTGGGGGCTGATATAAAAAATCTCTCCGGCATGTATACCACTGAAATTTATGACCTGGACAAAGATGGCTTTGCCGACATCATCGTGGCAGGACACGAACAAGATGGTATGAGTGCAAGGGTGCTCTGGGGCAGCTCCACGGGCTACTATACCCGTGCCCGCTCTTTGGAGTTGCCGGCGGTCTCCGGGTGGGGAACCGTGGTTGATATTGCCTCTGCCGACATCAATGGTAACGGATTGAATGATCTGGTTTTGGCACGAACTGGTGGTGGCGGCGACAATAATTTCTACCGGGGGTACTACATACAAGTTATTGAGCAGGGCGCTGACAGATCGTTCTCAGACGTCAGTGAAAGTGCTCTAAACGGAAGCGGCAGTGACACAGATTCGGATTGGATCAGTTGGATCAGGCTGCAGGATGTTTCCAGCGATGATCGACCAGACATACTAGTAGACGATAAACGTTTCTGCCTGAGGTGGGACAACGATGGCAACGGTCAATTCAATCTGATGACAGATGCCTGTACCCTCACCTTCTGAATGATGATGCTGGACAGGCCGAACAAATACCTCCGTGTAGGAAGACGTCCTGAGATCATTTATGGTCAACAACACTTGATAAACCTGCTTCTCGTGTCTAATATTCATCGCAACACGGCCCCAATCGGTGGATCCGCTTTGCGGTGAAACTGCTGCGGGGTTTTTTATTGCCTGCTTTTTGCGAAACACTCCCAACTCAGCCATTCGTCAGACACGCCAAAGGCTCCCCAGCCAATCCCGAGCGATTCGTTTTCCGGAAATTCCGTAAGTAATTCTGAGAACCGTTGCCACCAACTGGAAGCCGGGTTGATTGAGCTCAACAGCTTCTGGCAGATACACAGCAACAGGAAGGGCCGGGCAAGGATATGTTCGTTGCCGCGAGTCCAGGCGTTGTCAAAGTCCGGCACTACGCTCTTGGGCGGCTTTTGTGGCTGGTCTACCACGTTACGGTTCCATAAGCGGCTGTGATGGGCGCACACATTGCGCAGATAGTTCAGGCTCCGTAGCCAAGAGGCCAGAGTACGACCATTGCGGATCCCGTATTTATCAGCGATGGCGTCCTGGTCTTCTAGGCGCATGCCGTCATAGAGTTCTGACAGTGTGTTGAAATCCCATGCCTCGCAGGCAATCCAGATGGGCAGAGGGTGGCCATACTTGTTTTTGTTGTGCTTGATGAAGTCCTCTCTGGATCGCGCGATTTGTGTGGCCTGCTTCTTCATCCAGTCCACGTGTCTGGGCAACCCTGTTTTGCTGTCGGCCTCCTTGGAGAATCCCTCAAAGAGCAAGTCCGGATTCAGATAGGCGAATGGATCATACTTGCCCAGCATGTGAGATATATCGACTCGCAGGGCCACTTCAATGCGTTCTAGCGCATCCAATACAAGCAGACGGAGCTTCTTGTCGAAAACGTAAAGGCGCACGGCCGCCGCGAAGGAGGCACCCGGCTTGAAGCTGTCCAAAACGGCACTGGTAGGCTTTGTCTTTTTCCCTTTTGGGGTGCCGTTACCAATTGGGCAGAATAGCTCTGAACGCTCCCGAAACGGATGCCAGTAGCCGCTCAGCCGGTAGTAGCCAATACGCTCGATGTACTCCAGAGCCTTCGGTTCATCGGTAACCGCAAGCCCCCTGTTCTTCAGTTTGTCGAGCTGTTCTCGGTAGCTGAGCCACGGTTTTTCGTACATGCGGTGGTCATCCTTTTCCTGTTAGTTCAAAGCCTTGTCCACTACGGCTTCGGCCAACTGGCAGCGGGTTTTTCTGGCCTGGCTCAGGCGTTCCTTGAGTTGGTCACAGAGGGCCATGAGTTCATCGACTTTTTGGACGATGCGGTGTTGTTCCTCTAGCGGCGGCACTGGCACCACCAGATTCTCGACATCACCAACACGTAAGTGTTTTACAGTTGAGCCAATAGCCTTTTCGGAAGCCCTTTGGAGCAGGTGCGGTTCTGTTAGGGCCAGCAGTAGAAAGTCATTGTTAATGTACTCATGCATTGGCCGAACTAACATCGTTCTCTGCCCCAGACACCAGGTTTTGTGAGCTGGGATGATGGCCGCCTCTCCCATGGGAGCTTCGCGCGTGAAAATAATATCTTTAGGTTCTGGGGGGCATCTGCGGGACCAGTAGGTATAGGTATATTGGTCCACATATTTCAGGTCGTCGAATAAAAATCGTCGTTCTCGGATATTTGATGTGCGAATGATTGGAATACCGTCATCAACGTATGGCGCGGTTTTATTGTGACAGTCAATTAACATTCGGCAAACCTGAATCAGGTGCGCTGGTTTCCAGCCGCTGGGCAGAGGGATTGGTGATTCCGGCGTGTCCAACTTATCCAGCTTTCGAAGCATGGCTTTACACTCAGGATTGGTTGAGGAATTCTGCTGTAACCATGCCTGTCTGTCCTTGGAAAGCCGATTAATAAGGGAGTCTGAGTGTTCGACTTCTGTTCTCTGCTCCACCAACCGCCCCATCACCGCCAGTTGCAGGATGGCCTGCTTGAGCTTGTCGATGCTCTGTTCGGTGGTGAACAGGGTGTCGAAGTGGGCGGCGAGGCGGGCCCAGTTGTCGGCCAGTTCGGTGGCGTTTTCGGATTGGGTGAGAGTGCCGAGCAGGGTGTCCACGACGGTTTCATGGGCCTCGAGCTGGTCGCTGGATTGCTGTTCCAGCCGGTCGCAGAGGGCCATGAGTTCATCGACTTTTTGGACGATACGGTGTTGTTCCTGCGCTGGAGCGAGTGGAATCATCGCCATCCTGGCCTTGTTTGTTCCCAGCCTGGGAAGATTCATGCCATGCGTTGAGTCA
>NZ_JBBDSR010000092.1:0-20402 GCF_040904845.1 Marinobacter sp. | reverse complement strand
GCGATTTCGGGGTTTTTCTACAGCCTCAACGCTAGCGGTAACGGGCGCCGGAGCGAAGCGGAGGGAACCAGAACCCGCAAGGGTTATGGCGTCCGGTTGACCGCCTGGTTAAGGGCCGTTTACCCATTGTTTGATATTGGCACCCAATGCCGAATGCCCACTCCCGGTACTGTGTACCAACTCGACCCGTGGCGCTAGGAACCAGAGCACCACATGGGTGGGTTTGCCCGTAGGCTAAACCGGATGGCCCCGCGACCTTTGCACCGGATATTTACCAACACCGATGACAGACCAGAGGTTGTGTTTCTGCCGAGGCCAAACACTGAAGCCGGCCCCAAACACCGTACCCAAGAACACGAGAGCAAGGCCTTTAACAGTAACTAGACCGAATTCCCCAATATTGCAAAAACGCGACTTCTTCAATATTCCGCAAGAATGCCGAACGGGGCACCGGCCGATCCGTTTAAAACCAATACCCTATCTCACCTATTCACAGACCGCCATGGAATCATTTGACTTCTGCGAAACGCCCCCTCAATAATACTGTACATAAATACAGCTTTCAACGGAGCCGACCCATGGAAGGAAAAGAACCCAAGCTCAGAGATCAGGTGCGCGCGGTTGTTCGGGTTAATCACTACAGCATTCGCACTGAAAAAGCCTACTGGTACTGGATTCGTTTTTTCATTCGATATCACCAGATGAAGCATCCGAAAGACATGGGGCAGAAGGATGTTAAGGAGTTTCTGACCTGGTTGGCGGTCGAACGAAATGTCGCCATGGCGACTCAGGCCCAGGCCCTGAATGCGTTAGTTTTTCTCTACGGGAGCGTGCTGGGCCAGCCTTTAGGGGAAATTGAAGGCATTGTCCGCTCAAAGAAGCCACGAAAACTACCGGTGGTTTTAATCCACGATGAGGCCATTAGCGTTATTAACCGGCTTGGTCAGCCCGACCAGTTGATTGCGTCTTTGATGTATGGATCAGGGTTACGGGTCACGGAAGCTTGCCGCTTGCGCGTGAAAGACATTGATTTCAATCTTCAATTGATCGTCGTCCGGGATGGAAAAGGAGCAAAGGATCGCACCACCTTGCTACCGGCCTCGCTGGTCGAGCCGTTGCAAAGCAGGATTGCAGAGATTCGCCGTCGGTTTAAAGAAAAAGCGGATGGGTACGCTCACCCGGTCAGCATGCCCTATGCCCTATCACGCCAGTATCCTGGGGCAAAGCGGTCACTGGAATATGACTTACCGCCCGTCCCACTGCTGTTCAAGCAGGGCACGCTCCTCATCCGGCCCTACCGGTGCTCCGGCCATTATCCGGTCCAGGGTGTCGTCGAGTGCGCTTCCGCCACTGGCCGTCTGGTAGGTCTCCGATCCTGGTGACGGTTCTGCAATCAACCGCGCCACCGGCTCCCAGCTACCGCTTTCCTGGTGGCAGGCTATCTGCTCGTAGGCCGCCTCTTCGGTGTCCAGGCGGAACTGGCGGCACCATTCGCCGGACTGGTTGCGGAAAGTCAGCCTGGGGGTAAGAGTGGCGTTGCGCTCTAACTCATACACTTCGCCGCTTGGCTGGCTATCCAGCACCGAGGCGACTGCCGGCCATGCCGGTTCGCCGCTG
The DNA here is from genome assembly GCF_040904845.1 of Marinobacter sp. Taxonomy (GTDB): domain Bacteria; phylum Pseudomonadota; class Gammaproteobacteria; order Pseudomonadales; family Oleiphilaceae; genus Marinobacter. Next base: position 18,785 of record NZ_JBBDSR010000092.1, on the reverse strand, counting down.
GAGGGCAGGGCCATCCACTGCGCCAGCGCCACGCCCCCAATAACGGCAGCGGCAATGGCCTTCCCTGTATGTTCACGGACCCTGCGCCACCAGGGGAAGGTGATCACATTCCGGTCGAACGGCGCGGCATCAGAAGTTGTGGTTGCCTCAAGCATGCGGGTCACCGATTCAGGCATGGGGCGATCATCAATCCTGCCGTAGTGCGCCTGCAACTCCGCGTCCACTGACGCGAGTTCCGCCAGCCGGTCTGTGAGGCTTGGGTCTTCTGCCAGTTGATCCCGCACCGCTTCCATTTCCGCATCGGTCAGTTCGTTATCGAGAAAAGCCGAGAGGGTTTCATCGGTCATCTTCATGAATCGGTCCTCATGGTTACGGGAGTCAGGGCTTCACTCAGCGCCGCCCGGGCACGGGCCAGGCGGCTCATTACGGTGCCTTTGGGCACATCCAGAATCTCCGCCACGATTTTGTAGGGCATTCCCTGGATGGCCACCAGTGAGATGATCTGGCGTTGATCCTCCGGCAAAGCCGACATCGCTGCGTCTACCCGGTTCCACTCAATCTCTTTGGTGGCCTGGCGCTCGCCGTCCACCACCTGGCCGTCGGTGAGCTCCGGGTGTTCTGCGGCATCCCGGCGAACCTTTCTGGCCCGGCATTCGTCTATCCACACGTTACGACATACCCGGAACGCCCATTTGGTGAGGTCGACATCCTCCGGCACAGTCCTGGCCAGCAGCCGTTCCACCGTGTTCTGCAGCAGGTCATCAGCATCCGCCATGGACCCGGTCAGTGAATAGGCAAATCGGCGCAGTCTCGGTAAGATTTCGGTGATTTCCTGATGCATAATCGTCTTGTTCCAACGAGTGTTACCTGTGTAACGGGCCGGCAACCGGTTTATTCCATGAACGGAGGAATTTTTTTGCGACCAGGCCGTTATATCTTATGACACACACCAAACTCCGGACCGGTACGATGATACGTTTTTTTTCGCATCGCATGTTTCCCCTGCTTGCCCTCTGCTCACTGTCGGCACCCGCCCCGGCACTGGATCTGCCCGGCAGTGCGGCCAACCCCGTCACTCGCCAGGTGGAAAAGAAAGCCGAGCAAATGGTGGAACGAGCCATCGACAGACAGGTCGAGCAACAGGTCGCCAGTCTCAGGCAGCGGCTCGCAGACCTGCCGCGATCCCTGCCAATTCGCACTAGCCAAGGCCAGCCAGCATTCAATGATGTGGTTCTGGACGACGGCTTCCGGGCGGTACAGCGCCAATGGATGGTAACAGTCACCGACTCGGAAATCGCCAGCCTGGATCAGACGGGAATCACCATCGTCGATCGTCAGGAACTGACAAACCTGGGGATGACGGTGGTGCGGTTTACCGCTGCGGACAGGCTGGATTCCCGGGAAGCCCTGCAGCGTGCCTTGCCGGAACTGGCCGACCGGCTGGACCGGAACCACGTGTTTGCGCCACAGGCAGGATTATCGGCTTCGGGAACTGCGGTGCCCCGTTGGGGTAGTCTCTGCGAGGATCCGGTTCGGGTCGGCATGGTGGATACCGCCATCGACACCGGGCACCCGGTGTTGCGTAACGTGCAGATCGTCCAAGAGCGCTTTCTGGCACTGGCCAATAGCGACGGGAATCTCAGCGAGCCCCGAACCCACGGCACCGCTGTCGCCAGCCTTATGGTGGGTAGCCGTGAAGGGCAGTGGCCGGCCCGGCTGCCAGCCGCCACGGTGTTCAACGCTTCGGTCTTCTATAGCCGGGACGACAGCCTATCCGGGGCCACCCTTAACCATCTGTTGCAGGGGTTGAACTGGCTGGCGGATCAGGAGCTATCCGTCATCAATATCAGCCTGGCCGGTCCGGATAACCGCCTTCTGGCCAGCGCTGTGCGCAGTCTCAGACAACAGGGCATTGTGCTGGTGGCAGCGGTAGGCAACCAGGGGCCTTCGGCACCACCGCTTTATCCGGCGGCCTACCCGGAGGTGGTGGGAGTGACGGCAGTGGATGCCTTAGGTCAACTCTACCGGTGGGCCAATCAGGGGGAGCAGGTTTTGTTTGCGGGGCCGGGCGTATCCGTTCCGGTGGCTCATCCAGAGGGTGGTATGGTGACGGACAGTGGCACCTCCCTGGCTGCTCCAGTGGTTGCCGCCGCCCTCGCCTGCCAGCGTGTGGCTCATCCCCATGAGCGATCTATAGAGGCGCTGCTCGAACAGGTCCGGGATCTGGGAGAGCCGGGCCGCGATACACGCTTCGGTCACGGTCTGCTGGATCTGTGATCATCAGAAATCGGCCCTGAGGGTCGCTCCCACCACGGTCTTGTCGTAGTCTGCGGTATCGACATTAGAGCGGTAGTTGCCGTGGGACAGACTGGGCTCCACGCTGAAGAATTCACTGAGCCCCACCCGCCAGCGCGCTTCCAGAACCCACGCCCGGTCTGCACGTTGATTGGTGAACGTTTCGCTCTCCCTGCCGGTCAGCGGGTTGGTGAAGGTGGGCTCCGAGCCGCTGACGGCGGTCACTTCCTCGTACTCCCGGTCCTCATAACGCCAGCCCAGTCTCAACCGGTTCTCCTCGCCCGCCAGGGTGAACTTGTGCACCAGGGCCACTCGCACCCGCCACAGGTCATTGTCAAAGGCATCCGCTTCTGCATCTTCCTGATCGCCATCAAAACCCAGCAACAGGTGGCTCCCGGCCCGGTTGAAGAACCAGAAGGCATCCAGGCTGATGCCCTGGATATTCGCATCGCGGGCCTCGCTGTCTTCAAAATCCTTTCGCTTGTCCTGCAGGCTGGCCAGCAGGTAGACATGCTCTCCTACCAGGCTGCCGAGATACACGCTGGCACGCCGGTAATCGAGGAAGGAGTCAGAGCCCAGGGTGGCGTGGGAGTAGTGGTAGCTGCTGCCCAGGGTAATGGGGTCAAAGTCGTAGCTCAGGTCTGCGGAGAGCAGGTGGATATCCTGATCGAACTGGTCCTGGCTCTGGTATCGACTGCCCGACAGGGAATAGCCGAGCGTCAGGTTCAGGGCTTCGCCGGGGGTCAGTACCCCTTCCAGTCCCGTATCAAATATCCAGGCCTCATCGCTTTGATCAGACGAGCTGCTCAGTTCATCGACGGTGACATTGCTGTCGTGCTCGTAGCCGCCCTCAAGATAGCCATTCAACTGGGCGTTATCGCCGGCCTGGACCATCATTGGTGAAGCCACCAGGCCCAGTGCGAGAGGAACTGTCAAAATACGTGGAATCCGTTGCATACCGGCTCCTTGTTGACTGCCAAAGGAAGGCCGGGCACAGGGGCCCGGCCGTCTGCTGCAAAGTGTCTGGTTACAGGCCAGCGCCAGTGGACCCCTTGAGGGTGCCCTTCACGCTATTCTGCACTTCACCACGGACACTGTCAGAAACAGACGTTCCGATTTGCTGACGGGTTTCAGCACGAATCTCGGCGTTTCTCGTCTCATTCATGCGCTCCTTCGCCTGCAGCCGCACTTCGCCGGCCGCGTCAGAGGCACCCTGGGCGGAGGCATTCGCGGCGGCGCGCGCCTGGTTGGCGGTTTCAACACCCGCGCTGGTCGCCTGCTCGGCATTGCTGCGGGCCTCGGCACTGGCTTCTTTGCCCTGCTCGGAGGCCTCCTCGCGAACCGCCTCACCATTGGCATCACCCTGTGCACTGGCCGAGGCATTGCCCTGAGCGGAAACCTCATTGCCGTTGCTCGCTTGTGCACTCATACCGGCCTTGACCTCGGCGTTACCACTCGCAGAGCCTTTAGCAGCCAGCGCGCCGTTGGCAAGGATGGAACAGATCGCGATAGTCAGTAGTTGCTTTTTCATGGTTACGTCCTCTTGTGTTTACACGTTTTTGGGTGGCTTTCATTAGGAGGACGATCCAGCAAACAGTTTATTCCCTCAGGATTCCGATTTTTTTACCATGCGTCACCACTCCAGTTGCGCGCCGGTCTGATATTCAATCACCCGGGTTTCGAAGAAGTTCTTCTCCTTGCGCATGGTGGCCTGCTCGTCCAGCCAGGGCGACACGTTCTTCGCGCCCGGGAAAGGCTCTTCCAGGCCCACGGTTCTGGCGCGGCGGTTGGCCACGAAGCGGAACTGTTCGCTGTGGTATTCGGCGGAGTAGCCCAGCATCGGGTCGCGGAGAATGTAATTGGCGTAGGCGACTTCAGCGGCTTCGGATTCATCCCACATGTCCCGCACGGCCTTGGGGTCCAGGGTGATGTCTTCCTCCTCGAGGATCTGATTCACCACTTTCAGGCCAAAGGAGAAGTGCATGGCTTCGTCGCGCAGGATGTACTGCAACTGTTCGCCGGTACCGCGCATCAGGCCACGGCGTTGCAGGGCGAAGATGGGGCTGAAACCGTTGTAGAACCAGGTGCCCTCGAATACCGCCGCGAAGAACAGGTAAGACATGATGAATTCCTGCAGGTCGTCCCGGTTGCGCAGGTTCAGGTCGGAGCGCATGGCCGCATCCAAGCGGCGGTTGGCCATCTGGATTTTACCGTTGATGGCGGGCACCACGCGGTAGCGGTTGTAGATTTCGCTCTGGTCCAGGTTGAGGGTTTCGATGCAGTGCTGGTAGGCCCAGGTGTGCATGGCTTCCTCGTACACTTGCCGCGCCTGGTAGATCTGCAGTTCCGGGGCGCTCATTTTCTCCATCACCGCCAGGCCGATGTTGCGCATGGCGAGGATGTCGGAGGTGGTGAGGTACGCCAGCACGTTTTCGTACACGTGCTTTTCCGGTGCGGTCAGGCGGTGGTGGTAGTCGTGGACATCCTGGGCCATGTTGACGTCGAGCGGGGTCCAGTGGTTTCTGTTGGCGTTCATGAAGTACTCCCAGGCCCAGGGGTACTTGAAGGGTGCCAGTTGGTTGATGTCGGTCTCGCCGTTGATGACACGCTTGTCGTCAACGTTCACCGGGGCCGGGCCGTCGGGGGTGGCGGGCCGGTTTGTAGTTTCTGGTTCGTCGTCCCAGTTGAGCATTTTTACCTCATTAATCTGGTCATCGTAGGTCGAATTAGCGAAGCGTAATCCGACATTATTTGGTGAACGCTGGCTCGGTTGGCGGATTACGCTTCGCTAATCCGACCTACAGGGTGCGGCCTACGGTTATGAGTGAGTTACTGACAGGCTTCACAGTCGGGTTCGTCGATGCTGCAAACCTGGGGTTGCGGCGCGGCAACCGGCGCACTTTTCTCGGCACCGGTGGCACCCAGGGAGCGCAGGTAGTAGGTGGTTTTCAGGCCGCGCTCCCAGGCGAGCTGGTACAGCGCATCCAGTTTCTTGCCACTGGGCTCGGCCATATACAGGTTCAGGCTCTGGGCCTGGTCGAGCCATTTCTGGCGGCGTGAAGCGGCTTCCACCAGCCATCTCGGGTCAATTTCAAAGGCGGTGGCGTAACGGGCTTTCAGCTCGTTGGGAATGCGATCGATCTGCTGCACGCTGCCGTCGAAGTATTTCAGGTCGTTGACCATCACGTTGTCCCACAAGCCTTCGGCCTTGAGATCGCGCACAAGGGAGGGGTTCACCACGGTGAACTCGCCGGAGAGGTTCGATTTCACGAACAGGTTCTGGTACGTCGGTTCGATGGACTGCGACACGCCCACGATGTTGGAAATGGTGGCCGTCGGTGCAATGGCCATGACGTTGCTGTTGCGCATGCCGTTCTTGGCGATCAGCTCGCGCACCGGGGCCCAGTCCAGCCGGGTGTTGGTGTTCACGGAGAGGTCCCCTTCGCGCCGCGCGTCTTTCAGCAGGCTGATGGAGTCGATGGGCAGAATGCCCTGCTGCCACAGAGAACCGTCGTAGCTGTTGTAGGCACCGCGTGTACCGGCCAGGGTGGCAGAGGCGCGAAGGGCGAAGTAGCTGAGCTGTTCCATGGCCAGGTCGGCAAACTCCACCGCTTCCGGGCTGGTGTACGGCAGACCCAGTTGGTACAGGGCATCCTGAAAGCCCATCAGGCCCAAGCCGACCGGCCGATGCTGGAGGTTGGATTGCTTCGCCTGGGGTACGGCGTAGTAGTTGATGTCGATGACGTTATCGAGCATGCGCACGGCTATGGTCACGGTGCGCTCCAGGCGCTGCACGTCCAGTTCGCCGTTGGCAATGTGCGCCGCCAGATTCACCGAGCCCAGGTTGCACACCGCAATTTCATCGGCGTTGGTGTTCAGGGTAATTTCCGTGCACAGGTTGGAGCTGTGCACCACACCCCGGTGTTGCTGGGGCGAGCGCAGGTTGCAGGGGTCCTTGAAGGTGATCCAGGGGTGGCCGGTCTCGAACAGCACCGTCAGCATCTTGCGCCACAACTGCTTGGCGGGAATGGTTTTGAACAGGATGATCTTGCCTTCGGCGGCCAGCGCCTCGTAGTGCTCGTAGCGTTCGCGGAATTCGTTGCCGTACAGGTCGTGCAGGTCGGGCGCATCGCTGGGGGAGAACAGGGTCCAGTTGCGGTCTTCGCGCATGCGTTCGATCAGCAGGTCGGGCACCCAGTTGGCGGTGTTCATGTCGTGGGTGCGACGGCGCTCGTCGCCGGTGTTCTTGCGCAGCTCAAGAAATTCTTCGATGTCCAGGTGCCAGCTTTCCAGGTAGGCGCACACGGCTCCCTTGCGCTTGCCGCCCTGGTTCACCGCTACCGCGGTGTCGTTGACCACTTTCAGGAACGGTACCACGCCCTGACTCTGGCCGTTGGTGCCCTTGATGTGGGAGCCCAGCGCCCGCACCGGGGTCCAGTCGTTGCCCAGGCCGCCAGCCCATTTGGAGAGCATGGCGTTGTCGCGAATCGCGCCATAGATGTGTTCCAGATCGTCGCCAACCGTGGTCAGGTAACAGGACGAAAGCTGGGAATGGCGGGTACCGCTGTTGAACAGCGTTGGCGTGCTGGCCATGTAATCAAAAGATGACAACAGGTTGTAGAACTCTATGGCCCGTGCGTTGGGGTCATCCTCCCGCAGCGCCAGGCCCATGGCGACGCGCATAAAGAATACCTGGGGCAGTTCCAGGCGGGCCTGGTTCCAATGCAGGAAGTAGCGGTCGTACAGCGTCTGCAGGCCCAGGAAGCCGAATTGCAGGTCCTGTTCCGGTTTGATGGCCGCGCCCAGGCGCTCCAGGTCAAAGGCCGCCAAGGCGTCGTCGAGCAGTTCGTAGCGAATACCGGCTTCAATAAACGCACTCAGGGCCTGTGGGTAGATCTCTGACAACGGCTGGTTAAGCGGCAGGCCGAGCGCCGTGGCGTTTTCCATGCGCAGCTGTTCCAGCAACAGCCGGGCCGTGACAGCGCTGTAGTCCGGCTCCTGTTCGATGCGGCCGCGCGCGGTCATCACCAGCGCCGACAGCACGTCTTCCTCGGCAATGCCGTCGTAGAGATTGCGCAGCGCATTGTCCACCAGAGAGTCGCCATCAATGCCGTCCAGCCCGGCGGCGGCCTGCTCTACCTGCAGCTTCATCAGGCCCAGATCCAGCGGGACAACGCTGCCGTCGGCTTTTTTCACGGTCAGGTGCGGGTGGGCTTCCATGGGCTCGTCGACGGTGCGCTGACGGGCGTGATCTTCCCGATACAGCACATAGGCACGGGCCACTTTCTGCTCTTCGGCGCGCATCAACGCCAGTTCCACCTGGTCCTGAATGTCTTCAATATGAACCTTGCCGCCGGCTTTCAGGCGGCGGCTGATGGCGTGGATAACCTGTTCGGTTACCCGGTGCACGGCATCGTTGATGCGAGCCGAGCCGGCGGCCTGGTCGCCTTCCACGGCGAGGAAGGCTTTGGTGACGGCGACACTGATCTTGGACGGATTGAATCCAACCAGGGTGCCGTTGCGTTTAATAACCTGAAGGGATTCGGTTTGGCCTGGGGAGGCAGGCCGGGCTTCAGCCAGAGCAGAGCTGGACATGTCGGTTCTCCTGAATACGCGTGGTTTTCCTGTCCTTCGCGTTGTCAGAGAATCGGGTGGCTGCACCGTGGGTTGCACCTGGGTCGGATTACGCTTGCGCTAATCCGACCTACGATTCTGCTCACCTTGTACGCGAAGGTGCAGTTGTTTTCCCTGGCAGGTCTTCGGACTCAGGGGCGTGAACCTTTCGGTTCGGCCTTGCGTGGCGACTTCCCGGCTTGCGCCAGTGTCTCGATGCCACGCTCGTTCCCCAATACCGCTGCGCGTCAGTTCCGGAGTTTCACCGGATTCCCGTACCCTAGAGTGCTTACAAAATAAACACTATATCTGGTACTTAACCAAGGATAGGAACACTATATACGCCAAGTGCAACGCTAACAAGGCACGCTTTATCATTCCCTGCGGGTCACCCTCGCAGGCCCTATTTGCCCAACGCGGAGGCAAACATGCACTCGAGCAAGTCACCCAGGGCACTGGTTCTGGCAACGACCCTGATGGCCGCTGGGGCGGCCGTTGCCGACACGGCTATCACGCCATTTTCAAACATCAACAATCTGAACGACGGCTGGGAACCGCTGGAGTTTCCGAACATTGATCGCCACACCCGCTACCGCCTGGTGGAAGAAGAGGGCATTCAAGTCATCGAAGCCCGCACCGACAACAGCGCCTCGGGCCTGATCGCCCGCCTGGATGTGGACCCCGGCGAATCACTGATCCTGCGATGGCGCTGGAAGGTGTCCAACACCTTTGAAAAAGGCAATGCCCGCAACAAATCCGGCGATGATTATCCCGCACGGATCTACGTGGCGTTCGAGTTCGAAGCGGACAAGGCGAGCTGGTTCGAGCGCGCCAAACGCAAAACCGTGGAAGCGGTGTTTGGTGAAGAGCTGCCGGGCAACGCCATCAATTACATCTGGGCCAACCGGCTTGCCGCAGGCGACACCGTGGCCAACCCCTATTCAGACGAAACCATGATGATCGCGGTCACCTCCGGTGATGACCAGGCCGGGGAATGGGTAACGGTGGAACGGGATATCGTTGCGGATTACCGGGCCGCGTTCGGGGACAGTCCCCCGCGGATTCGGGGCGTGGCCATCATGTCCGATTCCGACAACACCGGGGAGTCGGCCACCGCCTGGTATGGCGATCTGGAATTGCGCCCCTGAGTCACTCCAGCATCACTCCCGCCGTTCGGCGGGCAAGCCGGGGATGACAAAGCCGTCGTGAAGCTCCCGCGCCGGTGGCACCTCACCGCGTTCCACCAGCCGCAAATAGGCGTCATCAAACTCATCCCGCAGGAGGCTGGCGCGGGGGTTGGCGAGGGAGAACAGCCAGGCGCAGTTGCGGGTACGGACCTCGGAGTCCCTGAGAACATGGTCTGAAGGCTGGGTCAGTATTTCCTCCACCGGCTGCAGATAATCCAGCAGGTAATCACCTCGTTTGCGTTTCAGCATATCAACGCCTGAACGGTGATTCGGGGCTTCGGTGATCTGGATATCGCTCAGTTCTCCCATAGCCTTCCGCAGCCCGCCATAGGTATAGCCGCCAATGACAATCAGCCTCTTTCCCCTGAGGTCGTCAAAGTGGGTCAGCGGTGCGGTGCCTTCCACATACCAGGCGCTGAGCTGCACCGGTATCGGGCTGACCCAGCTCTCCAGCACATCATCACGCAGGGAGGGAATATCGGTCAGCCCCGGCCAGACATCGACGGTGCCGTTTTTCAGGTAGAGGTAAATCCGGCCTACCGGAAGGTAAATGAACTCTGCGCGGTAGCCCGCTTCCTCAACCACCTTACGGGTGAGTTCAATATACTGGCCAGCAGGCTCGCCGTCGGCGTTGCGGTATTCGATGGGCGGAAATTCCGTATACGCCACCCGCAAAACGGGGCGGGTTTCTTCCTGCGCCCGAGCCCCGCCAACAAACAACAAAACGGCCACCGCCACTGCAAACCACAGAACCGTGCCGTCACCCAACCGGTGCCACTCTGTGCTCATAAACCACCAGCTTTATTGTCGTGGTATTGGTTACATCTTAGCGCAAAATCACCAACGGTTTCTCAGCGGTGGTGAGCATGTTGGTGGTGGTGCTGCCCACCAGGAACTGGCGGATGCGTGAGTGGCCATAGGCACCCATCACCAGCAGGTCAATGTCGTGCTCTTGCTGGTAAGCATGCAGGGTTTTTTCCACATCGCCGGCACGAATGGCCAGGTGTACGTCGCAGCCCAGCTCCGCCAGCAGGCGCTCGGCTGTTTTTAACTGCTCCCAGCGATCACTGGTGTCCGGGCCAATCATCACCAGGTGCAAAGCAAAGCCTCGAAACACCGGGCTGTTAGCCAGCAGTTCAATCCCTTTGAACGCCGTCGCGGAGCCATCGAACGCCAGCATCGCGCTGCGCGGTTCTGCGTACTCATCCGGCACCAGCATGATCGGGCGGTGCACACTGCGGATAACCGTTTCCAACTGGCTGCCGATGTGCACATCGCGGTCGGTGCTGGTTTCGCCGTGCAGCCCCATCACCAGCAACCGGGTGTCTGCCTCGATCGTGAGCAGCGAATCGGTCAGGTCACCATGGCGCTGACGTTTGATCACATCCTTCACATCCAGAGACGTTACCCGTTGCTCAGCCGCATTGAGCATGTGGTGGCCTTGCTCCAGGGCCAGCTTGCTGCGCTTCTGGTCCAGTTCCGCCAGCTCCTCCATCAAGTGTTCCCGGCTGCCCAGACCAATGTTACCGGCCAGGTCGGCCTCCGCCGGGTATTGCACGTCATCCAGAACGTGAAACAGAGTCAGTGGCGCATCCATCCGCTGGCAGGCCCACGCCGCATAATCACAAACCGCCAAAGCCGTTTTGGAACCATCAATACATCCTACGACACGGGTCATCGTTACCTCGATACTTTAGACAGAATGACAGACAGAGTATTAAACAGAATAAACAGTCATATCAGTGGCCTCTCGGCAGGTCAACCGCATTAGGTTTGAGATGAGCACCAACGCTTTCAGCACGAGGTGCCAGGTATCAGGAAGGGTTCTATCAATGGCTGAGCGCCAGACATGACGTTTCGATGCAGAAGACACAGCTATCAAAGGGTCCACGCATCGGAAACGTAAGGTGCCACGCCTCTCACTCCACCGTCACACTCTTCGCCAGATTGCGCGGCTGATCCACGTCCGTGCCCTTCAGCACGGCCACGTGGTAGGACAGCAGCTGCAGCGGGATGGTGTAGACGATGGGTGCAGTGATTGGGTGGACGGACGGAATCTGCATGACATGTATGCCATCCTGGGGCTTCACGTCAGCAGCTTTGTCGGCGAACACGAACAGTTCACCGCCGCGGGCGCGGACTTCTTCCAGGTTGGACTTCAGTTTTTCCACCAGGTCGTTGTTGGGCGCAACAGTAACCACTGGCATTTCACTGTCCACCAGCGCCAGCGGGCCGTGTTTGAGCTCGCCGGCCGGGTAGGCTTCGGCGTGAATATAGGAAATTTCCTTCAGCTTCAGCGCGCCCTCAAGGGCCACCGGAAACTGTGACCCACGGCCGAGAAACAGGCTGTGGTGTTTGTCCATAAAGGCTTTCGACATTTCGGCGATTTCGCTGTCCAGGGCCAGAACATCGCTGACCTGCCCGGGTAACCGGTGGAGCGCTTCCACAATCTCTGCTTCGGTATCGTCTGCCAGGCCATTATGCCGGGCCAGGGCCAGGGTAAAGATCAGCAGGGCAGTCAATTGAGTGGTGAAGGCCTTGGTGGACGCCACGCCAATCTCCGGGCCGGCCTGGGTCATGATCACCAGATCCGATTCCCGCACCAGGGAACTGCCGGGTACGTTACAGATCGCCAGCGCCGCACGGAAACCCGCCTTTTTGGCCTGTCGCAGCGCCGCCAGGGTATCGGCGGTTTCACCGGATTGTGAGATACACAGGAACAGCGTGTCCGGTTGAATGACGTGTTTGCGATAACGGAACTCGGACGCCACCTCCACGGAGCAGGGCACGCCGGCCAACTCCTCAATCCAGTAACGGGCCACCATGCCAGCGTGATAACTGGTACCACAGGCAATGATCTGAACGTGGCGGACGTTCTCCAGCAGTTTCTCGGCGGAGGTGCCCAGTGCCTGTTCCAGCACGCGGTTCTGGGTCAGCCGACCTTCCATCGTGGCTTTGATGACTTTGGGTTGCTCGTAGATTTCCTTGAGCATGAAGTGGCGATATTCGCCTTTATCGGCGGAATCCGCACCGTGTTCGAAGCGGGTCACCGGGCGTTCCACCGGGCTGCCCTCGCGGTTATGGATGGTGACCTGATCCCGGCGGATGTCGGCAATATCGCCTTCTTCGAGGAACATGAAGCGGTCGGTCACCGGCAGCAATGCCAATTGATCAGACGCGATAAAGTTCTCGCCAATACCGACGCCGATCACCAGCGGGCTGCCTTCGCGGCAAACGATCAGATGATCGGGTTCATCGGCGTGAACCACGCCCAGAGCATAGGCACCTCGCAAATGGCTGATCGCCGAGCGAACGGCCGCAAGCAGACTGCCCTGCCCGCGGTAATGTTTTTCGATCAGGTGGGCGACAACTTCGGTATCGGTCTGTGAAGTGAACTCATACCCTTCGGCCCTGAGTTCTTCGCGCATTTCCTGGTAATTTTCGATGATGCCGTTGTGCACAATTGCCAGACGATCCCCCGACATATGGGGATGGGCATTCAGCCGGGACGGCTCGCCATGAGTCGCCCAACGGGTGTGGGCAATGCCCAGGGTGCCCTCAAGGGCTTTGTGACCGATGGCATCGGCCAGTGCAGCTACCTTGCCCAGTTCCCGGGCGCGCTGCACGGTGTTGCTGCCATCAATCACCGCCATGCCGGCGGAGTCATACCCCCGGTATTCGAGCCGGCGCAGCCCCTCCAGAAGAATGCCCTGAACCTCACGTTCTGATACTGCACCTACAATGCCACACATGGTTAAATCACCTGTCAGAAAATTCGCTGTGTTACTGGAGGGTTCAGGGCTTTTTAACCGGCCTGTCCCAATCCGCAATATTACGTTGCCGGCCCCGGGCCACGGCCAGTTCGCGATCGGATACATCCCGGGTAATGGTGGAACCGGCACCAATAGTTGCGCCCTCGGCGAGGGTTACCGGGGCCACCAGAGAGGTGTTCGAGCCGACAAAAACGCCATCGCCAATGACCGTCTGGTGTTTATTCACACCATCATAGTTGCAGGTGATGGTGCCTGCACCCACATTCACATTACGGCCCAGTGAGGCATCGCCCACGTAGCTCAGGTGATTGATCTTGCTGCCCTCACCCACCACCGCTTTCTTGGTTTCGACGAAGTTGCCCACTTTGGTGTCAGCGGCCAGCCGTGTGCCCGGTCTTAACCTCGCAAAGGGCCCGATCTGAGCGCAGCTGCCGATGTCTGCGCCTTCGATGACCGAGTGTGCCTTGATGTCCGCGCCGGCGGCGATTTTCGCATCGCGGATCACACAACCCGGGCCGATGGACACGCCGTCGCCCAGTTCCACGTCGCCCTCGAAGACCACGTTCACATCGATCAAGATATCGTTGCCGATGGTCAGATTGCCACGGACGTCGACCCGGGCGGGGTCCGCCAGGGTCGCACCTTCGGTCATCAGCCGGTCCGCTTCGCGGCGCTGATACCAGCGCTCCAGTTCGGCAAGCTGAAGACGGTTGTTGACGCCCTGCACCTCAAAGGCATTGGCAGGCTGTGACACCGACACCTGCATGCCATGGTCCACGGCCATCGCAATAATGTCCGTCAGATAATACTCGCCCTGGGCGTTGCGGTTTGACAGCTGTGGCAGCCACGCCTTCAGGCGGCGGGCCGATACCGCGAGAATGCCGGTATTCACCTCACGGATCTGAAGCTGGCTGGCGCTGGCGTCCTTCTGTTCGACAATGGCTGTTACCTTGCCTTCGTCATCACGCAGTATCCTGCCGTATCCCTGGGGATCATCCAGCGTTACCGTTAACAGACCGAGCGTGTCGTTATTGATGGTCGATACCAGCGCCTCGAGGGTGGCGGCACTGGTCAGCGGTACGTCGCCGTACAGCACCAGCACTCGCGCATCATCCGGCAGGTCTGGCAGGGCCTGGTCGACGGCATGGCCGGTACCCAGCTGTTCCTGTTGCAGTACCCAGTTAACCGGCTGGTTGGCGGTCGCGGCCTTCACCTGCTCAGCACCGTGGCCAATCACCGCATGAATCTGCGCGGCACCAAGCTGGCGGGCCGTGGCAATTACATGGTGGAGCATGGGCCGGCCGGCCACGGCATGCAGAACCTTGGGCAGGGCGGATTTCATCCTCGATCCCTGGCCAGCAGCCAGAATAACGACGTGTAGCGGACTCATAACGACAGACCCCCGGGAAATAGTCGGGTTGTTAAAGCATAAACGAAAAAACCGCCTCCCTGACGAATGACAAGGTTACCTCAGAACCAACCGATTCAAAGGAGACCCTGCCATCCGCATCAGGATGCGGCTTCAGATCAGACGAACCCGAAACTGGCAATCGCGCTTAGCGAACGTTTTTGCGCAGTTTCTGGATCGTGCGCAACTGAGCGGCGGCTTCCGCCAACTCGGATGCGGCACGGGAGTATTCGAATTCGCCCGTTTTGTTTGCCAGTGCCTTCTCGGCTGCACGCTGGGCTTCCAGTGCCGCTGCTTCGTCCACATCCTTCGCGCGAACTGCCGTGTCAGCCATCAGGGTGACGATGTTCGGTTGTACTTCCAGGTAACCCCCGGACACGTACAGAATCTCCTCACTGCCACCCTGCTTGATGATCCTCACGGAGCCAGGCTTGAGTTCCGTCAGCAGGGGCGCATGCCCCAGCTGAATACCCAGCTCGCCCTCGGTACCGGTAGCGATCAGCATCTCTACCAGACCGGAGTAGATCTTCTCTTCGGCACTTACGACGTCACAATGTACGGTCATAGCCATTTCTTACGCCTCTTGGGTCAGAAAGTGAAGAAAAGGATTACTTCCCTTCCTTCGCCTTCATTGCCTTAGCTTTCTCAATCGCTTCCTCGATGCCGCCGCACATATAAAACGCCTGCTCGGGCATGTCGTCGTAATCGCCGTTGAGGATACCCTCGAAGCTGGCGATGGTCTCTTTCAGAGACACGTACTTACCGGGGGAGCCGGTGAATACTTCAGCAACGTGGAATGGCTGAGACAGGAAGCGCTCGATCTTACGGGCGCGGGACACAGTCTGCTTATCCTCTTCGGACAGTTCATCCATACCGAGGATCGCGATGATGTCCTTCAGTTCCTTGTAACGCTGCAGAACGTTCTGAACACCACGGGCAACGTTGTAGTGCTGGTCGCCGATGGTCAGCGGGTCAAGCTGGCGTGAGGTGGAGTCGAGCGGATCGATCGCCGGGTAGATACCCTTGGAGGCGATGTCACGGCTCAGTACCACGGTGGCGTCCAGGTGCGAGAAGGTGGTTGCCGGAGACGGGTCAGTCAAGTCATCCGCCGGTACATAGACCGCCTGAATGGACGTGATGGAGCCATCCTTGGTGGAGGTAATACGCTCCTGAAGCTCACCCATTTCCTGGGCCAGAGTCGGCTGATAACCTACTGCGGAAGGCATACGGCCCAGCAGTGCGGATACCTCGGTACCGGCCAGGGTGTAACGGTAGATGTTGTCCACGAACAACAGTACGTCACGGCCTTCGTCACGGAACTTCTCGGCCATGGTCAGGCCAGTCAGCGCCACACGCAGACGGTTGCCCGGGGGCTCGTTCATCTGCCCGTAGACCATCGCTACTTTATCGAGGACGTTGGAGTCCTTCATTTCGTAGTAGAAGTCGTTACCTTCACGGGTCCGCTCACCCACACCGGCGAATACCGACAGGCCGGAGTGCTCTTTGGCGATGTTGTTGATCAGTTCCATCATGTTGACGGTCTTGCCAACACCGGCACCACCGAACAGGCCCACTTTACCGCCCTTGGCGAACGGGCAGATCAGGTCGATAACCTTGATGCCGGTTTCCAGCAAGTCGGCAGACGCCGCCTGGTCAGCATAGCCCGGCGCTTTGCGGTGGATGCCCCAACGCTCTTCTTCGCCGATCTCGCCCTGTTCGTCGATGGGACGACCCAGAACGTCCATGATACGGCCAAGCGTCTTGGTACCCACCGGTACGGAAATCGGCTTGCCAGTGTTATCTGCTTTCAGGCCACGTTTGAGGCCTTCGGTGCTGCCCATGGCGATGGTACGTACAATGCCGTCACCCAGCTGCTGCTGGACTTCCAGAGTTGTCTCACCACCTTCAAGCAGCAGTGCGTCATAAACGCCAGGAACGGCGTCACGTGGAAATTCCACGTCGATAACCGCGCCTATGATCTGAACGATGTGTCCGCTACTCATGCTCGGTTCCTCGTTATCTTGATAGTCAATAAAACCAGTAGGATTGTGAGCCGGGTCAGACCGAAGCCGCGCCGCTGACAATCTCCGAAATTTCTTGCGTAATGGCTGCCTGACGGGCCTTGTTGTAGACCAACTGAAGATCGTCAATGATGCTGCCCGCGTTATCTGTCGCGCTCTTCATGGCAATCATCCGCGCAGCCTGCTCGCAGGCCAGATTTTCCACCACTCCCTGATAAACCTGGGACTCAATGTAACGTGGCAGAAGCCCATTCAGAATGGGTCGTGCATCGGGCTCGTAGATGTAATCCCACTGGTGACCGATCTCATCGTCTTCACTTTCAGGCAGTGGCAGAAGCTGCTCAACCTTTGGCGCCTGAGTCATGGTATTCACGAACTCGTTGCTGACCAGGTACAGGCGATCGATCTTGCCTTCCTCGAAGGAGTCCAGCATAACCTTGACGTTACCGACCAATTTTTCAGCACTCGGGTTGTCCCCTAGGTGCGTCAACGCGGCAACCACATTTCCCCCATAACTGCGGAAAAATGAAGCACCCTTTTGCCCCACAGCGCAGAGGTCCGTTTCAACACCTTTGCCTTTCCATTCACGCATTTCGCGAACCAGGGCCTTGAACAGGTTAGTGTTCAGGCCGCCACAAAGGCCGCGATCTGAGGACACTACAATAAAGCCTACCCGCTTGACCTCACGCTCCTGCATGAACGGATGCCGGTAATCCTGGTTTGCCTTGGCAATATGCCCGATCACCTGGCGCATCCGGGAAGCGTAGGGGCGGGTGGCCCGCATACGCTCCTGAGCTTTACGCATTTTACTCGCCGCGACCATTTCCATGGCACTGGTGATCTTCTGCGTGCTCTTGATGCTTCCGATCTGGTTACGTATTTCTTTTCCGACGGCCATAAGTCACTGCCTTTTCAAGTTAGACACTCATGTGGACACGGGCCCGCCGCGGCGGGCCTCGGGCTTACCAGCTTTGAGTGGTCTTGAATTTCTCCAGAGCAGCTTTCAGGCCGGCGGCAATATCGTCGTCGAACTTGCCTTCTGAGCCGATCTTGTCGAGCAGGTCTTTCTGTTCGGCGCGCATCCAATCGATCAGCTGCGCTTCGAACTTAACCACTGCGTTGACCTCGACATCATCCAGGAAGCCTTCGTTAGCTGCGAACAGTACGGTACCCATTTCCGCAACGGTCATCGGGCTGTACTGGTTCTGCTTCATTAGCTCGGTCACTCGCTGACCATGCTCAAGCTGCTTCCGGGTGGCTTCGTCCAGATCCGATGCGAACTGGGCAAACGCTGCCAGTTCACGATACTGGGCGAGGGCCAGACGGATGTTGCCGCCGAGCTTCTTCATGATCTTGGTCTGAGCTGAACCACCGACCCGGGAAACCGAGATACCAGCGTTCATCGCCGGACGGATACCGGAGTTGAACAGGTTGGTTTCCAGGAAGATCTGACCGTCGGTGATGGAAATCACGTTGGTCGGAACGAATGCGGAAACGTCACCAGCCTGGGTTTCGATGATCGGCAGCGCGGTCAATGACCCTGTCTTACCTTTCACTTCCCCGTTGGTCAGCTTTTCAACTTCCTCAGCGTGGATCCGGGAAGCGCGCTCCAGCAGACGGGAGTGCAGGTAGAAAACGTCACCCGGGAAGGCTTCACGGCCCGGCGGACGACGCAGCAGCAGGGAAATCTGACGGTAAGCGACAGCCTGCTTGGACAGATCATCATAAATGATCAGGGCATTTTCGCCGCGGTCACGGAAGTACTCACCCATGGAGGTACCGGAGTAGGGTGCAAGGAACTGCATCGCGGCCGGGTCGGCAGCGCCGGCGGCAACCACAATGGTGTGATCCATGGCATCGTGCTCTTCCAGCTTACGCACAACCGCTGCGATGGAAGACTGCTTCTGACCAATGGCAACGTAGATACACTTGATGCCAGTGTTCTTCTGGTTGATGATCGCATCGATCGCCACCGCGGTCTTACCGATCTGACGGTCACCGATGATCAGCTCACGCTGACCACGACCGATCGGAACCATGGTGTCGATCGCTTTCAGACCGGTCTGTACCGGTTCATCAACGGATTGACGAGCGATAACACCCGGAGCAACCTTCTCGACCGGCGCGGTCAGGGACGTGCCCAGATCACCCTTGCCATCAACCGGGTTACCCAGACCGTCAACCACACGGCCCATCAGCTCCGGACCTACCGGAACTTCCAGGATGCGGCCGGTACAACGAACTTTCTGGCCTTCGGCCAGATCTTCGTAGTCACCCAGCACAACCGCACCAACGGAATCACGCTCCAGGTTCAGCGCCATACCGAAAGTGCCGTTGGCAAATTCAATCATCTCGCCGTACATAACGTCGGCAAGACCGTGGATCAGTACGATACCGTCAGAAACGGAGAGAATCGTACCTTCATTCTTAGCATCGGAAGAGATATCGAGTTTCTCGATTCTCTTCTTGATGATGTCACTGATCTCGG
>NZ_JBBDSR010000091.1:0-3437 GCF_040904845.1 Marinobacter sp. | reverse complement strand
GATGTCGGATTACGCTTCGCTAATCCGACCTACGAGAACTAATCGGCGTCGCAATGCGCCAGGGTAGTACGTAGGTCGGATTAGCGAAGCGTAATCCGACTCGTAGGAAGAGTTAGCAAAGTTCTCGTAGGTCGGGTTAGCGAAGCGTAACCCGACACAAGCCCCGATTTTTCCCACCATATGCATTACACTACGCTGCGTTCGATTTATTAAAACAACGCAGGAGTTCCCCCGGTGATCCGCTCTTTCTACTGGCACGATTTTGAAACCTTCGGGGTGGACCCGGTCCACGACCGGCCGTCACAGTTTGCCGGTGTGCGGACCGACGCGGACCTGAACATCATTGAAGAGCCGCTGGTTATTTACTGCAAGCCCACAGACGATTACCTGCCATCTCCCGAAGCCTGCCTGATTACCGGCATTACCCCGCAAAAAGCCATGCAGGACGGGTTCCCGGAAGCGGAGTTTATTGGTCAGATCAACGATGCCTTCAGCCAGCCGGGGACCTGCGTGGTGGGCTACAACAGCCTGCGTTTTGACGATGAAGTGACCCGCCACACCCTGTATCGCAACCTGCGCGACCCCTACGCCCGGGAATGGCAGAACGGCAATTCCCGCTGGGACATTATCGACATGGTGCGGTTGACCTACGCGTTGCGCCCGGAAGGCATTAACTGGCCGCGCAAGGAAGACGGCAGCCCCAGCTTTCGGCTGGAAGAGCTGACAGTCGCCAATGGTATCGCCCACGAAGCTGCCCACGATGCCATGTCGGACGTGGAAGCGACCATTGCGGTGGCAAAACTGATCAAGGAAAAGCAGCCCAAGCTGTTTGATTTTGTGCTGAACAACAAGGACAAGCACTCCGCACGCGCCATGCTGGATACCGCCGCCATGAAGCCGGTGTTCCACATTTCCGCCAAGTACCCGGCTAGCCAGGGCTGCTGCGCGATGGTGGCCCCGCTGGCGGAGCACCCCACCAATAAAAACCTGGTGATTGTCTACGATCTGCGGGAAGACCCCAGCGAGCTGATCCACTCCACCGCTGATCAGATTCGTGAGCGGGTGTTTACTTCCCGGGCGGAATTGGGGGAGGGCGTTAGCCGCTTCCCGCTTAAAGGCGTGCAACTGAACAAGTGCCCGGTGCTGGCTCCGGCGACCATGCTCTCGACCCTGTCACCGGAGCGGCTGGACGACCTGGAACTGGATGGCGAGCGGCTTCGGGCAAATCTGGCGTCGTTGCGCAAGGCACCGGATTTACCGGCCCGCATCGCCCAGGCGTTTGATCGGGACTTCGAAGGCAGCGAACTGACCGACCCGGACGAACAACTCTACGCCGGCGGCTTCCTCAGCAAAACCGACCGCGAAAAGCTGAACTGGGTGCTGCAGCAACCTCCCGAAACCCTGGGGGAGCTGGACGTGCGTTTTGAGGATGAGCGGCTGCCAGAAATGCTGTTCCGCTATCGCGCCAGGAATTACCCGGACACCCTGATTGGCGAGGAAGCGGAGCGCTGGGAAACCTTCCGCAGCGAGCGCCTCATGCAGCCGAAGAAGGGCTGGCGCTCGTTGGAGGCGTATGGGCATGAGTTACAGCGCCTCGCTGCTGATCCGGAGCTGACGCCGCAAAAGCAGCAGGTTCTGGAGGATCTGCATTTGTATGGGGAATCTTTGATTCCTTATATGTAGTCTGGCCTTTTTGTCGGATTACGCTTCGCTAGTCCGACCTACGTGGGATTATGCGAATCTGTGGGTTGGGTTTGTCGGATTACGCTTCGCTAATCCGACCTACGTGGGGTTATGTGGATCTGTGGGTTGGGTTTGTCGGATTACGCTTTGCTAATCCGACCTACGTGGGAGATGTGTACCTGTAGGTCGGATTAGCCGCAGGCGTAATCCGACAAACAAGTTTGGAATCTTACCCCAATAGGTTGGCTAATATAATTTACATAAATTGAATTATGGTCTTTAATGTAAATTAAATTAGCCAAATCAAGATGCCAATGGACTTGTCGACACTTGGAAAAACAATCGCAACTCTGAGACGCCAACAGAACGTGTCCCAGCAACTGATGGCTGATCACCTTGGCCTGTCCCGTGCAACCATCAATGCGCTTGAAAATGGCCGATCTGGCGATGTTGGCGTTCGTAAAGTAATGAAAATACTGGATTACCTGGGGCATGAGTTGGCTGTTCGGGAAAAATCTCCGTTCCCCACGCTTGAGGAGCTAAGAGATGAGCAATGAGCTTGGCACCTATGTTGAAGGCCGGGCAGCAGGCACGCTGGTGAGGGAGGATCAGCAGTTTGTTTTCAGCTACCAGCCGGATGCCAGCCCCGATCAGTTCGTTTCACTGACCATGCCGGTCCGCTTTCGGGATTATGTTCACCCCCGGTTGCACCCTGTTTTTGAAATGCACCTGCCGGAAGGGTATCTGCTGTCCGTACTCAAAAAACAGTTCGCCAAGCTGACGGAAACGGATGACTTCGGCTTGCTGCGCCTGTTGGCTCCCAGTATTCGGGGGCGGGTCCACTACGGGGTGCCCGGTTCCGCAGTGCCGGACAACCTGGAGCTTGATCACCTGCTTTATGGTAACAACGAAGGTTTGTTCCAGGAACTGGTGCAGCGTTTTGCTCTGAGGTCTGCATTGAGCGGTGTGCAGCCCAAGGTTCTGGCTCAGGTTGAAAACAAGGCAACGCTGGAACTTGAAGACTATATCGTTAAATCATGGGGGCCGGAGTATCCCGCTCTGGCTTTGAATGAATACTGTTGTATGTTGGCGGTGAAACACGCCGGCATTCCCGTTCCCGAGTTCTATCTTTCGGAAGACGAGTCGCTTTTTATCATGAAGCGATTTGATCTGACGCAGGAGGGGCTGCCGATGGGATTTGAGGATATGTGCGTGCTGCAGGCAAAGTCGAGAGATGACAAGTACAGCGGTAGTTATGAGCAGATTGCCAAAACCATAAAGACGTTTGTGAGCCCGCGCTTCAAGGCCGAATCGTTGCAGCAGTTTTTCAAGATGGTGGTGATGAACAATCGGCTTCAGAACGGTGACGGGCACCTCAAGAACTTTGGGCTGATCTATGACGACGTCGATTCCGTTCGTCTGGCACCGGCTTATGATGTGGTCAGCACCACGGCCTACATCCGGCAGGACATTGCGGCATTGACTCTGATGGGCAGTAAGAAGTGGTGGAACAGGAAGCACCTGCTTAGGTTCGGTACCCAGGTGTGTGATCTGTCAGCAGGTCAGGCGGAGCGGCTTTTTGGCGAATGCGAAGCAGGTTTGTCTGAGCTCAAAGCCTATGTGCAGAAGCGGTTGGCGGGGCCGTTAACTGAGGATCAGAAAAATGTTCTGGCACACCTGGACGAACTGACACATCTGCCTGGCGGTTAGTTGTCGGATTACGCTTCGCTAATCCGACCTACGTGGGGTTATGC
>NZ_JBBDSR010000090.1:0-3458 GCF_040904845.1 Marinobacter sp. | reverse complement strand
AGGAAGCAGGCGCTAGGAACGACTCGAAATCGGGTTTTTCTACAGCCTCGTTAGGACTGATCGTAGTGTCCTCCAATGGCGAAAATATAAATGGATTTGTCATCGAACCGGTATACCAGCCTGTCCTTCTGTGAGATGCGTCTTGACCACAAGCCTGATAAGTTGTGTTTGAGTGGTTCAGGTTTGCCGGTGCCAGCGGATGGATCTTCAGACCGGAGCATTTCTTTCAGCAGCTTGCGGAGGGCTTTGTGCAGCCTCTGGTCTTTCTTGCGCATCTTTTCATAGGCTTCCCAAGTGTTGCCCTCAAATACCAGTGATCTCATTCATCTGCTCATCATCAGGTGTGTATCCTTGGCCACGGCGGTGAGTATCGAGGGAGGCCGCAATTTGTTGCATCAGGTCTCGGTTTTGAAGGACATAGAGGGTTTCTTGCTCTCTTTCCCAGTCTTCAGCACTCACGATCACGAAAGCCTCACCGGCACGGCGTGTCACCTTGAGGGGTTCGTGTCTACTAATAACCTGTTCTACAAGGCTTTTCAGATTGTCTCTGAATTTGTTTACACTGATGATGTCCATAATTCTACCATTACGTACGGAAACTCCGTACAACTATAGCGCAGTAGCCCTAACAAGGCCAGTCACGGCGACGGCTTTTACATTGCGGCTGCGCCTCCATTTCAAAGCCGCGCGTGCTGAGCGGCGTTAACTATCACGCAGGGCTAGCGGATAATTTACACTGTAAGTACAATGTAGGTATGCATCATTTCAACTTCGAATGGGATAGCACCAAAAGCGACTCGAATTTACGAAAGCACGGCGTCTCGTTCGAAGAAGCGAAGACAGTGTTCACCGATGAGTTTGGTCGATTGATCAGCGATCCAGATCACTCTGAGCTTGGCGAGGATCGCTTCCTATTGTTAGGGACGAGTATCGATTCGCGCCTGCTGGTTGTATGCCACTGCATCAGGCAGGAAGACAGGATTCGCATCATTTCCGCGAGAAAAGCTGAGAAGCGGGAAAGAAAAGTTTATGAGAGGTACCGCCATGCGTGATCACTACGATTTTACTGACTCCAAGTCTAATCCGTACGCCGCGAAGCTGAAAAAGCAGGTAACGATCAGGCTGGACGAGGATACCGTTGAGTATTTCAAGCAAATGTCAGAGCGAAAAGGAATTCCCTATCAGAGCTTGATTAACTTATACCTCCGAGACTGTGCGGCCAAGCATAGGGATCTCAAACTGCAGTGGCAGTGATAGTTAACCATGCCAGGCACGGCGCGCCTACTACATTGCGGCCTCGCCTCCATTCCGTAGCCGCTCATGCTGCCAGCGTTATGTTTCAGGGGAGTCCACCAAACGTGAACTTGGTGGTACTACCTTATTCCTTCGAAAGCAGCGCTTTTTCTACCCAGTCCAGGCGATCCTGACCAAAGAACATTTCTCTTCCCACAAAGCAGGTAGGGGCCCCAAAAACTCCTCGAGAAACCGCTTCCTCGGTGGTCTGTTTGAGGTTTTCTTTCACCTCCGGACTATTACAAAGTGCTAGCACTTCTGATGGATCAAACGCCGCATCAGTGAGTACCTCCGACACAACTTCCGGGTTGTTCAAGTTCCTCTTGTTCACCCAGAGAGCCTTAAAGAGCGTGGAGAGGTAGTCTTGAAAGCGGGGGCTGTGGAGGTAACCGGTAGCGCCACGCATCAGTTGCAGTGTATTGATCGGGAAATGGGGATTGAGCTCGAATTGGACGCCGTATGCATTGGCAAAGCGATTAAAATCCACTGCGGTGTATCGCCCTTTCGCGGGTATGGTGATCGGGGACTGATTACCCGTCGCCTTGAAGACACCGCCCAAAAGCATGGGCTTCCAGTTGATGGTGGCGTTGTTTCTGTCTGCCAGACCGGGCAGCTGGGTCCAGGCAAGGTAACTGGCAGGACTACCCAGGTCGAAATAGACGTCGATGACTTTGCTCATGGCTTTATCCTTTTCAGAAAGTTTCCATCCAGGGGCGCAGATCCAGTTCGTGGGTCCATGCGTCGCGGGGCTGGCAGTGGATTTGCCAGTACTGATCGGCGATGTGCTCGGGGTTCAGGATGCCATCCTGTTCCTTTTGGGCATACCGATCAGGGAAGTTTTCACGAATGAAGTCGGTATCAATCGCACCGTCAATGATCGGATGGGCAACGTGTATGCCTTTGGGGCCGAGTTCTCTGGCCATACTCTGTGCAAGGGCGCGCAGGGCGAACTTAGCCCCTGAAAAGGCACTGAAACCGCTGCTTCCGCGAAGTGAAGCGGTTGCGCCGGTAAATATGATGGTGCCTCTATTTCGTGGCAGCATGGCTTTGGCAGCTTCTCGGCCGGCCAGAAAACCGGCCAGAGCGGCCATTTCCCAGACCTTCCTGTAGACACGCTCGGTCGTCTCCGTGATTGAAAAATGGACGTTGGCGCCGATGTTGAAGACCACGACTTCGATCTCGCCAATCTGTTCCTCTGTGTGCTTGAACAGCTCTTCCATGGCGTTTTCGTCGCGGGCGTCACATCCAAACCCGTAAGCCTGCCCGCCTTCGGCTTCAATGGATTCCAGGAGCGAGTCGAGTGCTTCTCGACGGCGGCGTGTAACCACGGTGGCATAACCTTCGCGGGCAAACCGTCGGGCAATGGCCCCACCGGTTGCATCGCCCGCACCGATAATGATCGCTACGGAGGCCTTCTCTTGTGACTTGTTCATGGTCGTTCTCCTGGGTTCTTTTTTGGAACCTCCTTATGCTGGGTTCCTTTTTGGAACCTGTCAAGTTATTCTTGTCGGGAGTTTCGAGGAGGTACGATCTATGCGTTGGGATGATCTGGACAAGCAGCCATGTTCGTTGGCCAGGGCGCTATCAGTTGTCGGAGACAGATGGACAATGGTGATTCTGCGGGATAGCTTTCTGGGCGTACGACGTTTCGAAGACCTTGAAAAGCGCTTGGGTATTACCCGCCATGTGTTGGCTGACCGTCTTAGAAAGCTGGTTGAACAGGGTGTTCTATACAAAGCTCCCTATCAACAGAAACCGGTGCGGGAAGAGTACCGGCTGACAGAAAAAGGGCTGGAGCTGCACCCGGTCGTTATGGCTCTTGTCCACTGGGGTGATAACCATATGGCAGACGAGCGCGGTGCCCCGATTGTTCACGTGCATAAACAGTGCGGACAGACCATGCAGCCGGTGACTGTGTGTTCCTGTTGCGGCGAGCCGGTGACAGCGCATGATATTCGCGTTGAAGTAGGCTCTCAATGGCAGGCGTTGTCGGAGGAGTTACTACCTTAGTATCGACGTTCTCAACTTATCGGCATAACCAAGGGCTGCACAGCGACCAATTTTCCGCTGCTTTGCAGCTCCAAACCGACGCTTGAGCCGGGCGTTATGCCGCCACTTTCCCTAATACTGCCGGCATGGCGCGCAAGCCGACTCACCCGGGTGAA
>NZ_JBBDSR010000089.1:0-3481 GCF_040904845.1 Marinobacter sp. | reverse complement strand
TTGAGAATCAAATATTTATTGGATAACCGGAGGTGCGTATGGTGTATGACCACTCTTTAAGGATAACTAGGAATAAAAAGCAGCTTTACGCACGAAATTTAAGGGTCACGGAAGCATTAAGAGCGTATTAAAAGGTCTCAAGCCATTTTTGGCTTGAGTAAAAATAGCGGGGAAACAAAACAGGTATAAAAAGAATACAAAACGAGTATAAATGAAGGGCATTTTTTAGAAATAAATACAGAAAGAAAACAGTAAAAGTACAAAAAATGAACAATAATAGTACAAATTAGTTTGGCCCTGACCACTAATCGTCTTATGCTAACGCCAAAGGTAGTTGTAGGTGAGAAGTGTTTAGAGTAAATGGCATGACCGTCAGCGGTTTTGTTGCCCCTGGCCTGCCCAACAAAACCGCTTAAAACGCACGGAGGTAGCAATGAGTGACCACACGCCTATCGAGCAACAGCTATTGGCGATGCTCAATTCACAACGCCAGACGCGAAAAAAATATCATCGACTTTGGGAAGTGTACCCGGTCATTAACGAGATGATTCAGCTGGGTTAC
This sequence comes from Marinobacter sp., assembly GCF_040904845.1. Taxonomy (GTDB): domain Bacteria; phylum Pseudomonadota; class Gammaproteobacteria; order Pseudomonadales; family Oleiphilaceae; genus Marinobacter. Next base: position 2,919 of record NZ_JBBDSR010000089.1, on the reverse strand, counting down.
CTCCAGGTAGATATTAATCAGCTGGTCAATGAGGGTGGGTTACCGCTTCATTTCGAAACGTTCAAAACTTATCTTCGCCGCTGCCGCCATGCCATGGCTGAAAAGGCCCCAACAGAGTCGCGAGAAATCACCCAAGAGTCGGTTCCGCCCAAATTGCGTATTCCGCCCTATCGTGACCGCCCATTCTGTTTGAACGTGACCGCCTGTTCCGGGCGATGGTGACCGCGCATTCCGTTTTATCGTGACCGATTTCGGGTCGTTTTCCGGAATCGCCGGTCACGATGCCGGAATCATCGGTCACGTTCCCCCGGAATCACTGCCAACACGCTGGAATTCTTCAACTTTATTCGGCATACCCTTCTTTTTCATCACGAGGAAGTGCGGATGCCGGCTGCGAGGATTTCCATGCGAAAGATCATCGAGGTCTTGCGCCTCAAGCACGAAGTAGGCCTGAGCCACGACCGCATTGCCAGGGCCTGCGGTCTCTCCAAAGGCGTGGTGGGCAAGTACGTCAGCCAGGCCCAGGCAAAGGGCATTACTTGGCCGTTGCCCGAGGACGCGGATGAGGTCTGGCTGGAAGCACGACTGTTCCCCGTTAAGACACCGCCCTCACGCTTTGCCGAACCTGATTACTTCCAGATCCACCAGGAACTCAAGACCAAGGGCGTTACCTTGCAACTGCTCTGGGCTGAGTACACGGAACGCCACGGCGACAAGGCCTACCGTTACAGTCAATTCTGCCACCATTACCGGCTCTGGCGTGGCCGGCAGCGGCGCAGCATGCGTCAGGTTCACCGGGCCGGTGAGAAGGTCTTTATCGATTACTGCGGCCCAACCGTGCCGGTGGTGGACCGGAGTACCGGAGAAATGCGTAAGGCTCAGGTCTTTGTGGCCGTGCTGGGCGCGTCCAGCTACACCTTCGCCGAGGCGACCTGGAGCCAGAGCCTGCCGGACTGGATCGCTTCCCATCAACGGATGCTGACGTTCTTCGGCGGGGTGCCGGAACTGCTGGTGCCGGACAACCTTAAGGCAGCGGTCAGCAAGGCGGACCGATATACGCCAACGATCAACGAGACCTACGCTGAACTGGCCGCTCACTATCAGACGGCAGTGCTGCCCGCACGCCCTTACAAGCCCAAAGACAAAGCAAAGGCCGAAGCCGCCGTGCTGTTGGTTGAGCGCTGGATCCTGGCCCGGTTACGGCACCAGACGTTCTTCTCCCTGGCGGATCTGAACGCCGCCATCGCAGCGTTGTTGCCAGCGCTGAACCAACGCCCGTTCCAGGGGCGGTCGGAGAGTCGTCAAAGCTTGTTCGATGCCCTTGACCGACCGGCACTACGACCGCTGCCCGCAACGCCCTACACCTACGCCGAGTGGCGTAAAGCGCGGCCGGGTATCGACTACCACATCGAGATCGAGAAACGGTTGTACAGCGTGCCCCACGCCTTGGTGGGCGTGAAGCTGGACGTGCGAGTCACCGACACGTCCGTGGAGGTCATGCACAAAGGGCAGCGGGTCGTTCTGCATCCTCGTCATGGTAAAGACCGCTTCGTGACGCTCACCGAGCACATGCCCAAATCGCACCAGGCCCATCAGAACTGGTCACCAGGACGGTTCCTGAACTGGGCCAATGACATCGGCCCCTGCACGCTGGGCGTGGTGAAAAAGCAGCTCAAAGATCGGCCTCATCCGGAACATGGTTACCGCGCCTGCCTGGGCCTTCTGAACCTTAGCCGGCGCTATAGCCGTGATCGCCTTGAGCAGGCCTGTGCCCGGGCGCTCGCCATCCACTCCGCCAGTTATCAAAGCATCACCTCGATCCTGAAGCAGGGGCTGGATCAGTTACCGCTGCCGCAGGCTGAGGAGGAACCGGAACTGACTGAGTTGCCTGTTCACACCAATGTTCGCGGCCCCCACTACTACCACTGATCCCGGAGAAACCTATGCTCACGCACAACACTCTCGACACTCTGCGCCACCTCAAACTGACGGGCATGGGCGATGCTCTGGAACAGCAGCGCGCTCAACCGGAAACCCACGACTTGGCGTTCGAGGAACGTCTGGCCCTGTTAGTGGATCGGGAGGTGCTGCACCGGGAAAACCGGCGGTTGGATCGGCTGCTCAAGACCGCCCGCCTGCGCGTACCCGCGTGCATCGAAGACATCGATTACCGCCACCCTCGGGGACTGGAGCGCTCGCGTATGGCGGGCCTGGCCAGTGGCGACTGGATCCGCCAGTCCCTGAATCTGTGCATCACCGGCCCCACCGGCTGCGGCAAGACGTGGCTGGCCTGTGCGCTGGGTAATCAGGCCTGTCGGCAAGGCCTCTCGGTGCGCTACCTGCGAGTGCCGCGCCTGTTCGAGCAGGTGCGCATCGCCCACGGCGATGGTAGCTACGGTCGGCTGATGAACCAGTTATCGAAGACCGACCTGCTGATCTTGGATGACTGGGGCATGCAGAAGGTCACGGCGCAACAGCGACAAGATCTGATGGAAGTGATCGAGGATCGACACGGGCGGGGCTCAACCCTCATCGCCAGCCAGTTACCCACGGAGCACTGGCATGACTACATCGGCTCCGCCACGCTGGCAGACGCGATCATGGATCGGCTCCTGCACGGCGCTCACCGACTCAATCTGAAAGGGGAATCACTGAGAAAAGCCAACGCACAAAAAACGGAATCGGTTGACCCATCGTGACCGCTCAGCGTACAAAACCTACTCCAGCGTGAAAGCCGTGTGCAAACCGGTCACGATCCCCGGAATGACCGGTCACGTTCGCCGGAATACGCAATGACGGCAAAGTTCTTCTGATCCAGCCAGCGTTTTAGTGCTAGGTGTCGTCCTCACCTACCATGATGGGAGCAGATAATGCGATTAACCGATTGGATTCGGGTCAACATGGAAGAGATCCTGCAAG
>NZ_JBBDSR010000088.1:4468-21050 GCF_040904845.1 Marinobacter sp. | reverse complement strand
CATCGCCCTTACAAGGCGAGGGTCACTGGTTCGATCCCAGTACCACCCACCATTTTTCCCCTGTTTTACTGTTGCACACCGAGCCGTCTGGCTGTCGGTGGTTTTGCGTGTCTGCTCGGTTGGTTTGTTGGATTACGCCTGCGGCTAATCCAACCTACGAAGTACCCCGAACATGCCGGTAACCCGACACCACTGAAAAATCTGTTGGATTACGCCTTTGGCTAATCCAACCTACGGTATGGCCGGATTTGTAGGTCGGATTAGGCGAAGCCGTAATCCGACACCACGCACGCCTTCAGGCGTTACTTACCAATCAACGACTGCCCGCACACCCGCACCACGTTGCCGTTCACGCCGTTGGAGCCCGGGTTGCAATACCAGGCAATGGCCTCGGCCACGTCTACCGGCTGCCCGCCCTGCGATAGGCTGTTCATGCGCCTGCCGGCTTCGCGGATGGTCATCGGCATGGCGGCGGTCATCTGGGTTTCGATAAAGCCGGGCGCGATGGCGTTGATGGTAATGCCGTTTTTCAGCTGTTTAGCCATCGCCTCGACGTAACCGATAACACCGGATTTCGCGCAGGAGTAGTTGGTCTGTCCAAAGTTCCCGGCGATGCCGCTGATGGACGAAATGCACACTATGCGACCGTTCTCCCGCAGCAGTTCCCGATGCATCAGTTCCTCATCGATCAGCTCTTCGGCAGTCAGGTTCACCGCGATGGTCATGTCCCAGAAATGCTCCGGCATGTTGCCAAGGGTTTTATCGCGGGTGATGCCGGCGTTATGAATCACCAGGTCAATGCCGCCAAAGTGTTCCTCTGCGAAATCCGCAATCAGCTTGGGCGCAGCCGCGTCGGTGATGTCGCACGCCAACGCTTTGCCGTTAAGGGCGTCCGTCACTTTTTTCAGGTCTTCCATGGCCGGCGGGATGTCCAGGCCGATGACCGTTGCGCCATCGCGGGTCAGGGTTTCGGCAATGGACGCCCCAATGCCCCGGGACGCGCCGGTTACCAGGGCAACCTTGCCGGAGAGCGGGGCGGCAGGGTTGGTGGCCGGTGCGGCAGTCGCCTTGCCGATGCGAGCCACCTGGCCTGACACATAGGCGGAACGGGGGGACAGGAAAAAGCGAATGCTGGAATCCAGTTGCTTGTCGGCACTGGGTGCCATCCACAGCAGATTAGCCGTTGCTCCCTTTTTGCCGATTTCCTTGCCGACCGCGCGGACAAATCCTTCCAGTGCCTGTTGAGCGGCGGCCTGGGCGGGTTTGCGACAGGTTGCGGGGTCCTGGCCGATTACCAGAACCCGGGCGTTACCGGCAAGCTTTTTGATGGTCGGATGAAAGAAGTCGTACACCGCACGAAGATCGGTGGTGTCTTTCATGCCAGTGGCATCAAACACCAGCGCGGAGAATTTTTGGTTCAGTTCCCCCTCAAGGGCCAGTGGCTGGGCTTTGTTGCCAGCTTTGGCGGAATCGTTCAGAGTGTCCATTCCATCCGCGTGATGAACCTTTGCGGCACTGGCCCCCAGAACGCTGCCGATAGCGCCGATGGCTTTGGCTCCGGCGGCCGCCCCGACCAGCACATCGCCCTCGATGAACGGCTGATCGGAGCGCTTCCAGCGTGTCAGCGGAACAGGGGAGGGCAAGCCGAGGGTCTGGGCGGTGGTTTTGCCCACGGGTGTGTTGACGAATTTGAGGTAGAGGTCAGACATACGAGCTTCCTTTGATGGTATGAGTCGCGTACAGGTTAAGGATTCAGGCCGTATTTGGATTGACTCAATGCCCAGACTGGATTGTCAGGCATGCCAATGAGCCAGAACCCGTTGGCGCTAGACTGCTTCGCAATGGTTACTCACGTTAATACAGGATCACATCATGGCACAGGCTCAGAAAACCGCACAGAAGAAAACCGCAGCCTCTGGCTCCAAAGCCAAGGCTACGTCCCCGGCCAGCGTCCGTCGTGTGGCCGTGATCGGTGGCAACCGGGTTCCGTTCGCCCGGTCCAACACCGCTTACAGCAAGGTCAGTAATCAGGAGCTTCTGACCTCCACGTTGCGCGGCCTGGTAGACCGGTTTGACCTGCAGGGCCAGCGGCTGGGCGAAGTGGTCGCGGGCGCTGTCATCAAACACTCCCGTGACTTCAATCTGACCCGTGAATCGGTATTGAGTTCGGGGCTGGCCCCGGAAACCCCCGCCTACGATATCCAGCAAGCCTGCGGTACCGGTCTGGAGGCCGCGATTCTGGTGGCGAACAAGATTGCGTTGGGTCAGATCGAATGCGGCATTGCCGGCGGTACCGATACCACCTCCGACGCCCCGATTGGGGTGGGTGAGGGGCTGCGAGAAATCCTGCTGGATCTCAACCGTGCCAAAACCGCGAAAGAGCGGCTAAAGATTCTGGGCCGTTTCCGCCCGAGCCACCTGGTGCCGGACATCCCGGAAAACGGCGAACCCCGCACCGGCATGTCGATGGGCGATCACTGCCAGGTCACGGCCCATGAATGGAGCATCCCCCGCGAGGATCAGGACCAGTTGACGTTCGAAAGCCATCAGAAGCTGGAGAAAGCCTATGAAGAAGGTTTCTTTAACAATCTGCTGACGCCCCTGGCTGGCCTGGACAAAGACAACATCCTGCGCCCGGATACGTCGTTGGAGAAATTATCGACGCTCAAGCCTTGTTTTGACCGCGAACATGGCACCATGACCGCCGCCAACAGTACTGCGTTGACCGATGGTGCCTCCTGTGTACTGCTGGCAAGCGAAGAGTGGGCCAAAGAGCACAATCTGGAAGTGCAGGCCTACCTGACATTCTCCGAAGTGGCCGCGGTGGATTTTGTAGACAAGAAAGAAGGCCTGCTGATGGCTCCGGCCTATGCCGTGCCCCGAATGCTGGAAAAGGCAGGACTGACCCTGCAGGACTTCGATTTTTACGAAATTCACGAGGCGTTCGCGGCGCAGGTGCTGTCTACTCTGAAAGCCTGGGAAGACCCGGTGTTCTGCAAGGATCGCCTGGGCCTGGACAAGCCGCTGGGCAGCATTGACCGCAGCAAGATGAACGTCAAAGGCAGCAGCCTGGCCACCGGCCATCCGTTCGCCGCGACCGGCGGCCGTATTGTGGCCACTTTGGCCAAGCTGCTGGAGCAAAAAGGCACCGGCCGTGGTCTGATTTCCATCTGTGCGGCAGGCGGTCAGGGCGTGACGGCGATCCTGGAACGGTAAGGGCTCAAAAACGTTCCGTTTTCCTTTGACAGACGCACATCTGCCCCTTATCATGCGCACCTCGTTGATCGGGGGTTCCCCGGTAAACAACCAGTTTGATGCGGGGTGGAGCAGTCTGGTAGCTCGTCGGGCTCATAACCCGAAGGTCGTAGGTTCGAATCCTGCCCCCGCTACCATATTTAAGAAAGGCAGATCAGTTAACTACTGGTCTGCCTTTTTTGCTTTCTGAGCCCTGAACGGCGACCAGGGGCAGGCTCTCGATCAACTCATAGAAATTTTGAACGCTTTGGGTGGCTGGCGGGAGGGCTTATGGCAGGTCCTCCCGCCAGTGTTTAACCCTTACCTGGGTTTTAACCGCGTCCAGAATTTCCACAATCAGGTTGATCAGCGCCTCGTTCTCGGCGGACTTGCCTTGCACCTCTTCGGGGTCTGGCACGAACACATTCACGATGTCCTCGATAAAGGCGTGATTGGAGGCGGATGCAAGGTCTTCCAGAATCTGATGGATGACATTGGCGACGATGTCGCCGACGGCTTCTTCCAGGGTTTCCTGAATGGTGGGACCGACCACCGGCAGGAACTTCAGGCGAGACAGTTCCAGGTTTTCTTTCAGGGCTGTGTCTACCCGATCCTCAAGGTAGCTGCGCATCGCCCCACGGTTCGGCACGTAGCCTTCCTGTGCGGCCTGGGCAACGCGCTGGGAAATCCACTCAGTCAGCATGTCCCGGCGGGGGAAGATAATGTCGTGCTGGATGCGATCAAACAGCGGTGAGCCCCGTTTGATCTCGTATTGCACGCCGGAAAGTACCTTGAGGACAATGCGGTCGGACAACTCTTCCATAAAGGCTTCGTAGTAAAAATTGACGAAGCGATACAGCTTGGTGCTGGTGACATCAATGATGTTGTACTGATGCAGCCGGTAAATGATCGAGATCACCCGCAGAATCCGTAGGAAGCGCAGGCCGGCGGTGGGGATACAGCCCACCAGGTCGTACCAGTGAATGAACGGGTAGAAATACCAGCGATCGTAGATGCGCGCTTTGACCGCATAGCCCCAGCGCAGGAAAAACTCCGTCAGGAAAATACCGACAAAGATCAGGTCGTAGAAGAGGAAATTGGCGTGGATCGGATCGTAGAGCGCGTGGAACGCGGGAGTTTGCGTTTCGAAAAAGCCCTCAACGGCGCTGAAGGCGTAGATGGAATCGAAGATGATGAGGGCCAGATTGAGAATCAGCAGGCCCAGCATCAGGAAGTCGATGATGATCCAGACGGTCTGGTGGCTCTTCGTGAGGTTTTCCCGGTTGATCTTCAGCATTCAGGTGCCTGAATTTCTGTGAATTTTCTCACAGGTTAGCTTATTTCAGCTCCGCCGACGACTTCCCGAGCAAACGGCGGGCGATAATCAGCAGCTGAATTTGCTGGGTGCCCTCGAAAATATCCAGGATCTTGGAGTCTCGCGCCCATTTTTCCAGCAGTTCGGTTTCGCCGTATCCGAGGCTGCCACACAACTCCACGCAACGTAGGGTCACGGTGTTGCCGACCCGTCCGGCCTTGGCTTTGGCCATGGAGGCTTCCCGTGAATTGGGTTGGCCGTTATCGGCCATCCACGCCGCCCGCAGCGTCAACAATCGGGCGGCTTCCAGCTCCGCTTCCAGTAATTGCAGTTCGCGGCTGACGGCCGGTTGGGTCCAGGTCTGGGTGTGGTAACCGAGATCAACCCCGGTTTGTTCGATGATTTCCCGGGTACGCTCCAGCGCCGCCCGGGCCACTCCGATGGCCATGCCGGCCACCACTGGCCGGGTGTTGTCAAAGGTTTGCATGGCTCCGGCAAAGCCTTTGTCGACACTGACCTCTGGATCGCCCAGCAGGTTGTCTTTGGGCACGCGGCAGTTTTCAAATCGGATGGCGGCCGTATCGGAGGCGCGAATGCCCAGCTTTTTCTCCAACCGCTCCACCGTCATGCCCGGCGTGCCTTTCTCCACCACAAAGGATTTGATGGCAGCACGGCCTTTGTTCCGGTCAAGGCTGGCCCAAACCACCACCGCGTTGGCACGTTCTCCGGCAGTGACGTAAATTTTCTCGCCGTTGATCACGTAGTGATCGCCATCCTCGGTGGCGGTGGTGCGAATGGCGGCGGTGTCTGAACCCGTTCCCGGTTCGGTGATGGCCATGGCCGCCCAGGTGTTGCCCAGCCGTGCCAGTTGTTCCTCGTTGGCAACGGCCGCGATGGCGGAGTTGCCGAGGCCCTGGCGGGGAATTGACAGGGCCAGGCCGACATCGCCCCAGCACAACTCGGTCAGGCCCAGCACGGTTTTCATGTTGGTGCCGTTGCGGTTGCCGGCAGCTCCATTACCACTGCCGGACCGGGCAAGTTTGCCCGCACCGGCACCACCGTCTGGCGCTCCGTCATTCATGCCATCCATGATTGACGAGAACATGTCGAGCTCTTTGGGGTAGGCGTGTTCTGCCCGGTCGTATTTGCGGGAAATGGGGCGGAATACTTCCCGCGCGACTTGCCGCGCCTGATGGACAATAGGCGTGAATTTTTTCGGAATTTCCAGGTACATGGGAATGCTCCAGGTTTGTTCAGGCTCAGGCGTGGACGCCGCCGATGTGAGTGGCCACAGACCGTAAATCCCGGTACCAGCGCTCGACGGGGTGCTCTTTGACAAAGCCGTGACCGCCCAGCAACTGAACGCCATTGGTGCCGACTTCCATGGCTTTTTCGTTGCACAACAGTTTTGCCAGGCAGGCTTCCCGGTGAAATGCCTGGCCGGTTTCCGCCCGGCTGGCGGCGCGCCAGGTCAGCATGCGCATGCTGTCGGTTTCGATGGCCAGGTTGCTGATCATGAACGCAACCGATTGCCGGTGGCTGATGGGTTCGCCGAATGCCTGGCGGTCGTTGCAAAAGGGGATGACATAGTCCAGCACCGCCTGGGAGGTACCGATGGCCAGGCCGCAGCGGAGCAGGGCACCCATATCCAGGAACGCCTGGTAATCAAAGTCGTCGTCGCCCAGCAGGGCATCGGCGGAAACGTCCACGTTGGTCAGTGTCAGGGTGGCGGGCTGTGCGGCTCTCAGGCCCATGGTTGGATCGGGCTGGCAGGCAAGTCCGGTGGTGGCGGCTTCCACGATAAACAGCCTTGGCTGGCCGTGCAGCGAAGCTGCAACCAGCAGAATGTCGCTTGCAGCTCCCAGAATAACGGCATTCTTTTGCCCGTTCAGGCGGTAGCCGGACGGAGTGATGTCTGCGCGGGTGGTTAGCTCGAGGGGGTCGAACAGTGCCTGGGGCTCATCCACCGCAATCGTGGCGACCGGTGGTTCGGCTTCACAGAACGCCGGTAAATACCTGGACTGCTGCTCCCCGGTTCCCCAGCGGGTAATGGCCTGGGCGACGCTGAACGGTGCCAGCAACGCGATGGCCAGCCCCATGTCACCCCACCCCAGTTGCTCGGCGATCAGAACGCTGGTGACCGGTGACTGAGCCTCCGCTACGCCACCAAACTCGGTCGGTACGGCGTACAATGTCAAACCCAGTGCCGCCGTTGCCTCGAAAACGGCCGCCGGCATTGCGCCGGCTTCGTCCGCCTCTGCTGCGCCGGGTCTCAGGGTGTCCCGCGACAACCGGTGAAGGCTGTCGACAATCATCTGTTGGTCTTCGTCCAGCGTAAGATCAAAGAGTTCGGAGGCGGGCCTGCCCGGAAGCCGTTTTTTGGGGAGCCAGTTGGCTACCCGGTTAAATTCCTGGCCAGCGAGCGCCAGAGTGCGAAATCCGATACGGGTACCATGATAGGCGGTTCGTTCGGTCGTGGTGCGTAGTCCGAGCCGGTCAAGCAGCGGGTTCGCGGCAAGGCGGTTCATCATGGACAGGGCGATACCAATGGGGTCCCTGGTCATTGTCGGTCTCCTTTGAAAGCGCGCGGGAACCTTGTGCGCCTGTTATTATCAGACAGATTATTATTGAATTGGGTATCGGTTGATCATGGGCGCATTGCCCGGGTCCGCCATTGGCGTAAGGAGCGTGGGTCGTGGTCGGTCAGGTCAATCCGGTAAACTCGCGCCCAGGTACTATCTTTCACCACAACAAAGACGATCAGTAAACGGATGTTACCCCTCGTTAGACATTCCCGATTCCCCAGCCTTCCCCTGCTGTGTGTGGTGCTTTTGCTGGTGCCGGAATCGCTGTGGGCAAATCAGGTACGCGTCGTGATCGAAGGGGATTTCCCGCAACTGCAGGATAACGCCGAGGTGTTCCTGGGTGAGGTGGACGGGCGCAGCGCAAGCAACCTTCGGCGATACTCCAGCACCGCAGAAACCCAGGTGCAGGAGGCGCTTCGCGCGTTGGGTTACTACAATCCGGTGATTGAATCGGCGGTGGCTGAAGGCGGAGATGACGATGAGCTTCCGGTGCTGACGCTCACCGTTGTGCCCGGTGAGCCGGTGCGAATCCGCTCGCGGGAGGTCGTGATTGAGGGGCCCGCCCGCGACGATGCCGGTTTTCAGGAAGCAATTCCTGCTGCTCCCGCAGAGGGGGATGTGCTCAACCACGGTCAGTACAGCAACTTGCGTCAGTCGATCCAGAACCGGGCCCGCCGTCTGGGGTATTTCGATGGTGAGTTTGTAAGCCGCAAGCTGGAGGTAGACCCCGAGGCACGGACGGCGGACATCACCATCCAATTCCGCAGCGGCGAGCGTTATCGGCTGGGTGAGGTGACCTTCAAGGACGGGCACGGATTTGAGAATAGCCTGCTGGAGCAGTTTGTCACCTTCGAGCCCGGGCAGCCGTTTCACGCCGATGAGATCGCCAAACTGAATCGTGACCTCTCGGACAGCGGCTACTTTTCGGGGGTCGACATCGATGCCTCTCCGACCAGTGCCGAAAACCGTGTGATTCCCGTCAATATCGGGCTGACAACACGCCCCCCTCGCTCCGTCTCAGCCGGTGTGGGTTTTTCAACAGACGTTGGCCCCAGGCTTCGCGGCAATTGGCGGGAGCACTGGATCAACCCTATGGGGCACCGCCGTGGTGTGGAAACCGAACTGTCCGAACCGCGCCAGAACCTTAGTACCTGGTACGAATTGCCTCTGGACCCGCCAATGACCGACTCCATCCGTCTTGGAGCCGGCTACCAACGCGAGGATATTGAGGATGTGGAGTCTGAACTGCTGACGTTCGGGCAACAGTGGAAGCACCAGTTGGATACCGGCTGGTTGCAGGTGGCCTCATTGCGCTGGGAAGGGGAGCGCTTCCGGATTGGCGAAGAAGAGGCAAAAACCAGCAGTCTGCTGCTGCCGGGGCTCGGGTATTCCAAACTCCATGCCAATTCGCCGCTGGACCCGTCAAAAGGCTACCGGCTTCAGGCCGACGTGACCGGTGCCCATCGGGCTGTGCTCTCCGATGTTGATCTCCTCCACGTCAACGTTCTGGCCCGCGGGCTCTATACCCTGGCGGGTCGGCACCGGTTCCTCGGCCGTTTTCAGTTTGGCGGAGTGGCCACTAACCGCTTTGATAACGTACCGCCGTCGCTGCGGTTTTTTGCCGGTGGCGATCAGAGTGTCCGGGGTTATGGCTACGAAACCCTGTCACCAAAGGATGAAAATGGTGTGGCGGTCGGTGGCCGTTATCTGATGGTCGGTAGCCTGGAGTATCAGTACGAATTCATCGACAAATGGCGGCTGGCGGCTTTCGTCGATGAGGGCAACGCCGTGGACGACCTGTTCGATCCACGCGCGACCGGTGTGGGCATGGGTATTCGCTGGGTAAGCCCGGTGGGGCCGCTGCGGCTGGATGTCGCCCGGGGACTGGATGACGAGTTCGGCGGCAGTTGGCGCATTCACTTTTCCATGGGGCCTGAACTGTGACGGATGTGGAAAAAGACACCGAAAACGAAGCGGGTCAACACCCGGACAAGGCCCCCAGGACCTGGCGTTTCTGGTTGCTGGTCACGCTGCTGTTGATTGTATTGTTGCCGTTGGTGCTGGTGGCAGTATTGCTCCTTGTACTGCGCTCGGAAACCGGCACCGCCTGGGTCATTGACCAGATACCAGGCCTGAATGTTGAAGGGGATTCCGGCTCCCTGTTTGGCTACTGGCAGGCCGATGCCGTGCGCTGGCAAGGCTACGGCACGGGGCTGGAACTGGATGGCGTTGTGGTGGACTGGTCTCCGGGTTGCCTGCTGAGCAAGGAACTATGCCTCGACACGCTGTACGCCGAGCGCATTGACCTGCAGCTACAGCCCTCCGGGGATGCCGATGAACCCCGTGAAGATATCAGCCTGCCGACTGTCAATCTTCCGGTTGGGGTGCGTATTGGGGACGTCCGCCTCGGGCCGTTTTCAGTGGATGGTGGCAAGGTCTGGGATCGACTGGAGGTCAAGGCGCGCGGCTCCGGCACGGACTGGGTTGTGGAGCGGGCGGAGTATCGGCTGGACGACATTGCCGTGGATGTGTCGGGACGCCTGGAAACCCGCGGAGACTGGCCACTCGACCTGACCGTGGACGTGTCATTGCCACCACCTTACGGTGACGAATGGCTTATTGGCCTGAATCTCACCGGCAGTGCCCAGGATTTACGCTTGTCCGGGGAGAGCCGTGGTTACCTGAACGCTTCGGTACAAGGGCGTGGTGCGCCTCTGGACAAGCGTCTGCCACTGAAGCTGGACCTCAAGTCGGCGTCGTTCCTGGCTCTGGATACATTGCCCTCGACCTTGACCCTGGAGAACTGGCAGTTGTCTATGGATGGCAGCCTGGAAAAAGGTTTTGCCACGCGGTCAAGGGCGACGCTGCCGGGCACGGAAGGGCCGGTGGACGTCTCACTGCAGGGTCAGCTTTCCGTTGCCGGGGCGTCGGATGTGGTTCTTCAGTTGGCCGGCCCGGAGGACGGCCCTCAGCCGGGCACACTTCGGCTCGCCGGTGACATAAATTGGGCGGAAGCGCTGAGCGCGGGTCTGACCGTGAGCCTGGAAACCTTCCCCTGGTACAGTCTGCTTCCGGACCTGGAAGAACCCCCGGTTACCCTGCGCAGTCTGAACGGCGATCTGCAATATCAGGAGGGCCGTTATGAGGCGGAACTCGAAGCGGCTGTGTCCGGCCCGCAGGGCGATGCCGACCTGGAGACGGCGCTGGCTGGTGATCTGGAATCGGTATCGCTGACCGACCTGGTGGTGCGCACTGGCGCAGGTTCGCTGCGAGGCACCGCGGATATTGGATTTGCGAACCAGCTCAATTGGAAGGCGGCGCTCACTCTTGAAGACTTTAATCCCGGTTATTGGGTGCCCGCTCTGGAGGCCAATCTGAATGGCAATGTAAACAGCCGTGGCCGATTGCCGGATAACGGCCTACCGGAAATGACCGCCCATTGGGATATTTCCGGCAACTGGCAGGACGAGCCGGCCGCCACCAGTGGGGAGCTGGAGGCATCAGCGGGTGCCTGGACGCTGTCTGACCTGATCGCTGAACTGGGCCAGAACCGGGTCAGCGGTAACGGGCGCTGGGGGGCAGAACTGTCGGGGAGCTTCGAGGTCGATCTGCCCGAGCCGGGCACCATTGTGACGGGTTTGGCGGGGAATCTGGCTGCCTCGCTCACGTTGACCGGAGGCACGCTCGACGCACCCGAGGGTCAGTTGAGCGTTCGCGCTTCTGACGTGGCCTGGCAGGACGAGCTCACCGTATCGCTGGCAGAACTCGAAGCGGATCTGACCAGCGGTTGGAATATTAACGCCAAAGCGACCGTGGAGGATCTCCGCAGCGCGGATCAGGTTCTCAGAAATCTCGAACTGGCGCTGACCGGGGATCGCGACAACCACCGCCTGACGGTGGCAGCGCAGCACGATCAGGCGGAGGTTGCCCTGGCCTTTTCCGGCGCTGTCGGGGAGGCCTGGAAAAGCTGGCTGGGAGCCGTTGATCGAGGACAAATTGATCTGCCGGGTGCCTCGCAAACCTGGACTCTGGATAAGCGCGCCCAGCTGGCGTATGGCGAGGGCGGTTCACTGACGCTTGGTGGTCATTGCTGGCGCTGGCAGGACAGCTCGGTGTGCGCCGACGAACAGACCCTGTTACCCGAACCCGCACTGGCCTATCAAATCGCCAACTTCCCCACGTCAGCACTGGCTCCGCTGATGCCGGAAAACCTGCGCTGGGACGCAAGTCTCGACGCGCAAGTGGCCCTTGCAATGACCGAGCAGGGGCCTGACGGAACCCTCTCAGTGGATGCAGGCACCGGTGATTTTGCGGTGATGGTGCAGCAGGACGAATGGGAAACGCTTCGCCACGACAGCTTCACGGTGGATGTCATGATGAAGCCGGAGATGGCTGACGTCGCGCTGGCGCTGTCTGGTCCGGAGCTCGGTCGTTTTGGGCTGGACCTGTCGGTTGATCCCGGCAAGGAAGATCGACCGGTCACCGGGCGATTCTCGCTGGAAGGTCTGGATATCGCGCTGGCAGGTGTCGTCGCAGGGCTGGAAGAGGTGGAAGGTGAGCTGAACGGCGAAGGCGAGTTGTCCGGTCCGCTGATGAAGCCCGCCGTAAAGGGTGACATTACTCTGACTGACGGCCGGTTTGTAGACCCTGCGATTCCGCTACCGCTTAACGATGTCGAAATCGCCCTGGCGCTCAATGGGTACAGCGCCGATCTCCAGGGGCGCTGGCGCAGCAACGAGCGTAGTAGCGGCCGATTGACAGGGGCTTTTGACTGGGAAAATGCCCCGTCGGTGGAAGTAACCGTCAGCGGGGAGCGCCTGCCGGTGACCTACGATCCCTACGCGCGGGTTGAAGTGGCCCCGGACATCACCATTGCCTTCCGCGAGGGCGAGCTGTCCGTGAGCGGCCGGGTTGATGTGCCCCGGGGCGAAATCGAGGTGCGGACGCTGCCAGAGCAGGCGGTGTCGGTGTCCGAAGATGAAGTGATTGTCGGTGCCGAGCCGGAAGAATCTGCTGTTCAGGCGCTGAACATGGATGTCACGGTGGTGGTCGGCGACGATCAGGTGACGTTTGATGCCTTCGGTGTGACCGGCGATCTCGAGGGTACCCTGAGAATTGGCAATGATATGGACACCCGCGGGTCGCTCCAGCTGGTTGATGGCCAGTATGAAGCTTATGGTCAGGAGCTCGAGCTTCGCCGAGCCCGAATCATGTTCGTGGGGCCCTTGTCGGAACCCTACCTGGATGTGGAGGCGATTCGTCGCGTGGATACGGTGGTGGCCGGTATCCGCTTGAGCGGCCCGGTGAGTGAGCCGGAAACCGAAGTGTTCTCAGAACCGTCCATGCCCCAGAGCGATGCGCTGTCGTATGTGATTCTGGGGCGCTCGCCCCAAAGTCGGGGCGAGGAGGGGCAAATGAGCCAGGCGGCATTGTCGCTGGGGCTGACCCAGGCAAGCAAGGTGACCCAGGGCCTGGGCGATGAACTGGGTATTCGCAATTTGACTCTGGAAGCAGAAGGCTCCGGTGATGAGGCATCCGTGGTAGCCAGTGGTTATGTCACCGACAAACTGAGCCTGCGCTATGGTGTCGGTATTTTCGAGCCCATTACCACCGTCGCGCTGCGCTACGACCTTGGACGCTATTTCTACATGGAGGCGGCCAGTGGCCTGGCCTCCTCGCTGGATGTTTTCTACACCCGGGATTTCTAGTCCAGTTTGAACGTGGCGTTCACGCTGGTCTGAATTTCCCGGTCGCCCACGCTGGAC
Source organism: Marinobacter sp. (assembly GCF_040904845.1). Classification (GTDB taxonomy): domain Bacteria; phylum Pseudomonadota; class Gammaproteobacteria; order Pseudomonadales; family Oleiphilaceae; genus Marinobacter. The sequence continues at coordinate 8,151 of NZ_JBBDSR010000088.1, read as the reverse complement.
ACGACATCCCTTGCTGACTTGGCTTCTGCCATCATTGGCACAGGACGGTGCCCGCCATTGATGTTGATCGTCATCACCTCGGCGCAGGCCATATCGAGTTCGCTGGCGACAAACTCACAGCGGGATCGGGCGTCGGCAATGGCGCGTGCCAGCGCCTGTTTTTCCAGACTGTTCTCGTCGGAGTGGTAGAAGCTGCCGGAGCCCAGGTGGTAGTCGAGCCCCAGCTTTTGCGCCTGGGCCAACAGGGGGTTAAGCAGCGCCAGGTCGTCAATGGAAAAACTGACGGTCTGCGAGGCAACCGCTCGCTGTTCCCGTTCCTGGTCGCGCTCCTGCACTGGCACCATCCGGGTGTAGAGGTTGACGTTGGCGTCGCTGTAGTCGTTCAGTTGGTCGCGGTACTCGCTGATTGAATTCCGCCACTGCGCCATCAGCTCATTGACCCGGTCCGACGCTTTGTCCGGCAGACTCTCCTCGGCGCTGGCGGTGAACTGCAGCCTGGCACTGTCAGGGCTGTATTTGACCGACCCTTCGCCTGTCAGGGTGACCTCTCCGGCCTGAGCGGCCAGGGGTATCAGGGCCGCTGCCAGGCCGGGCATCAGGTGTTTCTTCAGGGCATCAAACATAATCAGATCTCCGTTCTGCCGATCATTATCCGGTCATGCCGGGTCCAGAGCGTCAATTTCGTCCAGCCGCCGGAGTTTGCGCTCCCGGGCAGCGTGCACAAAGTGACTGAAAATTCGGCGGTGCCCGGCGTGATAGAGCAGGTATTCCGGGTGCCACTGAACCCCCATCAACCACTGCTCGCCAGTGCTCTCAATTGCCTGAACAAACCGGTCGTTGTCTATCCCTACCACTCGCAAACCATCGCCCAGGCGTTTGATTGCCTGGCTGTGGATACGATTGGTGCCAATGACCTGGCTGTGCATCAACCGGCCCAGCCGGGTGTTTTTCACTAGCCTGACGGTCTGCATGGGCAGCAGCAGGGGACGGTGCCGGGTGTTGACCCGTAAGGGCGTTACGTTCTGGCACAGAGTGCCACCGTGAAACACATTAATGAACTGCGCCCCCCGGCAAATCCCCAGCACAGGAAGCTTCAGCTGCCGCGCCTGCTCCAGCAGACGCTGATCGGTCTGATCGCGGCGCGAATCATAGCGGGCGGTGACGGTCGACCGCTGGCCATAAAGTGAGGGGTCGACATGGGTGCCTCCGGACAGCACCAGGCCGTCCAGCAAGGACACATCCACCTTTGATCCGGGGCGAATATAATGGGTCCGGGCACCGTGGAGCTTCAGGCCCAGATTGATCAAGCGGTGTGCCAGGCTGCGCCTGACCGGACCGCTGATGCCAATGGTAATGCCCGGAAGCTCCGGCGGCTCCGTTACGTTCTCAGACATAGCCTTTGGTTTGCAGCCACTGTTCGCAGGTGTCGGGCCAGCTTTGGGTGAGATTCCGCAGGCTAAGCTTCCGGCTTTCGCGGAATTTAGCGCGGAGCTCGGCCAGGTCCGGGGCGTTGTTGGCCAACTGCTCCAGCACAACCCAGTCGTTCCAGACCGTTGAGAAATGCCATTCCGGGTTGTCGATGTCACAGTCCGGCAGCCGGTAGTGCAGGGTGGGGCGACTTTTAATGCGCTCATCCTCCACGTATTCCGCCAACAGCTTGCTGTCGATGTGCGCAAACAGGGGCAGAAGATCAAGCGCCTTATTCCGCGTGGGATTGTACTTCAGGTAATCCCGCATCAACTGCTCGATCGTGGGTGCGTAATCATCGGCGACCAGTTTGTCGGTGTAGGTGCCGTTCCAGGGCTCGATATAGCTGGTGAATTTGCGACTGATATCGATCTGGTGACGACCCTTGAGCCAGTCGTAAAGCATTGAGAATGCCTGCAGGTAACGCACCAGGGTGGACGCTTTCAGGTCCGGAAGTTCGGGGTTAAGTTGCAGGCCAAACGCGTAGTAAATCGCTTCCCGGCTACCCAGCGCGCCGGCTTTGCGCAGTTCTTCACAAAGCGTCTCAATGCGCTCGAGCGTTGAAAGCGGAAGCGGCGGGCTGACGATCTCCAGCGGGACAATTTTCTCGGCAGCGGCATCAATCACCTCCATGGCCTGACCGCCCAACTCCCGCACGGACTCCGGAAGCCGTTCATCCCGGAGGTCGAGGTCCTTGATCGGATCAGAGTCCAGTTCGATGGTGAATTTGCCCAGGTCTGTTTCCAGTTCGGCGACATATCTCGATGCCTCGGTCGCGGACCCGGAAAGCAGCTTTCCGGCCAGTTCCACGAGGGCACCGTAACTCAGTCCGGATAACTCGATTTCAACGCCCACACGGCGCTCCTCACCGGATTCGGTTCTGAGTATGTCCGGCATTCTGCATGCCTGTGATTCGCTCATTCCTGTGCCTCCACAATGGGTTGGCATTACTTTAGCACAGACGTCGTGGACGCGAGCCGGGGCGGAGCTGACAAAAAAGTCAGAAAGCAGACTTTACACTGGATAAAACACTGTATATAGTCAATTCACTGTATATAAAAACAGGACTGAATAGGCGGCCCCATGAAGCTGACAGCAAGGCAAGGACAGGTTTTGGATATCATCCGGCGTTATCTGGATGAAACCGGATATCCCCCGACCCGGGCGGAAATCGCCGCAGAACTGGGCTTCCGGTCTGCCAATGCCGCGGAAGAGCATCTGCGAGCGCTGGCGCGAAAGGGGGCCATTGAAATGGTGCCGGGTGCCAGCCGTGGTATTCGCCTCCCGGAGGCGGAAGCCGATCTGGGCCTGCCGGTCATCGGTCAGGTTGCCGCCGGTAGCCCCATTCTGGCTCAGGAGCATATTGAAGATCACTGCACCCTGAAGCCTGAGTTTTTCTCACCCTCGGCAGACTATCTGCTGCGAGTGCGCGGCATGAGTATGAAGGACATCGGCATTCTTGACGGCGATCTGTTGGCGGTCCACCGCACTCAGGACGTTCACAACGGCCAGGTCGTTGTTGCCCGTGTCGGTGAAGAAGTCACCGTTAAACGCTTCCGCAAGGAAGGGTCAAAAGTGTTGTTGATAGCGGAAAACGAAGAATTTGCTCCGATTGAGGTAGACCTGCGGGAGCAGGAGGTTTTTATCGAGGGGCTTGGGGTTGGTGTCATCCGTCGTTCGGATATGCACTGATCCACACCGGTTAACCAGAAGGTGAGACGCATCATGGAACAACTCAGCTTTAATCAGAATATGGCCTATTCCCGGGCGGCGTTTGGCTACCAGGCTTCTGCAAGGTCTGTGGCGGGGACGGTGCCCGTGGTTCGTGCCGGCTCCAACAGGGGCGCACGACCTGAGGCTGAATCGCCGGTAACCGGTAATGTGACCGAGATTATCCTGCCAGAAGGGCAGGTGGAAAACTTCCAGCTGTTGCTGCCAATGTTGACCCAATTGAATCAGGAAAAACGCTGGCTAGCCTGGATTGATCCGCCTGCGGCGCTGGTCAATAAATGGCAGAAAATGCATGGGATTGTTGCTGGCGAGTTGCTGGTGCTGCGCTCAACGCCGGACTATCCGGCTCGCCAGTTGGCGGAGCGGGCCCTCAGCGCCGGTACTTGTCACGCCGTGGTGATGTGGACGCGAAAGTTGGGCCGCAATGCCCTGGAGGCGCTGCAGCAAGCGTCTGCAGAAGGTAACAGTCACGGGGTTGTGGTTCG
>NZ_JBBDSR010000088.1:0-4458 GCF_040904845.1 Marinobacter sp. | reverse complement strand
CCGCGCACCCAATCAATTAATGAAGTGTGTAGGAAGGCTGGGGCTCCTGAGCTTCCAGTTCCTCATCCTCCCAGTCGATGTCATGAGTGACGTTGCCAGCGGCTTCAATGCCAGCGGCAATCATGGCTTTGGCGACGGCCATATCGCGATCTTCCATCATCTCGCGTGCCTCTGTTGAGAACGAAATGCGTACCAGGGGCGCGGCATCGTCGTCTATGCGGCGCAATGCATAATCGCCATCACTCAACTGTACGATTTCAAAAAAAGATGGTGACATTCCTATAACCTTTCAGTTGTTTTCGACTCTGTTTGTCGCCTTGCGAATTACCATTCGCTGTGGCGCTCTTCCAGGGAGTCGGCAAATTGTTTCAACGCGTCGAGCGATAAATTAAGCGCAGATAAAGACCGATCAGGGCCTGAAACCGCGGACACTGCGATGATGTTTTCTGCGCTGACTGTTTTTCGGGCAGCGGGCGGCTGGCTCTGGGCTGCGACCAACTGATCCAGGTGGTTCCACCAGCTATCAGGTTGTCGCGACAGTTCCAGCAGCTCTGCGGTTTCAGGAAGCTCCCGGCCCAGCAGCGCCAGGAGCGCATCGAGAGACTCCGGGCTGTCATTTTTACGCTGGTACATCCTTGCGATCATGACCAGCAGCAGGTGCCGTGCCCGCAGTGTCAGTTCGACAGCACCCTGAAGAAATGCTTCCCGTTGCACGACCTTGCCCGCGTCAGGAACTGACTCAATGGCATCCGCCTGCTGTAGCAGTGTGCGGGCCATATACAACTTTTGGGAAACCAGTGAGTGCCACTGCGATGCCATGATGACCTGCCAAAGGGTTCGGACGCCCGATATCGGAAACGTGCTCTTCAGATTGACTGACCAGTCTACCATTTCTGGCGACCAATTTCTTCCTCCCTGGCTCAGCGCGCGGGTTTAACAAGAAAATACAAACAATCCCCGATTCCTAAGAATGGCATTGAGGTTATCTGGCCCCACATCTATTCGCGCCGGGTATTAGGAGTACAATCTGAAATCAAAGCGTTGTTACCACGGCCCTGACTATAACTGAAACTGCAGGAGAGAATGTCTATGTCTGAGTCCCCCATTGAAGTTCAGGACCTGGATAAGCTGATCGAAGCGCTTGAGCAGGCGCTGGTCAATAAAGACTGGGAACAACTGACGACCCTGAACGGGCAGGTACGCTCGACCATTGAGCCGGTGATGGCGCAGCTGGAAACAGGCAAGCTGGATGCCGAAACGGTGAGGGAGCGCCTGGCCACCTTGCAGACTTTCTGCGATGCGGCCAGTGCTGGCGCCTTGGAAGCCCGCAAAGAGGCTGAAGAAGCCCTCAAAGGCGTCAACCGTAACCGTAGCGCCGCAAGTGCGTATAAGAACGTTTCGACGAACCGCCCAAAATAGCGTCATAAAATTGACTCTCAGGCTCTTACAGTCTTAAATACCGCACAAATTTTTCCAAGAGATTCGCGTGGATGTCCAAAAATAACAAAGTGCTGGTGCTGAGTGAGGATGAATCCCGCCTGCGGGACATGGTCACCATACTCGAGTTCATCGGGGAAGAAGAGGTAGTCTACGGCGAAGACGCCGCCTCGTTGTTATCACAGGGTGATGCGCAGGCTCTGTCGGCTGTTTCCGTGGTGCTGCTTGATGGTACCGATGCACGCGTCCGCGAGACGTTGACGGACACTTGCAGCAAGGTGAGCGGCGTGCCCGTACTCATGGTCGGTGACCCGGCATTGAAAGGTGTATCCGATGAGGTCCTGGCACGAATCATCACCCGCATGACCTGGCCTCTGAATTACACCAAATTCGTCGATTCTATCTACCGCGCACAAATCTACCGGGACCAGTTCATCCACTCGCGGGAGCGTGGCCAGCAGCGTGGACTGCAGTTATTCCGCAGCCTGGTGGGTACCAGTCGGCGGGTTCAGGCGGTACGCCAGTTGATGCAGCAGGTGGCGGACAAGGAAGTCAGTGTTCTGATCACCGGCGAGTCCGGAACCGGGAAAGAAGTGGTGGCCCGGAATCTTCACTATCACTCTGCACGCCGGGACAAGCCCTTTGTTCCGGTGAATTGCGGTGCCATTCCCGCGGAATTGCTGGAAAGCGAGCTATTCGGCCACGAGAAGGGTGCGTTTACCGGTGCCATCACCTCGCGGGTTGGGCGATTTGAATTGGCGGAAGGCGGCACACTGTTTCTGGACGAAATCGGTGACATGCCCCTGAACATGCAGGTAAAAATCCTGCGGGTACTGCAGGAACGCACCTTCGAGCGTGTGGGCAGCAACCGAACCATCTCAGCCAATGTGCGAATCATCGCTGCGACCCACAAAAATCTGGAAGACATGATCGAAAGCGGTGATTTCCGTGAAGATCTTTACTATCGGCTGAATGTCTTTCCCATCGAAATGCCCGCGCTGAGAGAGCGAGTGGAAGACATTCCACTGCTGATCAACGAACTGACCTCGCGCATGGAGCAAGAAAAGCGCGGCTCCCTACGCCTGAACTCCGCCGCGATCATGAGCCTGTGTCGCCATGACTGGCCGGGCAACGTTCGTGAACTGGCCAACCTGGTTGAACGGCTGGCTATCATGCATCCTTATGGCGTTATCGGCGTTCAGGAATTGCCCAAAAAATTCCGCTACGTGGATGACTACGATGAAAACCGCCCCGTTGAGGATCATGGCATGCCGTCTGGCGTGCCCGGTCTGATTGGTCTGGATGCACCGGCGCTGTTGCCGGTCAACGGCATTGACCTGAAGGACTATCTCTCGAACCTTGAAAAACAGTTGATTCAACAGGCATTGGATGAGGCTGGCGGTGTGGTGGCCCGAGCTGCCGAAAAGCTGCGAATACGGCGGACCACGCTGGTAGAAAAGGTTCGAAAATACGGGCTTCGGGAAGAGGAGGCCGAGGACTCCTGACCTGCTGCCCCTGGGCGGGTGGCGTGGTGCACACCTGCCTGCCCCCCCTGTTTGATGGCTCCCTCATTGTGCGTCAAAGCTTCGTTACTCCTGCTTTCAAATAAGGCTCAGACCGACATTAAACCGTCGCGCCCTGAAGCTTCCTCTCTCCTTTTCATTGAAAAATAAGGAAAAATCCAAGTTGGCATGATGCTGGCTTTGGTAGCCCCTGCGAACAAATTATCCGAAGAGTTTGGCCCGATACCCGGGTGTTCCAGGGGATGCGTTTATGAATCAGCCGCAGTTTGTTGTTCAGTCTTCCGCGAAGCAGGCCAAGGCCAATGCCGCGGCGGATGTTAATGACAAGGTAACCGCCCTGTTTCCGGAACAGGACGACGAAGCCGTAGGCTCGGCTCTGGAGCTATTTAACCAGATGTCGCGGCAGATTACTGACTCCTATCGAACCCTGGAATCCCGCGTCAACCAGCTCTCAGGCGAACTCACGGCGGAAACGTTGCAGCGTCAGCACGAACTGGAAGAAAAAGAGCAGTTGGCGGATCAGCTTTCTACACTGCTTAATGCGTTACCGGCAGGGGTAGTGGTACTGGATAGCCAGGGTGTGGTGACCCAGACCAACCCAGCCGCGATTGCGTTGCTGGGTGAGCCGCTGGACGGCGAATGCTGGGTTGACGTGATTCGCCGTTGCTTTGCGCCGCGCCGGGATGACGGGCACGAAGTGTCACTGAAAGACGGACGGCGTGTCAGTATTGAAATCCGCACCATGGAAAACCAGCCGGGTCAGTTGATCCTGTTGACCGATCTGACGGAAACCCGACAACTGCAGACCCAGCTTGCCCACGCCCAGCGGCTGTCGGCGATGGGCAAGATGGTGGCCTCCCTCGCTCACCAGATTCGTACCCCTCTGTCTGCTGCCATTCTCTACGGTGGCCACCTCAGCCAGGAGGATCTGGATGAAGAGATGCGCCAGCGATGTGCTTCCCGTCTGATGTCTCGGCTGACTCACCTCGAACAACAAGTGCGTGACATGCTGATCTTTGCCCGTGGCGAAACCCGCCTGGCAGAAGAACTCAGCGCCGAAACCCTGGTCAGCGCCATTGGTTCGGCTGTGGATAGCCTCAAGCTGGCACCGGGTGTTGAGGTGCAGCTTGATAGCCATGTCAGTGACAGCCGGTTGATGTGCAATCGGGATGCGCTGGTGGGTGCCTGTACCAATCTGGTGAATAACAGCATCGAAGCCGGAGCGCATCGTGTGGTGGTGCAACTGTTTCCGGCAGGCAATGAGTTGGTGGTGCGGGTGGTGGATAACGGCCCCGGTTTCGAAGCGGGGCAGGCCGGCCAGCTGATGGAGGCGTTCTATACCACCAAATCCCATGGTACCGGGCTTGGGCTGGCGGTCGTGCAGGCCGTGGTCAAGGCCCATCAGGGTCGATTTGCGATTGAATCACCAGAGCGGGGCGGCACAGTGGCGACGGTGGCGATGGCGGCTCGACGACGCCCGGCGGCGATGATGGTGGCA
>NZ_JBBDSR010000087.1:0-21260 GCF_040904845.1 Marinobacter sp. | reverse complement strand
TGTTTGTGCTGTTCGGCGATATTCTCGCGCAAATTCCGCTGTTGCTGAGAACCATGGCGGTTACCATCGTGGTGATGCTGTTGATGAGTTACGTGCTGATGCCGCGTATGACCAAGTGGTTCGCGTTCTGGTTGTTCCCGAAAAAGAACCATGATGTCCGTTAACCGCAAGAAGGACATGCCCCGGTGATGCGCAGTCTCCCGATTACCCGGTCTCAATGGCTTGCCCTGATCCTGATTCCGGCGCTGTCAGCAGCCCTGCTTCTAGGCCCCGTTGCGGGATGGTTTGAAGGGCCTCAAATGCTCTCGGCCCTGCTCGTCATGGCCGGGCTTGTGCTGTTTGCCACCGGAGCCCTGCCGGAGTTTGTCACCGCCTTGCTGGTGCTTACATTGGCGATGCTGCTATCACTGGCGCCGGCCGACGTGGTGTTCTCGGGCCTGACGTCAACGGCTTGCTGGCTGATTGTGTCTGGTCTGGTGATTGGTATCGCCATTTCTGAAACCGGCCTGGCCCAACGAATTTCAGACCTGTTCACCCGCCACATGGACGCCAGCTACACCAAGCTGATTGCCGGCATTGTGATTTTCGGGATTCTGTTGGGCTTTGTAATGCCCTCCTCCGTGGGCCGTATTGTCCTGTTTATTCCAATTGCACTGGCCATCGCCCAGAACTGCGGTTTTGAGCCTGGCAGCAACGGCCACAGGGCCGTCGGCCTGGCGGCGGCCTTCGGCAGCCACCTGCCCACCTTCGCCATTCTGCCCGCCAACATCCCCAACATGATCATGATTGGCTCAGCCGAGAAGATTCATGGCTGGAGCCCGCTGTTCGGGGAGTATCTGCTGCTGCATTTTCCCTTGCTTGGACTTCTGAAGGCCATCTTGCTGGTGATTGTACTGGTGTGGTTATACCCGGACAGGCCCAGACCTGTTGCGCAGCTCAGTACCCACCGACCTTTCGACTTTCGGGAGTCCCGTCTGCTGGCGATTATGCTGGTCACTCTGGGCTTCTGGCTCACGGACGCACTGCATCAGATTTCAGCCGCCTGGGTCGGCCTGGCCGCCGCGACCCTGCTACTGATGCCGGGCATTGGTATGGTCTCCACCCAGAGCTTTAACCAGAAAGTGAACATCAGCGCGATCCTGGTGGTGGCCGGCCTGCTGGGCATAGCTGGCCTGATTAACCATCAGAACATCAGCGGTGTGATAGGAGATCAAGTGCTCGCCTGGCTACCGTTGGAGCCAGGCAGGGACTTTGGCAATTTTATAACGCTGGCTCTGGCGGCAACGGCGACCGGTGTATTCACCACCCTGGCTGGCATTCCGGCAACGCTGACGCCGCTGGCAGAGCCCATGAGCCAGATGACCGGCTTCAGTCTCGAAGCCGTATTGATGACTCAGGTGCTGGGTTTCTCAACCATTATTTTCACCTACCAGTCGGTGCCGCTGATGATGGCCATGCCCCTGGCAGGCATTCCGATGCGACATGCGGCACGGCTGTGCCTGATTCTGGCAGCACTCACCATCGTGATTCTGTTTCCGCTGGATTACCTGTGGTGGAAGTGGTTGGGGTGGATCTGAAGCGATAGCCACCCCGGCAATCCTGTCGCCAGCCTCACAGGTGATTCATCAGTGCCCGCAACTGAGCGTTATCGGGGTACCGTTGCAGCATGGTTTGCGTCACTTGCCGGGCCTTTTCTTTCTGGTCCAGTTGGAACAACGCAACCGCGTAGCGATAACCGAAGAGCCACTGACCGGGCGCCAATGTATGGGCTTGCTCCAGATCCGCCAGCGCCGCCGGGTAATCTTGCAGGCGGATGCGGATCAGTCCCCGCAGGTGAATCAGTTGCGGCTCATCAGGGCTGTGCCCCAGGGTCTGGTCAATGGCCCGAACGGCTTCAAGGTTCCGGTCGCCGGAACGGAGGATATCGGTCAGCACGATGGTGGCAGGCACGTATCCGGGGTCTTTGGACAGGGCGCGCTTGAGCTGTTGCTCCGCTTTGTAGACATAATCCCCTGCCAACAGGTAACGCGCTTTCAGCACACTGCCCGCGGGCAGATCTGACTGCGTATCAACGTAGTGCTCGTATTCCTGCTGCACCTTGGCCCAGCGCTCAGGGTCCGGCATCGTGCCCGACCACACCATGGATTCAAACGCCGCCAGCCTCACCGCCAGCGAGTCATCCGCCAGACCGTTTTCCGCAAGACTCCGAACCCTATCCATGTCTCCGTGCCTCAACACACGCATGGCACTTTCGCGGATCAGGGCATTGCTGTCCTGTGACAGGCGCGCCAGCAGGTTTGTTTGCCTAGCGGCAAGCACTTCCCCATGCTGCTCCAGCAAGGTCGCTCGGCGAATGGCCGGCTCACGCTCATTTTCAAGGTAAGCCAGAATCTCTGGCAGGTTTTGCTGTTGCACATGGTGCCAGGTATCCGACTCGTACAAATCCGGGTACCAGTTTTCCACCGTTGCAATCGACCAGGCGCGATCCTCATCGGTATGGCACGCCAGGCAAACATCCGGGCTGCCGGATTCTCTCGACACATCGGGCCGGGGCACCATGAAACTGTGCTCCCGGCGATCATCAATTTTCATAAAGGTGGCTTCCGGCATGTGGCAATTCACACACTGCGCGCCTTCGCTGTTGAGGGGATGATGGTGATGATCCGGCGTATCGTAATCACCGGCATTGTGGCACTGGGCGCAAACGCCATTGCCCTCAATTTTCAGCTTGCCGGTGTGAGGGTTGTGGCAGTCGGTGCAGACCACGCCCGCCTGGAACAGGCGGCTCTGTTCAAACGAGCCCAACACAAACACTTCTTCACGCACCCGGCCATCGGAGAAATACAGGGGCTGATCCAGCCGGCTCAGGCTGAACTGGTCATGCATCTGGCCATGGTTTGAGTCGGTCAGGCTGGTGCGCAGGGAGTGGCACTTGCCACAAGTAGACACTTGCGCCGAGTTGGATTCTGGCCCCTGTCGTCGTGGCGGCTGTTTGCCTTCACTCACCAGCCAGGCACCCACTGCCGCCAGCTCCACACCCGCCGTCAGGCTTTGCCCATTTCGACGGGCCTCGGCATGTTCGCCCGCCGAGTCATGGCAGGCGGTGCAACTCACCGCAACGTGTTTAAAATCGGTGTGGTATTGATCTTCGACCGGGTCATAGTTGCGTGCCAGCCCGGTGGAATGGCAATCTGCGCATTGGTTGTTCCAGTTCTGGTAGATACCGGTCCAGTGCATGGCATCACCCGGGCGATTGCCACCGGGCTCATCCAGTCGGAACCAGCGCTGGCCACCGTCAGCCTTATCCCGGGTGTCCCAGGCAATGTTGAAGGCCTGAAGGCGTCCTTCGCCAATATCAATCAGATACTGCTGGAGCGGATACACCCCGAAGGTATAGCGAACCGTCCACTCACGCTTTTTATCGCCTTCATGAGTGTGGATTTGAAACTGACTACCCTCTTGCTGGAATTGAACCCTGAGGTCTGAATCCTCATAACGGGCACCCGAAAAATCACCCGCCACCGACTCGGCCGTCGCTTCCGACATGGCAACGGCGTGCTGAGACCCGGACCACTCTGCCACCTCCCCGGCATGACACTCCACGCAACCAGACGGATTGGCCAGAAGGTTCCCACTCGCCAGCGCCAGAAGCCAGATGGCAAACAGTCTCCGTAGCGGTTTAATCATATCGTTCAATTCCGTGTTATTTTTTTAGTCATTTCACCAGATCATAAACCCTGCTTCCCGGATTATCCCGGCAATAATCCCGGAACACGGTCATTGCAAAGCCCGGCCCAACTTCAGGCGGGTGGCCTGCGAATTGCTTTATTTATGATAAACAGGCCCGTGGCTATTACGGCTGAACCGACAACAATAATGACTCCACCATGAACGAGAAACTGGTTCCTTTCCGCTACAATGTGGGTGTGCGCTCTCCCGATTTCGAGGAGGCAAAGGCGTTTATCAATGCCCACATTGAAGATCGTGAAGTTGCCCCGCTGTCCTCCAGCGGCCGGGCAGAAAACCTGCTTACCCTGCAGCCCTTGGGCAGCAGCTCGCTGTTCGGTGCCATGTGGTCTGAAAAGGTGCACATTCAGTCCGAAACCCAAAAAACCTTCCACGCCGTTCTGGTGCTGTCCGGTAACATCTACTGCAAATCCCTGGATACCAATGTGCCGGTTAACAGCCTGGTACTGACCGCACCGGGAAAGCAGGCAGACCTGATCTGGGAAAAAGGAACCCGGGCAGTGGTCATGAGCCTGGCGCGCCAGAAACTGCTGGACACCCTGGGCGTTCCGGATCTCGATTTTCTGCGCCAGACCAATGCCATCATACCCGGCGACCATCAAGACGCCTTGTTACTGAGGAATGGCATTACCTGTCTCGCTCAACAACATGAGATCTGTGAGGGACAGATTGCGCCCTCTGTTCAGTCCCAGTGGGAGGGACTGCTATTGTCGCAGTTCGCCAACCAGTTGCACCGGGAGAGACAGGAAAACCCGTCAATACTTCCCGGTCGGATTCGCCTGGCAACGGAGTGGATACGGGCTCATATTCACCAGCCCATGTCGGTGTGTGATCTTCTGCGGGTTACCGGCGCCAGCCGACGATCCGTGGAGTCCGGATTCCGCACTTACCTCAACACAACGCCTGCCAAATTCATTCTCTGCCATAAGCTCAAAGGCGTTCGGGAGCTGCTCAGCAGCAACCCTGACCTCAGCATCGGCGATGCCGCCTTCTCGTTCGGTTTTAATCATCTGAGTCACTTTACCCACCAATATCAGGAAGCCTTTGGCGAGCTGCCGTCGGAAACGCTTCGGCAGTGTCGCACCTCGCCCGTGGTGGTCAACAAAAAAGCCCGGCTGGATTCGGCGTAACACCGAACCTGACCGGGCAAGACGCTTTCATATTCAGAAGCTTACGTTGAAGCCCATGGCGTAGTTGGTATCAGTAACCAGCGCACCTCTCATAACAACGGGTTCATCATAGAGCCCGGTCTCTGCCCATACTTTCACTTTAGGTGTAAGGCTCTGTTCAAGTTTCAGGGTATAGACTGAGTTGTCAGCTGCGTCATAGTCGTGGTTCTTTTCCTTGTAGCCTACCGCTATGCCAGCACCACCTTCGGTGATGTACTGGGCGGAGACACCGTAGGAATCGAAATCCGCCTTGCCCTCGGGAGCGAGGGGGTAAGGAGCATCCTTGTTATTCTCCCAGGTTGCACCCAGGGTTAATCCACCCAGCCGATAACTGGCTCCGGCAGCCGTGATCAGGTAGTCATCGGTGGTAAATGCCGGCAACTGATTTTGCATCAGCAAGGTGGTACCGATGGCCATGGCCAGGTTGCCATTTTTGTGCACCAGCCGCACCGAACGACCATCAGCGTTCTCATCGTTGCTGCCATTCAGAGTGATCGCGGCTGCCACCAACTTGGTTTTCAGAAACCAGGGTGTGTGATAGGCGAAGGTGCCGGATGTTCTGTCTGGCTGGGCAAAAATACCATCCGCATTGAGTACATCATGCGATTCGTTGAACTCGTAGTGATTGATATGCCCATAGATGTCACCCCACTGGCCGCTGGTGCCACGAGGGGCGACCACAAACAGCCCGTACTTCGTTGGCAGCCAGAACTTGGCTTCCTTCACGTGTATATCCGCCTCACCATCGCGCCCGACTGCGGGATCGTCAGCGCTATTAGCCGCTCCTGCCAAGTCGATTTCGACCGCATAGTGCAGGTTCAGGCCTTTATCGATGGTTGCCTTGCCCTGAAGCCCAAGCTCGATCTCAAAAGCTTCCGCTTCGGCATCTTTCCCTTCCACTTTCAGCGCACCGGCACTGAGGTACCCGTAAAAATCCGGTTTCTCCAGTTCAACCGCGAGGGCCGGGCTGGCGGCTGCTGCGGAAACCGCAGCAGCCAGGAGTGTCTGTTTTAATTGCATGGCGTATCTCCTGTTCTCAAACCTAGGGCCAGATTACTCAACACACTTGCCATACAGGCAGGTGGTGAAGCTGTAACCCACTTTCCGCATGTCGGCAGGATCGGCTTTGATGACGCCATTCCGGCTTACATACTTGTCCCACTCAGCCAACAGCTGCTTCAGCTTTTCAGGTTCTTTACTGGCAAGGTCCGTGGTTTCGGTAGGGTCTTGTGCCAGGTTGAACAGCTGCCATTCGCCAGGACCATAAGGTGCATCAAGCAGACGGATTTTCCAGTCACCCATGCGCACGGCGGATCGGCCAAAGAGTTCCCAGCCCACCACACGGTTCTCAGGTGAGTTACCGTTCAAACCTGGCAGCATGGAAACGCCCTGCACTTCGAAGACCTCACGGCCTTTATAAGGGCTCTTGGGCACATCAATACCCGCTAGTTCCAGGAAAGTGGGCATGATGTCCATCACATGGAAGAACTCATGATTGATCTCACCTTTGTCGTCACCACCCGGCAGGCTGAGAATCGCCGGCACCAGCAGACCACCCTGGGCGGGATAACCTTTCCACATCGGCCAAGGCGTTGCGCTCACCTGCCCCCACTGTGGGCCATACCAGATGTAGGAATCCGGGCGACCCATGTTGTCGAAGCTGTTGTCGTACTCAGCGGCAATCCATTGCTTGTTGCGGGGCAGCACTTCCGGGCTGTTGCCGTCGGCGCCGTTATCGGACATGAACATGACCACGGTATTGTCGAGCTTGCCGGCTTTTTCCAGATGCGCCATGACCCGGCCGATGTTCTCATCCATGTTATCCACCATGGCGGCATAGATTTCCATCTTGCGGGCTTCAATTTTGCGTTGTTCGTCTGTCAATTCATCCCAGGAGGGCAACTGATCAAACGGTACATTAGCCGCCAGCTTATGGCCGACCAGTCCCATTTCCTTCATTTTGCCCAGGCGCTGCTGGCGAATGGCTTCATAGCCTTCGTTATAGCGACCCTCATACTTTTTAATGTAAGAGTCCGGGGCCTGAATCGGCCAATGGGGAGCGGTAAAGGAAAGCACGTGAAAAAACGGTTTATCGCCGGCAGATTCAACGTATTCGATGGCTTTATCGGCATAGAAATCCGAAGAGAAGAAACCCTTTGGTACCTCTACCTTCTTGCCGTTGTCCAGATAAATGGCCTTGGGATCGACGCCAATAATGGCACGGCCATCATCAAAATGGCTGGCACCGCCCTGTACCAACACCCAGGATTCATCAAATCCGCGCGCGGCGGGGCTCAGTTCCTCGGTACGGCCAAGGTGCCATTTACCGGTGGTAGAGGTGTGATAACCGTTATCCCGAAGCACTTCAGGCAGCGTGACCACCAGATCGTTCAGGTAGCCTTCATACCCCGGCTGCCCTTTTTGTTCCGGGGTTAACAGTTCGGCCATATTACCCATGCCTGCGCGGTGGTTATCGGTACCGGAAAACAGCATGGAACGGGTTGGGGAGCAGGTTGGTGCCGTATGGAAGTTGGTCATCCGGACGCCTTCATTGGCCAGGGCGTCCAGACTCGGGGTTTCAATTTCCCCCCCGAAAGAGCCGATGTCGGAGTATCCGAGGTCATCGGCAATAATCAACATGAAGTTGGGTTTGTCAGCCGGATTGGCGGAAGCCAGCGAAGACGCTGCCACCAGCCCCAGGGCCAGACCCAACCGACGAAGCAATATGTTGTTTTTGTGCATGCTATGCCCTCTGTCAGTTTGTTGTTCTACCACCAGTGTGTGGTCAACTTCATTCTGACGAGAGGCTTGTAATAGGCGTTATCCCGTA
This sequence comes from Marinobacter sp., assembly GCF_040904845.1. GTDB lineage: Bacteria > Pseudomonadota > Gammaproteobacteria > Pseudomonadales > Oleiphilaceae > Marinobacter. Next base: position 13,514 of record NZ_JBBDSR010000087.1, on the reverse strand, counting down.
TGCGCAACGACTGTCATAATTGCGCAACAAACGTGAATTAATCATCCATTCCAGTTCTCGCTACGATCACTTATTTCCTGAAACCGGCTTGCGGATTTCAGGAAACCGGGCCCACAGCACCGTTATCACCGATTGCTGAGGCACCAGAGAGACACCACATATCTTATTGATAAATAATTACTTTAAAATATTTTGTCGGGATTTTACTCGCTGGCACACCGGTTGCTCTGCCTCTTGTTACAACAACAAGCAAGAGGACAGATCATGGCTCTGGACCAATCAAGCTCAGAATTTCTTCAGCAACTCGCCGACCAGGGTGCACCGGCATTTCATACCCTGACTGCCCCCGCCGCCCGCGAGTTTTTCGCCGGCCTCAGAGAGATCATCGGCGAAGGCCCCGACGTTTACGGTTGCGAAGACCTTGGCATTCCGTCTGGCGCAACCACCCTAACCCTGCGCACCCTGGTACCCACCGAGAATCCGGAAGGCATCATCGTTTACCTGCACGGCGGCGGCTGGGTGGTCGGTGCTCTTGACGATTACGACACGCTGGGCCGGTTCATCGCAACCGAGAGCAATTGCGCCGTAGTGCTGGTGGATTATCGACTGGCCCCGGAATACCCCTTTCCGGCTGCGACTGACGATGCCTGGGCAGCCTTGCAGTGGGTTGCATCGAACCGCCAACGGATCGTCGGCAAGCAAAGTGAGTACGATGATCTTCCGATCATTGTTGCTGGTGACAGCGCTGGCGGAAATCTGGCCGCTGTCTGTGCCCGCAAGGCCAGGGACGCCGGCGGGCCCGAGATTGCACAACAGGTTCTCATCTACCCGGTCACCCAACCGGATCTGAGTACTCCAGGCTATCAAGCACCTGAGAACCAGGGTCTGCTGGGCCAGCAGGATATGGCCTGGTTCTGGGATTGCTATGTGCCAAACGCCGATCAACGCCAGGACCCGGATGCCTCGCCATTGCTGGCCGACAACCTCGACCACCTGCCCCCAGCCGTTGTTATCACCGCTGAACACGATGTGCTCAGTGACGAAGGGGCCGCCTATGCCAAACGCCTTCAAGCTGCTGGCGTACCTGTCCATTTTCGCCAGTTCGACGGCCAGATACATGGCTTTTTCACCATATTGAACGCTCTGCCCGCCAGCGAGACTGCCCGCGGCTTCGTGGTCGAGCACATGCGCAAGGCGGTCACCAACACCACTTCGGTGGCCTGACCCACCCAACCAACACAACAAATACAACAAATACAACAAACGGGAAGGAATAAATTATGACCAAAACGACTCAAGCCCAACTCCGAACACTGGCACTGGTCACCGCATGTACCGGGATGGTGGCCACAGCTCACGCTGTGGAAAACGGTGTCACAAACTGGCCAAACGGCGTCAACACCGTTCTGCCGGCCATGATGCCGGCACCCGGCGAAACCCAGTTTTACGGCTACACGGTGTTCTACTCCGCAGACAAGTTCAAAGACACCAATGGCAATACTACGCCAGGCAAGTTTGAGCTGGACGTCTTTGCCCAGGCCTTCCGCCTGAACCGCACTTGGGACTACCTGGCCGGCGAAGGCATCACCTTTACCAGCGGCGCCATCCTGTCTGGTGGCCGTAATTCTCTGGATGTGGGCGTCGCTGATGACTCCGAGACCGGTCTGAACCAGATCTACGTCACGCCGCTGTACGTGAACTGGTCAGCCTCCGAAACGCTGCACTTCTCAACCGGCTTCAGCGGTTTTATTCCGCTCGGGGATTACGACCGGAACAACCTGATCAACACCACCAGCAACACCTCGTCATACATGCAGGAATTCAACATGACCTGGTTCCCAAGCCAGCAATGGGAGCTGTCGCTGTCACCCACCTTCACGTTCAATTTTGAAAATGACGACACCAATTATGAGTCCGGTGATGTCTTCAACGTGGACTACTTTGCCGGTTACCGGCCGGCTTCCGCACCGCAATGGCAGTTTGGCTTAGCGGGGCACTACACCAAACAGTTCTCTGATGACAAACAGAATGGCCAGACCGTGGGCGATGGCAACCGGCTCCAGAAAATAGGCGTTGGTCCGCAAGTGTTTTATGGACTGGGCCCAAGAACAGCGGTGGTCTTCAAGTACTTGCACGAGACGGAAGTAGAAAACGGCTCCCAGGGCCATTCCTTCTGGTTCCAGTTCGCCATGCCGATCTGAACGGGCTTAACCGGCCACCCCGGCCATTGCTGTACGAGCAAACAAAAACAAGAGGTTGATATCATGACTGCACAAACCAACACCACGATTCACACCGATGCCGTAGTTGTAGGCGCCGGCTTTTCCGGGCTGTACATGCTCCATACCCTGCGGGACAAACTGGGCATGAAAGCGGAGGTATTTGAAGCCGCCGATGGCGTGGGAGGCACCTGGTACTGGAACCGTTACCCCGGCGCCCGCTGCGATATCTCCAGCTATCACTACTCATTTTCCTTCTCCGAGGAAATCCAGCAGGAATGGAGCTGGTCCGAAAAATACGCTGGCCAGGCCGAGATCCTCGATTACCTGCGGTTTGTCGCCGATAAACTGGACCTACGCGACGACATTACCTTTGAAACCCGCGTTGTCTCGTCCGATTTCGACGAACGCATCAACCGCTGGACCATCAAGACGAACCGTGGCCACACAGTCATCTGCAAGTATTACATTTCCGGCGTTGGCACCCTGTCTACCGCCGCCATTCCCAGCTATCCGGGCAAGGGCTCGTTCAAAGGCAACGTTTACGCCACGTCCAACTGGCCCCATGAAGGTGTTGATTTCACCGGTAAGACCGTAGGCATTGTCGGCACGGGCGCCTCTGCCATTCAAGCCATCCCCCTGATTGCCGAGCAAGCGAAACACCTTACCGTGTTTCAGCGCACACCCAATTACGCCACACCGCTGCAAAACGGCCAGATGGAGGAAGCAGAGGCCCGCGCCATCAAGGGCCGCTATGGCGAGTTCCGCACAGAGGCACGTGCATCATTAGCCGGCGTGCCATTTCCGAACATGCGCGAATCCATCTTCAAGGACAGCCCTGAGGACGTGCAAAAGCACCTGGAAGATTGCTGGAACGACGGAGGCTTTGCGCTCTGGCTGGGCAGCTACGGCGATGTACTGTTTGACGAAAAAGCCAACGCCATCGTGGCCGAATTTGTCCGTAACAAAATCCGGCAGCGCGTCAACGACCCGAAAACCGCGGAACTGCTGTGCCCGGACTACCTCTACGGAACCAAGCGCCAGCCCTGCGAGACCAACTACTTTGAAACCTACAACCGGGACAACGTGTCTCTGGTGGATATCAAGCCTAATCCGATCAGCCGGGTCACTGAGGGTGGCCTGGAGCTGACCAGTGGCGACAGTCACGAATTCGATTGCCTGATTTACTCCACCGGCTTTGATGCCTTCACCGGCCCATTGTTCAACCTGAACCTGACCGGCCGTCACGGTGTCCGTCTAAAGGACTACTGGAGCGAACGCCCCCGGACCAACCTGGGATTGATGTCTAACGGATTCCCGAACTTTTTCATGATCACCGGGCCACAAAGCCCTTCTGTGCTGTTCAACATGCCGCTGGGTATTGAGCAGCATGTTGAGTGGATTGCTGACACCATCCGGCACATGGAAGCTAACGGAATAGCCACCATCGAGCCCGAGAAAGCCCGGGAAGACCAGTGGCATGGCGTGGTGGAAGGCATCGCAAATTCTACTTTGTTACCCAAGACCAACACCTGGTACACCGGCTCCAACATTCCGGGCAAGCCCCGCTCCTTTATGGTTTACCTGGGCGGCGGCGCGGCTTACAAACGGGTCTGCGACGAGGCAGCAGATAACGATTATGCCGGTTTCATTCTCGGCAAGGCGTTTGCTGATCAGGAGGCCGTTGCATCGTAGCCTCTCAATAAGGGCGACGCGTCCTTTTCCCGGTGCCACCTTGGCGCCGGGCTTTTTCGCGCGCGGACTTCATCATTTCATGAACCGCTTGCGGATATGCTGAATACTTTCCCATACCTGCGACCACCAAACACCTTACCAGGCACCTTCTGACAGCCCGCCCGTCTCCGGGCACGATTCCTGCTATTGTCTATCTGAGTTACCCGATGGCTGGCTCACCATAACTACAAAAACAGGACTCCTCACTATGCCAATGTCGCAGGACCCCAAATTTCCAACCAGCCAGGATCTGGTCAGCCAGATCCGTTTCGACACCAAGCAAGGCAAGGTCTGGATGCATGAGCAGCGAATGTTACTGGTGCACAGCAGCGTGTTCAGGACCTTACGGGACGAATTGATTGCGACCATCGGCGAGCAACGCACCCGGGGCCTGTTGATGCGATTGGGATTCCACTCCGGGTGGCGCGATGCCGAACTTGCCCGCAAACTCCGCCCGGATTTGAGTACCGCCAAAGCTTTTGCCGCCGGCCCCCAGCTAGCCATGATTAAAGGCATGGTCAACGTCTCGCCGGTACGGATGGATTTTGATCTGGACGAAGGCAGCTTTTACGGCGAATTTCTGTGGGATGGTTCCTTTGAGGCAGACCTTCAACTGGCCAACGGGGGCCTGACCGAAAACGCAACATGCTGGTTTCTCACCGGCTACGCCAGCGGCTTTACCACCTACTACATGGGACAGAAAGTGTTGTTCCGGGAAGTCGAATGCCAAGCGAAAGGTGATAAAAATTGCCGCATTGTCGGCCGCCCTGCGAATGAGTGGGACGACCCGGAAGAGCTCAACCGCATTCTGAAACCGGATGCATTGGCTGAAGAGCTGCTCTCACTGCAAAGCCAATTGAGCGAACTCCAGGCTAGCCAACACGATCAGTACGATCAACAACAACTCGCCGTAAACTCTGTCGGCCATTCCCACAGTTTTCAGCAAGCCTGGAGGTTGCTCCAAAAAGCGGCTAGCAATAATGTATCTGTACTTTTGCAGGGAGAAACAGGCGTTGGCAAAGAAATCTTTGCTCGCAGTTTACACCTCAATTCGCAGCGGGCGCAGAACCCGTTTGTTGCACTGAACTGCGCCTGTATACCACCAGACTTGATTGAATCTGAACTCTTCGGCGTAGAGAAAGGTGCATTCACCGGTGCCCACACAAGCCGCCCAGGAAAATTCGAGCGCGCCAACGGCGGCACGCTTTTTCTGGACGAAGTTGTCGAGTTATCACCCAGAGCCCAAGCGACCCTCCTTAGAGTTCTGCAAGAAGGCGAGCTTGAGCGGGTGGGAGGCATAGAAACCCGAAAAATCGACGTGCGTCTGGTTGTTGCCACCAACGAGGATTTGGAAGACGCGGTCGCCAAGGGCAAGTTCCGAGCCGACCTGTTCTATCGTCTCAATGTTTACCCGGTCCACATCCCGGCACTGCGGGAGCGGCGGGATGACATACCACTTTTGGTTGAGCATTTTCTGCAGAAGTTCCAGGTTGAGTACCAGAAGAAGATACCCGGCATTTCCGACAAAGCTCGCCAGGCACTCATGGGATACCGTTGGCCGGGAAACATTCGCGAACTGGAAAACATGCTGGAAAGGGGCGTCATTTTGACCGAGAACAACCAGCTAATTGATATCGAAGCGCTCTGCCCAGCGCTGGAAAAACCGGAAGATCAGGATTCAGAAATAACCCAGGGCGGCCACCTGCAAAAATCACAAAACCACAATTTCAGTAAACCGGATCCAGCGTGCGAGGCAATGCTCAACGAAGGCTTCGCGTTCGATGATTTTGAAAAAAGGCTGATCTGTACCGCCATGTATAAAGCCGATGGCAACGTGTCTCAGGCAGCCCGCCTTCTTGGGCTGACCCGGGCACAGCTTGCCTATAGGCTGGAGAAGCTCGGTTCGGACACGTAGTGTTTTGAGTCTCCGTTGTGTAATTCACCGAATTGGAGCTCACCTTTTCCAAGTATTCACATCAACCAGGGTGTATTTACTCAGGCACAACCGTGTTCTCAATATGCCCTACCCCATCAATCTCCACCCGCACAACATCCCCCGGCTGCAACAGATTCCCCGTCGCCATGCCCACATTGGCGCAGGTCCCGGTGGCAATAAGGTCGCCCGGCTCCAGAGTCATCACCTGGGAAAGATGACTGATCTGCTGCCAGATGTTGTAGATCATTTTTGAGGTATTGGTCTGTTGGCGCACGTCTCCATTTACCAGCAGGCGCATGTTCAGGTTGTGGGGATCATCGATCTCGTCATCGGTAACAATCCAGGGGCCAATCGGGCCGTGGGTATCGAATGACTTGCCAAGCGTGAACGTCGGGCTTGCGGCCTGCCAGTCCCTTGCGGACACATCGTTCGCCACAAAATACCCCGCTACCACGCTACGGGCATCATCTTCGGTCACGTAACGACACCGTTTACCGATAACAACACCCAGCTCCGCCTCATAATCAAGCTTGCTGGATACCCGGGGATAGACAATCGGGTCAAACGGGCCGGTGATACAGGACACCTGTTTGTTGAACCACAACTGGGTCTCGGGTGTGGGAATGCCCTTGGCATTCGCCTCTTCCGCATGATCCTGATAGTTCATACCAATAGCGAGGTACTTCTGCGGATCGGGTATGGGGGCCCTGAGGGAAACCTCTGACAACAACGCTCCTCTCGCGTCCCTGTCCGTACCCCCGCCCGTAACCCAGTCGATCAGCTGACGGATTTCTTTCAGGTAGGATTCTCCACCGGCAAGGATGTCTTTGATGGCTACCGGCATATGGGGCAGGTTGTCGGGAATGTCCACAATCCGGTCATTTGAAACCACACCAACAGACAGCTTGCCATGCAATGAATAATGAGCGAGTTTCATTTTCTCTCCTTGCTGCACGGGAATATTCCCCTGTCTGGCTGCAGGGACATTGCACCAATCACGCCATAGCCCCTTTCTGAACACAATCTAAAAGCCTTTTCAATTTATCCCGGATGTAACTCCATCACATCCTGTTTAGCATCGTTATTGAACGCAAATACCTTGCAGACGAAGGCCACCTTCGCCAGTGCCAACGTCTGGTAAATATTGATAGAGAGGCCCCATGACAACCACTACCGCGGATTTCGACACGCGCGCCTTCAGACGAGCACTCGGCAATTTTGCCACCGGCATTACCATCATCACCGCTGAATCTCCGGATGGCATAAAAGCGGGCGTAACCGCTAACAGTTTTAACTCGGTATCCATGGACCCACCGCTGATTCTCTGGAGTATCGACAAGGGGTCCAAGGCAATCGATGTGTTCCGCACTGCAAGCCATTTCACGGTTAATATTCTGGCTTCCGATCAGGCACACCTTTCCAATAATTTCGCTAAATCGGGTGACGATAAGTACGCCGATATCGACTACAAGCCAGGACTTGGAAACGCACCCGTCTTTGACGGCGTGTCAGGTTATTTCGAGTGCGAACCGTGGGAGTTTGTAGAGGGCGGTGACCATTGGATCATCATCGGCAAGGTTGTTAACTTTGTTGATGAGGGCAGGCCCCCTCTCGTGTACCACCAGGGCGGGTACTCGATGGTCATTCCGCACCCACGCTTTCAGAAGCCCGCTGAGAGCGACCAAAAAGATGCGGAAAGGTGCATGCTCAGCAGCCCACTTGGCAACAACCTGTTTTATTTGATGATTCAGGCTGTTAATTCCTCCCACGCCAATTTCGTTTCTCAACATCTCAAGGTCGGGTTGAGAAATTCTGAGTCCCGCCTGCTACTAGTCCTCGACAGCGCAAGTGACCACGCAACTCCGGCAGATCTGCAAAAAGCAGTTGCCATGCCCGCTCGTGAAATCAAGGAAGCCATGCAGACCCTCGAAAGCAAAGGGCTGCTGACAGGCGACCTCGAGAACCATCAGTTAACCGACGCTGGCCACGCCAAACTCAAAGAGCTGTGGGACATCGTGCTTGCAGAACAGGAAAGAGTGTTCTCTGGTCTGAGTGAGTCCGAACTGGAAATCTTCAAGAAAGCACTGAAATTGGCAGTGTCAGCCTGAACATATAAGCCTGCTTCCAACGCTGGGAGCGGGCTGCCTGCCTTAACACGCTTCTTGAACGACTGCTCTCACCTCCTCGCTTCCAACAATAACAATGGGTTATTCCATGAAAAGAAAACTCCGTTTCCCCAGTCTCAGCGTCGGTAAAAAACTCGCCACCGGTTTTACCTTTCTGGTGGTTCTGGCGGCAGTAATGGCAGCCTTTGGCGTGCACACGCTCATGGAGCTCAACCAATCCGCACGCATGGTTGCACTGGCCAGTGAGGCGGAAACCAGCCTGCTCTCGGCGAGGGCGGAAGAGAAAAACTTCCGGATTCGCAAGGACGAAGCCTTTGCAGACTCCGCCATCGGGCTTGCGAATGAGGCCGCAGCGAGCATAACTACGCTGAAAAAAATGCTGACAACCGAACCTGACATCGAACTGGCTCAGCAAATCCTGGAGGGCGTTACCCAGTACAATGTACTCATGGAAGATTTCAGGCCCCGCGTCAATGACCGCGCCATGGTTGTGGATGCCATCGAAAACAGGCTCAGGGCCGAAGCAAAAGTCGTCGTGGAAAATGCCGTTGAACTTCAGCAACAGCAGTCACACCAAATGCAATTGCAATACGAGCAGGGTCTCCGCCTGCTACTTGTGGCTCTTGCCGTGCTGATAATTCTCGCAGTGGTCGTTTCCTGGGGCCTTACACGCAGTATCACGCGGCCTATCAGCGAAACCATAGAGCTTTCGAGGCGCATCGCGGACGGCGATCTGACGGTAGAAATCAACTCACATCGAACGGATGAGTTCGGCACATTACTCTCCACCTTTGCGGATATGGCCAGGAAGCTCAGGGAACTGGTGCAGCGAATTGATACCAGCGCAAACAGCATCGATTCATCCAGCCAAACCCTCTCTGGCATTACAAATCAAACCATAGACGGGATAAGCCGCCAGAACGGTGAGACTGAGCAGGTTGCCAGCGCGATGAACGAAATGGTCGCGACCGTCAATGAAGTGGCAACCAGTGCTGGTTCTGCCTTTGAGGCGGCCAGCCTGGCGCACGAGAAGTCAGACAGGGGCAATGAAGCGGTAGAGCTTACGGTTGAATCCGTTACCAACCTGAACCAGAAACTCGACAGCTCCATGACACGCCTGCGAACACTCCAGGCGGATACTCAGAACATCGTTACCGTGCTTGATGTCATAAAATCCGTGGCAGAGCAGACCAATCTGCTGGCTTTAAATGCCGCTATAGAGGCTGCAAGAGCGGGGGAACAGGGAAGAGGCTTTGCTGTGGTAGCCGATGAGGTCCGTTCCCTGGCCCAACGCACGCAGAATTCAGCCTCCGAGATTGAAACCCTGATCAATACACTGATAAGCAGTGTTGAAGAGACAGCCAATGCCATGGCGGAAGGAACCCGGTTGGGCGAACAATCACTGCACCAAGTGGAGCGCACCGGAAGCACGATCAAGGAGATGGTATCGGCGGTGGAGAATATCCGGCAGTTCAATAGCCAGATTGCCACGGCGGCCGAGCAACAGACGTCTGTAGCAGAGGAAATCAACAAAAACGTTATTCGTATTCGCGATATTGGCCAGCAATCATCAGCGTCGACAGAGCAGGTTTCCACGGCGAGTGATGAGCTTGCCTCTTTGGCGAATCAACTGAATGATCAGGTAAGCCAGTTCCGGTTCTAATGTTGCGAGGCATCGGCAATCACCATGATCACCGATGCCTTTCAAAGCTAAACCTTATTCGGGTTCCACAACACCCACCCGTTCAACGTACCGCTTCCACTCCTCCATCATAGACTCCACCCGCTCCGGGTAGTCATCCGACAAATCGGTGGTTTCACCCCGGTCCTCTGCCAGGTTGAAAAGCTCCCATTCATAGGGGCGCTCCATCATTGCGGGACTACCGTCCGGCGCGTAGGCCGACCGCAACTTCCAGTCGCCCATGCGGATATAAGGCTGGGCAAACATCTCACCACCGACGGCTTTGTTCCGGGGCTCTGCCTCATCACGCCAGACCGGTAACAACGACTGGCCAGTGATGGGAAACTTTTCCTCTCCTTTATAGGCAGTGCCGGGGTCGTCAATATCGGCGATTTCAAGGAATGTGGGTAGCAGATCATCTATGCGCCCGTAACCATGCACCACTGAGCCGTTCTGCGCTGACGGCATCGAGGCAGGTAACCGGATAATAGCCGGCGACGAAATCCCGCCTTCTGCAGACGTTCCCTTGACCAGGCTAAAGGGGGTAGAGCTGACCTCGGCCCACCGGAAACCATAGTTAACATTGGAACCTTGCTTGCCAATATTGGCCAGCGAGTTATCGGTGTTCTCATCACCCGGAGAATATCCCCTGGCGTGATCCTCGCCTGCCGCGCCGTTGTCAGAGACAAACACAATCAGGGTGTTGTTGTACTGGCCAGTATCCTTGAGGTAGTCAAACAGGCGCTGGATGTTCATATCCATATGATCAACCATGGCTGCGTAGACTTCCATTTTGCGCGCCTGACGTTCGCGCTCCTCGTCGCTCAGCTCGCTCCAGCGTGGATTAGGCACCTCAGCCGGTTCCGCTGCCGTAAACGCCCCTTCAAACAGATTACCCTGCCAGATTCGTTTAAGGCGGTCCTCACGAATGGCGTCATAGCCCTCGTCATAACGACCCTGATATTTCTCGATGTATTCTTCCGGCGCATGCAGTGGCCAGTGGGGTGCCGTAAAGGCCAGCCAGGCAAAGAATGGCTCGCCATTGTCACGCCCCGAATCGATATAACTGATCAGCTTGTCTGTGTAGAACTCCGATGAGAAAAAATCCGCTGGAACCTCAACATCTTTGCCGTTCTCCCGGTAGGTCACATTTTCAACGCGCACCTCGCTATCTTCCAAAGGCTTGTAGTGGCTGGCACCGCCATCAAGCAGTGTAAAAGCCTGATCAAAACCGAAGTTATGGGGGTCTTGCTCGGGCGCTTTACCCAAATGCCACTTCCCCGCCATGTAGGTGTCATACCCGGCATCGCTTAACAGCGAAGGTAATGAATGGGCCTTCTTGTTGATGTGGCCTTCGTAGCCAGGACGATCCTGCAGTGAAGGAGAGAACGGCAGGACTTCCGCCATAGTGCCCAACCCCACCAGATGGTTGTCAGTTCCTGACATCAGCATGGCACGGGTGGGGGAGCAGGTAGGGGCCACATAGAAGCTGGACATCTTTACGCCTTCATTGGCGAGATCATCAAGCGTCGGGGTTTCGATTTCACCACCGTAACTGCCCAAGTCCGAGTACCCCAAATCATCTGCCATGATCAGCAGGATGTTGGGCCGGGAACTTTCCGCCATTGCGGCAAAGGGGATGGTGAGGGCGATCAGCATTCCACTAAGAAGTTTTACTGCCTGCATAATGTTTCACTCCATACTGTTGCTTAGGGTTAGCAAGTATTAGCGTTACGGTTCCAGCTTGTTGAGACGTATCATCCGGTCGCCATTAAAAGCCCCAACGTAGATATAGCCATCCACTCCCACAGCTACCGAAGCACCCGATAAGACGCCCTCTTTCGCCGAAAAGATGGTGTGACTGGTATTTTTTTCAACATCCACTGCCGAAACCTTGACGCCAAAAGGACAGTCCGCAATCTGATTCATCATGCAATGGGCGAACGTATCCGCATTACGAATGCCTGCTGCCAATATCCGGCCCTGGCTGTCCCAGCTCAGGTTGTCTGGCATAAAGCCAACCGGCACCTCAGCGCGTGTGCGGTTCTGCTCCAGGTCGAATTTGTGAACCTCCCTGGCGGTCCAGGCTGCGAACCAGGCATAGCGGCCGTCGTCCGTTAACTGGATACCGTTCGGAAACGGAGCTTCACTGCCAGGGATCTTCGATAGCCCTTGATCCGGGCTCCAGGACATCAGGTACCCCGTATTGAGACCACTCAACAGCTCGTCCAGCGGTGGCGGGTTGTGCATGCTTTCCGCTTCAAACATGACCGTCGCCACAAACCCCTCTTCCGGATCTGGCAAGGCGGCTACATCGTTAAAACGCCCCAATTCCTCATTCTCAACGCAACCACGCCAGGTTGTGCTCCAGGTATCATCTTCCGGGGCTACCTCAATGAACTCGATAGCCTCCCGGCCATTGTGATTGACGACCAGTAACTGATGCCGCCCGTCTTTCCGCTCACTCAAATGAATTCCATGGGCTCCCATTGGGGCCTCTGGGGCCTTGCAGTCGGCATCGCCCCACCCTGTTTCCGGATCAAAGGCGAGATCAACGTCACGAGCCTCATAACTCTCGCGCTCGATAATCTGAAGTCGTGGCTGCTGAGCCCCATCCATGCCCGGGGTAATACCCATGAACATGAACCGGCCGTCCGGTGTTGGCTCCAGGTCTTCCGGTGGGGCAATGTCACAGATCGGCTGATAATCATCGCCGGGGGCACAAGCGCTGTCAGTAGCATGGACCTGACCAGCCGCAAGGTAGAAGGCCGCTGCAGGCACCATAAGACCTGCGGGCAGTATCACGGGGAATCGGAACATCGATACTTCTCCTGGAACCAGAATGTTTCGTATATCAATGCTTGATAAAGTCAATCACCAAACGGTTGAACTCATCCGCATGCTCCCACTGCGCCCAGTGGCCACACTGGCTGAACACATGCAGGGTTGAATTCGGAATCATGTTCAGCAGCTTCAGGCTCCAGTCAATGGGGACAAAGCGGTCATCCCGGCCCCAGACGATCAGGGTCTTGTTGGGGATATTCGGCAGGTCGTCGGTGTAGTCCCCCATATTAAACTTGCTCTGTTCGACGCTCTTGAGAAAGTTATCCAGATGGTGGGAGTTTTCCATCATCGCTTCGTAACGCAGCTCAATCAGCTCATCAGTCAGGCCGCTGGCGTCGTAGACGAACACATCGAGCATTCGCTTGAGGCTTTCCATTGACGGATTCTGGTAAACGCCGAACAGCAGCTTGATACCTTCCATTGGCAGCGGCGTAAAGATACTGGTTTTGCCAACGCCACCGGCCCCCATCAGGATCAGCTTGCCGACGCGTTCCGGATAATCCTTGACGAACGCCAACGCGCTGCCGCCGCCCATGGAATTACCGATCAGGTGCGCTTTGTCTATGTCCAGGGCATCCATCAGTTGCTTGATCGCCCTGCCGTTTACATCGAAACGGGGTTCGCCGGTCACGATCGGGTCCGATTTACCCCAGCCCGGGCAGTCCATCAGGATGACGCGATAACCCGCCTCAACCAGTGGATCAACGTTGCGATGGAAGTTGGCCCAACCCGTGGCACCGGCACCGGAGCCGTGGATCATCAGCACCACTTCGCCTTCACCGGCTTCGTTGTAATGCAGCTTCCAATCTTCGGTCTGGACAAATTTGCTGGTGCCGTCGTTCGTATACTTGCTCATGATGTCTTCCTGTATTGATTTCGGGTCTATTGGTTACTTCAGATCGATTCAGGCTTTCTGCTTTGCCGCCAGCAGATCCAGCGCCACATCCACGATCATGTCTTCCTGGCCACCCACC
>NZ_JBBDSR010000086.1:0-3555 GCF_040904845.1 Marinobacter sp. | reverse complement strand
TCACCCTGGCGCTGGACGACGCTGCCATGTACCGCCTCTGTATATCTCCGGCGCGGGTGCTGGATACGCTCTCGCGGCGCAATCAGACAATCCCGGGTGGTTTTGTTGTAGTCGATGGCCGCCGCATGTCCGTGTTGCCCAACAGTGAGTTTGCCGATATTGAGGCCATACGCGCCACGCCTATTGAACTGCCCGACGGCTCACAAGTGCCACTGGCCGCGGCCGCGGAAGTGTGGCGAGGCCCGGTGGAGCCACGTCAGCCAGAGACCTGGTATGACGGCGAGCGTGTGGTGCTGGTATCGATGATCATGGAGGAAGGTGCTACCGATGCCATCCGTTTTGGTGAGCGGGTAAGAACACGGTTGTCCGAGATCCGCGATGATTTTGAACCCTACGAGCTGAGAGAAATGTTCTTCCAGCCGGACAAGGTGGAGCAGCGCCTGGATAACCTGGCCTGGAGCCTGGTGTTGTCTGTGCTGATCATCGTCGCGGTGGTGTTTACCGGTATGGGGATCCGCATGGGGCTGCTGGTGGCCTCCATCCTGCCCATGGTGGCGTTGATCAGCGTTGGGCTTTACGACCTGGGCGGCGGTGTTCTGCACCAGATTGCGGTCATCGGTATGGTCATTTCCCTGGGTATCCTGATCGACAATGCGATTGTGATTGTCGAGAGTATCCAGGGGTATCTGGACAACGGAATGCGTCGCCTGGACGCCTTGAAATGCTCAGTGCGAGAGCTCGCCGGCCCGCTGGGAGCCTCGACCGGCACCACCCTGGCGGCCTTTACGCCACTGTTATTATCCAAAGGCGGAACGGCAGACTTTACCCGTGGCGTGCCCGTGATGATCATGCTTACCCTGTCCGTAAGCTACCTGCTGGCGATATCTGCGGTGCCCCTGTTGGCCGCACGCTTCCTCAAGCCCCGGAAAGCGCAGTATCGCGACCGCCTGACCGGCCTCGCCCAGTTTCTTGGTAATCTGGTCTCCCGCATGCCGGGCAAGCTGATGATCGGCGGCTTCGCGCTGGTGCTGATCAGCCTGGCGCTGACCCCGTTCATGAAGCTGCAGTTCTTCCCCAATGCGGACCGGCCCCAGGTGATCGTTGAGCTCTACATGCCGGAAGGCACCGATCAGGAGCGCACCTCATCCGTTGCAGCGGACCTGGAGCGGGCCATACGGAGCCGCCCGGAAGCCATTCAGGTGCATCGCTTCACTGGATTCACCGGGCCGAGTTTCTACTACAACCTGAAGCGTTCGCCCCAGGCCCCGAACCGGGGTCGCATCGTGGTGTCTACGCCCACGCTGGCAGACACCACCGACCTGATTCCCTGGATTCGCGACTACGCCGCCACCCACCTGCCGGAGCTGGACCTGTCCGCAGGCATTCTGGGGCAGGGGCCACCCCGAACCGCGCCAGTGGAAGTACGGGTTTACCATGCGAACGACGAGACCCGCGCGGCTGCGGTGGAGCAGGTATTCTCCGCCCTGCGCCAGGTTGAAGGCACCGTGGACGTGCGGCACGATCTGGACATCGGTGTGCCCAGTATCGCGATCAACGTGGATGACGCCAGCGCTGCCCGTTACGGCATCAACCGTTCCGATGTGGCTCAGAGCCTTTACGGCCAAAGCTTTGGCGTGGTGGCGGAACAATATCGGCAAGAGGAAGACCCCATCCCCCTGGTACTGCGATCCCGGGAAGGCACCCGCCTGTCTCTGTCACGGCTGCTGTCGGTCAACATCTACAACGACCAGGGCGATGCCGTACCTTTGTCGGCCGTCACCACAGTGGAAACGTCGTGGCAGCCCGCCGCACGGTACCTGCGCAACGGCGTCAGGATGAGCACTGTGACCGCCAACCTGCTGAACGGCTACAGCTTCAGCGAGGCCTTACAGGGGCTGGATGCCGCGCTGGCTGACCAGCCACTGCCTCCCGGCACCCGGCTGGACATGGGCGGTGACGCGGAAGGATCGGGCGACGCCAACAGCGCGCTGTTGACCACCGCGCCCATCGGCATGCTGCTGTTGCTGTTCTTCCTGCTGGTCCAGTTCAACTCCTTCCGCCGGGTCGGCATTATCCTGCTGACCGTGCCACTGGCGACGGTTGGCATCTTCCCGGGGCTGGTGTTGTCAGGGTCGCCGTTTGGCTTCCAGTCATTGCTTGGGGTGATTGCGCTGGTGGGTATTGTGGTGAACAACGCCATCGTGCTGCTGGACGTAATGGATCGGCAACTGGAGAAAGGCGAAGCCATCCGCGATGCCGTGCGCATCGCTGTGGAACAGCGCACCAGACCCATCCTGCTGACCACGGCAACCACGGTAGCAGGCCTGCTGCCACTGGCGTTCTCCAGTTCCACATTATGGCCGCCCATGGCCTGGGCCATCATCTCCGGCCTGCTGGCGTCCACCGTGCTGACCTTGCTGGTGATACCTTCCGTCTGTACTCAGGTCATCCGCTGCAAAGTGGCAGAGCCCGAGAACGCGCCAGCCTGATCAACAACCCCACCCGTTGGCCCACTGGCACATCACGATTGGGAAACACAATCGATTCTGGCGAATGCCCCACCCGGTACTCCGATTCAGCATCCTCCCAGATCAGCGTGCCAGGGGCGTACTCGGTAAAATTCGCCACATCGTCCGGCACATGAAAGCGGAAGCTGGCACCGGTATTGATGATCTCCTGCACCACCTCAAACACCGCAAGCCGATCAGCGGACGGTTCGGGCTGAACCGGCGCACCTCCGCTCATCCGACGACGCAGCGCATCGCCGATGCCAGAGAAACGGCTGAGATCGTTCTTCCCGAAAGGCCGAACCTTGCCCAGCTCCACCGTAAAACTCTCCGCCTTCAGCACCGACGACGAGAACGACGAAAACGTCGTGCCCTCACGATGCTGGAGCAGCAGCGTCTCCACCCCAGCTTCCAGTAAAAAGTCACATTGCCCTTGCGGTACTTCCCGCCCCTCAACAAACGGATACAGCGCAAACTTCTCCCGCTGGGAAGGACGAATCGCCGTGTGCAGATCGTAGTGGCTCAGATTGTGAGAATGCAGCGTCGCAAACTGCCGGCAGCACTCCTCCAGAAACTGCGCCCGCGCCGCCTCCGGTAACCCCTGATACGCTTCTTTGCTATGAGCACCATGAAACAGCCGATTCATGTTCACATCAAGAAACCGCTCCCCAGCCAACATCGCCGGCGGATTCCCCAGAATCAACAAGACCGGACAGGCCAGGTGCCATTTCCCGTCCAGAACCTCCGTGACCAACGCGTTCAGCACCTCAATCGGCGCAGTTTCGTTACCATGCACGCCAGCAGAAACAATAACTGCCTCGCGATTAGGGTTAGGGCGGTCTGAGGGAGGGCTGAGCTCGAGAACGCCAACGGCGCGTCGAATCACACGAGTGCCCTCTGGAAGTTGGGCTTTTAGTTCAGGTAGTGACGTGTCGGAGTTGGCAAGCGTATGAGCCAGCCAGTCCGGACAGGAATCGAAAAGTGAGGAAGAAATTGACATCGGAATCCCCGAACGAAGTCTGAGGGCGGGCAACTAGTCCCTTCCCGG
>NZ_JBBDSR010000085.1:0-21433 GCF_040904845.1 Marinobacter sp. | reverse complement strand
GCAAAGCTTTATCTTCGAAGCCATGCTCACCATGCTGCACAACAACGTGCACCACCTGCCGGTCATGGAAAATGGCGAAGTGCGCGGGGTGATCGCGCTGGCCGACATCGTCAAGTACGAGAGCCAGAGCAGCCTTTATCTGGTCAGCAACATCTATCGCCAGCAAGACGTCAAAGGTCTGAAAAAGGTCAGCCTGGATGTGCGCGACAGTTTTGTCCGCATGGTCAATGAAGACGCCAACTCCCGTATGATCGGCAGCGCCATGGCCGGGATCGGCCGCAGCTTCTCCCAGCGTTTGCTGGAGTTGGGCGAAGAAAAGCTGGGGCCGCCACCGGTGCCCTATTGCTTCATGGCTCTGGGCTCCATGGCGCGGGACGAACAACTGGTGGTCACCGACCAGGACAACGCCATGATCCTGGACGACAGCTTCGACCCCGAGCAGCACGACGCCTATTTTCTGGCACTGGCGAAGTTCGTCAGCGACGGCCTGGATGCCTGCGGTTATACCTACTGCACCGGCGACATCATGGCCACCAACGAAAAGTGGCGACAGCCACTGAAGGTGTGGAAAGACTATTTTTCCGACTGGATACAAAATCCAAGGGCGGAAGCGCTGCTGAACTGCAACATTTTCTTTGATCTGGATGGCATCCATGGTCGCAACGAGTATGCCGAACAGCTGAAAACACTGGTGTGCGAAAAAGCCAGTAACAGTCAGCGCTTTCTTGCCCTGCTGGCCCGCAACGCACTGAACCGCACGCCGCCGCTGGGCTTTTTCCGCACCTTCGTGATGGAGGAAGACGGCAAACACAACAAGACCTTTAACCTCAAACGGCGTGGCACCGCGCCCTTGTCAGACCTGATCCGCGTGCACGCACTGGCCTGCGGCTCCCGCGCGCAAAACTCGTTCGACCGCCTCAAAGCCATCGCCGACACCAAGCTGATTCCGGAGGATGGCGTCGGCAATCTGCGGGATGCCCTGGAATTCATCTCCATTGTGCGCATCCGCCATCAGGCGCTGGCCATCGAGGCCGGGCGGGAACCCGACAACAACGTGCGGCCGGAGGACCTGTCGCCCTTCGAGCGCAGCCACCTGAAAGACGCCTTCCAGGTGGTGAGCAACGCCCAGAAATTCCTGAAGTTCCGTTACTCCGCGCAGGTCAGCCGGCATGTCTGAGATGACCACCACCCACAAGAACTGGCCCGAGCGCCTTCAAATGCGAGCAGAGGAAGCCCGGGACCCGCGCCTGAAACGCTTTTACGACAAGGGCTGCGTAGCACCTGACACGCCAATGTCCGAGGTACCCCTGCTGGCTCTGGATTTCGAGACCACCGGCCTGGACCCTGATCAGCACTCCATTGTCAGCATTGGCCTGGTGCCTTTCTCACTTCAGGGCATCCGGCTCGGTGAAGGCCAGCATTGGGTGGTGCGGCCACAACTGCCACTGCACCAGACCTCCATCACCATCCACGGCATCACCCATACCGACATTGATCAGGCACCGGATCTGGACGATGTGCTCGAAGACGTACTGGCGGCGATGGCCGGCAAAGTGGTGGTGGTGCACTACCGCAGCATTGAGCGACCGTTCTTTGATGTCGCCTTGAAGTGGCGTTTGCAGGAAAGTATCGAGTTTCCGGTCATCGATACCATGGCAATCGAGGCGCACCTGCACCCGGATCGCAAACCCTCGCGGTGGCAAAAGTTCAGAGGTGCAAAACCGATGTCCATCCGCCTGGCCGACAGCCGTCTGCGTTACAGTCTGCCTCACTACGCCGCCCACAATGCGCTGATTGACGCCATTGCGACGGCGGAGTTACTGCAGGCCCAGGTATTCCACCATTTCGGGGCCGAAACCCCGGTGAGCAACCTATGGTTGTGACGCAGCCATCGGGCTATCACTCTCACCCTGCACGTCACTGATGTAACGGCCGTAGCCCTCTTCTTCCATCCGCTCAAGCGGGATAAAGCGCAGCGCCGCCGAATTCATGCAATAGCGCAGGCCGGTCGGGTCCGGGCCATCGTTGAACACGTGTCCCAGATGGGAGTCCGCGAGGACGCTGCGAATTTCCGTGCGGCTCATGAACAGGGAACGGTCTTCCTTTTCCACCACCACATCCGACGAGAGCGGCCGGGTAAAGCTCGGCCAGCCGGTGCCGGACTTGTATTTGTCCCTGGATGAAAACAGCGGTTCGCCGGAGACCACATCGACATAAAGGCCCGGGCGCTTTTCATCCCAGTACTCATTGTCGAACGCTTTCTCGGTACCGTCTTTCTGAGTCACCCGATACTGCTCTGCGGTGAGCATGCGTTTCAGCGCTTCGTCGTCCGGTTTCTGGAAGGACTGCTGGTCCACGGCCTCGTTCCCCATGCCGCTGGCTTGCGGTCGGAACTGTGAATAGTCGACGTCCTGATCATCACCCCAGACCTTTTCGATAAACTGGTAGCGTCCGGAATTGTGAGTGTAGAACTTATAGCGCAGCGGGTTCTTGTTGTAGTAATCCTGGTGGTATTCCTCGGCGTCGTAAAAGGACTCGAAGGGAACAATCTCAATCGCCACCGGGTCATCATAACGGCCGGATGCCTCCAGCGCCTTGACGGACGCTTCAGCTGCCCGCCTCTGTGCCTCGTTGTGATAGAAAATCGCCGGACGATACTGCTCGCCACGGTCCACATACTGACCGTTTACGTCGGTCGGATTGGCGGTCCGCCACAGCGCCTGGAGCAGGCCTTCGTAGGTAATTTCCTGCGGGTCGTAATAGACCTGAACAGCTTCGGTGTGGCTGGTGCGACCACCCGCGACCTGTTCGTAGGTCGGGTCTTTTTGCTCGCCGCCGCTGTAGCCGGAGACCGCCTCGGCAACGCCCGGCACGTTTTCCTCGTACGCGGCTTCCACGCACCAGAAGCATCCGCCGGCAAACGTTGCCACGGCCAGGCCTGGATCATCCGGCGCATACCTGGAACCGGTATCGCTGGAGGCGAAAACCTGCACACCGGCCACCGCGATGGCAATGGCGGTGGATGTCAGTAACAGATACTTTTTCATAACCTTAACCTCTTACCCTTTGGATACTGTGACCAGTATGCAGGGGATTCATCACAACATTTTCTCCTGTCTATTACGTTTGTATAACGACTCAGAGATCAGTGTGGACGCAAATTATTCAGGTCGGTGCCGTTACCGGTAACCGTATGCAGAACGAAGCGCCTCCGGAGGGGCGATTTTCAGCGCGGATATCGCCGCCCTGCAAGGTCATGATCCTGCGCGCAATGGCCAGCCCGAGACCGGCATGGCCATCGGAACCAGCCACGGATTCGCCCCGATAGAACGGATCAAAAATGTGAGGCAGATCCTGCTCCGGAATGCCCGGGCCGCTGTCGCGGACGCAGACTTCCAGGCGGTCGTCTATTCGCCCGACAGCCACCTCAACACGCCCCCCTGCCGGGCTGTAAGCAAGGGCATTACCGATCAGGTTGTCCAGCACCCGCTCGGTCATCGCGAGGTCTGCGTAGGCCCGCGGCTGGTTCGGGTCGCCCTCAACAACCAGCTCAAGCTGCCGGTTGCGTGCCTCCGGCCCGTGCTTCTGAACCACATCGTGCACCAGCTCCGCGAGCGGAAATGGCTCTGGCACAGGCTGCTTTTCCTGCGCTTCCAGGGCCGCCAGCTCGAACAGTTCTTCCACCAGGCGGTTCAGGCGACGGCCTTCTTTGAGGGCGATGTCGAGAAAGCGGTCCTGCTCTTCCGGGCTGAGGCGATCACGCCGCAATTTCAGGCTTTCGATGAAGCCCTGCATGGAGGCCAGAGGCGTGCGCAGGTCATGGGATACCTGAGCAACCAGCTGACGGCGCTGGGCGTCTTTCTCCGTCAGCTGCTCAATCTGGGTGGCAATCCGGCTTGCCATGTCGTCGAAGGTCACGCCCAGATAGTCAACCTCATCACGCACCTCTGGATGCCTGTCGCGCCAGGTGTGGGACGGGTTGCGACTCATGTCGCTGTTCTCGAACTCTTCCACTAGCCGGGTTAACGATGTCAGGCGGCGGGTCAGCAGCCGGAAAATCGCCAGCCCCGCAATCATCACCACCACCAGGCTCACCAGCAGCGCCGTGGCACTCAGCTCGAGCACCTGGCCACTGCGGGCCATGGTTTCTGCGGCGTCGTATTCTTCACCCCGCAACACCACGTAGAGATAGCCTTGGGGATCCTCCGCCGAGGGCACCGGGGTCACGGAAAACACTTTTTGCCGGTCGTGACTGCGGGGATCGTCACCCAGCACGGGGTAACGGCTCATGTCTTTCATTAATTGGCGCAGAGGGGTCAGGGAGACCTGTTTACGTTTGATTTTTGCCGGGTCCGCCGAATAGGAGAGGATGGTGCCATTCAGATCCAGCAGGTAGATCTCAATGCTGGGATTGATGGTCATGTACAGCGCGAACAGCGTTTTCAGAGCACTGCGATCAAGCTCTCCGTCACTCACCAGATTTCTGTCCGCTACCAGGTTCTTTGCCAAGTCCCGGTGCAGCTCCTGGTTGACCGAGGCGCTGTATTCTCGCAGCGAGTACAGGCTGATAAAGGTATAGAGCAGGCCGACCGCCAGCAACAACAGGAACAGGCCCACCGCCAGCCGGGTGTAGAGTGTTTTCAGCATGGGTCAGTCCCGGAAGCGATAACCCACCCCCCATACGGTCTCGACAAATTCCGGCCGGGCCGGGTCGGTTTCGATCTTGCCCCGCAGGCGGTTGATGTGGGTGTTGACGGTGTGCTCGTAACCTTCGTGGTTGTAACCCCAGACCTTGTCCAGCAGTTGGGCGCGGCTGAACACCCGGCCCGGATGGCTGGCAAAGTGCCAGAGCAGGTCAAACTCCCGCGCGGTAAGCTCCACTTCCTGGTCCCGCACAAACACTCGGCGGCGCGTCGGATCAATGCGCAGCCCATCCGCCGTCAATTCGTTATTGCCCGAGTCCCCGGCTGGCGCGGCTGCCATGGCGTCCACCCGCCGGAACAGGGCCTTCACCCTGGCTGCCAGTTCGGCCACGCTGAAGGGTTTGGTGAGGTAGTCGTCCGCGCCCATTTCCAGGCCCAGCACGCGGTCCAGCTCTGTGCTCTTGGCCGTCAGCATCAGCACCGGCACATAGCCCTGGCCGGAGCGGATCTCTCGGCACACCGAAAGCCCGTCCATACCGGGCAACATCAGATCAAGCACCACCAGGTCGATGCCGCCTTCGCGAAACCGCTCAAGCCCGGTATCACCTCGATCACACAGGATCGGGTGCATGCCCAGGTCGGCCACGTGCATACGCACCAGCTCGCCAATACCCGGGTTATCCTCAATGATCAGTACCTGCCGCGTCATCGGTTACGAATTCTCTCTGGCCTTGAATATCGACTTACCCAGAGTGTAACGCGGAAACTTCACAAATGTGTCACGGCGGCCTTGCGCCCTTACGTCAGGCTTCGAGTGTGCCCATCAGGCGTTGGCGGATCAGGTTGTCAGCGTCATCCATGATGCGGCCAACCAGCTCCTCGCAGCTGGGAATATCGTGGATCAGTCCCGCCACCATGCCGCAGCTCCAGGCGGCCTCATCCATCTTGCCTTCCTGCAGCACCAGCCGGCCTTTGACACCGGTGACCAGGTGGCGGATGTCATCGATGGTTTCCGCCTCGCCTTTTTCGTGTTCGATGCGGATAATTTCATCCACGGCGGCGTTTTTCATGACCCGCTCGGTGTTGCGCAGGTTGCGCATGATCAACCGGGTTTGCAGCTCGTCAGCCTCAACAATGGCCTGCTTAACGTTGTCGTGGATGGGCGCTTCGGTGGTGGCCAGAAAGCGGGTGCCCATATTCATGCCCTCGGCACCCAGCGCCATCGCCGCGACCAGACTGCGACCATCGGCCATGCCGCCGGACGCCACAAACGGAATGCTGAGTTCTTCCGCCGCCCGGGGCAGCAGGATAAAATTGGGGATGTCGTCTTCACCGGGGTGACCGCCACATTCGAAACCGTCCACGCTGACCGCGTCACAGCCGATTGCTTCGGCCTTGAGGGCGTGGCGTACCGACGTACATTTATGAATCACCTTGATGCCGGCGGCCTTGAGCTGCGGCATGTATTGCTCCGGGCTGCGCCCTGCGGTCTCAACCACCTTCACGCCCCCGTCGATAATGGCCTGAATGTATTCCGGGTAGGGCGGTGCCTTGAACGACGGCAGAAACGTCAGGTTTACGCCGAAGGGGTGATCGGTCATCTCAGCACAACGTGCAATTTCCCTGGCCAGGTCTTCCGGGGTAGGCTGGGTCAAACCGGTGATGATACCCAGGCCACCGGCGTTGGAAACTGCGGCCGCCAGCTCCGCGTAGCCTACATGGTGCATGCCGCCCTGGATGACCGGGTGGCGAATGCCAAACAGTTCAGTGATTCGGGTCTTCATAGCGGGTTTCCTGTTTTGTCGTTAAAATGAATTGAGTTACCAAAACGAGGTTGCAGTGACAGAAAAAACAACAACAAGGGCCACCCCGGCCGATGCCTTTCGCAAAGCCCGGAGAATGTGGCTCAAAGGCGAACGCATTCACCTCGCGTCACTGTCGGCGGAGCTGAATATCGGGCGGGCCACCCTGTTTCGCTGGGTCGGCAACAAGGAGTTGTTGCTGGGTGAAGTGCTTTGGTCACTCTACGAACCTCTGCGACTGGACGCGTTAAGCAGAACGCCAGGACAAGGCGTGGATTTTGTGGTTGGGGTATACCGGCACATCAATTCCACGCTGCTGCATTCCGAGCCTTTGCAGCGCTTTATCCGGGAAGATCCGGAATACGCACTGAAGATACTGACGTCTACCCAGTCCACGATTCATAGCCGCACCGTGGAGGCCAATACCCGCACGCTGCGGGATCAGGTGGCCTCCGGGCATATCAATCCGCCCCTGAACATCAACAGCCTGTCCTACTTTATGGTGCGGCTTGCCGAGTCCTGCCTGTACAGCGACATCATCAATGGCCGCCCGCCTCGCGATGAGGAGCTGGAAGACGCCTGCACGGCGGTTCGTATCCTGCTTGGCGGCAAGGCCTGAGCTTAGGCCTTTACAGCTGCAGCGACCGAACTTCCAGAAACTCTTCCAGCCCCCATTTGCCGAATTCGCGGCCGATGCCTGAGTGGCCGAAACCGCCGAACGGGGCCATGGGGTTGAACGCGCCGCCGTTGACGAATACCTGGCCGGTGCGCAGCTTGCTGGCGACCTTTTTTGCCTTGTCGGCATCCGCGGACCAGACCGCGCCAGACAGGCCGTATTCGGTGCTGTTGGCGATGCGGATGGCTTCCGCCTCATCCTGGTAGGGGATCACGCACAATACCGGGCCGAAGATTTCTTCCTGGGCCAGGCGGCTGTCGGGTTTGACGTTGCCGAACACCGTGGCTTTCACGAAGTAGCCTTTGTCGCAGCCTTCCGGCGCTTCCGGGCCACCGGCAACGAGCTTGTGACCTTCTTCGATGCCCAGCTTGATGTAGTCGATGACCTTGTCACGCTGCTGCGCCGAGGCGAGTGGGCCCAGGCGAGTGGTTTCTTCCAGCGGGTTGCCCGGGGTCATCTTGGCAACCGCGGCCGCCGCCAGTTCGCAGGCTTCGTCGTGTTGATCGGCCGGCACCAGCATGCGGGTCAGCGCGGTGCAGGTCTGGCCGGAGTTGAGCAGGCAGTTGTTGATGGTGCCTTTCACTGCGGCACCCAGGTCGGCGTCCGGAAGGATCACTGAGGCGGATTTGCCGCCCATTTCCAGAGCGATGCGCTTGAAGTCATCGGCGGCGGCGTGGGCGATCAGGTTGCCGGTGCGGGTGGAGCCGGTGAAGGACACCATGCGCACGTCCGGATGCTTGATCAGGGTGTCACCCACGGTCTGGCCTTCGCCGCACACGAGGTTGAACACGCCCTTGGGCAGGTCGGTGCCGTCGAGAATCTCGGCCAGGATGTAAGCACTCTGGGGCGCGATTTCAGACGGTTTGAGTACCAGGGTGCAGCCGGCGGCGATGGCCGGCACGATCTTGAGGATCACCTGGTGCAGCGGGTAGTTCCACGGGGTGATGCAACCCACCACACCCACCGGGGCCTTCTGCACTTCCGAGTTACCGGACTGCTCGGTAAACGGGAAATCCGGCAGCAGTTTCAGGTAGCTCTTGGTCACGGTGGCGGGCAGGCCGGCCTGGATGCCGGTGGCCAGTTTGATGGGCATGCCCACTTCGCGGCACACGGTTTCGGCGATGTCGCCGGCGCGCTCTTTCAGGCCCGCGTGCAGCTGTTCCAGCACCTTGATGCGCTGCGCCAGCGTGCTCTCGGACCAGCTTTCAAACGCAGCATCGGCGGCGGCGATGGCCTGTTCCATTTCTTCGCGACCGGAGGCGGGTACCTTGGCGATGACTTCGCCAGTGCCGGCTTCGTGCACCTCGATGGTGTCGCCAGTCCAGTTCACCCAGTGGCCATTGATGTAGTTCTTGCTCAGGTTGTTCATTGCGTCACTCCTTTGTCTGTCTCGAACACAATGACACCACGGGCGTTCTTGCCGGCCAGCATGTCCTCGAACGCCTGGGCGGCGTCATCGATGGCGTAGGTGGTGGTCACCAGTTCGTCGAGCTTGAGTTTGCCGGCCTTATACAGACCGAGGATACGCGGGAAATCGTATTGTGGACGGGCGGAACCCAACCAGCTGCCTTTGAGTACCCGCTCGTCCGCCGGCAGGGTCAGGGTGGTAATGGAGGTTTTGTCTTTCGGGTCCGACACACCCACCACCACGGCGGTGCCGCCGCGCCCGAGGCATTTGTAGGCCTGCTCCACCACAGCACCAGCACCCACGCATTCGAAGGCGTAATCCACGCCGCCGGTGAGTTTTTTCACGGCTTTGGCGGCGTCTTCCACTTCGCTGATGTTGACGGTGTGGGTGGCACCGAAACCCCGGGCCATCTGAAGTTTTTTCTCGTTGTTGTCTACCGCGACGATCATTTCCGCGCCGGCGGTGACACAACCCTGAATGGCGTTCAGGCCCACGCCGCCAATGCCGAAGACGGCGGTACGGGAACCGGGTTCGACCTGGGCGGTGTTGAACACGGCACCGACGCCGGTCATGACCGCACAGCCGACCAGAGCGGCGTTCTGCATGGGGATGGTGTCGTCCACTTTGACGCAGTTGTCCACGTGCATGGTGGCGTACTCGGCCATCACACCGCAGGCGCCGAACACGTTGAGGTCTTCGCCATCCGCGCCTTTGGTGCGCACAGTGCCATCGGGCAGGGTGAACATGGCTTTGCGGGCGTTTTCACACAAAACCGGGCGGCCGCGAACGCACTGGCGGCATTTACCGCACATGGAGATGAAGGAGCTGACCACATGGTCGCCTTCTTTGAAGGCGGTAACGCCCTCGCCCACTTCGATGACCACGCCCGCGGCTTCATGGCCAAGAACCAGCGGTGCGGGGTAGGGAATTTTGCCGGTGGTGGCGGACTGGTCACTGTGGCAGACGCCGCAGGCGCCGATCTTGAGGGTGATTTCGTCCCGCTTGGGGCCTTCCACGGTGATGGTTTCCACCTGAACGGGCTGGCCCCATTCGCGGCAGACGACGGCTTTGGCTTTTCTGTCCATTGTTGTTGGCTCCTTGGTTTTACTTAGTCTTCTTGTTAGGGGGCTAGTCGCGAGGTGGGATACCTGTCGGATTACGGCTGTGCCTAATCCGACCTACATGCCAACCCCGCACCCGTAGGTCGGATTAGCGAAGCGTAATCCGACAAACAAGGCCATTCTAAAACTCAGCATCCTGCATACCCAGCGCGGTGGTATCCACAGCCTTCAATAACTCTGCCAGGCTGACCACTTTCGGCAACTCATAGCGCGCAAAATACTCACAGGCTTTCACCTTACCCTCGTAGAATTCTGCTGTCTGCTCTCCGGTTCCTTCCAGTCCGGCAACGGCCTTGATCGCCTGTCGCAGCCAGAGCCAGCCCACGACGGTGTGCCCGAAGGCTTCCAGATAGAGCGAGGCGTTGGCCAGGGCTTTTTCCACGTTGCCGCCGGATTTTTCGGCGTTGATGGCATCCGTCGCCATGGATAAGGCTTTCACTGCCCGATCCAGTTGGTCGGCACAGGTCGACAGGCGTTCGTTGCCACGAGCTTCGCCAGTGGTGGCTTCAATTCGGCTCATCAGCTCCTGATAGAACCGACCGTCGGCCATGGAGACCTTGCGGCCCAGCAGGTCAATGCCCTGAATGCCGTGGGTGCCTTCATGGATCGGGTTGAGGCGGTTGTCGCGGTAGAACTGTTCCACCGGGTATTCCCGGGTGTAGCCGTAACCGCCGTGCACCTGGATCGCCAGGCTGTTGGCTTCCAGGCAGAACTGCGAGGGCCAGGATTTGATGATCGGGGTCAGCAGATCCAGCAGGCCGGCAGCAAGTTTGCGCTGCTCATCGGTGACCGCGTGTTTTTTCTCGTCCACCAGCATGGCACCCTGCAGGCACAGCGCCAGGCCGCCTTCCACGTAGGCTTTCTGGGTCAGCAGCATGCGGCGGATGTCGGCGTGGCGGATCAGTGGGACTTGTGGCGTATTGGGGTCTTTCTCGCCTACCGGGCGGCCCTGTTTGCGCTCGCGGGCGTAGTCCAGGGCGTGAAGGTAGCCGGTGTAACCCAACATCACCGAGCCCAGACCCACGCCGATGCGGGCTTCGTTCATCATGTGGAACATCGCCGCCAGGCCATTATTGGGCTCCCCAACCAGGTAACCCACGGCACCGTCCTGCTCACCAAAGTTGAGCATGGTGGAGGTGGTGCCCCGGTAGCCCATCTTGTGGATCAGACCCGCCAGCGCCACATCGTTGCGCTTACCCAGGCTGCCGTCCTCGTTGACCAGCACCTTGGGTACGATAAACAGGGAAATGCCTTTCACCCCGGCAGGGGCATCCGGCAAACGGCCGAGTACCATGTGAACGATGTTCTCGCTCAGCTCGTGGTCACCGCCAGAGATGAAGATTTTGTTGCCGAACAGTCGATAGCTGCCATCGGCCTGCGGCTCCGCGCGGGTACGCAGATCACCGAGGGACGAGCCGGAATGAGGCTCTGTCAGGCACATGGTGCCGAAGAACCGACCGGCCATCATCGGCTCGGCAAACTTCTTCTGCTGATGCTCGCTGCCCTGGGCCATGATCAGGTTGGCCGCCGCAATGGTCAGCCCGGCGTAACCCTGGGTGCCTACGTTGGCACCTTTCAGCATGCCCACACACATCTGGGCCACGGCAGCGGGCAGCTGCATGCCGCCACGTTCAAAGTCCTGACCGGCGGCCATCAGGCCGGTGTCCCGCAGCAGGTCGAGAGCTTTTTTGACTTCCGGACGCATCTCCACCCGGCCGTTCTCGAACCGCGGCTCTTCCTCATCCACCAGGCGGGCGTGGGGGGCGAACTCTTCAGCAGCGACTTTCAGGGCCAGATCCAGAGCCGCCTGCAGAGTTTCGCGGTTGTGTTCGGAATAGCGTGTGTAACCCAGTACCTGCTCGACTTCGTGGAGCTCGAACAGCTGGAATGCCAGGTCCTGGGTGTTGATGATTTTTTGTTGCATGGCCTCACACTCCGGGCATCTGTTAGCCGTGTTGTCGGATTACGCGTCGCTAATCCGACCTACGGTTGCGGTTTTCCATGTAGGTCGGATTAGGCGCAGCCGTAATCCGACAAGCACAAAGCCTCAGACGACTTCAAACAGGCCAGCCGCACCTTGTCCACCGCCGATGCACATGGTCACGACAACGTATTTGGCACCACGGCGCTTACCTTCGATGAGAGCGTGTCCGGTCAGGCGGGAGCCGGTGACACCGTAGGGATGACCTACGGCAATGGAGCCGCCGTTGACGTTCAGCTTCTCCATGGGAATACCCAGACGGTCGCGGCAGTAAACCACCTGAGAGGCAAACGCTTCGTTCAGCTCCCACAGGTCGATGTCATCCATCTTCAGACCGGTACGCTCCAGCAAACGCGGAATCGCAAACACCGGGCCGATGCCCATCTCATCCGGCTCACAACCAGCGACCGCGAAGCCACGGAAAATACCCATCGGCTCGATGTTGTGCTTCTCGGCGTAAGTGGAGTTCATCACCGTACACACGGAAGCACCATCCGACAGCTGGGAAGCGTTGCCCGCCGTGACGAACTGATTGTCCCCGCGCACCGGGTTCAGCCCCTGCAAGCCTTCCAGCGTGGTATTGGGGCGGTTGCATTCGTCCTTCGTCAGGGTGACATCCTTATGGCTGATGTCCCCGGTTTCCTTGTCCTTCAGCATCATGGTGGCATCGAACGGCACAATCTCATCGTCGAACTTGCCGGCTTCCTGCGCCGCCGCAGTGCGCTGCTGGGAAATCAGCGCGTACTCGTCCTGGGATTCACGGCTGACACCGTAGCGTTGAGCGACAATATCGGCAGTTTCAATCATCGCCAGGTACAGCTCAGGCTTGTGCTTCATCAGCCAGTCGTTGGTGGCGTGGAAGCTGTTGAGCTTGTCGTTCTGCACCATGGAGATAGATTCGACACCCCCGGCGACCATGGCCGGCACCTTCTCCGACACCACCCGCTGGGCGGCAATGGCGATGGACTGAAGGCCAGAACTGCAGAAGCGGTTGATCGACAGACCCGCCGTCGTCGCCGGCAAACCGGCGCGAATCGCCGCCAGGCGAGCGATGTTCTTGCCCTGGGCACCTTCGTGGAAGGTGGCCCCCAGGATTACGTCTTCGACAATGGACGGATCAATCCCAGCCCGCTGCACCGCGTGCTGAATCACGTGACCGGCCAGGTCCACGGAGTGGGTGTTGTTCAGCGCACCCCGGTAGGATTTACCCAAGCCGGTGCGGGCAGTAGAAACAATAACGGCATCAGACATAACAGTGTCCTTCAGAATCGATGTACACGTAGGTCGGATTAGCGAAGCGTAATCCGACGCAGAATTGGGCGTTTCGTCAGCAGTGTCGGATTACGGCTTTGCCTAATCCGACCTACAAAACCAAGAGGATCAAACCTCCGAACCTCGGGGCCAGCCCCCAGGTTAAAATCAGAGGTCGCCGAACCTACGCCCCTCAGCCACCAGCTTCTCCAGCAACCCGGCCGGCTTCCACTGCTCACCGCCAAGGGTGTCATGGAAGTTCTTAACAGACGCCAGAATGCTTTCCAGACCAATCTCATCCGCCCAGAACATCGGACCACCCCGATACGCCGGGAAGCCATAGCCGTAGATCCAGGTAATGTCGATATCCAGCGAACGATCGGCGATGCCCTCTTCCAGAATCTTCGCGCCTTCGTTGATCATCACGTACATGCACCGCTCCAGAATCTCCTGATCGGAAATCTCGCGGGACGCAATACCCTGCTCCTGGCGGAAGTCGGCAATGATCTGATCCACCTGCGGATCGGGAACCGGCTTGCGGTTACCCTCTTCGTATTTGTACACGCCGGCCTGGGTTTTCTGACCGAGACGACCCTGTTCCGCCAACTTGTCCATCCAGCTTGCCGGCACATCTTCACCGGCCTTGCGGCGCTCTTCGCGGATGCTGTAACCGATATCGATACCGGCAAGATCCGACATGGCAAACTGCCCCATGGGGAAGCCCAGATCGGTCAGCACTTTGTCCACCTGCTGCGGGCTCGCACCTTCATTGACCAGTGCCATCGCCTCGGCACCACGCTTGTGCAGCATGCGGTTGCCGACGAAGCCGTAGCAGTTGCCCACCATGACACCGACTTTTTTGATCTTCTTCGCCAAGGTCATCGCCGTGGCCTTGACCTCGTCCGAGGTCTGCTCGCCACGAACAATTTCCAGCAGCTTCATTACGTTGGCCGGGCTGAAGAAATGCAGGCCGATTACGTCCTGCGGGCGCTTGGTTGAGGCCGCAATCTCGTCGATGCTCAGGGTGGAGGTGTTAGACGCCAGAATCGCGCCCGGCTTGCAGGCCTCGTCGAGCTGACCGAAGATTTTCTTCTTCAGGTCCATGCTTTCAAACACGGCCTCGATCACCAGATCCACATCGCTGAAGTCGTCATAGGTCAGGGTGCCGCTGATCAGGCTCATGCGCTCTTCGACCTGGGCCTCGGTGATGCGGCCTTTCCTTGCGGTGTTTTCGTAGTTCTTACGAATCACCGCCAGGCCCTTGTCCAGGGCTTCCTGTTTTACTTCGGCGATGATGACCGGGATACCGGCGTTGGCGAAGTTCATGGCGATACCGCCACCCATGGTCCCGGCACCAATCACGCCCACTTTGCGGATATCACGCACCGGCGTGTCCTTGGCCAGGCCTTTGACCTTGGACACTTCACGCTCGGCAAAGAACGAGTGAATCAGGCCGCCACGCTGGGGCGATTCCATGCACTCGGAGAACAGTTCACGCTCACGCTTCATGCCATCGTCAAACGGCAGGTTGAAGGCGGCTTCCACGGCATCCACGCATTTGAAGGGCGAGAACAGGCCGCGGGCTTTTTTCTGCAGGCCGGCGCGGAACTGGTCGAACAGGTCGCTGCCTTTGTCGGCGTCGATCTTGTCGGTGAGATCACGGACGCGACGAGCGGGCTTGCCTTCATCCGCGACTTTCCGGGCGTACGCCTGACCAACGGCTTTGATATCGTCACCGTCTTCCACGGCATCAACAATACCCAGTGCCAAGGCGTCTTTGGCGGCCACGAAGTCACCGGAGGTGATCAGTTCCAGGGCTTTCTGGGCACCGGTCAGTCGCGGCAATCGCTGGGTACCACCGGCACCCGGCAACAGGCCCAGTTTCACTTCCGGCAGGCCGACTTTGGCGCTGCTCACGGCCACGCGGTAATGGCAGCCCAACGCGGTTTCCAGGCCACCGCCCAGCGCGGTGCCGTGAATGGCGGCAACAATCGGCTTGTCGCTGTTTTCGTACTGCTCAATGACGGCGGCCAGACCCGGTTCCTGCATGGGTTTGCCGAATTCGCGGATGTCGGCACCAGCAATAAAGGTGCGGCCTTCACAGACCAGCAACAGGACTTTGGCGTCGGTGTCTTTCTGGCCCTGTTCCAGGGCAGCCACCAGGCCGGAACGAACGGCGTGGCTGAGGGCGTTCACCGGCGGGTAGTTCACGGTGATCACGCCAATGGAGTCTTCCCGGTTGTAAGTTACGACCTCAGACATAATTTCTCCTCGCCTTATATGGAATGTAGTTTTAACAAGCGAAACATAGGAACGATTTAATACAATTTTACGGCAGGTTTCAACCATCAATTAAAGTGCAGGCATAAAAAAACCCCAAGACGAATCTTGAGGTTTTTGGCATATCGGCTTGGGGGAGGCCCGGGCGGGGATCTCCCTCCGAAACACGCTGTGAATACGTCCCTGTACGCTCCGCTCCGCCATCCATGGCTCCGCAGGGTTTCGGAGGGAGATCCCCGCCCGAGCCCACGGTCAATGAGTTAGCCTATAATCAGACGCCGAGCGATTCTATATCGCTGGCCAGCATCGCCAACTGGTGGGCGATGGACTCACGCAGCTTTTCACCGGGCACCAAGTAAGACGGCGCAGCACAGGTGATCGCCATGATGGTGCCGTCCTGCAGGTGAATCGGCACGCCGGCGGAGTTGATGTTGCGGTCCCACTCGCCGAGGGAGAGGCAGAAGCCGTATTTTTTGTAGTCTTCCATGGAGTGCTCAAGCCCTTCGCGTTTTTCCGGCCAGGCGTCACCGTATTTCGCTTCCATGGCGTCGTCGATGACCTTGCGGCCTTTGTCGGAAACGGCGCAGTAATAGGCACGGCCGGCTGAGGTGGTCGCCATTGGCAGTTTCAGGCCGATGTCCATGCGCAGCAGGGAGGCTTCTGGCGGCAGGCGGTTTTCCACGTAGATCATGTGCAGGCGATCACGGCAGGTGAGCCCCACGGACATGTTGGTCTGGCGGGCGAATTCGTCCATGTACGGCTTGGCCAGTTGGCGCACCTTGAGGTTGGACACGTAGGCGTAACCCAGAGCCAGCACGCCGGAGCTGAGCTGGTATTTTTCCAGTTGCGGGTTGTAGCTCAGGTAACCGAGCTTGGTCAGGGTGTAGGTCATGCGCGAAACCGTCGGCTTCGGCAGGCTGGTCAGGCGGGCGATGTCCTGGTTGCCGAGAATCACCGAGCCCTGGCTGAAGGCACGCAGTACATCCAGGCCACGGGAGAGCGCCTCGACAAATTTACGGTCTTTTTCCGGCTTCACCGGCTCACCATCACCGGACGCCGCCAACAGGTCCGGTGAGGTGGTCTGATTTTTAGTCATAAACGGGCGTCCTCCAAAAACTGCGCCTGATCCGGTATAACCGGAAATTCGGAACTTGCGTCCGCGAGTAGAAAAGTTGCGCTATTTTAATCGCTGCAATGTTCAAGTACCACAAATGGTACTAAAAATGATCAAAAACCGTGCCAAATGTGAAACACTCTTTCTTTATGTTTCATAATTCCCCGGAATCTGCGGCAAAAAATGCCGGGTTTACGGATTTATTTCGGTATATTATTCTGCTAAGCGAAATATCGTAAAGACATTCAGTCACTTTGACGACCCCGGGAGAGTACATGAAGGTTCTATTTGTCGCTGGAGACCCCAAGCCTGAACGCTGGACAGTTCCCATTAAAGAACTGCTTCCGGAGGCTGAGGTTCACGTGTGGGATGCCCATGGCCCCGCTGTGGACGCCGATTACGCCATCGTCTGGCAGCCGCCGGCGGAACTGTTTGAGCGCGAAACCAACCTGAAAGCGGTGTTCAACCTGGGTGCCGGGATTGATGGCCTTCTCGCCGTGCCGAACCTGCCCTCTCACCTTCCCGTGGTGCGCCTGGAAGACGCTGGCATGTCGGTGCAGATGGCGGAATACGTGCTGCATCAGCTACTGGAGGCCAGCCGCGGTATGGAAACCTATCGCGAGCAGCAACGGGACAACACCTGGAAAATTCATCGGCCGATCAAACGCAGTGAGTGGCCGGTGGGGATTATGGGGCTGGGCCATATTGGCAAGCGGGTGGCGCGCACGCTGGCCGACCTGGATTACCGGGTCAACGGCTGGGCACGCAGTGCGCATGATTTGGAGAACGTCACCACGTTTGCTGGCGCAGAGAAGCTGCCCGACTTTCTGGGCTCAACCCGTGTGCTGGTCAACACCCTGCCGCTGACCGAGGAAACCCGCGATATTCTCAATCAGGATCTGTTCAGCCGGCTAATGCCGGGCGCGGTGGTGATCAACGTCGGCCGTGGCGAACATCTGGTGGAGGACGACCTGCTCAAAGCCATCGACGACGGCCACGTGGCGCGGGCCTCGCTGGATGTGTTCCGCCAGGAACCCCTGCCTGCGGACCATCCGTTCTGGCAGCGCCCGGAGGTCACCATTACGCCGCATATTTCCGCGCGCACCCTGCGGGACGCCACGCTGGAGCAGATCACGGGTAAGATCCGCGCCCATTACACGGGCCAGCCCATTACCGGCATCGTAGACACCAGCCGGGGTTACTGAAGACCCCGCCAAAGCACCCAGAGAAAAACCAGCAACAACGGGGTCGACACCATCACAAAGGCCCCGTTCCAGCCAAACGCCACCACCCAGCGCGAGACCTGTCCGAACCGCGACAGCAGCATCACCGCCGGACCAAATGGCGACAGCATCATCGCCAGCGAGAAACCGATCACCAGGGCCACGGCGATGGGCAGCGGATTCACACCTTCCGCCACCAGTTGCGGCATCAGCCCGGCCTGTACGCTGAGCACGGTGATCGGAATAACGCCAATGGCTGAAAGCATGGGCATCATCAGCATTCCGACGGCCGCCAACAAAAATACCCCCAGCTCTCCCGACGCCAGGCCGGCCAGGGCGTCTGCCGGAATCACTGCCACCAGCGCGACCCCGAGGCCGGCGGAACCGGCGAATATGGACATTTCGTTACTCATGCCGAGCATGTTGTCCATTGACTCCCGCGTCGCGCCCGGCAGCGATCTGTCGTGCCACAACATATAAAGGAAGGTCACCACCGGCACCGTCAGCATCGCCGCCACCGACACTTTCAGGCCGGAAAACTGCACCAGCAACGCCATGGCGATAAAGATGGCCGCCACCAGTAGTGCCAGCCGGCCAATTCCCGCCGGCCAGTGTTCCAACACCTGTCGCTCACTGCTGACCAGGCGAAACCGTTTGTGCTCCAGCACCCAGCCCACCAGGATCAGCAACACCGCGCTCCCGATGCCATAGGGCAGCAGCCCGGACCAGCTCAGGGTTGGTACTTCCCGGGTAATAATGGCCACTGCCACACTGGTCGGCGCGATTAACGGCACCAGCGCAAAGCCTCGCAGCGTGCTGATCAATACACTGCGCAACCAACGCAGGCGCGAAGCGCCGGTAATGCCTCGTTCTTTCAGCGTTTCGGCAAGGGTGCCGCACAGCAGGTTCATCACCCCAAAACTGAGAACCGAGGCAATCCCGCAACTGACTACCGCGTATTTCGGGTACAGCAAAGCCGGGCGACCACCCAGCAACACGTCGTGAATGCGCTGCAGCACTTCCAGCCGGCGAACCAGGCACTGCATCATGCCCAGGCTGCCCAGAAACGTTGCGTAGAACGCCGCATTGGAGGCTGCGCGCATCAGTTCGGGCATCCCCAGTTCGTCCGTCACGGTCAAATAACCAATAACGGCCAGCGACACCAGGAACAGGTAACGGGAGTAGGCCTGCAAGCGGCCCAGCACCAACAGGAAATAGACAATAAACAGCACACCAGACAGCGCGCTCAGCAAAGGGCTTGGCAGACACAGCGCCACAAGCTCCATTAAAACGGCAATGGGAACCAGAAAACGGCTCATACAGGTTTCACGCCCTCGATGATGGTATCGGTTGCATTTCACACAGACCCGGATTAGTCTTTAACCTCGATATACAAAACTTAATTCCGCTATACGAAACTATATCAACATTAATGACAAGACAAGCCCGGAAGCTTTCTTCCTTATGGAGGGAGGACCACAATCAGGGTTTGCCTGCTGATGAAAACGGGAGATGCCATGAGCGCATTCATTTACGACGGGTTGCGAACCCCCTTCGGTCGACACGCCGGGGCGCTGGCGAAAGTGCGTCCGGATGACCTGCTGGCCAACGTCATCAAGGCCCTGGTCGAGCGCAACGCATTTGCCCCGGAGCTCTACGAGGACGTCATTGCCGGCTGCACCAACCAGGCCGGCGAAGACGCCCGTAACCTGGCTCGCCACGCTGGCCTGATGGCCGGCCTGCCCGTGGAAACCGGCGGCCTGACGGTCAACCGCCTGTGCGGCTCTGGCCTGGCGGCAATCATTGATGCCTCTCGCGCGGTTCGCTGTGGCGAAGGCGACCTGTTCGTGGCCGGCGGTGCCGAAAGCATGAGCCGTGCGCCGTTTGTCATGGCCAAGAGCGAAAGTCCGTTCAGCCGCGATTTCCGGGCCTTCGACAGCACCATCGGCGCACGCTTCCCCAACCCCCGTATCGAATCAGCGTTCGGCGCAGACACCATGCCCGAAACCGCCGACAACATTGCCCGGGAACTGAACCTGAGCCGTGAGGCTGTGGATGCCTTTGCCGCCCAGAGCCAGGCGCGCTATGACGCCGCCCTGAAAGACGGCTTCTATAATGAAGAGATACTGGCGATCGACGTGCCCCAGGGGCGTAAGAAGCCACCGCTGAGTGTGGATAATGACGAACACCCGCGCCCCCAGTCCAACGCCGAAGCGCTGGCGGGTCTGCGACCGCTGTTTGAAGGTGGCGTAGTAACCGCCGGCAATGCCTCCGGTATTAACGACGGTGCCGCCGCATTGATCCTGGGCTCCCGCGAAGCCGGCGAGAAAGCCGGCATCCGCCCCCGCGCCCGCATCGTATCCGCTGCCATCGCCGGGGTTCCGCCCAAGGTGATGGGTTACGGCCCAGTGCCGGCCAGTGAAAAGGCTCTCGCCCGCGCCGGTCTGGGCATCAACGATATGGACGTGATCGAGATCAACGAGGCGTTCGCCGCCCAGGTTCTCGGCTGCACCACCAAACTGGGCATAGACCCGACCGATTCCCGGTTGAACCCCAACGGCGGTGCCATTGCTGTTGGCCACCCGCTGGGGGCATCCGGCGCACGGATCGCGCTGACGGCCACGCGCCAGCTTGAGCGCAGTGGCGGTCGATACGCATTAATCAGCATGTGCATTGGCGTCGGCCAGGGCATTGCTATGGTTATTGAAAGAGCAACAGATTGAACGAACAACTGACTAATTTTCTGAGGAGAACACCATGGCTTCCGCACCCTGGGATGACCTGCTGCAATTGGACAAGCAACTGGATGAGACCGAGCGTCAGGTTCGGGACAGCATCCGCTCTTTCTGTGACCAGCGCCTGATGCCTGGCATCACCGAGGCGAACCGTCACGAGAAATTCGACCGCTCCATCTTCACCGACATGGGCGAGCTGGGCATGCTCGGTGCCACCCTGCCGGAAGAATACGGCGGCCCGGGCCTCAACCACGTGTGCTACGGGCTGATCGCCCGCGAAGTGGAACGCGTCGATTCGGCCTACCGCTCTGCCCTTTCCGTGCAGTCATCGCTGGTCATGCATCCGATTCACTCATTTGGCCAGGAAGCGCTGAAAAAGCGGGTGTTGCCGAAGCTGGCTTCCGGTGAGC
This sequence comes from Marinobacter sp., assembly GCF_040904845.1. GTDB lineage: Bacteria > Pseudomonadota > Gammaproteobacteria > Pseudomonadales > Oleiphilaceae > Marinobacter. The sequence continues at coordinate 789 of NZ_JBBDSR010000085.1, read as the reverse complement.
TGGTGGGCTGCTTTGGTCTGACCGAGCCCAACCACGGCTCCGACCCCGGCGGCATGGAAACCCGAGCCAAAAAGGTCGACGGCGGCTACCTGGTCAGCGGTTCCAAGACCTGGATCACCAACTCACCCATTGCCGATGTCTTTGTCGTCTGGGCCAAACTTGACGGTGTCGTCACCGGTTTTGTCCTGGAGCGCGGGGCCAAGGGCCTGGACGCACCCAAGATCGAAGGCAAGTTCTCGTTGCGCGCCTCGGAAACCGGCTCCATCTTCATGGACGAGGTGTTCTGCCCCGATGAGAACAAACTCGATGTGGAAGGCCTGAAAGGTCCGTTCAGCTGTCTGAACAAGGCCCGCTATGGCATCAGCTGGGGCTCACTCGGTGCCGCCGAGTTCTGCTGGCACGCTGCCCGTAGTTACACTCTCGAGCGCAAGCAGTTCGGCAAGCCCCTGGCCGCCAACCAGCTCATCCAGAAGAAGCTGGTGGACATGCAGACCGAGATCACCCTGGGCCTGCAGGGTGCGCTACAGCTCGGACGCATGATGGATGCCGGTGAGGCCTCGCCGGATGCCATTTCCCTGATGAAGCGCAACAACTGCGGCAAGTCCCTGGACATTGCCCGGGTCGCGCGTGACATGCATGGTGGCAATGGCATCTCCGATGAGTACCATGTGATCCGGCACGTGATGAACCTGGAAGCCGTTAACACCTATGAAGTTACCCACGATATCCACGCCCTCATCCTCGGGCGCGCCCAGACCGGCATTCCGGCATTCGGCGGGTAAAGGCTAC
>NZ_JBBDSR010000084.1:0-3578 GCF_040904845.1 Marinobacter sp. | reverse complement strand
AAGTACAACAACTCACCGAGCAAAAACTGGAAGACATCAAAACCCGCCTTGAGGATCTCGAACGACTGCAGCTCGAGCTGGAATCGCTGCTTAACCTTTGTCGTGGCTCGGGCAAGGGCTGTCCAATTATCGAGAGCCTCGATTCAACCGACTGACAGGAGACCCCCGGCTGTGATTGCTCTGAATTAGGTGTTTACCTGGAGCTAACTCCAGGTACTAGGCTATAAGAGAATCCTCAGCCCGGACATTGATCATGCTTAAAAAGTTACTGGTTCTCACCACAGGTTTACTGCTCAGTCTGTCGGCCCTGGCTGCCGACAATCACTATGTACTCGGCGTAGACGGCCTGGCCTGCCCCTTCTGCGCCTTCGGTATCGAGAAGCGTCTGAACAAGGTCGATGGCGTCACCGACATAGAGGTCGATGTCGCCGACAGCGTGGTACGCGTGACTCTGCAAGAGGGCAAGACACTCACTGAGGCGCGGGCGCGTCAGGCCGTCAAGGAGGCCGGTTTCACACTACGCTCCTACTCAGAGGCTGACAGTGATATAGGAGGTAAGGATGCGCCGTAACAACTATCCAATTGTCGTGTCAGTGGTGGTCGGCGCTCTGCTGCTGGCCGGCGGGACCACGGCGCAAGCCGCTCCCAACACCTTCAACACCGCCCTGCCGGTGCCTCAGGACGAATACATCTGGCGCGAGCAACTGGTAGTGCGGGAGCGCTCCGGCGGCGGGTCCCTGGATCGCGATGTGTCGGTGCAGGCCCTGGGCAGCGTGCTGGGGTATGGCGTTAACTCTAAGCTCGCGGTGTTCGGCGTGGTTCCCTACTTTTTCAACAAGGAACTGGATGTCACCACGCCGATGGGTCGGGTCGAGCGCGACACCGATGGCATCGGCGACATTTCACTGTTCGGTCGTTACACGTTGTACCAGAATGACTTCACCGGGGGCACCTTTCGCATAGCGCCGGTGTTCGGTGTCACCGCGCCCACGGGCGATGACAACGACCGCGATGGTTTCGGCGAGCTGCCAAGACCGCTACAGACCGGCGATGGCGCCTGGGACGGCTTCGGCGGCGTGGTAACCACCTATCAGACGCTGCAGTACCAGCTGGACGCGCAGCTGCTCTACCGTGAAAACGGGCGTCACGACGGCTTCGCGCGTGGCGACGAGACGCGCTTCGATGCCTCGCTGCAATACCGCATCTGGCCGCACAGCCTGAAAGGCATGTCCGGCACGCCGGGCTTCGTTTATGCCCTGCTGGAATCCAATCTCATTCACCGTGAGCGCAACGAGATAGGCAGCGGTACCGATGCCAATTCCGGCGGCATCCAGTGGCTGCTGGCGCCGGGTCTGCAATATGTGACCCGGCGCTGGATCGTCGAGGGCACGTTACAGCTGCCGGTGGCGGAGGACCCCAACGGCAATGCCATTCAGGATGACTCCATTCTGCGGGTGGGCTTTCGTCGCAATTTCTAGGTGTCAGGGCAAGAGATGATCAAATTCGCTAAATGGTTGAGCTACAGCGCCGCCGCTATTCTGGTACTGCTCGCCGCACTCGCCTGGACGGGCGGTGCCATCAACTGGAATCAGGAACTGCCCTATGAACTGACCCGGCACTGGGGTGAAAAAGGCAGCGGCCCGGGTCAACTGAATGACCCTACCGGCATTGCCGTCACAAACACCGAAGTCTTTGTCTCCGATGCACGCAACGGGCGTATCCAGGTCTTTGGCCACGAGGGGCAATTCAAACGGGAATTCGGTACCGCCGGCGATGGCTCCGGCGAGCTCGGACGACCGATGAACCTGACCATCCACGACGAAAAACTCTACGTTCCCGAGTACATGAACGACCGCATTCAGGTGTTCAGCCTGGCTGGCGAATCCCTGGAGATCATCGGTGGTCCCGGTGCGGGCCCCGGTCAGTTCGATGCCCCGGGCGGTGTCGCCGTTGCCGACAATGGCGACCTCTTCGTGGCCGACTTCTACAATCATCGCGTGCAGCACTTGCGGGCGGATGGTTCCTTCGTGAAACAGTGGGGAACGACTGGAAAGACGGGAAAGGGTGCTGGTGAATTCACCTACCCTACCGATGCGGCACTCGCTGAGAATGGCACCCTCTATGTGGCGGATGGCTACGGTAATCGCGTCCAGGCGTTTGATGCCGGAGGCGACTTTCTGCGTAAATGGGGTGGGCCGTTTGCCATGGGCATCTACGGGCCATTCAAAGGCTGGTTAACCACTGCGACGTCAATTGCCATCGGCCCTGAAGGAAATATCTTCGTCGCCGATTTTTACAACGACCGCATCCAGAAGTTCACGGGCGAGGGCTCGTTCTTGACCGCCTTCGGCACCCCCGCCAAGGGCCCTGGCCAGTCAGAGATGGCGGTGGACGTGGAAGCCGACGGCACAGTGTGGACAGCCAACTTCGCCGACAATAGCGTTGAGAAATGGCAACCCGCTAAAAATTAGAGCAAAAGCCAAAGGGTTGTCTGCTCCCACGGCATTGGTTGGTGAGTGAGCCATCGTCGACCCCAATAAGCTAGTTTTTGACTAAGGGCGTTCCCTGGTTCCAGCGGGCGGGCCAGCCTGTTCGCCTCGGCCCTCTCAATCACCAACGTTACTTCATATTCTCGACCAAGTCGGCCACTTGGGTTATCAAGTTGCTCGCGACATTCTCCTAAAACTGTTGGCCTTCCTCAATGTAGCCCCGCCGCAAGCTGTGACTGCTCAGGGTCGGAACGAAGTCGAGGCCGCAGGTTTCACCGAGCGCATTCAGGATACGGTTCATAGACCCGGCTGACAGGGCGTTTGGAGATGCCTTCTTCCGCCACTTCGGTAACAATGGCGGTAAGTCTTTATTTACTAAAAAAGGCATTGAGCATCTGTTGAGCAAACCTTGTCAATCGTTAATTTGATTGGCAGCGAAAAAATTTGACCTGATCTTAGGTCCACCTCTTAAGATGGTTTGTGAAGCATTCGCTTCAATTGCGTTCAGCATCATGAGGAGAAACACAATGACATCGAACAATCGAAATGACGACGCGCTTACCCAGCTGTACCTGTGCCTGCGTCTTTGTGAGCAGTGTGCTGCAGAGTGCATTGAGCAAGGTTCTGCTTCTTTAGCCAATTGCATCAAACTGTGCCTGGCATGTGCGGACAGTTGTCGCCTTTGTATCAAAGCAATGAGTTATGGTCTAAACAACAGCAATGATATCTGTCAGACCTGTGCTCAGCTGTGCGAAGACTGCGCCGCTGAATGCGAGAAAGGTGAAGGCGACTTGATGCAGCGTTGTGCAGAAGCTTGCCGGAAGTGCGCTGAAATGTGTCGGCAAATGGCGGCTTAATCCGTAATAGAAGGGTAGGTGGGCGCCGAATCCGGCGCCCATCTACCCGCTGCTAACGTGCTGTTTGTGCACGGAGCCAAGCCAATTCAAAACCTGATATTTGGCCATCGCGCCTGCGTTATAAACGCATTGGGGTCTGACCCGAATGGCACTTACTTAAGACACCAGTAGAAACGTAACCTTTTGATATAAATGAAAACGGACGATGAATCCGGTATTGTGTAAGTCGCGA
>NZ_JBBDSR010000083.1:0-3606 GCF_040904845.1 Marinobacter sp. | reverse complement strand
CGGTCAGAGGTGATGGAAGACTGAGATTTGGCCGCATTGATCAGTTCGCGCAACTCAATGGCCACTTTACCATGACCAAGTTTTGCTTCATGCGCAGCCAACTGCATGGCAACCGAATAAAAATGGCTGTCATCCCCATTCATATGAGACTTGAGCAAGGCTTTGATCTGTTCTGCGCTGGCCATACGACCACATCCTAAGAGAAATCACTCGCGAATAGTATAGAGTTTAGTCCTTTTTTGCAGTAGCCAACATTCGGACAAAGTTTTCATGCCCCTGAGGGATCCACTAGACAGGCAGTGAGCCGTTGCCACACTGGGACCACCTATGATGCCGCAAGCCGCGTCACTAGTGAGACCGACGCCCTCGATGGGGTAACCACCTACACCTACGACGCTGCGGGTAACCGCCTGACCGCCACCAACCCGGAAGGCACTACCCGAAATAGCTACGATGCCCAGAACCGCCTGACCCGCCTCACCACCACGGATGCGGCGGACCAGATCGTGGCGGACTACGCCTACAACCTGGACGCCACCGGCCGCCGTACCTAGGTGCAGGAGGCTCACAGCGGCCGCACCACCAGTTATACCTACGACGAGCTGTACCGCCTGACCGGCGAAACCATCACCGACCCGGTGAATGGCGATTACAGCGCCGAGTACAAGTTCGACAAGGTGGGCAACCGCACTTACAGCATCATCAACGGGGTGCACACCGCCTACAGCTACGACAACAACGACCGCCTCACCCAACAGGGCGGCGTCAGCTACAGCTACGACGCCAACGGCAACACCCTGACCGAGACGGAAGACGGCCAGGTCACCCGCTACCACTACGATGGCCGCAACCAGCTCATCGAAGTGGAAAAACCGGGCCTGACCGCCAGCTACGGCTACAACGCCGACGGCATCCGCACCCGCAAGACGGAAAATGGCCAGGCCACGAACTACGTGGTGGACAGTAACCGGGACTACGCCCAGGTGCTGGCGGAGGTAACCAACGGCACCACGGAGGTGAGCTACACTTACGGGGATGACCTGGTCTCGCAGACCCGTGCAGGCAATCCTTCTTACTACCTGTACGACGGCCACGGCTCCACCCGGGCGCTGGCGAATGCGAGCGGCTCTTTAACAGACAGCTACGACTACGATGCCTTTGGGGTATTGCTGGCCAGTTCCGGCGACACCGAGAACGCCTATCGGTATACCGGGGAGCAGTTGGATCCGAGCATGGACCAGTACTATCTGCGGGCGCGGTATTACGACCAGGGAGCTGGGCGGTTTACGCAGATGGATACGTGGATGGGGAACGGTCAAGACCCCGTAACCCTGCACAAGTATTTGTATGCCAATGCTGATCCGGCGAACTTTACTGATCCGACAGGAAATTTCTCGTTGGGCAATTTAAGCATAGGAATGAACGCGACGGTACAGCTTGGTGGTCGTGCTGTTGGATCTAGCGCATTAAGAATGTTTGTCAACCGAGCGATAACAACGACTATAAAACAGTCGGGCAAGCTGGCAAGTCATGCCCTTAAGTCAGTACGCGCTTGTATTAGGAAGAAAAATAAGTGCGGCTTACGGGCGAATTTGTTGATTGTAGGTCAGGACAATCCTCACATGGCAGACCATATCCGCGATGCTCAGATGCCGCATACTATAGTTCTTAAGTATGACAAAGTAAAAGCTGGAAATAGGAAATGGTATAAAACAAAGCCGGAATGTCGAATTCCCAAGGCAGGCTACCAGTGTGACGAATATCCATTTTTCAAAACTCGAGAGGGTGGACCGAGAGGTTACCCTGTTTCCGTATCATTAAGGCAAGTTCCAGCGATTGAAAACATGTCAGTCGGCGGACATTTTGGATTTCTGTCTAGTCGCATGAGAAGTGGAGAAGAGTTTATAGTCGTTGCGGATCGAAATATTCCGCTCACAGTGGCGCTGCCTCTAGGTGGGAAGAAAAAATAGGTTGTAACTTTATGTACGAAATTATCTTGCCGGAAAGGGTGGCGATCAACGCTTTTATGAAGAGGTCAAGGCAAAGCCTTTTAAATAACTTTAAGTCGTCAAGTGGGAAGCAGCTACATCAGGCGGCTATCTTCGCTAATTATCTAGTGGCGTTAGATTTTTTAGCTGAGGCGATAGAGTTTTTGGAAGGCTATGTCAATGACATTGAATGTGATGATGAGAATATAGATCAGTGGGGGCATGTGGGCCAAGGCATAATTCTTTTATCAGCACTTTACCGAAGAGTTGGGTCCAGTGATGCCGCTAACAAACAGTTAGATCGTATTCTAAAAAATGACATCGTTGTTGGTGATAAAGCGGAAGATTTGGCATATAGGCTGTCGGACCATGAAGGCGAGATGGAGTATGCTGAAACTCAAACAAAAAAATATCGTTGTGAAATGATATCGCAAGAAATACTACGATTTCTTTATTACTTAGAGATGTGGCCGCAGTTCAAGGTTAACGTGCATCCGTCTGAGAAGGAAGTTGTTGAAAGCTTGGTCCAGCGTTCTTATGAGAAGCTTCGAGACGCTTTATGCCGTTGACATGTTGATTTGAGTCTGTTCTGCGGATCAAAAGGTCAGAATCTTTGAAAAGCACTGCCGTTCAGGGTAATCACCAAACACCGCTTTATCACCCGAACCTTAAACGGCGTGCCCACAGCAAAACCGGCCATATCCAGCCATTGGCTCTGCGGCAGAATCCACGGAACCGGCCGGACGGCAGCACAACCGCCGCCCGGAATACAACGTGGCGAGCGATCAGGGGGCCAGTATCGACGCTTTGGGGCAGCGTACCGAATACGGCTACGACGCCTACGGCCGGCTGACGGAAACCTATCACCCGGACGGCAGCCAGAGGGGGATATTTCGACCACCTACGATGCGGCGGGCCGTCGCACCGCCGTGGTGGACGCGCTGGGCAATCGCCACAGCTATGCCTATGACGCCGACGGCAACCTGATCCGCGAGACCGACGCCAACGGCCATACCACAGAGTACACCTACAATGCCCTCGACCAGCGGACCCAGACCCGCTTCCACGATGGCACCACGGTAACAGAAACTTTCGATGCTCTGGGCCGCCGCACGGCGAGCACCGACCAGAACGGCCGTACTACCGAGTACGAATACGATGCCCTGGGCCGCCTGACGAAAGTGACCGACGCCCTCGACGGTGTTACTACTTACACCTACGACGAAGCTGGCAACAAACTGACCCAGACGGACGCCGAAGGCCGCACCACGCGCTGGACCTACGACAGCCAGGGCCGCGTGCTCTCCCGCACCCTGCCCATGGGGCAGATCGAAAGCTTCACCTACGATGTTGCGGGTAACCGCCTGAGCCATACCGACTTCAATGGCCAGACCACCAGCTACAGCTACGACCTCAGCCAGCGGCTGACCCAGGTAACCTACGGTGACGGCACCACAGAGCGTTATACCTACGACGCTGTCGGCAACCGCCTGACCGCCACCAACCCGGAAGGCACTACCCGGTATAGCTACGATGCCCAGAACCGTCTGGTTGAAGAGATCCAGCCCGACGGCTCGGTGCTCTCGTATGGCTATGACGCCGCCGGCAACCGCACCCA
>NZ_JBBDSR010000082.1:0-21776 GCF_040904845.1 Marinobacter sp. | reverse complement strand
CTCACGATGGCGTGAGTATCAGGCGAAAGCCCGGTGGTCTCGAAATCCAGGGCGACCAGTGGCACATCCGAAAGAGGCGTTTCCGGCGGGACACAACCGGCTTCGTAAAAACGGCGTAGCGCCGGGTTACGGGCTTCCCGGGCCAGCTGGTGCAGGCGCGACGGCCAGTCGGGTACGGCGGCGCTGTCGGTGGCGGCTCGGGTCGGATTCGAGAAAGGCATTGGCGAGCCTCTATCTCAGTTCACGGCCGGCGGGGGCCGTGTACCGGAACCGCAGAAACTTCTGGCCATTGCTGAGAATCTGGAACGCATCCTTGAGATTGCGGCGCTCGAACGGTGACAGGGCCTCCGGTCTCACGTTGTTGTCCGGTTTGCGTCCGGCCTCCAGGGCCAGCGCCTGGTGGCGGATACGCACAATGGCGATGAACTCCAGGGCATCGCGAAGGTTCTCGGCGGCGCCTTCGGGCAGCATCTTGCTTTCGATAATGGCATTGAGCCGGGCGAAGGAATTCTGCGCCTTGGAGCCGCACGCCAGGGCATGGATGCGGATCAGGTCGGACAGCGGGGCGGTGCCACGGCGCTTGAGGTTGATGATGTTCTTCTGTTCGCCATCCTGCTCCATGACAAAATCGCGGAAAAACCCCAGGGGCGGCGTGCGGTTCAGGGCATTGCGCGCCATCATGGCGAGAAAGCGCTGACTCTTGCTGGCTTTCTCCGCGACCAGACTTTTCAGGGTCTCCCCGAAGGCAAGCTCGCCATGGATCCCGTCCAGGTCAAAGAAAATGTTGCTGTGCAGCAGGGTTTCTGCCCGGGGTTCGCGGATCCACAGATCCAAGTAATCTTTCCACTTCGCCAGGGGCTGTCGCCACTTGCTGTTGGTTGCCATGATGCCGCCGGTACAGTAGGTGTAGCCGCAGGCCGCGAGCCCATCGCTGAGGAAGGCCGCCAGTTCGCGGAAGTACGCGTCGTGCCGGGCCGGGTCGAAAGCGTCATCGATCACCATAGCGTTGTCCTGATCAGTCACGATCATTTGCTCGTCCCGGGCCATGGAACCCAGGGCCAGCAGGCAGTAGGGCACCGGCGGCGGGCCCAGTTTTTCCTCCCCGAGCTCCAGCAGCCGCTGGCTGAAGCTGCGGCCGATACCGGCCATGGCGCTGCCGATCATTTGCGAGTTGGCGCCCTCGTTGACCATGCGGACGAAACTGTCCTTGACGTCTTTGCTGATGGCCTTGAGGCCCCGGACGCTTTGCTGGCGGTAGATGTTGCTGACCACGAAAAGGCTGCTCTGGGATTCGTACCGGATGATATCCGAGAGCCCGATGATGCCCCGGGGCTCATCCCGGTGGAAGATAGGCAGGTGATGGACATTGTTATGCAGCATCGTCAGCATGGCTTCAAAGATGGGAGCATCGGAGGACAGGGTGATCAGGGAGTCGGACATGATCTCGCTGACCGGCGTTTCCGACGGCAAGGCTTCGGTGACCGCGCGGGTACGCAGGTCCCGGTCGGTGATGATGCCGCGGAGTTCTGGCCGGTCACCGTCTTCGTCCATCAACAACAGCGCCGATACGCCCTGTTCGGTCATGATTCGGGCGGCTTCCTGCAGGCGCACGGTAGTGGGTGCGGAGACCGGCGCGCGCGCGATCAGCCGGGTGACTTTGGACGTCATCAGCTCATTGGATTTTTCGCGTCGGGAAAGCGCGGAGCGAAGCCGGCTGCGGTCTTCAATCTCGACAAAGTCAGCAAAGTTTTCATCGTTTTCCCACAGGTGCTGGAAGATCTGATCCGGAACGCGGTACACCAGGCAATCTTCAATGGCTTTGGCCGGAAAGCGCACGCTTTTGCCCATCAGCAGGCCAAACTGGCCAAACATCTCGCCTTCGGTGATGCGATTGTAGAGCTCGCCGGAGCGACGATAGATCTCCACCGCGCCACTGCGGATGTAGAACAGCGACGTATTTCGCTGGCCAAATTCGAGGATGGTCGCGCCCGCACGGAAATAGGCGATCTCAATGCTGGCGACGACCTTGTCGAGCATGGCCTCCGGCATTTCATCGAACGGCGCGTGCTGGACCAGGTGATTACGGATATCGATCAGCTCTGCCTGCATGAAATCTCCTTGAAAGGCCGGCGGGTTTGGTGTGCTCAGGGTGCAATATAGCAGTGGGGCAGCGGAGGGGCGAGAGTGTCAGGTCGTCAACACAACTCCACAGGATAAGAAACTGACGCAGGGAGATCTCCCCTGTGGTTTCAAAGCGTTTAATGGTCGGCTCGGGCACCGTGCTGCGCTCTGCCAGGGCCCGGCGGGACAACCATCAGGCTTCCTGATCCTGAAGATCAGGGCGTTAAGGATTGTAGGATACTGCCGTTGCCACAGGCATCACCATTGGCGTAGTCACTGTCCACCACGTTATTGATCCAGTAATTGATCAGTTCCACGCCTTCCATGTGAGTGACACTGCGGGCGATGGGTGGCATTTGCCGCTGGGGATCGGCGCTGGCCGTGACGCGGCAGGAGACGATGGAGCTGTCGGCGTCTCCGGGAACCACAATGTGCTGGCGACTGCAGGAACCACCGCCGGTGGCCGTGGGTTTCTTGCAGATGCCGTAGCCGGCGTCAACGTTACGATAGTGATCCAGGTAGTAACCGGTATTGGACGCGGCACCACGATCGTTGTGGCAGTGCTGGCAGTTCACTTCCAGGTAGGCCCGCAGGCGCGCTTCCACATCGGCGTCGGAACCGGCAGCTTCGCCGCTGTCACCGGCGAGGTTCCAGTGGGGCAGGCGTTCAATGTTGGTGGCAATGCCGCGACCGTCAATCTGCAGGTTCGGCACATTGATCAGAATGCCCTGGTCCTGCCAGTACTTGAGCTGATTGACGCGGGGAAATCCGCCCTGGCCGCTGGCCCCCATGAAGGCGGATTCCGGCGCATAGGCGCGGTTCAGGTTGCGGGGTTTCGGGCCAATGGGCGCGCTGCCGGATTCGACGTCGTCGTTACTGTGGCAGGTGAGGCACTGGTTGGCGTTGGGGATGGCGTATTTGTCCGTGCTTCCCGCCATCAGCTCGCCGGTGACCTGATCCTGGTAATGCCAGCTCACCGCGCGGGTGCCGCCTCCGAGCGCGAGTTTCGCCACCGGCCGGCCTTGGCTATCTTCCTCCCAGATATACGTGGGGCCATCCCAGAACGCCTTGCCACTCTCGCTGACCCGTTTGATCAGCAGGCGGGTTTCCACCAGTTCCTCGGTGCCCTTGCTTTCATCGGTAAAGGCGAAGGTCTTGGCAATCACCGTGCCGGTGGGGAAGTGAATAGTGCCATTGACGTTGCCGCCACCCTGGCCATCCACATAGACCGCTTTGGTGCCCGGTGGCACGAAGGCGACCCGGTATTTGGTGGCGTAGTCGGAGAACAGCTTGCTGTTGAGCACGAAGGGCACGCCGCCATCGTTCGGGGTGCTGCGGGGATCGTGGGGATCGGCAAACAGGTTGTACTGGTCCAGTGTCGGGCAGTTTACCTCCAGGGCATCGCGGTTGACGCTGCCCGGCTTGCCGCGCTTGCTGCACAGGCGGTTGATGTAGTCCTCGCTGGGAGCCGGATCGATAGCGCCGCTGGGTTCGAACGGCGGGATTGTCACCCGGGGCAGCGGTGGCAGTAGCTTGCCAAAGCGGGCCTGGCAGTCGTGAACCGATTTGTCGGTGTCGGCCACCACGCCCGTCAGCCCTTCCAGTACCGATTGCAGTCCCTCGAGGGAGAGAATGCTGGGGTCCTGTTCGGCTGCGGCCAGAACCAGTTCCAGACCCTGAGTGCCGTGAAAATTCATGTAGGCCTGACTGTCGGCCGCCAGATCGTTATCGTGGAAGCATGAGCCCCACTGCGGCAGCTTGCGCTCGCCGTTGGCGTCGAACTTGTAGGCGTTGTAGTGGCACGACGGGTTCGGGTGCTGATTGGTGTGAATGGGCTTGCCATTCTCATCGGCCGGCACGGGCTCGCCATTGGCGTCCACCGGGTAGGGGCAGTCCTCATCCAACTCATCCAGCAGCCCGTCCCAGACAATGTGCGCGCCCTTGCCGGGGTTGGTGATGTTTTTCAGGCCGATCAGGGTGGGCAGCACGGTTTCCACCTGGCCTTCCAACAGCACCTTTTCAAAGTTGGGTGGCGGCAGGTCGTAACCGGAATTCCGCATCACGTTGTTATGGATGTGAAGCCCTTCGGTGTATGGGTCCAGTTTCTTGTCCGAGGTTTTGTCCTTGCCGTCGATCAGCTCATAGCTGGTGTAGATCACGGCTGCGGTGCTGTGGTCCTCGAAGGTGTTGTTGAACACTTCGATGTTGTCATAGCCCAGGGTGATGAAACCGGTACCCCGGGGTACCGCGGACACCAGGCCGCTGTGGGCGAAGTTGTAGGTGTTGTTATTACGCGCCAGGTTGTTGAGCATCACCGAAGTGTCGCCGTACTGGGTGATGTTCTCCAGGTCGTAGATCAGGAAGCCACCGGTGTTGCACTCGGCGACGTTGTTGTCGTACTCGCCGCCCTGGACGTTTTCGATCTCGAAACCCATGACGTTATACACGGCGCGGCTGTTGCGGATGATGGCGGTGTTGGTCTGACCAACGTAAATGCCGGCGTCCGACGCACCGACGGATTCGGAGTTGGCCACCAGGATGTTTTCCGATTCCACCGGGTAGATGCCGTAGCGACCGCTGGCGGAGCTGGGGATGTAATCCGGTGTGGGGTCGCCTTCATTCAGCGGCGGGTTGGTGCACTGTACGTGTAGCCGATCCGTGTAGTTGCTGGCGGTAATCGGTTCACCACCGCCGGACCAGATGGCGCGCACATTGAGCAGCGTGCCCCATTTCACGCCCTTGAGTTTGAAAGCGTCCCCCGGTGAGTCGGCGATGGTCAGGTTCTGTACGGTAATGCCGCGCACGTTCAGCGCTTCCAGACCGGTGACGTTATCGCTGTCGCGGAAGGACAGCACCGTGCTGTCCTTGCCGCAGCCCTTGACCAGCACATCTTCGGTGGCCTGGATCAGCAGCCCGTGGTTGAGTTCGATGAAGCCGCAGCCGAATTCCAGGGTGTCACCGGGGCGCAGCTGGATCATCGCGTTGACCATGTCGTGGGTGGCATCCGCGCCGGCTTCCACGAGGAAGGTGCGGCCGTCGCTGAAGCGGTTAACCTGGTCCCCGGCGACATCGTTGTTGTTGCCGGAATTGTTGCCGGATGTGGCATCCGACGAACCGCCACTGTTACCGAAACAGCCAGAGAGCAGGAGCGTTGCTGTCAGCGCGGGAATCAGGGCTGAACGCCGCTGCCTCACGTGGTTTTGCGTAGTTTTACTGTTCATGGTTTTGTCCCTGTTCTTGTTCTTAAAGCGGTGCGCGTTCAATCCGCTCCCACATCCGCAGGTAAGCCTCGGCGGAGGTGAAAAGCTGATCGATGGCATCGTCAATCTGTTCGGAATCGGCATCGCTGTTGCGGATCATGTCCTCGATCTGGTCCGGGTACAGGCCGTAGTGGGCGACACCGCGGCCAGCGTAGAGGCTGAACTCCCGGTCGCCGGTGCGCTGCACATCGAAGCGGACCCGCCCGTCAATGGAGGTGAACGGGTAGAGACCGGCTTCGTCCTCAGCAGTGCCGGGGTTGGAAGCCAGTTGTGCGATGCCGTTGACGTCAGAGGCGAAACCGGCACCGCCAAAAGGGCCCACCTTGAGGTCGTCGCGGCGCGGGCGGTTGCCATCCCGGGTCAGCTTGCGCACCCAGTCTTCGCGGGTGCCGCCGAAGGACGCGGTAATGCCGCCCTGGGCCGCAATCCGGTCCCGCAGTGCTTCGGTACCGCCCCAGCCGCCATGGCTGTTGATCACCGGATAGTCCAGCGGCCGGGTAATTTCCAGAATCCGCGCGGCGGCCTTGCGGCTGATGTGATCGGTTTCGATCATCATCTTGCGGCGCACCAGTTCCTTGATCAGGAAGTCCCCCAGATCACTCAGGCCACGACGGTTACAAAGCTGATCCGTGCCCCGGCGTGGGTCGAGCTCAGCCATTTCTTCCGGGGTTTCCGGGAAACGCTCGCCAAGGTAGTCCATCTGGTACAGCAGCTGATCGAACAGGCCGAAGGGCTGCAAGTCGGCGTTCTGGTTCGGCTCACCTCCGGTGTATTCAACGTTTTCGGGGCATTCTTCGAACTCCACCGGGTGGCCGGTTTCCAGCAAATTGCCACCATAGAGAATCGGGCCGATGCCAATGCCGGTGGACAGGTCCGGCAGGTGGCCGCCAAAGGCGTTGTCGAACTTGTGAACCGGGAAAATGTTGCGAACCCCTAGCTGGTAGAACTGGTCCAATCGTTCCACGATTTCCTCGCGGGTACATTCGGCCACGCCGAGGAATTCACCACACTTGAAGACCTTGGACATCTCAATGCCGAGCACCACGGCGAGCTTGCCGTCGCCGATTGCCTCGCGGGCCCGGGCCGGGCTGGTGACGATCTGGAACCAGCCTTTCCCCGGTCCGCCGTGCTGGGCGTCGATGTAGTCCTGCATCTCATACATCCGCTGGATCTGCAGCAGGATGGATTCCATGGGGTCGCAGTCGTTCTGTTTCTGGGGGTTGATGCGGCAGAGAATTTCGTTGTGCACCAGGTGATTGACCAGGATCTTCATGCCCGCCAAGTGGGCCCGTTCCATCCATCGGTAATAACTCTGGTGATGTTGCAGGGAGTTGTAGCGAGGCCAGTCATTGAAGCTGGGCCAGCCCTGGGTGTCGTGGGTGCCGATACCACTGGTGGCCAGCTCCACAAACCCGGTCGCGCCCCAGGGGCCATGGACGGCCTCGCAATCATGGAGGGCGTGGGTGACGCCGAAGCGGTGGAACGGTGCGCCGTAGTTGACCCGGCCTCCGATAAACTCATAGGCGGAGATGTGGGAATGGGTGTCGACAAAGCCGAAGACGTCGTCCTTGTCGATGCCCTTGACCTTGCGGAAACGGTCCACGTCCTTGAGATAGATGGCCGGGCCTTTAGAGTCAACGACCTCAGCGTTCAGCTCGGCTTCCGGGTAGGCGTCGCAGCCCTCGGCCTCCGTCAGGGCGAAGGCACCAGATTCATCAATGACGGAAGGAGACACCAGGGCAAGGCCGTCATCCGTGGCTGCCAGCATCAGGCCGGTGACATCGGATGCCAGAGTGTAGCGTTGCTCATCACCCAGCCGCTGCAGTTGCCATACTGCGAGATCGCTGGGGGCGCTGACCATGGCAAGCGTGGGATTGACGGTAGTGTCGCCGATCTGATCACCGGTGAACTCCAGGCTTTCACCAATAGCGCGCAACGCATCCCCCAGCGGAGCCACCGGGTCCAGGATCAGGTTGGTGGTGTCGCCAAGGCCGGCCACCAGGTAGGAAATCTCACCAATGAAATTACCGGTATCATCCAGGAATTCACCGGCGGGGTCGCTGATGCCAAGCAGCTCAAACAGCCCCACTTCCCCGGTGTTGCGTTGGTAGCCCGACATCATCAGGTAGGCCCCGAGGCGGGTGGGGCGCATCCGGAATGCGGTGGCTTGGTCGGCATTGCGAGTGGTGGAGTACTGACCCGATTGCGGGTCGGCGCTCAGGTAACGGCCCTGGGCCTCCAGGGTGTAACAGCCGTTGGCGAACCTGTAGCGGTCAATGGGGGAATCTTTGCGGAAGGTGTCTTGCTCGGAGGCAACGGCTGAATCTTCGGAGGGTGTTGATGGTCCCTGTGCCGGGTTGTCGTCATCGCTGCCACCGGAGTCGCCGCCACAGCCGGTGATCAGTAGCGCGCCAGCAAATGCCCACGCTGTACGCATGGGGCGTTTCTTATAGTCCATGTGAACCTCTCATCCGTCGTCATCGCCGGCTGGCCGGCAATTCGTTTTTTATTGTTGAGGCATTTCCATTATTGTTGTGGTCGCCCGGAAAGACGCTTCTCCAGGGTAACGTGATAGTTTGTAGCATGTTGAGTAAATGTGAACTGCGTCACATCAGGCCATTTTTTGAACACACCTTTTGATCCCGAAGGAGCAATCATGGGCGTTTCTCGAACTCTCGTTATGGGAGGCATTCGCTCGGGGAAAACCGCGTTGGCCGAGCAGTTGGCCTCGGAATCCGACAGTGCAGTGGTCTATGTGGCCACCGCCAGGGTGGGTGATGAGGAAATGGCGCAGCGGGTAAAACGACATGTGGACAGCCGCCCGAGCCACTGGGGGCTGGTGGAAGCGCCGCTGCGGCTGGCCAGTGTTCTGGAGAGCCACGGAGATGAGGCCAGTCCGCCCTTTCTGTTGATCGACTGCATGAGCCTGTGGGTCAGCAACCTGTTGTTTGCTGGTGAGGAGGCCTTCGATCGTGAGCGCGAGGCGTTCCTTGCAGCGTTGCGGAACTATCCTGGCAGCGCCGCGATCGTCAGCAATGAGGTGGGCCTGGGCACCATTGGCATGGACCCGCTGACCCGCCGGTTCTGCGATGAGCTGGGTTGGTTGAACCAGGCCCTCGCGGCCAGCTGTGACCGGGTGGTAATGACCGTCGCAGGGCTGCCGTTGTGGCTCAAGGGGTGATGGATAGGGGTGATGGATAGGGGTGATGGACGTCAGGTGCCGTGGCTTTGCAGGCAACTGAGCACGCCGTGCTCGGAGTGATCAATGCGCACCCGGCTGCGACAAGCGTAAGGCACCGTCAGGGCCGAGAATGACCGCGCCAGGGGAATGCCCATTACCTCCGCCAGGATCATGCGGATGACGCCGCCGTGGCATACCACCAGGAGGCGTTGGCCGGCCGCCTCCTGGCACCAGTGATGCCAAGCCGCCCGGACCCGGGCGTAAAATTCGCTCATGGACTCACCGCCGGGCGGCGGATTGGCAACCGGGTCGTTCCAGAACCGGGTTAATGCCTCCGGGTCGTGCGCCAGGATCGCGTCTGCGGTCATGCCCTCCCAGTCACCGAAACTGATCTCCCGCAGGCGCTCGTCCTGCTCCAGGGGAAGCCCCCGTTCAGTTGCTAACTGCTCCGCAAATTTGCGGCACCGCAATAGCGGAGAGGTGATGATCCGGTCCCATACATCGTGTTCGGACACGGCGGCATGCATCTGCCGCCATCCCGCTTCACTCAGGGGGTCGTCCTGGCTGCCCCGGAACATAGGACCACCAACGGGCTCGCCGTGACGGATCAGATCCACAATGGTCGTGCTGCTGTTCATTAGCGTCCTTCAGGGCTGAGGGTCTTTGTTGCTGACACCGGCATCGGCAAAACTGGCCATGTTGTTGTGCAGTGCGCAGGCGGCCCGCAACAGGGGCACCGCCACCGCCGCGCCGCTGCCCTCACCCAGACGCATGCCAAGATCCAACAGGGGTTTGGCGTCCAGGGCTGCCAGAACCCTGGCATGCCCCGGCTCCGCTGAACGGTGGGCAAACAGCAGCCAATCCCGCAGGGCGGGCTGCTGGTGCACGCCAATCAGTGCGGCGACAGAGACAATATAACCATCCACCAGCACCGGAATGCCCCGCGCCGCGCAGCCCAGTATCGCACCAACCAGCCCGGCGATTTCAAAGCCGCCGAGCGAAGCCAGTACCGTCAAAGGGTCGGTACTATCACCGTGTCGTTTCAGTGCCCGGCCCACCACCTGACTTTTACGGGAAATTCCCGCAGTGTCCAGACCCGTGCCGGGACCAACCAATTGCTCCGGTGACTGGTTCAGCAGGGCACAGGCCAGGGCGGCGGCACTGGTGGTGTTGCCTATGCCCATGTCGCCGCCAATAAACAACCGGCACCCGGCCCTGGCAGCCCGCTCTGCCGCCGCATCGCCCCTGGCCAGGGCGGCACATACCTGGGATTCAGTCATTGCGTTGGTCACCGCCAGATTGGCCGTTGCCGACGCGATCTGTTCATCCCGGACGTCGGGTAGTGCCGGCACCTCGCCTACCGTGCCCAGGTTCACCACCTCCAGCGAAGCATTCAACTGTTTGGCCAGCACGCTGATGGCCGCACCGCCTCCGGCAAAGTTGGCGATCATCTGCGCCGTGACTTCCTGAGGAAACGCCGAGATGCCTTCTTCGCATACACCGTGGTCGCCGGCAAACACAGTGATCCGCACCGGGTCTACCGTTGGCCGCTCTGTTCCTTGCAGACCTGCCAGTTGTATGGCGAGCTGTTCCATCTGGCCGAGAGAGCCCGGCGGCTTGGTCAGCACCTGCTGGCGCTCGGCTGCCAGCCGTGCAACCTGTGTGTCGGGTTTCGGAACTGGTTGGTTCCAGCATGAAGGAAGAGGGGGCATTGGAGATTCCTGGCCGGTGAAAACAGCAAATGGTCTACCCGGTCCGAAAAGGTGTCAAGGCTGGCGGTGACTCGGTTAAACTGCTCGCTGACTTCGTAAGCCTTCTGCCTAAGGGGGAGGAGCGGTTGGGCATGGCTGGCCAAAACACGCTGTGAATACTTCCCTGTACGCTCCGCTCCGCCATCCATGGCTCCGCAGGGTTTTGGCCAGCCATGCCCAACCGCTCCATGTACTTCGGGAGTGGCCTGATTGAAGAGATACTGCTGATTTGAACGCTTTTATTCTTTCCGTGATTGTTTGCCTTCTTGCCGTGCTACTGGATCGCTGGCTCGGGGAGCCACGCCGTTGGCATCCACTGATAGGGTTCGGACGCCTGGCGGGAGTGGTGGAACGGTGGCTGAATCGTTCGCCCATGCATAGAGGCCTGTCGCTTTCATTGGGTCTGCTGGGCGTACTGATTATCGTGTTGCCTGTTCTGATGATGGCCGAGTTGTTGCGGTGGACGTTTAACGAATGGGCATACCTGCTGCTGCAAGTTGTGGTGCTATATCTCGCTCTGTCTATCCGGGGGCTGACGGAGCATGGCCGGGCGGTGTCGGAGGCATTGCATAGCGGCGACCTGGAAAACGCGCGGGAGCAGGTGGGCCGTATTGTCAGCCGCGACGCCAAGGCTCTGGACGACTCCGGGGTAGCGGCCGCCGCCACCGAATCCATGCTGGAAAACGGGGCGGATGCGGTGTTCGCCAGTTTGTTCTGGTTTCTGGTGGCGGGTATTCCCGGGGTATTGCTGCATCGGATGGTCAATACGCTGGATGCCATGTGGGGCTATCGCAATGAACGTTATCTGTATTTCGGGCGAGTCGCGGCACGGTTGGACGATGTCATGAACTGGGTGCCTGCCCGACTGACTGCGCTGACCTATGCCCTGCTGGGTAACACACGCCTGGCCTGGCGTTGCTGGCAGACTCAGGCACCGCAGTGGGACAGCCCCAATGCCGGGCCGGTGATGGCCGCCGGTGCCGGGGCTTTGGAGGTATCCCTGGGTGGTCCCGCGCCCTATGCCACGGGCGTGAAACAGAGACCGGTGCTGGGGCAGGGGGCAGCGGCCAGCGCGGACACGGTGGACGGCGCTCTCCGCTTAGTTTGGATGGGCGTCTGGCTGTGGCTCGGTGTGCTTGCGCTGTTTGCTTTGGCGGGTCTGCTTTCGGGGATCGGGGCATGACACCACCGGAACACGGCGGACGACTCAACGCGGCAGTGACGTGCTGGGGCATTCCCCGAGAGCAGTGGCTTGATCTGTCCACCGGTATCAATCCCCACGGCTGGCCGGTGCCGGATTTGCCGACGGAGGTCTGGCAACGGTTGCCGGAGCCGGATGATGGCCTGGAAATCCAGGTGCGGCAGTGGGCGGGGGCTCCCGCTGACGCTGCCTGCGTGCCGGTGGCTGGTAGCCAGGAGGCGATCATGGCGTTGCCCCGGTTGCGACCCTCGTGCCGTGTGGGCGTCCCCAGCCCGGGCTATCGGGAGCACGGCCATAGCTGGTCCTGTGCCGGGCATCATGTGGTCAGCCTGGATTGGCCACAGGTCAGCGGTGAGGACGACTCCTGGCTGGACGATCTGGATGTGCTGGTCTGGATCAACCCCAACAACCCGACCGGGCAGACCGTTGACCCCGAGCGTCTGTTGCGCTGGCATCAGCGGCTACAGCGACGGGGTGGCTGGCTGATCGTCGATGAGGCGTTCGTGGACGGCTACCCGAAGCTCAGCCTGGGGTTTGCGACCGGGCGGGAAGGGCTGGTGGTATTGCGTTCTCTCGGTAAGTTCTTTGGTCTCGCGGGCGTGCGGGCCGGCGCGGTGCTGACCGGGCCCGCACTGGCTGAACGCCTGCGGTACGCGATCGGCCCCTGGACCGTCAGTGGTCCCGCCCGTTATGTGATGCGTCAGGCCTTGGCGGATAAGCGCTGGCAGGCCGCGACCGCCGAGCGATTGGCGGTGGACAGTCAGCGGCTGGGGTGCCTCCTGGCTGCTCATGGCCTGGACGGTTCCAGCGGCACTCTGTTGTTTCGTTACGTTCAGCACCTACGCTCGGCGGAATTGGCGGATGGGCTGGCTACGCAGGGCATTCTGGTGCGTCGGTTCGATCAGTCCCCGGCGGTGCGGTTGGGGCTGCCAGGTTCCGAAGCGGAGTGGGAACGGCTGGCGCGGGCACTGGCGGCTTGCGGAATGTCATTGACCAATCGTTAACCGATTGCTAGCCTTGCCGCACTTTTTCAGGTGCCCCGTGCAAAGCGACACAGGGGTGAAACGGGAAGCCGGTCAGATGCCGGCGCTGCCCCCGCAACGGTAATTGAGTCAACGGTGATCGAATGCGCCACTGTGCCCCTTGGGGCATGGGAAGGCGATCACCCGGGTTTGCCCAAAGCAGACCGCTCATGAGCCCGGAGACCGGCCTGGAATTGCCAGACGTTGCGGTGGGCGACTGTGTGGCAGGTGCCGGCTATTCCTCCCGACCTGGATTCCCCCCGGACACCTGCTTCCTCTCTTGCCACCTGGTTGCCTGCCCCAACGTCATTACCTAAGCCATTTCGTGCGGGCGTGCACGAGTATGAGGACGTTGAGATGAAGTACGCACTACCGGCCGTGACACTGTCTGCGGCAACCCTGTTGATCGCAACCCAGCCCGTTATGGGCAATGAATCTTCCGAATCCAGACTGGATCCGATTGTGGTCACCGCCACCCTGGGCCCGAAAACCCGGGGCGAAAGCGACTCCTCTGTCACCGTGATCGATGAAGAGGCCATTGAGCGCCTGCAGCCTCAGACTTTTGAGGAGCTGCTGGTTGGCCAGCCAGGGCTGGATATAACCAGTAACGGCTCTTTTGGCAAGAATATCAGTGTGTACACCCGGGGTACCGGCAGCGAGTCCACCGTTTTCCTGGTGGACGGTGTGCGCCTGCGCTCGGCCACCAGCGGCAGCGCGGCGTGGCAGTATTTCCCGCCGCAGATGATTGAGCGGGTGGAAATTGTGCGTGGCTCCCGCAGTAACCTGTACGGTGCCGACGCCGTGGGTGGCGTTATCCAGGCCTTTACCCACAGTGCCGAAACCGGCCATGAGGGCTGGGTACAGGCCGGTGGCGGCAATTTCAACACGCAGGAATATGTCGCCGGAGCGGTCGGTACCGAAGGCCGGATGACATACAGCCTGAGCGCGAGCCATCTGGAGACCGACGGCACCGCCATCGTGGAAGGCGGCGAAGACAAGGGCTTTCGTAACAGTTCCGCCCTCGCATCTGTGGCTCACCAGTTTGATTCCGGCGGGGAGGCCGGCGTTGTCATCATGCGGGCTCAGGGTAATACCGCATTCGAGGGCGGCGACACCGACTTCGCCATCCAGACCCTCGGTTTCCGTCTCGACACGCCCATCAGCGACTACTGGCGCAGCCGTATCCTGCTGGCGGAATCCCTCGACGAATCCGATAACCGCGATACCTTCGGCGACAGCACCTTCGACACCAAGACCCGCAGTGCCCGCTGGGAGAACCAGATCAGCATCGGTCGTCACGAGTACATCGTGGGGGGCGAGCTTTTGGTGGACGAGGTCGACAGCACCACGGAATACGACGAATCCAGCCGTACCAACGCCGCCATTTTTGGTCAGGCGCTACTGAATTTTGGTCCGACCGACTTTCAACTGAGCCTGCGGGCGGACGACAACGAGGCCTTTGGCCGCGAGGAAACCGGTGCCGTGGCCATGGGCGTTGACCTGGACCGGAATCACCGGGCCCGGGTGAGCTACAGCACGTCCTTCCGCGCACCCACCTTCAACGATCTTTACTTCCCCGGTTTCGGTAACGCGGACCTGCAACCGGAAACCGCAGGCAGCCTGGAGCTGGGTGTTGGCGGGCAGTACAGCCACTGGTTCTGGGACGCCGCCATTTATCAGACCGACGCTGACGACCTGATTGTCTTCACCATGAAGGATGGACGCTTCGCGCCATTCAATGTAAACGAGGCGCGCATCCGCGGTGCCGAGCTCAGCGCTGGCCTGGAACTGGACGCCTGGACCCTGCAGGCGGCCGCCTCGGTTATCGACCCTCGGAACCAGGAGACCGACAACCGCATTCGTCGCCGCAGCGCCAAGCAGTTCCGGGTGGATCTGGACCGGGCCTTTGGCCAGGTTTCCCTGGGCACCACCGTGAAGGGGCAGGGCTACCGCTACGACGATGCCGACAATGAAGACCGTATCGCCGGCTTCACTACCTGGGACCTGCGGGCTAAATGGCAGATCGACAGTCACTGGACCACCAGCCTGACGGTGGACAACGTTCTGGACAGGGAATACGCCACGGCATTGCGTTTCGATGGCAGTAAGTACATCGCCGCCGGCCGCACCGCGATGCTGACCTTACGCTACGACATCTGATCGGTCACGGAGAGGCAAGGGCATGACCAATACCTATCCAGATCGGAACATGAGCCGTCCGGCACTTGCCCTTCTCCTGGGGCTGGCGATGCTGGTTTCGACACCGGTATTCGGTGCCACGGTAGTTGGCGTGGTGTCGGAACGGTCGGCGGCGGAGATGGCGGCGGGTGCCGAGCGCTTTCTTGAGGGCCATCCGGATCACGAGGTGGTGCTGAGAACCCCGGAGCAATTGGCAACCCTGGAAGACCGGGAAATCCGCGCGCTGGTGTCCGAGGCGGACGCGTTGGTACTGGCGGCGGTATTCGGCGATCAGGTGGGACGCCTGCAACGGCTGGTGCCGAAGGCCGTGGCGAGCGACAGCCTGCCCATTCTGGCGATCAACGGTGACCGTCGGCTGTCGCGCCTGTCCCGGCTGGGTGGCCAAGAGCCTCTGGCGGATCTGGATGGCGCAACTCTCAACCAACTGATGACCGCCCCGGACCCCGGAGCGGATGTCCGGGAGCATCAGGCCAGTTTGGAACAGACGTTCCCGGATCAGGCTGTCTGGCTGGAAGGGCGCGCCCTCTACCAGGGTCGCACCCCGCAGCATCTGGACGGGTTGTTGCGCTGGCTGCTGGTGCAGGCGGGCGAAGATCTGGAAGTGCCGGAACTGCCACCCCGGGCGCTGGTTCGCTATTACCGCAACGGCGAAGCCAGCGATGATCCGGCGGATCTGCATCTCAAGCCCGGCCCGGTGGTCACTCTGCTAGACCTGGACAGCGGCGACCGCCCGGGCGACAGGGCACTGCTGGATGCCACCTGCAAGGCCCTGGAAGCGCGGGATATCCAGTGCTTTGCGGTCCTGTCCCGCTGGGGCGGTGCCAGCCTGGAGGCCGTGCGAACCCTGGACGAGGTCACGGGGCCGGCTACCCTGTCCGGTATTATCAGCCTTCAGGATTTCACGATTGGCGGCGGTGAAGGCCGACGCCAGGTCACCGAGGCGCTGACCCGGCTGGATGTGCCCGTTATCAAAGGCCTGCGACTGGCCTCCCGTACCGCCAGCCAGTGGCAGCTATCCATAGACGGTATTCCCTCGGACAAGGTGCACTACAAGCTGGCCATGCCGGAGTTGCAGGGCGTCAGCCAGCCCATGGTGCTGGCCACGGCGGAGCCGGAAGTGATTGATGAGCGCACCGGTGTTGCCCTGACTCTGACGCAACCGGTGCAGGAGCGGGTGGAAGCGGTGGCCGACCGCCTTGCACGCTGGCAAACCCTGCAAGCAAAGGACAACGCCGACAAACGCGTGGCCATCGTCTACTACAACCACCCCCCGGGCCGCCAGAACATCGGCGCGGACAATCTCGATGTGCCCGCTTCCCTATACGAGATGCTGAACTGGCTGAAAACCGAGGGCTACGATACCGGGCCGCTGCCAGACAGCCCGGAAGCCCTCAACGATCTGATCCAGCAGCGTGGCGTAAATCTGCCGGATGATCCCAGAGCCCTGAAGGAGATGGCTGGACAGGTTGCGTCCATGGACAGCGATACCTACCAGCGCTACCTGGACACCTTGCCAGCCGTTGTACAGCAGGAAATGGCTCACGGCCCATTGGGTTACCTGCACGAACGCCTGGAACAGGCCCATGGTCTGGGTGAAAAGGACCTGGCGACGGGCTTACTGAACCGGGGTATCCGTGACCTGCGTCACTTGATCGAACACCTCCAGCATCCCAACCGCCAACAGGCCCTCGCGCAGTTGGATGAGTACGAAGCCCTCTGGCAACGACGCCTGAACGAAGGCGGTCATCAGGATCAACTGAAAGCCAGCCGGGACGCCCTGCTTAACACCGGTATTCCCGGCCTCAAGGGCTGGGGTGAGGCGCCGGGGAAGTCCATGGTGGTGGACGACCGGCTGGTTTTCCCGGGCCTGCGCTTCGGCAATATTTACATTGGGCCGCAGCCGCCCCGGGGCTGGGAAGTGGATGAGGAAATACTGCACGCCAATCTCACCTTCCCGCCCACCCATCAATACGTGGGTTTCTACCACTGGCTGCGGGACCACTATAAGGCGGATGCGTTGGTCTATGTCGGGCGTCATTCCACCCGGGAATTCCTGCCCCGCCGCCGTGCCGGCCTGACCGGGGATGACTACCCGGACCTGCTGGGTGGCGACTTGCCATTGATTTATCCCTACATCGTCGACGGTGTCGGTGAGGGCATACAGGCCAAACGCCGGGCCCTGGCGGTGATGATCAGCCACCTGACACCACCGCTGGCCGCCACCGAACTCTACGATGACCTGCTGGAGCTGCGGCAACTGGTAGAAACCTGGGAGTCCGCCAACGAGCCCGAAAGCCCGACCCGGGAGCGGGCCCTGGAGTTGCTGAGGGAGAAAATTCGGGTGCTCGACATCGGTGAGGATCTGGAGCGGGAAATCGCCGGCGAGATGGGGCTGTCCGTGGATGAGGTCTCCGTGGACGAACTGTCGCCGGACCTGCTCGTGCACGAGGCCGGCCACTACGTCACTGATATGCAGGAACACTTCATGCCCCTGGGCTTGCACGTGTTCGGTCGGGACTGGGATGACGATATGGTCGACACCATGCTGGACTCCATAGCCGGCAAGGCGGGCACCCCCCAAGCGGAGTGGCGGGAGCACCTGAAAGCCTCGCCGGCGGCGGAGCGCCAGAGCTTTCTCAATGCGCTGGAAGGCCGGTTTGTGGCGCCGGGGCAGGGTAACGACCCGCTACGTACGCCAGCGGTATTGCCCACCGGCCGCAACTTCCACGCGCTGTCTGATGACCTGATCCCGACCCGCGTGGCCTGGTCCCTGGCGCAAGAGCTGTCGGTTGAAGCCATGGCCGATAATACCAGGACACAGGGTGAGAGCGACGCTCTGGTGCTCTGGGCTTCGGACACTGTGCGGGACGAAGGCGTGATGATCGCCTTTGGCCTGAAGCTGCTGGGTGTTCGCCCGGTGTGGAACAGCCGGGGCATCGTCAAGGGCCTGGAGCGCCTGCCCGCCGGGCCGGATACCGATACCCCGGAGCGGCGCAATGTGGTGTTCACCACCTCGGGCCTGTTCCGTGATCTGTACGAAAGCCAGCTGGAATGGCTGGACCTGGCGTCCGGCTACGCCCTGGCCGGTGCCGCCAACACCATCAAAACGGAACATCCCGACTTGGCGGATGCGTTGGAAGAGGCCTTGTCGACGTTGCCGGCGGCGATGCGCGAACCGGGCAACGAAACTCTGGAAACCAATGGCGTGGCAGCCCGCTGGGTGGCCGACACCCGGGTATTGCTGGCGGCCGGTGCCTCGGCCCGGGATGCCGGTACCCAGGCGGCCTACCGAGTCTTCGGCACTGCACCTGGCTCCTACGGTGCCGGCGTCAACCGTCTGGCGACCCGCTCCGGTGCCTGGCAGGAGCGGGAACAATTGGGCGATGCCTACCGCCGCCGCATGGGGCATGTGTACGGCAAGGGTCATCAGGGCGAGTCCGCCCATGACGCCTTTGACCGCCAGTTGCATACCGTGAACCACACCTATCTGGGCCGGGCCAGCCACCTCTATGGCCTGCTGGATAATGACGACGGCTTCGACTTCCAGGGCGGCCTGTCCAACGCCGTGGAGCACCTGCGCGGTGAACCGCCGCAGAACCGGGTGTTGCAATACGCCGACCCGAAGAACCCCCGGGTCGATTCGCTGCAGCGCGCGCTGCAAGTGGAGCTGCGCGCCCGCAACCTCAACCCGCAATGGCTGGCACCACTGATGGAACATGGTTATGCCGGAGCCCGCACCATGGGCAGCGATTTCCTCGACAACCTCTGGGGGTGGCAGATTACCAGCCCCCAGGTACTGCGCTCCAGCATGTGGGACGAGGTCAACGAAGTGTACTTTCAGGACCGTCATGGCCTGGGTCTGGATGAGTTCCTGGCGGAGGGGCACAATGTCCACGTCAAGACCCATATGCAGGCCATCGCGTTGCTGGCGGCCAAGCGGGGCTTCTGGGAGGCGGACGTGTTCACCCTTCGTGCCCTGGCCCGTGACTTCGCCGGCAATATCATCGACCATGGCCTGCCCGGCAGCGGTCATACCCGACCGGACCATCCGCTGATGGACTGGGTGGCCGAGCAACTGGAACCGAAGCAGCGGGAAGCCTTTGAATCCGCCCGCAAGGGTGGCTCAACGGCCTACCCCTTGGGGGCCGCTGCCGATGACGATTGCCAGAACCCGTATAACCGGACAGCCTCATGCTGAATGTCTCCAGACAATTGACGGTCATTGGTGCCGCCGTGCTTGCCTTGTGGCCGGCGCTGACACTTGCCGACGAGGTGTGTGCCACCGACGATACCGGCACGGAGGTCTGCCTTGATCAGCCGGCCAGCCGCATCGCGGCGCTGTCTCCAGGTGCCACAGAGTTGGTGTGGGCCGCCGGTGCCGGAGAAAAAGTGGTCGCGGTGGTGGCCTACAGCGATCACCCGGAAGCAGCCAAAGACGTGACTTCTGTTGGCAGCCATACCCGCATGGATCTGGAACGGCTGATGCAGCTGGAGCCGGATCTGATCATTGGCTGGGTCACCGGCAATCCGCCGGAGCAACTCGAGGCCCTGAGGGATCTGGGGCTGCCGGTGTTCTCGATTGAGCCCCGTACTTTTGAGGGGGTGTCCCATACCATCGAGCGACTGGCGACTCTGGCGGGCACTGACGAAGCGGGTTTCGCCGAAGCCGAACGCTTTCGTCAGGGCATGGCTGAACTGTCACAGCAGTATCAGGACGCAGACACCGTGCCGGTGTTCTATCAGGTCTGGGACGAACCCCTGATGACGGTCAACGATGATCACCTTATCGGTAAGGTGATCACACTCTGTGGCGGGGTGAATGTGTTTGGTGACCTGGAACGCCTGGTGCCACGGATCAGCCCCGAGGCGGTGATTGGGGCCAACCCCGAAGCCATCCTCGCCGGAGGTATGGGGGAAGAGAACCGCCACTGGCTGACTCGCTGGGCAGAGTTCCCCGGTATTGAAGCGACCCGCAAAGACAACCTGTACTTTATTCCACCCTCCCTGGTGCAACGGCCCACCCCGCGCATGCTGGAAGGTTCCCGTCTGTTCTGTAAAAAACTGGATGATGCCCGTGCCAAGCGCTGACTGGAGACGGCGCTCGTGAGCCGGTCCCTGTTCAAGCCGCTGCTGATTCTGGTGCTGGCCGGCCTGGCAGCGATGATGCTGTCAGTGGGTACGGGCAGCGTCAGTGTGCCGCCGGAGCAGGTGCTGGCGGTGATGCTTGGTGAAGGCAGCAACCTGCAGCAGACCCTGGTACTGGAACTGCGCCTGCCTCGCACGCTGTCGGCGTTCGCCACCGGCGGCTTGCTAGCGGTGGCCGGAGCGCTGATGCAGGTGTTGTTACGCAATCCCCTGGCGGACCCCTATGTGCTGGGATTGTCCGGTGGTGCCGCGGTTGGTGCCTTGCTGGCCATGCTGGCGGGCCTGGGCGGCCTGGTCGTTTCCGGCTCTGCGTTTGTCGGCGCTCTGCTGTCCACGCTGATGGTGTTCGGCCTGGCCCACGGCACCGGCAGTTGGACACCGTCACGGCTGTTGCTCACCGGGGTGGTGGTCGCCGCCGGCTGGGGTGCGGTGATTACCCTGATGCTCGCCATCAG
This sequence comes from Marinobacter sp., assembly GCF_040904845.1. Classification (GTDB taxonomy): domain Bacteria; phylum Pseudomonadota; class Gammaproteobacteria; order Pseudomonadales; family Oleiphilaceae; genus Marinobacter. The sequence continues at coordinate 1,441 of NZ_JBBDSR010000082.1, read as the reverse complement.
CCCGGCCCAGCGCCTGCCGGGCATGCTGTACTGGTTAATGGGGGACGTGTCCTATGCCCGCTCACCCTGGCCGGCACTGGTTCTGCTGTTTCTGGTGTGTTTGCTGGTGGTTCCGCTGGGCCGCAGCCTGAACGTGCTGGCCCGTGGCCCCATGCAGGCCGCAGCGCTGGGCGTAGCTGTGCGCCCGCTGGAATGGACCATCTACATCCTCGCCAGCCTGCTCACCGCCACCGCCGTCACTATGGCTGGCAGCATCGGCTTTGTGGGACTGGTGGTGCCACATATGCTGCGCCTGGTACTGGGTAACGACCAGCGCCTGATCCTGCCCGCCTGCGCCCTGGCCGGTGGCACCTTGCTGGTGCTGGCGGACACCCTGGCGCGGGTGGTAATCGCGCCAGAGCAGTTGCCGGTGGGTGTGATTACCGCTCTGCTGGGCGTGCCGACTTTCCTTTACCTGCTGTACCGGAGCCGCTGATGAATCCGCTGCAGGCCAAAAATCTGGTGATTGATATTCCCGACCGTGGCGATGGCCAGCCACTGGATTTCACAGTGAAATCGGGCCAGGTCTGGGGGGTACTCGGCCCCAATGGGGCGGGTAAGACCACCCTGCTGCACACCCTCGCTGGCCTGCGGTCGCCGCGCCAGGGTTCTGTTTGCCTGGGTGAGCATGCACTGACCGAGTTGCGACGCCGGCAGATCTCACAGCAACTGGGCCTGGTGTTCCAGGATCGGCAGGACGGCTTTCCGGCCACGGTTCTGGAAACCGCGCTGATCGGCCGCCACCCCTGGTTGTCGCCCTGGCAGATGGAGTCCGGGGAGGATGAGCGGATTGCCCGCCAGGCGCTGGAAAAGCTGGACGTTGGCCATCTCAGCGGTCGCCTTGTAAACACCCTCTCCGGCGGAGAACGTCAACGGGTTGCCATCGCCACGGTACTGACCCAGGCACCGGACACCTGGTTGCTGGACGAGCCTACCAACCACCTGGATTTGCACCATCAGGTATCGGTATTGCAGTTGCTGACAGAACAGGCACGGAATGGGCGCTCGGTATTTATGTGTTTGCACGACCTGAACCTGGCTGCGCGCTGGTGTGATCATTTGTTGTTACTGTACCCCAATGGTGATGCCTGTTGGGGGCCGGCAGGGCGGATGTTGGTGCCGGAGGCGCTTGAACGACTCTATGGCCAGAAACTGATTACGGTGGAAGCTGATGGGGCGCCGGTGTTTGTGCCTGTTAAATCTTGAGCTTGGGAGTAGCGACCGGGGGCGGGTACAGCCTTCCGGGACACGCTGTGAATACGTCCATGTACGCTCGACAAAAACATCCCTGTTTTTGACGATCCCTGACGGCCCTCAACCCGTGGCTTGCCAAACATTTTCATTGCCCGCTGACTGCCTGTAAACGAGCGAGTATACATATTTATTGCAGTGTCAGGGCAGT